>JASHNS010000084.1 GCA_030041515.1 Acidobacteriaceae bacterium | reverse complement strand
ATGCTCGATTGCGTCCTGATGAACCGCCTCGACGGCGACGCGCCAGGTCCGGTGAAGGTGCTGGTTTCGACGCCCCTTTACTCCCACGACTACCAGCACGTCCTCATTCCGGACGGAACCATCGTGCTGGGGGAGGCGAAGAAGATCGGCTCGGCCGGATTCGGCCAGCAGCGGCGGCTGGCCGTCACCTTTCACCGGATGATCATGCCGGACGGCTACTCGGTCGATCTTGACCAGTTTCAGGGGCTGGACCAGAGCGGCTCGGAAGGGCTGAAGGACAAAGTCAATAACCATTACCTCCAGATCTTCGGAACTTCCATCGCGCTCGGCGTAATTTCCGGCGCCGGCGAAATCGAGGAAGGCGGAGGAACCATCACAACCAGTGGATCGCAGGCGTTCGCCACCGGCGCATCCGCCAGCGTATCCCAATCGGCCACGACCGTTCTCGACCGGTTTATGCAGATTCCGCCGACCATCACGATCCGCGAGGGACATCGCATGAAGGTCTATTTCACGCAGGATATGCTGCTGCCTGCGTACGACAACCACACCATCCCGCAGAGTTTCTGAGGAGGGCCACTATGCGAATCGCCGTAATTCTCATCGCGCTCGGAGTACTTGGAACAGCTGGCTGTGAGAGCAAGCAGGAACACCTTGCGAAGCTGCAGGACGCATACAGCAAGGCACACAAACAATACTACGACGATTGTGTGGCCCCGCTTTACGGGGATTCAGGGTCGAACTCCTACCTGAAAGGCACGAAGCCTAAGACACCGACGCCACAGCAGCAGGCGGAACACGACCGAAGGTGCCAGGCGGAACTCAACCGCGCGAGCGACCTACAACAACAGTTGGCGGCCGCCGCTTCCAAGTAGCGCCCCGTCAACCAGTACCACTCTAAACCGGCTGGAGGCCGGAACAGATGAAGTCTTTTTGTCGAAAAATCGCCCTAATTCTGGGTGCGCTCAGTACAACGGTGGCTGCCCATGCTCAGTTCGGGTCTGGCATTGTCTTCGATCCAACGCAATCGGCCCATGCGATTCAGCAGATCCAGCAGGGACAGAACATCTTTACAAACTCGGTGAAGCTCGCCGACAACGCTATCGCCACATACAACCTCGCGCACGAAATGTCGCTGGCCCCGCAGAGCCTTTACCAGCCGTTTCTATCCCCTTCCGCATATTGGCTGGCAGTGAATGAGGCAGCGAACACCTACGGCAATTCGCAGGCCTGGACGAATTCGGCAAATACGGGAATTAACGCGGCCTATGCTTACCAGCAGGCTTCAGTCCCGCGCACCGGGGAGCTGACCGGATACGGGAACCTCAGCGCTGCGGGGCAACAGCAAATCGCGGCAATGGGAGCGAGCGCCGACCTCAACGATTCGGTGACGAGCAGCAATATTCAGACGCTGGGAACCATCCGCGCCGATTCTGAGCGCCGGCAGGCCGACATTACCGCTCTCGAAGCTGCCACGCAATCAACAGATCCGTCCCAGCATACCGAACTTGCGACACTTCAGCGGATCAATCAGGCACTTGTGCTCCAACTTCTGGCGCAGCAGGAGGCCAACCAGATCAGCCAGGCGTTCGCCCTGCAGCAGATCGTTGGGCAGAAGCAGCAGCAGGACACGCTGAACATGACGTTTCAACAGGCCAGCCAGTTTCAGTCCGGCTATAACGCAGTGGCGCCATCCTTCTCGGATGCTGCCACCGCACTTCGTTACTAGGGCAGAGGAAGCAATTTCACAATGGAACTCTTTACATGGATTACGCAGGCGTGCAGTTCCCTGACCGCCAATGTTTCGCCAGCAGTGGACTCTCTCGGCCTACACATCTGTCTGGCGATGGCTACGATCATGCTCGTCTGGTTCGGTGTGCAGGAGGCGCTCTCTTCAGCCCAGGGTGGCCCGGGCTTCAACATGGGGAAGTTCCTGAGCTTCTTTATGTTGATCACCTTCGCCTACGTGATGGTCAGGTTTTATGACTCGACAATCCCGGGGATTGGCTATTCGCTCCGGAGCTTTATTAACGGTGGCGCCCAGGAGTTGGTGGACCTGATCGGAACCGATAGCGTGTCGCAACTTCTAAGCACTCTGAGACAGGCAGAGGCCCAGGAAGGCCCCGGCATGATGGCGGCGTTGACCAGTCCCTATAACGCAATCATCTTCGCTTTGATTCAGGTGCTGATAGCGACCTTATCCGCCCTGATCAGCGTAATCATCGCCTACGGTGCTATCGCCAGTACCGTCGTTGGATTGCTCGGGCCGATCTTCATACCGTTCCTCGTATTCGACAAGCTGGAGTTCCTCTTCTGGGGATGGCTCCGTGCGTTCCTTGGCTTCACGTTTTACAAGGTGATCGCCGCGGCCACGCTCAGTGTGCTCGCGCAGCTTCTCGCACACTATTACGGCCTCATGACCAACTTTGTGGATCCCGGGAAAATGGTCGAACAGATGCCGATCCTGATCCTTTTGGTAATCGTCAACGGCTTCATTCTGCTCAAAATTCCGGCCATGACGGCCACCATCTTCAGCGGCCACACCAGCGGCCATGACGCCGGCACCGGTGTCCTCACCGGGATCGCAACCACCGCCCTGATGGGCTGAGGAAGAAACCATGACTTCGACCACAGAAAAAGCCTCTCCCGAGATCACGCGCGCCGCCGAACGGTACCTCGAACAATACGGCGATCCGCTCGTGATGAATACCTGGCTCAAGGTCACGATCCTGTGCCTGGTGTTCGTCTCGTTGGCTCTCGCGGCGGCCGTGTTCCACAGCCAGAAGGCGCTTGCTTCCATCCACCCGCTCATCATCCGGATTAACGATGTAGGGCGGGCGGAGGCGATCGACTATCGCAACTTCCAGTACCGGCCCGAAGAGGCGGAGAACAAGTATTACCTCACGCGGTGGGCGGAGCTCTATTTCAGCCGCAATCGCTTCACCATTGAGCGCGATCAGACCAATGCTCTCTACTTTCTGAACAGCGATGTGCAGCAGGCGGTGATCCAGCAGGAACGGAAGAACAACACCATCGTCAAATACCGCGACGACAGCACGCTTCCGTTTGTCGATGTCGAAGTGAAGAACGTCATCCTCGATGACCTCCGGGAATCGCCGTATTCGGCTCAGGTGGTGTTCGACAAGATCTACACCAATCCCGCGGATCAGACCGAAATCAAACGGGAGCGATGGGTCGCCAGCGTTACCTACGTCTTCCGTCCGACGGTGAAGAACGAAGAACTGGCCGTGAACCCCCTGGGTCTGACCATCATCCGCTTTCGAGCCGACCAGGCGTTCGACTAGAGAATTCCACCGAGATCAGAGACCGATTCCATGCCCCGTTCCGCCGCCAATCCGGCTGCAATGCCCAACCTGTCTCTCGACGACCCTCGCGTGCCGTTCCCAAGGCGCGAAGGCCGCAACGACCGGCGGGGAATGCCGTCCGTTTCCGGGAGAGTTGCCACTCGGGTTCAGTTTTGGTCTGGGCGAGTTTCCGCAGCCGGGGTGATGAGGGATGACTGTGGTCCATGGAGAGAACTCCGCCCCGTATCCCGTCCTCTGCTCGGGGTCACGCTCGGGGCCTTTCCGGCGCCCTGCGGCACTCGGTCTTCTGCTTCGCGTTCCGCGCCCCTTCGGGGTCTCGGTTCCTCCCGGAACAAGTTTGTAAACCGCGGCACAGAACGCCGCACAAACTTCTTCCGGGCCCCGCCGAGAAAGCAGACCTTCGGCACTTGGGAGCCGGGGCCCACTCGCCACGCTTCGCGGGGTGTGACCCGAGCAGGATACGGGAACTTCAACAAAACGGAGATCAACCGCATGTACCAGAACAAAGTCACCCTCATCGGATTCCACATCGAGAACCCGCCGTGGATGCCTCTCGAAATCGAGGACATCGAGACGCGCGGCCCCTTCAGGTTTCGTTCCGTCTCCGTTGCCCACTATGGCAGACAGAACGGCGATCCGATGCGCGACCCGGAGATGCTCTTCGAGATGGAACTGCG
>JASHNS010000083.1 GCA_030041515.1 Acidobacteriaceae bacterium | reverse complement strand
CGCCAGATCCGAGTCTGGACCATCGGCAACGGCATCGGCTACGGCCGCTATCCCTGGACCGAAGGCCCCTGGGAAGGCGGACACATGGTCGTCTCGCTCGATCCCAAAGAGAAATACTGCGGCTGCGGCGGCCTCGGCCATCTTGAAGGCATCATGGGCCACCGCGCCATGCGCCTCCGCTTCCTCGACATGGAGCCTGACGAGGTCTTCGCCGCCGCCCACAAAGGCGATCGCCGCTGTGCCGAATTTGTCGACCTCTGGCACCGTGCCCTTGCCGCCGCCACGGCTTCGCAAATCCATCTCGAAGGCGCCGGCCGCTTCTATTACACCGGCCGCGATATTCAGCGCCTCGAGCTTCCCCGCCTTAAAAACCACCTTTACGAAATGATCAAGATGTCCCCGCTGCAGAGTTATACCGCCGAGATTCTCCCCGAGGATCCGGCCCTCGCCGCCGTCGGCGCCGGCGTGGCCGCCCTGATCCACCATCGCTGCTGAGGATGCCCGGCATCACGGCAGCTTCAGTCCTGGACATATTCTGTCGCCTGCCACCTCAGTGCCTGGTTGCGGGATCTGGTCGTTGCCGTAGGCAAAATACCCGTGCACCGTCGCTTGCTGGCCTGGGTGTAAGCGATCGAGCAAAGTGCCAGTGCGAGCGTCAGAAATGCGGCCAGGCCCCGAAGCACGCCTTGAGCATAGCATCGCTGCGCACGCTGAAATTGCATGCCGTGTTCCGCTGGTTAGTCTGGCTGCGGAAGTCCTGTCAGCGCCCACGCGACTTCTCGCGTTGCAGCTCGCGCCACAACTCGCTCTTCGCCACGCCCCGCTCCCGCGCCAGCCGCTTCAGCGCGTCCTTCTCCGTGAGCCCTTCGGCTTTCTCGAGCTCCGCCAGCCGCTCGCGCACGCCACCCGCGCACGCCGCCTCAGCCGCCGGCGGCCGCCCCTCGATCATCAGCACCATCTCTCCACGCACCGTGTCGCGGCCTTGCAGCTCCTCGCGCACCGTCCGCACCGGTCCCCGCAGAAATTCCTCGTGCATCTTTGTCAGTTCGCGCGCCACCGCGATCCGGCATTCCGGCCCCCACACCGCGCTCGCATCCTCGAGCGTCTCCAGAATCCGATGCGGCGCTTCATACAGGACCAGCGTTGTCGGCCCCGCCAGCGATCTCGCCAGTTCCTCGAGCGCCGTCTTGCGTTCGCCTTTCCGTGGAGGCAGGAACCCGGCGAAGAAAAACCGCTCCGTATCCAGGCCGGAAGCCACCAGAGCCGCCAGCAGCGCGCTGGCTCCCGGAATCGCGTGGACAGCCAATCCTGCCTCGATAGCGGCCCTGGCCAGAATCATCCCCGGATCGGAAATCCCCGGTGTCCCTGCATCCGTGACCACCGCGATGCGCGCACCCTGACGCAATTCCTCCAGCAATTGCCGGCTGCGCTCCGCCTCGTTGTGCTCGTGGCTGCTGATCATCGGCGTCGAGATGCCGTAGCGGTCCAGCAGCTTGCGCGTCTGCCGCGTGTCCTCGCACGCGATGCGATCCACCTCGCGCAGCACCCGCAGCGCACGCATTGTGATGTCTTCCAGATTTCCAATGGGTGTAGCGACAAGATAGAGCCCAGGCGCGAGCGGGCTTCTACTCTCGTTCATCGCCGCCGCGCTCCAGGCGCCGGTACTCGGCCAGCAGACCCATGCTGCTGCTCAGGTTCTGCCACGTCACGATGCCCACCACGCGCCCGCTTTCCGCCACCGGGATCAGCGAAAGCCGCCCGCTCCCAATGCGGCGAATCAGCGCGCCCAGAGAATCGTCCGGCTGCGCCACCTGGAACGCCCGCGACATGATCGACTGAATGTAGCCGTTCCCTTCGTTCCGCAGCGCCTGCACAATGCCCTGCCGCGAGACTACCCCCACCAGATTCGGCCCGCGTACCACCGGAAAATCGTCCTGCAGGCTGTGAATCGCCTTGTACAGTGCGTCCGAAAACGTGTCCGAAGGAGAGAGCGTATCGAAGTCCGTCAGCATCACGTCCTTCATCCGCACCGTCTCCACCACGCTCTGGAACAGCACGCCCTGGTCTTCCAGCTGCGCACCGATGAAGATAAAAAATCCGCCCATGATCAACCAGGAGCTCAGGCTCGCCGCCACATGCGTATTTGGCAGCGCAAGCAGCGCAAGCCCAACGACGACCGCTGCGATCCCCGCCATCTGTCCGATCCCTGAAACCGCCCGCGTCGCCTGTGCCATCCCTTTCGTCTTTGCGAATGCACTCCGCATCAGCCGTCCCGCATCCAGCGGATACGCCGGGATCAGGTTCAGCGCCGCCAGCACCACATTCAACCACACCAGGGAACGCATCAGATGCGAAGGCGTGATCAGCGGCATCGTCGCAATCGGCACCTGGGCCGACGCGCCCGCGATCAGGGCAGCCACCACCGCCGCGAAAAGAAGGTTCGACAGGGGCCCGGCCACCGTCATCGCCAGTTGTGTTGTGCCGCTATTCGCCTGCTCCGCCATTTCCGGGCTGGCGTAAGAGAAGAGCCCTCCAATCGGCAGCAGCAGAATGCTCCGTACCGCCAACCCGTGATACGCAGCGGTCACCGCGCGCGCCGCTTCCCGGCCCAGCACCGTGCCCAGCAGGAGCACCCAGAGCATCACGCCCCGCCACCCTGAAACTCCGGCGAGGTTCGTCGAAACAGCGCAGAAAAACAGCAGCAGGAGGAAAAAGTAGTGAATGCGCAGGTGCACTCCGAACCAGCGTCCCAGCGGTAATGACCACGCGCGCATCTCGAATCTCCGCTACCTTCCCGCTATTGTAGAAGGTTGACCGGATTTGGGTACTTGCCCTGTCGCTCCTCGGTCTTCATCATGCGCATCATTGCCGGACAATTCCGCTCTCGCCCGCTCCACGCGCCTCGAGGCCTGGACGTGCGCCCCACCAGCGACCGCCTCCGCGAGACCCTCTTCAACGTCCTCGCGCCGCGCATCGCCGGCGCTGTTTTTCTTGATCTCTACGCGGGCTCCGGCGCCGTCGGCATCGAGGCCCTCAGCCGCGGCGCCCGCGAAGCCATCTTCGTCGAGCACGCGGAGTCATCCCTGCGCGCCATCCGATCTAATCTCGCCGCGCTCGCCATCCGCGGCGGATACGCCCTCGAGCCTCGCAGCGTTGCTGCCGCGCTCCCCCGCCTCGTCGAAGCCCGCCGCCAGGCCGACCTCGTCTTCCTCGACCCTCCCTATGCCGCCGACGAGCAGTACACCCTCGCTCTCGGCTTGCTCGGCGGCGATTGCCAATCCCTGCTCGCACCGGACGCCCTCGTCATCGCCGAGCACGAGAAACGCCGCGCCCTCGAGGAAAACCATGGAGCGCTCTCGCGTTATCGCCTCCTCACTCAGGGCTACGCCGCCCTCAGCTTCTACCGCACCTCCGCCGACTAGCTCTGTGCTCTCCGTGTCCTCTCTGGTGAGGTGTTTACCTGCGCGCACCCGTTCTCAGATCCACGGTGAACGGCACTTCCGTGTCCGTCAGCAGATCCCACCCGAAACCGCGCAACTCACTCCCGCGAATCTCCGCGATCCGCACGCCCTCCGCCGAAAGCCGCGCCGTCTGCCACGCCTGCCCCGTCGCGCCCCACGCCAGCAGCGCGTAGTGCCCCGCGAACAGCAGCAGCCGCTGCTCCGCGAGCGCCTGCACGTTGAGCACCGGGCGAAACGGCAGATGCGTGAACCGCTCCGGCTCCCTCGTGTTCACCACGTACGCATACCCGCCGGAAACCGCGCACATCTCATCGCTGTTCGGGCAGCTCCACAATCCCGTCGGCGCCGCCGGATCGGCGAACCCCAGCGCAAACGTCGCCAGAAACGGCCCTCCCTCCGCCGGCTGCACCATCACCTCCAGCGCGCCCCGCTCCACTTCTTCCGCCTCGCGCGGATACACAAACCTCCGCGGCGGCAGAATCTGCGGCCGTCCGAGAAGAATCTCTGCCTCCCAAAAATGTTCAAAAGTAAAATCGGGCGTCATTCCGCGAAAAATCTCTCCACCCGCTCCCGTACGCTCGCCACATGTACTGGCAGCGTCAGCCGGCTGCCTTCCTCGACAATCGGGATCAGCTTGTCAAACTCCGGCCCCGAATGTGACCCCGTCAGCGCAATCCGCACGGGATGGAACAGGCCCTTTCCTTTCGCGCCCGTCTCCGCCTTCACCTCGTTCATCCACGCCTTAAACTGCTCCGGCGTCACTGTTCCATCCTGCGCCCCCACCTTCGCCGCAAACGCCGACAGCACCTTCTGTGCGCTCTCCGTCGCCAGCACCGCAGCGTTTTCCTCGTTCGCCCGCGCTGCCCCCACGTCGAAGCCGAAGATAAATCCGGCCTTCTTCGGCAGCTCATCCAGCTGGCTCACCGCCGGCAGAAACAGCGCCAGGAGCTTCGCAAACCATGCCTTGACGTCTGGCCCCGCCGTCTCCAACACCGGCAGCAATCCCGCACCAGCAAAGTGCGGCCACGCCAGCTCTTCCACCCGCGCAGGCTCGGCCTGCTTCAGATAATGTCGACTCAGCCAGTGCAGCTTCTCCCAGTCGAAGACCGCCGGCGACGCCGTCACCCGCTCCAGGCGGAATTCCCGCGTCAGCTCCTCCAGCGAGAAGATCTCCCGCGTTCCGCCCTCCGCGCCCCATCCCAACAGCGCCAGGTAATTCACCAGTGCTTCCGGCAAAATCCCCATCTCCCGAAAACTCGCCACCGCCGTCGCCCCGTGCCGCTTCGAGAGCTTCTCGCGATCGCTCCCCAGAATCGTCGACAAATGCGCGAACTCCGGCAGCTTCCACCCGAACGCCTCGTAGATGGCCACCTGCTTGGGCGTATTCGAAATGTGATCGTCGCCCCGGATCACGTGCGTGATCTCCATCAGCGCGTCGTCCACCGTCACTACGTAGTTGTAGACCGGCATGCCCGACGACCGCACCAGGATTGGATCGCTCACCGTCTCGTTCGGAAATTCCACCTCGCCGCGCACCAGATCGTGAAACCGCAGCGGATGATCCGGAATTTTCAGCCGCACCGCAAACGCCTCGCCCGCCTCCGCCCGTCGCGCCGACTCCGGCTCCGCAATTCCCCGGCACCGTCCCGAATACACCTGCGGCCGATGGTCCGCAGCCGCCGAAGCTCGCTCCGCCTCCAGTTGCTCCCCCGTGCAGAAGCACCGGTAGGCCTGGCCCTCCCGCAGCAGCCGCTCCGTATGTTCGCGATAGATCCCCAGCCGCTCCGACTGCCGGTACGGTGCGTGCGGCCCCTCCACGCCCGGTCCCTCGTCCCATTCCAGGCCCAGCCACTGCAGGTCCTCGATCAGCGCCGCCTCGTGCCGCGCCTCGCTGCGGTCCAGGTCCGTGTCCTCGATCCGCAGCACGAACACCCCTCCCAAATGCCGCGCAAACAGCCAGTTATAGAGTGCGGTGCGCGCCCCTCCGACATGCAGGTAGCCAGTGGGCGAGGGTGCAAAACGGACGCGAGGTTTCGAGGTCATGGCCAAAAATTGATCTTATGCGTCGTGCGCCAGGGCCACAACTTCCGCGCCTCCTCCCATTAAAATGGCAGTCGCCCATGAAAAAGATCCGCGTCGGCATCCTCTTCGGCGGGCGCAGCGGCGAGCACGAAGTCTCGCTCCTCTCGGCTGCCTCTGTGCTTCAGGCCATTGATCGCAAGAAATTCGAGGTCGTTCCCATCGGCATCACGAAGGAGGGCCGCTGGGTCACCGCTGCCCATGCCGAGCGCCTCCTCACCGGCGAGAAATCCGAGCCCCGGCATCTCCGCGCCGGCGATCCGGCCACCACGCCCGCCGCTGCAGTCCTCCGTCGTGGCGAATCCGTTCTCGTGCCTCCCATCCCTTCGCAGGCGCTGGTCCCCTTCGAGCGGGAAGCTTCCGCGGTCGCGCCGTCCAGCCCCGATCACGTCCTCAGCGTCGACGTCATCTTTCCTGTCCTCCACGGCACCTTCGGAGAAGATGGCACCATCCAGGGCTTGTTCGAGCTCGCCGGAATCGCCTACGTCGGTTCCGGCGTCCTCGGCTCCGCCACCGGCATGGACAAGGACGTGATGAAGCGCCTCTTCGCCTCAGCGAAGCTCCCTATCGTTCACCACGTCACGTTTCTCCGCGGCGAGTGGACTCAGGCGCCGAAGAAAGTCCGTTCCCGCATTGAATCCGCTCTGCACTATCCCGTCTTCGTCAAGCCTGCGAACCTGGGCTCCTCCGTCGGCATCACCAAAGCTCACAACAGCAAGGAACTGGGTCCCGCCATCGAGACCGCCGCCCAGTTCGATCGCAAAATCGTCGTCGAGCAGGCGGTCGGCGGCAAGCGCGGCAAAGCCCGCGAGCTCGAAGTCGCCGTCCTCGGCAACGACGCCCCCGAAGCCTCCGTCGCCGGCGAAGTCGTTCCCGTCAAGGAGTTCTACGATTACGAGGCCAAATACCTCAGCGAGGGTTCCGATCTCATCGTTCCCGCAAAGCTCACGCGCGCGCAGACGAAGCAGGTTCGCAGCATGGCCGTCGCCGCTTTCCGAGCCTGCGACTGCGCCGGCCTCGCCCGAGTCGACTTCCTCATGGAGCCCGGGCCCCGCGGCCGCATCTTCGTCAACGAGATCAACACCCTCCCCGGGTTCACCTCCATCAGCATGTACCCACGCCTCTGGGCCGCCTCCGGCGTCCCGTATCCGCAGCTCATCGACCGACTCATTCAGCTAGCCCTGGAGCGTCGCACCGACCAGGACCGCAATCGTTATTCCCTGTGATTCCGTGCCTCCCAGAAACCAATCGGCCCTCCGTGGTGTCAGAATAGAAGCAGGGCTCTCATTTTCTCTGCATCCTACCCGTCGAAAAGGAGTCGCGCGGAATGACCCTGCTGGATGCTCCTAAATACGATGAGCGCCGGGCGCGCCTCATCCATCGGCTTTCCATCGCTGCCATCATTGTCGTTATTGTCGGTGCCATTGGCGCCTGGCTCTGGTTCCTCCAGATTCCCTGGCAGTTCTGGCACTGGCCCGCCGACCATAAGATCAACACCTTCCTCGATACCGTCGAGAAGGGCGATCTCCAGAAGGCCTACGGCATCTGGAATAACAATCCCAACTGGCAGCAGAATCCCAACCAGTATGCGCCCTACACCCTCCAGGCATTCACGAAAGACTGGGGGCCGTCCAGCGATTATGGCGTCATTAAAAGCCACAAGATCGTCGTCGCTCATCACTCCGGCAACGGCGTCATCGTCGGCGTCGACATCAACGGCGGCAAAACCCCGATTTTCCTCTTTGTCGACGACAAAAACGGCACCATCGCCTTCTCACCCGTCGAGCTCTACAGCGGCCCGTAGCCTCGGGCACAATTAGCGGGGCTCTGGAAGGGCGAAAGTGCGAGTTTGCTGGCGGGGCGCTGACCTCGCCGGCTGTTTGCAGGCTCTCAGGGCCGCTCTGAGCTCTGAGCTCTGAGCACTGCGCTCTCGAGCGACGCCTCATCCTCCACATTTACGCACGTCTGCCCGCGATCAATCTGCCGCATCAAGCCGCTCAACACTTTGCCCGGTCCCACCTCCACAAAGGCCGCCGGCCCCTCAGCGAGCAGCAACCGTACCGACTCCACCCACCGCACCGCGCCTGTCACCTGACGGATCAGCGCCTCGCGCAGCGCGCCTGGCTCCGTCACCAGTGCCGCATCCACATTCACCGCAACCGGCACCCGCGGCGCCCTGAACTCCGTCGCCCGCAGCAGCTCCGCCAGGCGATCCTGTGCCGGCTGCATCAGCGCGCAATGGAAGGGTGCGCTGACCTGCAGCATCACCACCCGCTTCGCCCCCCGGTCTTTGCACACCTGCGCCGCCCGCTCCACCGCGGCAGCTTCGCCTGAAATCACCGTCTGCTCCGGCGAATTGAAGTTCGCTGCCGAGACCACTCCCTGCATTTCCGCCGCGGCATCCCTGCACGCCCGTGCCGTCTCTTCGGAACTGAGGCCCAGCACCGCCGCCATCGCTCCCTGTCCCGCCGGCACCGCTTCCTGCATGAACTTTCCCCGTTGCCGCACCGTCCGCACAGCGTCCGCAAACGCGAGCGATCCCGCCGCTACGTTGGCCGCATATTCGCCCAGCGAGTGCCCCGCCACCATCGCCGGCGTCACGCCCTTTTCCGCCAGCACGCGCAGCGCCGCCACGCTCACCGTGCAGATGGCCGGCTGCTGGTATTCCGTCAGCTTCAGTTGTTCTTCCGGACCCTCGAAACACAGCTTCGCAATCGAGAACCCCAGCGCGTCGTCGGCTTCCTCGAATGTTCGCCGTGCCACCGCGAATTTCTCCGCGAGATCGCGGCCCATGCCGGCATACTGCGAATTTTGTCCAGGGAAAAGGAAAGCAAGCTTTTTCATATTCTTGCCATCATAACCGCGCCTCCGGCACCACCGCTTCGTCACAATCCGGAGCCCGCTGCCTCGGAATCCACAGCCCGCTTCCCCCCTCCGCATGACATTCCGGAGTGCTGCGCGTCTATAGGGCATGAGGCGCGCGGGGCGCGTGCTGAACCGCCAGCGTCCCTTGCACCCTCGATGAAAGCCCCGGTGGTTCGTGGGTCCGCCGGGGCTTCTCTTTCTCCCCGGCTTCCTGCCTCGCCCGAGCTTCGCCGCCTCAACGCTGTTTCGGCCGCTCCATCACAAACCGGTCCCGCGTCCGCGCGTAGGTCGGACCGCCCATCCTGCCGATTGCCCGCAGCGCGTCGGGATCGATCTTGTAATCTCCCAGCAGAACGCTCTCCTGCACGTGAAAGCGCAGCACATCGCCCAGCACCAGGTTTCCCCCGCCCGGCTTGTCGCTCACCCGGATCACCTGCCGCAGCCGGCACTCCATCTGGATTTTGCTCTCTGCCACCCGCGGCGGTTTCACCAGATCGCTCTCGATCGGCGTCAGCCCCGACAGCGCGAACTCGTCCACCTCCGGCGGCACTTCCGCCGAGCACGCGTTCATCTGTTCCGCAATTTCCTCTGAGACGACATTCACCACAAATTCCCCCGTCGCCTGAATGTTTTCGAGCGTGTCCTTCTGCGGCTGCGGCCCTTCCCGCACTGCCGCGCAAAAACACACCACCGGCGGATTCGTGCTGCATCCCGTGAAATAGCTGAACGGCGCCAGGTTGCGCAACCCCGCCCCGTCCACCGTGGAAACAAATGCAATCGGCCTCGGCACGATGATGCCGATCATCAGTTTGTACACATCCGCGGCCGCGGCATTCGCTGGATCGATCTTCCGCATTCGCTGTCCTCCTGATCTTTCGATGGGCCAGACCCGCTCAGGTCGCGTGGGCACCCTGGCGCCGCTTCGGCCGCCGAGATCTCCGCCTCAAAAAGAAGACCCGCCCTGATGGCGGGTCCCTGTTGGTTGAATCGTTTGCGATCTAGGCCGACGCCGCCAGGCCTGCCACCGGCCGAACCGCCACTGCCGGTGCTGCTGGCGCTGCCGCGTGATGCGTCAGCCGGTGCACGAAGTGATAGGGGGGCCACGGCCCTGAAAGCTGCATCTGGCAGTCTTTCATCAGCAGCGAAGCGCTGGAGTACTTGTTCTGGTACCGCTCCACCGCACCCGAATCGATCAGGTGCGCGATATCCAGCAGCATCTTGCCCGTGTCCAGCCTCCGGCAGCTGACTTCCTCCGCCAGCGGCAGAAACATCCGATGCATCTGCACCGTCACCGCGCGTGCTTTCGTCTGACGCTCCCGCTGCAGAGCTGCGTTCTCCCGCAAATTCGACAGATACGCCCGCCCCGTCGTCGGCGTCGGTGGCGCGTTGTACCGCTTCACCTGCTCGCGGCAGCAGTCGTCCAGCACCACCTTCAGGTGCATCTCCGCTTTGCCGCGCAGGCGTTCAATGTTGGTCACAAACTGCCGTTGGTTCGACCGGATCGACCGGCGCAGCGCCTCGTCGTCCGCAAACACCGTCCCGAACCGGAATGGCAGCACCGTGGAAGTTTTGAAACAATCCGATACCACCCGCGCATGCTCCATGCCGGCTTGCTGGGTAAGGGTTTCTGTCGAGGAGCATTCGCTGACGATTACCGCTAAGTCACTGGCTGGATAAAGGAAAACCTGATTGCCCTGTACTCCGGTTACGGTTTCCATTGGAATCGGTTTCCGGTGCCGCAGCAGTTCCGGAAAGGCCTGTCTTTCTGTTATGCAGTAGGCATACCACGCCATATAAAGTCGCTCCGCATGCTGATAGGTGAGAGGGTTAGGAACAGCAGCTTTTCGGGGGTATACATGGCTTTTCTGGGCTCGGGTAGGCGCCGAACTGCGGAGGAGCCTCACTGAACTGCCCCGTATCCTAGTCTTTATGTGCAAGACCTGGCAAGAACGCAACCCGTGTGCCACACGAAGGTTAGCCGTGGAAAACGATTTCAGTTTCACGAAATAAATATCTGATTGATAAGATCAAATCACGCAGAACTCGGCTTCTTTCAGACCCTTAGCCTTGCCAAATCCTCCGGAAGATCCACATCCATCTCTCCCTCGGCCCAGAAAACGGTCTTCAACGCCTCCGGATGGCGCCGGATGACCTCACGCGCGCCCGCATCCCCTTGTAATTCCAATAGTTCCCCGTAGAATTCTTCCCCAAAAATCGCCGGAACACCCGCCCGCCCCGCGTATCCGGACGCGATCACCCCGGCGCCCTCGGATTCCTGCAAGGCCATCAGCCTGCGCAGGTGCTCCACTGTGAGTTTTGCCTGATCGCACACCAGCAGCAGCACGGCCGCCGGCTGCGGCTGCGTCGCGCACACCGCTTCCATCCCTCGTCGCAGCGACGAGCCCATCCCTTCGGACCATCCCTCGTGGATCACTGGTGTCGTGGCGAGACCTTCCATCTCGTTCCGCATGCGCTCTGCCTCACAGCCCAGCACCACGAACACCGGCATGCACCCGGCATCCCCCGCGAGCCGCGCTGTGCGACGCAGCAGCGACTCGCCCTCAATCCTGATCAGCTGTTTTGGTTCTCCCAGTCGCGTGGACGCGCCCGCAGCCAGCACCACCGCCGCGATCCCAGCGTCTCGCTCGCTCATCGCTTCAGGCAGACACAGGATGAGAAGACGTCTTCCGCAGCGCCGCTCCGCCGAACACTGCCTGCAATTCCGCCGCGATTGACAGCGCAATGGCTCCCGGTGCATGGGCACCGAGGTCCAGCCCTACCGGCGCATGCAGTCGCGCCATGCATTCCTCCGCGCCCAGCCCCAGTTCCGCTGCAATCGCGCGGATCAGGTGCTCCGTGCGCCGCCGTGGTCCCAGAACCCCCAGGTACCGCAGCTCGCGCTGAAGCAGTTCTCGCAGAATCTCGCGATCCTGCTCGTAGCTGTGCGTCATCACCACTGCCGCATCGCGCACGCTCATTTCTCTCAATGTATCGGCCGGCGCCTTCACCACCGCCTGCGGAAACCGTTCCGCTCGTGCCAGCTGGGAACGCCCATCTGCCACGGTCACGTGCCAGTCCAGATCCGAAGCCAGCTGCGCCAGCGGCTGCGCATCGTCGCCCGCCCCGAAAACAAACAGCGCCGGCGGAGGAGCGATGTACTCGGCGAACAGCTCCCCCTCCCACTGCGAAGCCTCCGCGCCCAGCGATCTCTGCGCCAGCATCCGTGCGCTCTCGCCCGCGCCGCGAGACCAGGTCTCCCGTCCCGCTTCGCTGACAATTACTTCCGTGCCCGGCGTCTGGCCCAGATTCGCCACCACCGCCTGGGCCGTGCGCTCTTCCACGCTCCGCCGCAGCGCTTCCAGCGCCTGCTTCGCCGGCTCGCCGCGCTCCAGCAGAACCAGGATCGCGCCGCCGCACCCCAGACCGTACGGCATGTCGCCGTCATCGTCGAAAAAGCTGCTGTACCGCTGCACGCAAGCCCCGCGCTCCGTCAGCCACCATGCCTTCTTCGCCACCTCCGCTTCCAGGCAACCGCCGCTGATCGTTCCCGCGCGCTGTCCGCTCGTCGTCAACACCATCCGCGCGCCCGGCCGCCGGTACGACGATCCCTCCACCGCCGCTACCGTCGCCACGCAGACTTCCTCGCCCGCCGCCCTCGCGCGCTTCCACAGATCGAGGATCCTTCTTAGTTCCGCCATAGAAGACGTACCGCAGATCCGCAACAGTCAAACAATCGTCGCCCGCTCGCCCCCGAGAACATCTTCCACCCGAAACGGCAGCGTCCGCACCCGCACGCCTGTCGCGTGATATATCGCCATGGCCAGCGCCGGAGCCACGCCGGCCAGTCCGATCTCGCCGATCCCGCGCGCTCCGTATTCGTTCAAATGATAGTCCGGATATTCGACAAAGATGCACTCCAGTTCAGGAACGTCCGCATTCGTCGCCACCAGATAATCCGCAAAGTTATTATTGATCGGCTTGCCCGTCCGCGGATCGTAGATCGCCTCTTCGAACATCGCCATCCCGATCCCCATCACCACCGCGCCCAGAACCTGGTTCGTCCCCGCCTTCCTGTTAATAATTTTTCCCGCGTCGATCACGGTCAGCGCTCGCGAGACGCGTAGCCGCGCGATTCCTGGATCCCACGCCACTTCCATGAATTGTGCCCCGAAAGAGTTGAACGCGTAGCGTTCGCGGTTCGCCAGGTCCGGCCCCGTTGTCGCCTCGCCATCCAGCGCCGCCAGCCGCCGCGCGATCAGGATCTCCTCAAAGGGCACGCCGCTCGAGTACGGCTTATCCACCTCATGCACCCAGCCGTTCGTCATGGCTACCTTCGGCGCCTGCGTCCCATGCGGCGCAAAAAACGGCGACCCCGGCGTCATCACCGCCGCCTGCAGCACCCGCTGCACCGCCTGGTCCGTCGCCTTCGCAATCGCCGGCAGCACGGTAGCCGTCACCGTCGACCCGCCCGAGGTCGGCCCTGGCGGCAGCGTGCTGTCTCCCAGCACCACCTGAACCTTATCCAGCACGATTCCCGTCTTCTCCGTCACCACCTGAGCGAAGATCGTGTACGTTCCCGTCCCGATATCCTGCGTCGCGCAGCTCGCCCGCGCGGTCCCGTCTGAGTTCAGCCGCACCCGCACCGTCGCGCCTCCGCGCCCCGCGTCCCAAATCGCACTCGCCATCCCCCAGCCCAGAATCTCGTTCCCTCGCCGCATCGAGCCCACTTTCGGATTCCGCTTCGCCCATCCGAATTGCTCCGCGCCCTTCTGGTAGCACTCCCGCAGGTGCTTGCTCGAATAGGGCAGCTTCGAGCCCGGATCCGTCTCCGCATAATTCTTCAGCCGCAGCGCGATCGGATCCATCCCGAGCTTCTCCGCCAGCTCGTTCATCGCCGACTCCAGCGCCACCAGTCCCGGCACCGCTCCTGGCCCGCGCATCGGGGTCGGTGTTCCCACGTTCAGCCGCACCAGGTCCTGACGCACCTCCACGTTCTCGCAGGCGTACAGCGTCTTCGTCACGCCCGTGCAGTACTCTACGTACTCGTCCACCATCGACGTCGGCTGCACCACGTCGTGCTGCATCGACACCAGCTGCCCGTCCGCCGTCGCGCCCAGCCGCACCCGCTGCTGCGTCAGCGGTCGATGCCCCACCGTCGTGAACATCATGCTCCGCGGTACCTGCACGCGCACGGGCCGCTTTAGGTGCTGCGCACCCAGCGCCGCCAGCATCGATTCCGGCCACGGGAACAGCTTTCCTCCGAAGCCCGACCCGCAGAACGGCGAAATCACCCGCACATTCTCCACCGGAATCCCCATCACTTCCGCCAGTACCTTCTGGTAATTCAGGACCCCTTGCGTCGTCACATAGAGCGTCAGGTTCTCGCCTTCCCAGTGCGCCATCGTCGCGTGCATTTCCATCGGATTGTGCACTTCCACCGGGACCGTGTACGTCTCGTCCAGCTTGACCGCCGCGCTCTCGAACGCCCCGGCCGCATCCCCGCGCGTCGAATGCACCCGCGGCGGGCCCTGCGGCGCGGGCGCCTCTGACAACAGCACCGCCGGCTTGCGCACGTCGTATTGCACCCGGACCTTGTCCGCCGCCGCCTGTGCCTGCTCCAGCGTATTGGCAATCACCAGCGCGACATATTGCCCGTAGTAGTAGACCTGATCGTCCTCGAACGGCGGCCGAATCTCGCCCGCGCGGCTGTGCTCCAGCCGTTCGGCGGGACGGTACAACGGCGGCGTGTTCCCCCGATGCAGGACGGCCAGCACGCCTGGCATGCCCTGCGCATCGCTCGCCTCCACCCGCACCACGCGCGCATTGCCCATCGTGCTGAAGACGCCCACGCCGTACGCCAGGTTCTCCAGCTTGTGATCCACCGCGTACTGCGCCTGACCGCTGACCTTCAGCGGCCCGTCCACGCGGTTCACCGCCGCGCCAATGATCGATGTGCTCATCCCGCATGCTCCATCTGTGTCACCGTCTCCAGCGCCCGAACCAAAGCCATTTTCGCCAGTTCGATCTTGAAGGCGTTGTACTTCAGCGGCTTCGCACCCGCCATAGCCGCGGCCGCCGCCTTTTGAAAGTTCCCCGCCGTCGCCTCGCGTCCTTCCAGCGCGCGCTCCGCTTCGGGTGATCGCCACGGCCGCGTGCCCACGCCGCCCAGCGCAATCCGCACCCGCGCAAGGTGCTTGCCGTGCATCTGGACCACCACCGCCGCCGAAGCCAGCGCAAATTCATACTGCGCGCGATCCCGCAGCTTCAGATAATGCGAGCGCGTCCCATGCGGCGGCGCCGGAAGCGTCACATGCGTGATGAGTTCGCCCGGCTGCAGCACCGTCTCAATCGACGGACTCGTTCCGGGCAGCACGTAAAAATCCCGCAGCGCAATCGCCCGCACCCCGTTCGGCCCCTCCGTATGCACCGTCGCCTCCAGCGCCATCATGGCGACGGCCATATCCGAAGGATGCGTCGCCACGCAATCCGCGCTTCCCCCCAGCACCGCATGCATCCGGTTGTAACCATCCATCGCCGAGCACCCCGAGCCCTGCTCCCGCTTGTTGCATGCATAATTGGTGTCGCGATAGTAGGAACAGCGCGTCTTCTGCAGCAGATTTCCGCCCGTCGTCGCCATGTTCCGCAACTGCGGCGACGCACCCGACAGCAGCGCCTCCGAAAGCACCGGATACTCCTGCTTCACCGTGGGATGGTTTGCCAGATCGCTGTTCCGCACCATCGCGCCAATCTGTAGTCCTCCCCCGGGCAGCGCTTCCACCTGTGCCAGGGGCAGCGGATTCACATCCACCACCGTCGCCGGCTGCAGTACGTTCAGCTTCATCAGATCGACGAGCGTCGTTCCGCCCGCCAGATACGTGCCGTTGGCGCGCACCGCGCTCTCGACCGTCCTCACCTGCCTGTAGCGAAATTCCTGCATTCGTTTTGCTCCAGCTCGGATCTCCGGGTGCCCCACCCTGATTCGCAAAGCGGACAGGATGAGTTCTGATCGCTGACGACCGATCGCTTGCCGTCCCGCTAACTCGCCGACTTGCCCGTCCTCTTGCTCGCTTTTCTCGCTTCCTGCACCGCAGTCACGATATTGTCGTAGGCGCCGCACCGGCAAATGTTTCCGCTCATCGCCGCCCGCACGTCGTCATCCCCCGGCCCAATCGGCTCGGTCATCAGCGCCGTCGCCGACATGACTTGTCCCGGCGTGCAGTATCCGCACTGGAACCCGTCGTTCACCACGAACGCCCGCTGCATCACGCTCAACTCGCCGTGCTGCGCCAGTCCCTCGATGGTCGTAATCCTGTCGCCCTGGTGCATCACCGCGAAGCTCAGGCAGCTGTTCACCCGCCGCCCGTTCACATGCACTGTGCACGCCCCGCACTGCCCGTGATCGCAGCCCTTCTTCGTCCCAAACAGATGCAGACGCTCGCGCAGCGCGTCCAGCAGCGTCACCCGCGGCTCCAGCTTCAGGTGATATTCCTCGCCGTTCACCAGCAGTGTCACCGGAATCGCCCCCGGCTCGCCGTCGGCATCCTCTGTCTGTCCCTGAACCCCGCCCTGCGCAGCGGTCGCCGCGTGCAGCGTGCCGGCAGTGGCCGCCACTCCCGCCGCGCCCAGTTGCGCCAGAAACGATCGTCGCGAGAACCGGCCCAGCCCCAGACCATGTCCGGTTTCGCGTTCCGTTTCGTCTTCTGTTCGTTGTTGGTTGGAAGCTGTCTCGCGTTCTACATCTTCAGGGAGAGGGGGCCGCTCAGCCTGGTCCATGCACGCTCCTGCGGGTTGGATGTTGCCGGCCTTCCGTCGGCTGCGAAATTTCCGCTGCCCTCGGAGTATGGGAAGACAGAAGTGCGAATTCTGCCCGCGCTGCTGTTTTAGACTTCAGCTCTTACATTGCGTTGCGTTATGCGCTGCCGGCGCCGCCTTCTTCCGTCGGCTCAGCACCAGCTCGTTGTCGGTTCGCCGCCGGGTGGCCGATGCCTTCTCGATCTTCCGCCAGAAGGCCACGAAGTAATCCGCGCCGGACAGAATTGAAATGCCGGCCATATAGTAGACGCCCACCGCCGCAATCAGGTGCACCGGCACGATGATCCAGCCCCAGTCCCACATCGCCCAGCCGCGATCCAGCGTCGCCGCCACCACGGTCACAATCTGGATCACCGTCTTCAGCTTGCCCACGTCGCTGGCCTCGATGGTGAACCCCTCGGTCGATGCAATCGACCTGAGACCGCTCACCAGAAACTCACGCCCTACCACCACCACCACGATCCAGGGCTTCACAATGTGCGGATTGAATTCCACCAGCGCCACCAGCGCCGACGTGATCAGCAGCTTGTCCGCAATCGGATCCAGCAGCATTCCCATCGTGGTGATCTGACCGCGGTGCCGCGCCAGGTAGCCATCGACGCCATCCGAGATCGACACCAGCACGAAGAACACCGACGCCACCAGTTCCTGCTCGCCATGAAAGCCGCCATGCGGAAAATGCGGCGACAACATCCAGATGAGGATGGGAATGCAGAAAATCCGGCTGAGCGTGATGGAATTCGGCAGGTTCACGGAATTGGCCCAGCGGCCGGGGCGGTAGCGCCTACTGCCATTATGCACCAGCCCCGCAGGGCCGGCTCCCCGCTCATCGCCTCATCGCTCGCCGCTTCTCAGAAGCGCTACCACCTCACCCGCGCGCTCAGCTGCATCAGCCGCGGCGGTGCCGCGCTCACAATCTGCCCGAAGTCCGCGCTCCCGATGTTCCCCTGGACCGACCCCGCTCCGAAGAATTGCGCGTGGTTAAGCACATTAAATGCCTCCGCCCGCAGTTCCAGCTCCCGTCCCTCCGGCAGCGGCGTGTCCTTTTCCAGCGCCAGATCGGTATCGTCCGACCCCGGCCCGTGGAAGAACCGCTGGCGCGCGTTCCCAAATTGCCCCAACACCGGCAGGCTGAATCGTCCGGTGTTAAACGCTGTTCCGTCTCGCGGACTCCCGCGCAGATCCAGCGCTCCCGGCGTAAAGTTCAGCTGATCCGCGCCATTGTTATTCACTCCGTTCGGCTGCGTCCCCAGCAACGACGTGTCGTTGTTGTTGATCAGCGTCACGGGAAACCCCGTCGTCACCCGCGTCAGCCCGGAAATCTCCCACCCCTCCGCCAGATCCCGCGGAACGCCTCCCACGCCGTGCAGCACCCGCTGCACCGGCAGCACCGCGTGATACCCCGCCACGAAATTCTGCCGCAGATCGAACGTCGACAGCCCTCGGCTCACGCCCGGATTGACCGGATCCGCCGGATCCGACAGGCTCGATCCCTGGTCGATCGACTGGCTCCACGTGTACGCCAGGTTGTAGCCGAATGTGCTGCCCTGGTGCTTCAGATCCACCTCCAGCCCGTTATCGTGCGAGTTGCCAATCGTCTTCTGCCACGTCACGCTGCCGAAAGCCGGCGAAAACCGCGTCCGCGTCCCGCTCACCACCTGGCCATTCGCCCGCGTGTACACGCCGCTCTCGCCGAACGGCCCGCACGTGGCCGACCCCGCGGCCACCTCGCTCACCTGGCTCAAACTCAGGCACAGCGCCGGGTCGCCCGGATTCGCCTCAATCAGTGTCAGAAGATGGTGCGCCTGCGTTCCCTCGTAACTCACGTCCAGCACCGTATTCCCGCCTAGTTGCCGCTCCACGCACAGCAAATAATCTTCCGCATACGGTGTCACATCGTCCGGCGCTACGGCTGGAATCCCCGTAAATGGCTCGAACTGCGTCCAGTCCACAGATGCCACCGGATGCGCTTTCGACGCCCCGTACGGCACTGCCTGCAGCGGGAACCGCGCCCCATGGCTCCCCTGCAAACTCGATCCATCCGCCGCCGCCACCCACGGATTGTCGAACATCGTCGGCACTGCGCTCGTGTACGTGTATCCGTATGGCGGATTCGCGCTCATGATCGCCGCCGACAATCCCTCAATCGGCGTGTAGAACTGCCCCCAGCTCGCCCGCACGCTCGTTTTGCCCGCGCCCAGAAACTTCGGCGTCCACGCCGCGCCCACGCGCGGGCCAAAATTCGCATCCCCCGTCGGCGCCAGGCTCCGCGGCACGCCCGGATCGCCCGGGAAGACAATCCCCGCCGGCGCATTCGGAAACACCACGCTCTGCTCGCCCGGAACCAGCGTCTGCAGTTGGTTGTACTTCTCGCTCCAGAAGGGCAGCCGGTCCCAGCGCACCCCGTAATTCACCGTCAAATCCGGCCGCGCCTTCCACGAATCCTGCGCGTAGGCGCCGGCCAACAGATTCCGGTTGTAGAAATGCTCCGCATCTCCCTGCGTGTAGCTCGTGTCCACGCCCAGCAGAAAATCCGCGAAATCCAGCCCCGTCTCGGACCCCGTGAAATCGTAGCTCCCGTTGAAGTACACGTCCGGATGGTTATTGATCTGGTCGCCGTGCACATCCACCCCGAACTTCAGATTGTGCGTGCCCGTCACATGCGAAAAATCGTCGCTCCCCTCCATAATATTTTCCGCCTGGAACAGCGCCGTCGTGTCGATCCCCATCGTGAAGTCGTTGAAGATCGTGTTCTCCACGCCCTCGATCTTCGGGTCCAGCACCGTAATCCCGGAAAATCCCTGCGACTCGAGCGACGGCCCCACGCCGCCCTGCGGCACGCCCACATTCGCCGCGTTCCGCATATACGAAACCCGCGCCTGATTCACCGAGTTCGCTCCGAACGTTTTCGTGTCGCTCAGCGTCAGCAGTTGCGCCTGCCCAAAATTCAGCGCGTCGAATCCCGGCACGCTGGCTCCGCCCTCGCCCGTCGGATACGGATTGTCCAGCCGGTAATTGTCCAGGAAGTAGTACCCCGAAATTGTTCCTGCCTTCGTGTCCCAGTCCAGCCGGGCCGATCCTTTGTCGTCCCGCGTCTGCTCCTCGGCCGCCGACGTCTCAAATCCGCCCGCGCCCTCATTCGGCTGCGGGATGTACTGGAGCAGATGCTGCGCCGCGGTCGACCACGCTGTCTGAGGAATCATCGCGTTCGGCAACGCGCACTGGCTGTTGCTCACGCACCCGGTGGTGTAATACGGCTCGCCCTGCGTCACCGCGTATCCCAGCTTCTGTGTCAGCACGTGCGCCAGATACGGCCCGCTCACGGTCCCAGTCAGCGCGCTCGTCTCCCCGGCGAAATTGCCGCTCCGCTCCGCCGAGGTCGGCACCGAGATCAGCCCCGTATCCACGCCCTCCGCCATTCGTGTTCCCTGGTAATCTCCGAAGAAGAACAGCCTGTCCTTGCGCAGGGGCCCGCCCACCGTCGCTCCAAACTGATTCTGGTGAAACGGCGCCCGCTCGGGCGAAAAATAATTCCGCGCATCCAGGTTCGTATTCCGCAGATACTCGAACAGCGACCCGCGCCACTGGTTCGTCCCGCTCTTCGTCACCACTGAGATCTGTCCGCCGCTTGCGCTCCCGTACTCCGGTTCGTAGCTCCCCGTCTGTACGTTCAGCTCTGCGATCGCGTCCAGCACCGGCACGATCGCGACGCCCATGTTTACGTCTTCCTGCGCGTCGGCCCCATTCACGCGAAAACTGTTCGCCGTCTCCCGCTGCCCGCTCACGGACAGCGCTCCCGAGTCCAGTTCCCCCGACGGCGGCGTACTCGCCACTCCGCTCATCACAATCGCATTCGCCGGCTGCGAGCTCGCCGGAGCCACTCCCGGCTGCACGGCCAGCACATCCGTGAAGCTTCGCCCGTTCAGCGGGACGGTCTGCAGTTGTTGCGCCTCCAGCGTGCCGCCTGCCGACGTCGAGCTGGTCTGGATCGCCGCGTTCGCCGCGTCCACCTGCACCGTCTGCGTCGTCTGCGCCACCGTCAGCGTCAGTGCCAGCGACACCGGCTCGGCCGCCACCGTCACCATTCCTTCTGCCGGAGCGAACCCCGCGGCGATCGCCGTCACCACATAATCCCCCGGCTCCAGACCCGCAAACCGGAACTCGCCGTCCTCGCTCGTCGTAGTCCGCAACTCAGCTCCGCCGCCGACAGGCTTCGCCGTCACCGTCGCCCCCGGGATCACCGCACCGGACACATCCGTCACTGTCCCCGTCACCGCCTGCGGCGGCTGCCCCAGACACACACGCGGCATGACCGCAAGGACCGCCGCGAGCATCCAGCCCATCCAGCTATCCCTCTTTGTTCTGCGGGGCCCGGTGTTGCTGCTCTTCATATCCGACCTCATTAGTCCGATTTAATCGCGGACGTAGTTCTCCGCCCTGTGACCTGAATCACAGTTCCAAATCTCACCTCTGAGCCGGATCGCCGCGGGCGCGCTTCACTCGTTTACAGTGAAGACACGTCGGCGGCCGTCCGGCCACTGACCGTGGGTTCCCGCGCCCTCTGCCACGAGCCAACGCGGGGACCCTCTTCGCGTTTTCAAACCCTCAGGTTCCTCCCTGTCGCCCGGCGGTGGGGACACGGGAAACCCAAAGATGACAGCTCTGTCATCTTCCTTCCGAAATATACGACAAAATTAGTCCCAATTCTCGCAAGAATGTGAAATCGTCCAGAATTTCCAGGAGAAACCCGGTTCGAGGGGCGGCGTAAAGCTGGCCCATCCGTCTTGCTCGCGTCGCCCCCGCGATCTCACTTCGGAGGCTAATCCAAAAACTGTCAAGCTCCCTGCCCCCGTCACCAAAGTTTTCCTGCTGATTCCAGACAGCTTTCACGCCAAAGCCGGCGAAGAAATCTGGCAGTCCCATTCTTCTGGCCTGATATTCTGAACTTAGGATAGAAAAAGGAAAAAAGCCCGCCCCGCGCGGGCTTTCTTCTGTCGCCGGAACCGGGCCGGGTGTCCCGCACTGGGCGACAGATGGATTCTGCCAAACGCCAGGCCGCGGACAGAGCTCACAGCTCAGGAATGGCTGCTTCGGTAAATCCTGGTACTCAACGCCAAAAGCAGCCAGCGAAGTGGCTCGTTATCAGCACGATGCCACCGTCCTGAAGAGGCCTCCAGAAACCCCCTCTGCTTGCAGCAGCTTGCCACAGGTCACAGCGACGGGGGGGTACCCCTGATTTCCGGCACCCCGATGAGGTAGCGGATCGGGATGTGGCCACTCTGCGCTTCGCCAATCTCCCACCGGTACTCCGGCGAGGTGAGCCCACCCGTCAGCTCGCGCAGGTCGTCGATGGAATAACTGCGCAGGCAGGAGAGAATGCCGTCCAGCCAAAGCACGGCTGGGACCACTGGGAGGAGACATGTCCACACAATTCGCTGCCAGCGGACGGGCCGCGCTGCGAGGGCACATCGGATCGCCAGGAGGGGAACTCCGGCGACCAGCGCTATCGTCAGCGGACTCCGGCGCGCGCCCTCGAAAACCCCAATGCCTTCCCGGCGGCGGAACGCATCTTCGAGCATTGCCCGCGCCGCTGGCGGATCGAAATGATGGAAGGACGAAAAGAGGGTTCGGAATCCCCTCAGTTCCCTGGGAACCGCACTGGCATCCACAGGCTCCGCCCGCGCCCCCAGGCCCTCTGGCAGCTGTTCCCGCAAAAGCCGAGCATTCGGATAGAGATCGGTCAGCCAAACCCGCAGCGGACGCCCATCGGACACATCGTCATAGAGTCCGAGCCATGGCCCTCCGCCGCCGGAGCACAAATCGACGATCTGCGCAGCGCCCGCCCGCGCCACAGCTTCCCGCAGCTTTCCTGCGATCGCCCGATAGGTGTGGTTCTCGTTCCACACCGCTTCCAGCGCCTCCGTGGTGAGGTCGCGCAGAGAACCAGGGAACCAGGGCTGATCGTGAATCTCAAACCACCGCTGCCGCCGCACCCTCGAATCTTACCCTCCCCCGGAATCGCCGCGTGACGAGCGAAAACGCGATATCCTCCGTCTTTAGGGCAGACGTGCAAGATTCCCCGCGCCGGACATCGCTGCCGGCTGGAGGTTTGCCAGGATGAGTTGCCTGCAAGGTCAGCTCGCCGGCTGGTCAGCACCTGCTCCGATTGCCAGAGCCTTGGAAAAGAGCCAGACGGATACGAGCCAGACCATCACCGCCCTGGTCGCCGAGTACTCAACGGCGCTTTATCGCGTGGCCTTCTCGGTGACGCGCAACGCCGCCGAGGCCGAGGACGCGGTGCAGGAAGCGTTTCTGCGCGTGCTCAAACATCAGTCCCGGCTGGGGGAAATTCGCGATTACCGCGTGTGGCTGGTGCGGATTGTCTGGAACATCGTTCTGGACCGCAAGCGCCGCGCCAAAACTCGCCCTGAAAACGAGGACCTCTCCGACCACGCGCGTGTTTTGCCGTCGGGCGACCCCGGCGCTGACCAGTCCGTGATTTCCATGGAGGAGCGCGGGCGAATCATGGCACTGATCGACCGTTTACCCCACCGCGAGCGCGAAGCTCTGCTGCTCTCCGCTGTCGAGGAACTCAGCACCGCAGAAATTGCCGCCGTGCTCGGCACCACCGAATCTTCCATCCGCTCGCGCATTTTTCGCGCCCGACGCGAGCTCTCCGGCCTGCTCGAACAGGAAGGCATTTCACGATGAAGTACGAACCCCAAACAGACAAGTGGCAGAAGCGCGTCGATGCGGCGCTGCGCGCTGCCGGCTCAGCCACACCTCCTGAAGGGCTGGAAGGCCGCATTCTCGCCCACCTGGCCGCCACTCGGGTCACGGATTCCCGGATCTCCTGGTTCGCTCGCTGGCCGCGATACACGTTTCCGACGCTCGGCGTCGCTGCCGCCGGCCTGGTTTGCGCGGTCATTGTCGTTGGCTCAGTCGATCATGCCAGAGAGAATCATCCCGGACACGTGCCCGTGCCGCCGGTGCTGGTGCTGCCTGGACAGGGAATGGGCGCCGCGTCGGCAGTCCATGTGGCCGCGCCGGCTTCAGCTCCTCTGGCTGCTGGGCCGAACGCGCATGGGCGCGCAATGCAACACGTGAGCCACGCACGCGCTCACATCGCCCCGAATGCTCGCAAGGCGCACGGCGTGGCGGTTCCCGCACCGGCGGTCAGCCCGCAGCAGTAAGGAGTTTCGTGCAGCCGGGGCGCTCTCCGGGGTAGTAGTCTGGTCTGTGCAAACGATCCTGACCGCTGCCCGCCTGCTTACGCCTGCTGAGGTGATTGACAAGCCTGTCATCGCGATCGACGATGGCGCGATTGTTTCCATCGCCAGCCGAGACGGCGCGGAGGCGCCCGCCGACCGGCACGTGGATTTCGCTGACTGCACGCTGGTTCCGGCGTTCTTCGACGTGCACATCCACGGCAGCGGCGGACATGACGCGATGGAAGCGACGGAGCCGGCGCTGAATCATATTGGCGGGTTCCTCGCGCGGCGCGGCGTGGGCGCGTATTTCGCCACCACGGTCACCGCACCTCTGGACACGCTGCTGCGCTCGCTCGCCGGCCTGGCGAAGCGGATGAGCGGTCCGCTGGAGGGCGCGCGGCCAGTGGGAATTCACCTGGAAGGGCCGTTTCTGTCGCCGCATAAGCGCGGCTGCCACGTGGAGAGCCAATTGCTTGTCCCCTCCGTCTCGCTCTTTGACCGCCTGTGGCAGGCCGCAGAAGGTCATATCCGCCTGATGACTATCGCACCGGAGCTGCCTGGTGCGGAAGAGACGATCGCACATGCGACCAGGCTCGGGGTGCGGATCAGCCTGGGACACAGCAATGCGCAGGGCGATGCGGCTCGCCGGGGCATCGCGGCCGGCGCGATCAGCGCCACGCACACATTCAATGCGATGCGCGCATTCGACCATCGGGATCCGGGTTTGCTGGCTGAGGTGCTGACCAACGACCGGCTCTTCGCCGAGATTATCTGCGACGGGCTGCATGTGGATCCTGCCGCGGTGCGGTTGTTCCGCCGCGCCAAGGGCCCGGATCGGGCAATGCTGGTGACGGATGCGATGGCCGGCACTGGGATGCCGGATGGGAATTATCGGCTGGGCGAAATGGATGTGCGCGTCCAGAACGGCCGCTGCGTAGCCGGGGATGCGAATACCCTGGCGGGCAGCACTCTGACTCTCGATCGCGCAGTTCGCAACTATGCTGAATTCACGGGCGCGACGCTGATCGAAGCCGTCGGCCTTGCCACGCGGAATCCCGCACGTATGACCGGACTGGACGCGGAGATTGGCTCGCTCGCTGCCGGCCGCTCCGCGGATATCGCTGTACTTTCACCGAAGAACGAAGTGCTGGAGACTTTTCTGCGGGGGCGGCCGTGCGTGAGCGACGCGGTGACATTCAACGGCTGAGGTGCGGGGGCGGCACTGAAATCAGAATTCCGCTCAGAATGTTGGCGTTGGCATCTGACGGCGGGGCTTTGAGACCCAGAATTTCCGCGATCAGAGGATAGATATTTACGTTCTCGAAGGGCTGCAGCGTGACGCCTGGGCGAATGTTGGGTCCTTGCGCGTAGAAGATGCCGCGCATCTGGGGCACAAGAAATGGGTCGAGACCATCGATGCCGGGCGAGGGTTTCGCGTCGACGGTCAGCGCGTGAACAGCATAGGGCCCGCGCGCCACGATGACCGGATCGCCGATGCGGGGATTGCCACGGGCGTGCAGCTCGGCTGGCAATTTGTCGCGACGATAGACCATGAAACGCGCGTCGGCGGCTTTGAGCTTTTGGTACGTAGAGTTGGCGGCGGCTTCAGTGGGCGCGTAGAGCAGCGAGCCAACGGGGTTGAGCCCGGCAAGCGGAGCGTATGCGGCGAGGTTGATCCAGGAGCCTTCGACCTGCGCCATGCCGTAATCGGAAACGATGATCAGGTCGATGGGAAGGTGCAGCGCGGCGAGACCGCGTTCCAGCGTGCCGATCAGGGCATCGACGTGGCGGACGACGGCGGCGGTCTGCGGGCTGTCAGGGCCGGAACCGCGGGCAGCATTCTCGACCTCAAAAAATGAAATAGCGATGAGGTGGGGACGTCTCACGTCTGGCAGGCGCAACCATGCGAGGAGTTGCTGGATGCGACGCGTGTCGGAAAGGGAAGCGCGCGGGGAGTACGTAGGCCGCTCCCCTGCGATTTCTGCCTCACAGCCGGGCCATGCAGGGCATGCGGTGCGCAGCCCCTGCTGCTCCGCGAGCGACCAGAGCGGTACACCGCCGTACCAGGAACCGTCGGCGGAGGTGTTCGGATCGCTGCCGCGATACATTTCCTTTCTCGCGGGATCGTAGAACGCATCGGCGACGATGCCGTGGTGCTCGGGGTACAGGCCGGTGACGATCGTGTAGAGGTTGGGAAAGGTTTCGGAGGGATAGGCGGGGATCATGCCGTCAGGCGCGCTGACTCCGTGCGCGGCGATGGCCAGAAGGTGCGTGGCGCCATACTTCTTCGCGTAGTCGGAACGGAAACCATTGAGGGAAACCAGGACGACGTACGGCGTGGCGAGCTGGCCCGGCGCGCTGGGCTGCTGCGCGAGCGCAGAGCCGGCGAGCACAGCGAAGCAAAGAAAGAAGTATCGAACTGCTTGGAGCATTTTTTATTTCCCAGGCTAAGGCCGAATTGGTTTTGTGCCTCTTACGGCACGATTCAAGGCGGCCGCATTCAAAGCACAGGAGCTAAGGCCCAACTCTTCATGCGGCTTTTTTGCGGCAATGAAGTCATGCCCTGATACAGGGCTTCATTCCAGGAATGGTTTCCCGTAGGTTGGAGAGTCGTGCCTGAGAGTCCCCCTTCGGAGTGACTATCCGCAAGCTGCGGGCATCGTGCCCTCATAGAATTTCCATTTTCGAAGCCCTTCCGCGAACTGGAAGATCCTGCCCCTTCCCGTATTCGACTTATCAAAGGGCGGCCGAGCCCAGCTCATGCATAGGCAGCGCTCATGGGCTGGAATTCTTCGCCGACCCACGCCGTAAACGCGTCGCTCGACTGGTTGCGGCCCAAAAATTCGCGCACGATCTCGCGGCCGGGCATCGAGCCGCCGGGCTCCAGCACGGCGCGACGGTAGCGCATGGCGACGGGCGAATCGAGCAGCGCCTCGCGCGGGAACTGGCTGAAGAAGTCGAGGGCGATCACCTTGTCGTAGAGGTACGTGTAGTAGTTCGAGGAGTAGCCCGTCAGATGCGTAAAGCTCGCGTACATGCGATTGCCCTCGATCCAAGCGTAGGGCAGGAAGCGGGTGTAGAGGCTGCGCAGAAGGTCGTCCAGGTCGAGCGTCGCAGGATCGACCGCGTGCGTTTTCAGCGAGTACGTGGTGTAGAAGAGCTGCGTCCGCACCCAATCGGCGCGACCGAAAGCACCTGCGCGATTCATCTTCAGGACCACCTCGGCGGGAATGGGCTCGTTGCTTTCATAATGGTGCGCGAAGCGCGCCAGCAACCGCGGATCGCGGAAAAACTCCTCGAGCATTTGCGAGGGAACCTCGACAAAGTCGCCCTCGGTTGAGATGCCGCTGATCCCGGCCCATTCCTGTCGGCCGCCCAGCAGCGCGTGCATCAGGTGCCCGAATTCGTGGAAGAACGTCACCACGTCGGAGTACTGCATCAAACCGGGATTCCCATCTTTGGGTTCGGGGAAATTGCAGATCAGCGCAGCTTCGGGTAACTGGCGTCCGCGAACCCCTGGCACCAACGGGTGTGCGGAGAACCATTTGTCCTTGCCTTCGCGGGGATGCATGTCCAGGTAGAAGCGCCCAGCCAGCTCCGTTCCGTCCCAGACCTCCCAGGCACTCACCGAGGCGCTCCACACGTCAGGCTTCTCGATGCGCCGGAACTTTACCTGGAAGAGTTTCTCCGCCGTCTCGAGCACGCCGGCTTCGACGCGGGCATAGGGAAAAAATGGCCGCACCGATTGCGAATCAAAGTCGAATGCGGAGCGGCGGTACTGCTCCAGCCAATAGCCGCGGCTGGCATTATCGATTTGCTTCATTTCCGGATCGACCGTTTGCGCGAACGCGAGCAGCATGGCATATTCTTTCTCCGCACCCGCCCGGCTGGCGTGATCGAGGTCGTCGAGGAAGGCCTGCATGTTCGCCGCTGATTCCATCATCTGGTCCGCCGTCGCCAGATCAGCCCAGTGCGCGAAGCCCAGGATGGTCGCCATCTCCTGGCGAACCGCCAGCAGGTCGAGCAGCACCTGGCGATTCGCGGGATACGCTCGCGTCTGATAGGCCAGGAACATCCGCCGGCGGAGATCGGAGGAACGCGCAAAGGTCATCACCGGCAGGTAATCCGGAAAATCGGTGGTCAGGATGATCTTTCCGTCTGCGTCCGGCGCATGCGCAGCCAGGAAATCGGGCGGAAGGCCATCCAGTTCCCGCGCGTCGTGAACCTCCACGCGATTGCCTCCTTCCTGGACGTTGCGCGCGAAGGTGAGACTCAGCAGCGTAGCCTGATCCTGCAACTCCCTGATGCGTGCCCGCGCAGCGTCGTCCTTGTCCACGCCCGCCAGGCGGTACTGGAGCAGTGTGCGGTCGAGATAATGCCTGGCGGCGCTGTCGGCTGTGGTCGCATCGACCTGGGCCAGCGCCCGGTAGACATCGCGGTTGAGAGAAAGCTCGACGCCTGCCTGCGCGATCTTCTGCAACAGCTCCTGAGCCGCGTCACGCACCGGCTTTGACTCGCAAACGCTGTGCAGCAGTCCGGTTTCAGCACCGGCGACCGCCAGTTCGGCGACGGCGTCATCGAACGCGCGCAGGGTATTGTCGAGGGTACGCGGCGCAGCCGCTGACGTCAGCCCATCCAGTGCCGCGCGGTGACGGGCGAGCCGATCCTCCACCCAGGCTTCCAGGCTTTGCGGGTCGACGGGGCCCGTTCCGGACGGGCTCCAGGAAGAGGTGGGTGCTGCGAGGATTCGGCCAGCGGTTTGGCCCGCGCTTTGTTCGGATATGGAAGAACTCATCAGGATGCCTCTTTCCGCAGGGTATCTCAGATCGGAAGGCTGGTGAGCGGAGGCCAGGACGGAGATGGGTCGAGCGAGATCAGTTGCGAACGACGTCCTGCTTCTCCAGCTCGGCGCGCGCCTCGGCGCATTCGGCGCGGGATGGGGTGCGGCCCTTTTGGCGGCAGAGGCGCAACAGCAGTTGCAGGTACTCGACGGCCACGCGTGGACCGGCCTTACTGGCGCCGGCGTAACGGCGCCCGAAGTTGAAGGGAACTTCGACGACGCTGCGAAGGTCGGCGCGTGCCAGGATTTCGAGCAGAATTTTGAAGCCCGAAGTCTGAAAGGTGAGGCCGTCGATACAATCGCGGCGCACCATAAAGAATCCCGACATGGGATCGCGCGCGCGCAAGCCGGAACGTTGGACGGGCAAGGTCATCCAAATCGCGATGCGGGAGACGAGGTGACGGGAGACATTCCATCCCCCGAGGCTCCCCCCCTGAGCATAACGACTGCCCACCGCCAGGTCGGCACCCGCTGCCATGGCGTACCACAGCTTCGGTAACAGCTCGGGCGGATGCTGCAGATCGGCATCCATGACTCCAAGACAGGTTGCATCGGTCTCCGCCCAGCCGCGCAGCACCGCTCCCGCGAGGCCGCGCTCACCATGGCGCACGATCAGGCGTATGCGGGGATCTTCCGCGGAAATGGAGGCGATCAGGCTGTCGATGCCGTCCGCACTGTCGTCGTCGACGACAATGACCTCGTATGGGATGCGGCAACTCTCCAAAGCCAGCCGCACGCGGCAAAGCAGAGGAAGAATATTGCTGGCTTCATGAAGCGTGGGAATCACGAGGGCCAGTTTGGCGGGGCGCGGCCGGGAGGCCTGTCTTTCTTCGCTGGCTGAACTACCCTTTTCGCGCGGTTGCATGATGGACTGGACGGCACGCTTCGAGTTGGCAGGGCCGGCACGGACCGGACCGGACGGCCTGTCGCCGGCCGGATCTGTTGGAGCTCTGGCTGGCGGAAGGATACCACCCGGGCACGAAGATGACCCGGTTTATCTTCCTGCCGCCTGAAGCGGTCGCATCCTGTATGCTACTCACACGAATTTCCGGGCTCATCAGGGCGCAGTCCTGCTGCCCTGTGAAGTGGCCGTCATCTGCGATCGAGACGCATTCCGGATGAGTGGAGAACTCGGTTGAGTACAGTAGTTGTCGATACTCGCGTCGGGATGGATGCGGGGCGCGAGGAAACCAGGACCAAAGCTGCCGGCCTGACACGAGCTCTGGCGCTTGCCGGGATGGCGATGGTGGCCATTCTGATTCACGGATTCCATCCCTATGCGGACGATGCGGGTATTTATGTATCCGGAGTGGTGCTGGCGCTGCACCCACATCGATTCGGCCCGAGCACGCCGTTCATCGCAGCGTATACGCATCTGTCGATCTTTTCGTGGCTGGTGGCGGCGCTGGTGCGGCTGACGCGGCTGCCCATTTCCGCCGTGCTGCTGGGGTTCCAGCTGGGCGGAATCTGGCTGCTGCTTTACGGGACGCGGCAGATTGCCCGGCGGTGCTTCTCAGAAGAGGCGTCGTGGGGCGCGGTGGCGATGGTGGCGGTGTGCCTGACGGTGCCGGTTGCCGGTACCGGCCTGGTGATGATGGACCCGTATGTGACGAGCCGCACATTGTCGACGCCCTTGACGCTCCTGGCCATCGGTGCGGCCCTGGACCGGCGGCTCCCAAAGACCTGCTTATGGCTGGCGCTGGTCGCGGTTGTTCATCCCCTGATGGGGATTTACGCAGCAGGTTTTGTTCTTCTGCTCTGGGCCGCGCAGGCCGGCCGCTGGCGTCTGCTGGCGGCCTTGACTGCGCTGCCTGTCGTTCTGGCGGGAGCTCTCTGGTACTCGCAGCGGAGCGTGGTGGAATCACAGGCCTACAGAATTGCCGTGCTCACGCGCACTTATTTTTATTTGTCCTGCTGGCAGTGGTTCGAGATTTTTGGCCTCATTGGCCCCGTTCTCCTGATTGCCGGCTATTGCTGGTGGAAACGGAACGACTGGAGGCGAGCCGATGTTTCCCTTTGCCTTGCATGCCTGACGATTGCGTGCAGCTCGGTCGCGGTTGCGGCTGCCTTTGCACATCCGGGCAGCCACTCGCATCTGATCGCGCGGCTCCAGACGCTCAGGCCTTTTTTGATCGTGTATCTCGTTTTGTTCATGGGCCTCGGGGCCGTCATCCAGCAGTACATTCTTCGCGGACAAGCCTGGCGATGGCTGCTGGTCTTTGGGATCCTGATTCCCGCGATTGCAGCGGCCCAGTTCGCTGCTTTCCCTTCCACCTCTCATATTGAGCTGCCGTGGCGGCAGCCCCGAAACGGCTGGATTCAGGGGTTTTACTGGGTGCGCAGGAATGCGCCGCTCGATGCGGTTTTCGCTTTGGACTCAAACTATATCGATATTCGCGGCGAAGACACGGAAGGATTCCGCGCTATCGCGCAACGGGCCTCGATCGCGGACTCCTCCAAGGATGGCGGAGCTGCGGCGGTGTTCCCGCAACTGGCAGACCGATGGCTGACCGAAAGCACTGCCGCCACGAACCTGAGCGGCGTCAGCGATGCGGAGCGCATTAAACGACTGGCGCCGTTGCATGTCACCTGGGTGATTCTGCGGTCGACCGCGGTGACCCGGTTTGATTGCCCCTATCGCAACGCGACCATCATGGTCTGCCGTCTCGGCGATTAAAACTTTCAGGACTGCTTTCAGGGTGACTGCGGAACAGCGCCTCCTTTGCCGGTTGCAGCGTAGCCGGGCAGCTCGGTCCGCACAAGCCGCAGCTCGCGCGCGCTCCGCTCTGCGCGGACTTCGGCAGTGAGCTGCTGGCGGCGAGGGCCGTCGGGATCGCACATCGCCATCAGATGCTCGGTCTGTTCGAAGTTGAGCGGGCATTCCAGCTGCGAGGATGCCGCCCGCAGAACGCGCCGCCGCAGAGCCGGGGCCAGCGCGCGCAGCCGCGCAAGCTCCAGGCCGACGCCACCCTGACCGGGGTGTGTGGATACGGCGCGTCCGCCGCCGCGGACCGGCTTGCCGGGAAGGATCAACTGCGGCAGCAGGCGTGCCAGTTCCGCATCCCACCAGCTTTCTTCGTCACGGGCGATCGTTGCCAGGCGAGCCATTTGCTCAGCGATGCGCGCATTGAATGATGCCAGCCGCGGCAGCAGCTCATGCCGGATGCGGCTGCGGGTGAAGGCTGGATCCTGGTTCGACGCGTCTTCGCGCCACGGCTGGCCGATTTCGCGCAGCCACGTGACAATTTCGGCGCGCCGGGTTTGCAGGAAGGGCCGCAGGATTGTTCCTGGCGAGCATGCAACGACGGGATAAATTCCGCCCAGGCCCTCGGTCCAGGCGCCACGCACAAGACGATGCAGCACCGTTTCCGCCTGATCGTCGAGCGTATGGGCCGTTACCACGGCGTCGGCCTTTCCCTGGGCCAGCAATTCACGAAACCAGGCGTAGCGCAGATTGCGCCCCGCTTCCTCGAGCGTTTTCCTGCCGGTCTTTGCGGCTGTGGGGGCGTCCACGCTGTGTCGCTGCAGCGGCAAGCTGAGTTTGGCGGCCAGATCGACAACAAAGCGCTCGTCTTCGTCGGCTTCCGCACCGCGAATGCCATGGTGCAGGTGCGCCGCAGACACGACCAGGCCGATTTGCGGAGCTGTGAGAACAAGCGCGCGCAGCAGCCCAACGGAATCCGCGCCGCCCGATACAGCGACGGCCACACGCATGCCGGCATGCAGCAAGGTCCGATCGAGAGGGGGCGGCGATGGCACGAGTTCATGCTACGACGACCATCGCTGGTTTCGCTCTATACTGCTCATCATGCTGAAGACCCGACTGGCTACCGCCTCTGACGCGGCGCTCATCACGCGGCATCGCCGCCGCATGTTTGTCGATGCCGGACGCGCCGACAATCCGGTGCTCGCTGCCATGGCCGACGCGCATGAACCCTGGGTGGCGAAACAGATTGAGGCGGAGCGGTATCTGGGATGGATCACTGAAGACGACGGCAAGCCTGTAGCCGGCGCCGGCCTGCTGCTGCTGGACTGGCCGCCGCACCCGCTGGATCCCCGCTCCACACAGCGCGGGTATTTACTCAACGTTTATGTCGAGCCCGAGTATCGGCGCCGCCGGCTCGCCAGCAACCTGATTGAGATGGCTCTGGCCGAGGCTCGGCGCCGCTACATCCGCGTGGTCGCGCTCCACTCGACAGAGGAAGGCCGGCGGCTTTATGAGGCCAACGGCTTCCGCAGCACCAACGAGATGTTCTACGTCGAGCCCGTCGAACCGTAGCAATCAGCGGTTTCGGTCCAGCAGAGCATCGACTTCAGAACGTCGCGGCATCGACGGCGCGGTGCCCGGGCGTGTGACGGAAATAGCCGCCACCGCGCAGCCAAAGCGTACGGCTTCGACGATGTCACGGCCTTCAGCCAGCGCAACGGCGAATCCGCCGTTGAAGGCGTCGCCGGCGCCAGTGGTATCGACGACGTTGCCAGCGGACAAGGCCGGTACATGCTCGCAATGGTTCGCGTTCTTAACGAATGCGCCCTGCGCTCCGAGCGTGATCACGGCATTGCGCGCTCCGCGGGCGAGCAGCGCGCCTGCAACGCTTTCGGCATGGGACAGTGACGCGACGCGCATGCCGGTGATGATTTCTGCTTCGGTTTCGTTCGGGGTGATGTAGTCGCAGTGCAGGAACAGCGATCCCGGCAGCCCGGAACCGGGCGCCGGATTCAGGATGGTCGGGACGCCGAGGGAGTGCGCCAGTTCGAGGCCGAACGCGACGGTCGGCAGCGCCAGCTCGAGTTGGGTGACGAATACCCCCGAATGCGCGATCAGGTCCCGCGCCTGGGCAACTTCTTCGGGCGTGAGTTCGAAGCAGGCGCCGGGAAAGACGACGATAGAGTTCTCGCCCTTGTCGGCATGGACGACGATCGAAGCGGCGCCCGTCGGGGAATCCGTCGCCAGCAGATGCGTGGTATCGATGCCTTCGTCGCGGTAGGTCTTGCGAGCCATATCGCCGAAGAGGTCGCGGCCGAGCTTCGAGATGAAGCTGACCTGGGCGCCGGCTCGCGCCGCGGCGACTGCCTGATTCGATCCCTTGCCCCCGGGACCCATGCGAAAGCCGCTGCCCATGTAGGTTTCGCCCCATGCCGGCAGCTTATCCGTGCGGAAGGCGAGATCGGTCACATAACTGCCCATCACGGTGACGAAGGGTTTGTTCATCGGCTCACGGTTCCTCTGGATTTGTATCTGTTGCGGTTGCTTATGAGACATAGGCACGCGCGATCAGCACCAGCGCCAGCACATAAGCCGCAAACATGGCTGCCAGATAGCCTTTGGCGCGGGTGTTGGCGCCGCGAAACTCCTTCCAGGCAAAAACGCCCCACAGGCATGCGACCATGGGGGAAGCCTGTCCGATCGCGTAAGAGATGGCCACACCGACCAGCGACGCCGCCACGAAATTGAAGACCGTGCCCAGTCCCCAGATGCCTCCGCCCAGCAATCCGAGAACGTGATATGAGGCGGGTGCGCGGAAATACTCGCGCATGGCTACAGGTGTGCCAACGATCGGCTTTCGCATCAGCAGCGGGTTAAAGAAGAAGCAGCAAATGAGCGCGCCCAGAGTGAGAAACACAGCCGTTGTGTAAGGCGTGAGCGTGGCGCCGCGCGTCATGGCGCGGGTGACGAAGGGCGCAAAGATGCCCATAAGGAGGCCGGAGATGACGCAGACGATCACGCCGCGTCGAGAAACGGCACTGGTCCCGGTGCGGAGCGCTCCATAGGCTTTGCCGATCAGGACCAGGGCGACAATTGCCATCGCGATCCCTGCGCCCAGCAAGGCCGCGCTGCCACGGGGCTGCAACGCATAACTGAGCACCACACCTTCCACCAGGGCGATCCCGATCGAGACGGGAAAGGCAATGGCGAGGCCGACGATTTCGATGCCCGCTACGAGCAGCGTGTTCGCGATGTTGAAGATGAATCCGCCGAGCGCGGCGTAGAAGAGGTTGATATTGTCAGCGGCGTGCAGGTTGGCGAGGAACGCGGTGGGGCCTCCACCCTGGCTGCCCAGGGTGAAGGCGAGCAGCAGCGCAGCGAGGAAAATACCGAACGTGTAATCCCAGTAATAAAGCTCGAAGCGGTAATTCTTTGTTCCTTTGAAAGTGTTGGCGAAGGAGCCCCAGCAAATGGTGCTTGTGATGGTCATCAGCAGCGCAGCGTGAAATGTGGTGGGCGCAAACATGCGGTCCGCTCCGATCCCCTGGGTTGTTGCGAGTCCCCGCCATTATGCACCGGCGGAGGCGGGATTGTATGCGGCAGAGCCGTCAGGCGAGGGGGAGATGATTTGGCGGATATCGGGCCGCATCAGAAACAAGTCGTTGAGGGGTTCGGCTCCATACGCTCGATACAGAGCGCGGGCGGGAGCGTTGTCCGGAGTGACATCGACGCAAACGCGAAAGGCTTGCTGCTGAACAAACCAGTCCGCCATGCGCAGCAGGAGATGCCGGGCGATTCCCTGGCGGCGGAGCGCTGCTGCGGTATTGATCCATTCGAGCCCGGCATCGCAGCCGAAGCAGCGGGTGCGGTGACCGGCCACAAACCCGACGAGGGTGCCCTCCGCCAGCGCGACGAAGGCGGCGCGCCCGGAGAGAGCCTGCTGCGGATTGAGCTGCTTGAAGAGGTAGCCGGAGATGCGGGATTCTCAATAATCGTTGAGGCCCATTCCGCCGCTCGGATGGCAGCCACGAGCGGGATATCGGCGGCTTCGACGGGCCGAATGGGGGCACATTCACGGAATCAGCGTACTCTCGGTCGGCGCATTGACAGGAGAAATGCTCTAATCGAAACATGCCGCCGCTTTGGAAGCCGGAGAGCTGGGCTGAGCGCCTGGCGGAGCTGGAAGCGCGCAGCGGAGAGCTGAAAGAAGCTCCGCTGCGGCGCGACGTACGTTCGCTGGGCGTGCTCCTGGGGCGCGTTTTGCGCGAGCAGGCCGGAGAGGAACTGTACGGCAAGGTTGAGGAGCTGCGGCAGTCGGCCATCCGCCGGCGCGAGGCGCAGACGCAGGGCCGCGCTCATGAGGCCGACCAGTTAATGCAGAGCGCCGTGTTGGCGGTGAGCCAGCTTACCGTGGATCAGGCGTACCGGCTGAGCCGCGCCTTCGCGTTCTACTTCGAGCTGATCAACCTGGCCGAGACGAACCATCGCAAGCGGCGGCGGCTCTCACTGCAGACCAGCGGCACCGACGCAAGGCGCGGGACACAGCGCGGCGAGTTGCGGGGCACCCTTCGCGCCATGCGCGAGGCGGGGATCTCCGCGGAGAAGGCGATGCAGTGGCTGTCGCGCATCCTGGTTGTGCCGGTCTTTACGGCGCACCCAACCGAGATCGCGCGGCGCACGGTGCTGATGAAGCGGCGGCGGATGGGCGAGTTTCTGGAACGGCTGGACCACATTCCGGTTCCCGAGGAAGAGCTGGCAGCCCTCGAAGAAGCGCTGACCGCCGAGATTACCGCGCTGTGGCAGACTGACGAGGTGCGCAGCCGGCGGCCGGCTGTTGCGGATGAAGTGCGCATGGGCCTGGACTATTACGACGTGTCGATCTTCGATACGCTCCCGGGACTGTACGCGGAAGTTGCCGCGGCGCTGAAGAGCGAGTACGGGCTGGACGTCGAGTTGACGGAGTTGCCGCTGCTGCTGCGCTTCGGTTCGTGGATCGGCGGGGATCGGGACGGCAACCCGTTTGTGACGCCGGAGGTAACGCGGCAAGCGATCGAGGCCGCGCGGGCGCGTTTGCTGGAAACCTACGACCAGCGGCTGGGGCAGATGATCGATCTCCTGACTGCGAGCGCACAGCAATTGCCCGTGAGCGAAGAACTGCTCGCACGTATGAAGGAATTCCAGGCGGAGCTGCATCTGAGTGCTGATGCAATGTTCGGCTCGAGCTTCGAATTCGAAATGTATCGCCGATATCTGATATGCGTGCGGGCGCGCCTGCTGAACACCGCAGGCAAGCCGAGTTCCGATCCGGAGTTGCTGGAGACGGCGCGGGCGGGACTGGCGCCCTACTGCTCGGCTGCGGATTTCCAGGAGGATCTCTGGGTGGTGCGGCGCAGCCTCGCGCAGAACCGGGGCGTACGGCTGGCGGAGACGCTCGTGGATCCGCTGCTGCTGATGGTTCGGACGTTCGGGCTGCACCTGCACACGCTCGATATTCGCCAGCACGCACGCGTGCACCGCAAGGCGCTCGAGGAGGCGTCTGCGTGGTGCGCGAAGGAGAGCAGCACGGCGCCTACGCCGCTGAGCGCGGAGACGCGCGACGTTCTGGAGACGTTGCGCGCCGTTGCGGAGATTAAGGCGGGCTGCAGTCCGGAAGCGATCCGGCACTACATCGTGAGTGGAGCCTCCTGCGTGGAGGAGGTCCTGGCGGTCGTGTGGCTGGCGCGCCTCGGCGGCGTGGAGGTGGCGGGGCGCGGCGGAGATCCGGGGTTAATGCCGGTTCCGCTCTTCGAATCCATCGAGGATTTGCGGCGCGCGCCGGAGATTTGCCGCGAGCTTTGGACGAATCCTGGGTACAAAAAGCTGCTGGACTCCTGGGACAACACCCAGGAAGTGATGCTGGGATACTCCGACTCGAACAAAGACGGGGGAATGCTGACCAGCACATGGGAAATTTTTCGCGCGCACCGGGCGCTCCACGAGGTGGCGCGGGAGTGCGGGGTGCGGCTGCGGCTCTTCCACGGACGCGGCGGTACAGTTGGACGCGGCGGAGGGCCGACACACCGCGCCATCTACGCGCAACCGGTGGGGGCCTTCGAGGGGCAGATCCGCATCACGGAGCAGGGTGAGGTACTGAACTGGAAGTACTCTGACGTGGTGCTGGCGGAGCGCAACCTGGAGCTGATGATCGCAGCGTCTCTGGACGCGCTGGCGCGGCCGAATGCGCTGATTCCAGGCGCGCATTTTTCGGGCGTGATGCGGCCGGAGTGGGAAACCGCTCTGGAGGAGTTGTCGGAGGTTTCATTCCGATACTATCGAGAGCGAATCCTGGGCGATCCGGAGGTGCTGCACTACTTTGAAGTGGCGACGCCGGTGGCCGAGCTGGAACATGCAAGAATCGGATCCCGCCCCGCACGGCGGCGCGGCAAGATGGACTTCGGAAATCTGCGGGCGATTCCGTGGGTTTTCGGATGGACGCAGAGTCGATTGCTGGTCCCGGCATGGTTCGGAGTGGGATCGGCGCTGGACGAATGTGTGAAGAAGCCAGGAAGCCTGTCGTTGCTGCGGACCATGATGGCAGATTTTCCGCTGTTTACGGACCTGGTGCGCAACGTGGAAATGGCACTGGCAAAGGCAGATCTCGGGATCGCGTCGCTCTACGCGTCGCTTGTACCGGATGAGGGCTTGCGCGGGCGGGTATTTGGCATGCTGAAGGGGGAATTCGAGCGGGCGCGCGAAGCGGTGCTGGCTGTGACCGGCCAGAAAGACCTGCTGGAGTCGAATCCGGTGCTTGCGCGTTCCATCCAGCTGCGCAATCCGTATGTTGACCCGATGAGCCTCATCCAGGTGGATCTGTTGCGCAGAAAGCGTTCTGGCGAGGACACCGACGAGGTGAACCGGGCGATCGCGGCGACGATCAGCGGGATCGCGGCGGGGCTGCGGAATACGGGGTGAGAGTTTCACTGCTTCGTCCCGTAATGGAACTGAGGAACCGTGTCGTCCGGAATGCGGAATGGGTCTGAGAATCTTCTTATTGTGATTGCTGGAGTGACGGTCATTTCTCATAGTCTCGACGCATGGAGAAACATGCGATGCAGTCAGCGACGAACTCCGCGCACCCGGCGGAAGATCTGCACTCGATCCTGAACCGCTTTCAAAGCTGGGCAGGGAAACAGCCGGAGGATCACACCGCCCATAAGCCAAAGCCCGCAGGCGTGCGTGAGATTCCAATGGAGGAGGCGCTCCGACAGCTGCGCAGCCGGCGCGCGACGTCGGCTGCAGCAATCGCAGACAAGGCCGGAATGACCCAGGGGCCGACAGTTCCTCAGGCACCGGAGACGAAGGCAGAGACTGGCTCAGCATCGATTTCACTCAATCTGCCCTCGGTTCAGGCCGAAAAGATGGGCAGGAATTTGCCGGTCGCGGTCCGTGCCAAAGAGCCGCTAAAGCTCCTGCCTGCGGCGACTCACCCAGAGAAGCATGTGATGAAACGGAAGCGGGCGCCGGACAAGAAGGCGCAGGCATCGCGGGCCGCGGCCCCCGTACGAGCAAAGGCGAGGAAGCCTGGAGGGGGACGGCGGCTTGCACCGAGCAAAGCAGCCGCGCAGACACGTTCAACGACGAGTTCGTTCCCGTCGCTGAAAGCGGTGGGGAAGGCGGAGTTTCGCGAACTGCTGGTCCGCACTGTGCAACCGGGCGAACCCGATAGAAAACAGGAGCGGCGACAGCGCGTCTCGGTACGGGTGTCGAAGGCGGAAGAACGGAGGCTGCAACAGCGTGCGAGGCAGGCGGGTCTCACGGTCTCGGACTATCTGCGGCGAGCGGCGCTGGAGGCGGAATTGTCGCCGTCGAAGGCCGAACATGGCCAGGAATGTGCCAGCAGGCTGACGGCAGCAGCGCCGATGTTTGCGGCGTCTGCCCACCATAACAAATCCCTGCTGGGCGGGTGGCTCGGACTGCTCCGGAACAGGTTCCTGGCTTCGCCGACGCGATTTGCAGAACGGGCATAGGCGACCGGCAGAAGGGGGTGAGGCGATACATTGAGTGTCGACCACTCCGGAACGATCGCCCTTACCTGAGCGCGCGTTGCGCCAGATCGGCAAGGGCCAGCGTGAGAAGGCGCGAGTCGTTGAGCGAAGCGGGACGCCGAATTTCCATGCCGAGCTTCACGGCGCATTCGCGGAAACCGATGTCGATGTCGTAAAGAATCTCGACGTGATCGCAGAGAAAGCCGATGGGCTGGATTATGAGGTGCTGCACTCCCTGTTGACGCACCGCGGTCAGAGTGTCTTCCACGGTTGGGCCGAGCCAGGGGCCGCCGGACATACCCTGGCTCTGAAAGGCGAAGAACCACTCGTGGGGAGCCAGGCCCACGCGCTCTGCGACGAGGCGCGCTGTCAGTCTGGCCTCGACGGGATACGGATCAGGAGGCTCGGGGGCGGTGTGGTGGTCGAGGCGCGGAGCACTGAGCACAGTGCGGCAGGGAACGCTGTGCGCGGTGAAGAGAACGGGCGGCAGCAAACCGGCGTCCTGCGCGAAGGGCTCACGCACAGCGCGGAGGCGCTCGGCGAAAGCCTCGGCCAACAGCGGATGGTCGGCCCAGTCCGCGAGGAACAACAGCTCGATTGCTCCCTCGGCAGCCGCGAAAGCCGCGCGGCGATACAGCCCTACGCTGGTGCGGGAATTCTGCGGAGCGAGGCAAATGACCACGGCGCGCGTGATGCCGTCGCTCCGCATGCGGCGCACCACATCGGCAATGTATGGCTTCCAGTTGCGCATGCCTACGTAGACGGGCAGGCCGAGCTCGCGCTCGAGCAGCCACCCCTGCTGGAGCGTGAGCGGGGTGAGCGGGCTGCCGCCGATGAGCGTGAAGCGATGGCGAACCTCTTCGACGACGGACTCGGGTACCTCGCGGCCGCCGGTCACGCGCGAGAGATACTCGGGGATTTCGTCAGCGGAGTCAGGCGTGCCGTGCGCGAGGAGCAGAACCGCGTCAGGCATGGCGCTGCTCCGGCGGCGCGTATTCGCGAACGAAGCGCACGACGGCCTGGACGTTTTCGACGGGCGTGCCGGGAACGATGCCGTGGCCGAGATTGAAGATGTGGCCGGGACGGCCCGCGGCCTGCGCGAGAATGCGGTGGACGCGGTCGCGGAGCAGTTCGGGCTCGGCGAAGAGCGTGATGGGATCGAGATTGCCCTGCACGGCGCAGGCGTAGTCGAGGCTGCGCCAGGCCTGGTCCAGCGGGGTGCGCCAGTCGAGGCCGAGGACGTCGGCGCCGGTTTCACGCATCGCGGGCAGCAGGCTGGCGGTGTCCACGCCGAAGTAGATGACGGGTACGCCGAGCGCCTGGACTTCGCGCACCAGCGTGGTTGTGGCGGCGAGTACGAATTCGCGGTAGTCGGGAATGGCAAGGGCGCCCCCCCAGCTATCGAAGATCTGGATGACGTCGGCGCCGGCTGCCACCTGTTGCGCCGCAAACTCGCGGAGAACGGCGACCAGCTTGTCGAGGAGTTTGCGCCAGGCGCCGGGCTGGTTGTACATCAGCTTCTTGGTCTCGATGTAATTGCGCGAACCGCCGCCTTCAATCATGTAACTGGCGAGCGTGAAGGGCGCGCCGCAAAAACCGATCATACCGAGGCGGCCGTGAAAATGGGCGACGACGCGCTGGATGGCGTCGCCGACATAGGTGAGCTCGGAGGCACGGGTGGTCTGCAGCGCATCGATGGATGCAGCATCGCGCAGCGGCTTGTGAATGACGGGGCCTTCGCCGGCCTGAAACTCGAAATCGAGGCCCATGCACTCGAGGGGCAGCAGGAGATCGGCGAAAATGATGGCCGCATCGACATCGAGCTTTTCCGCGGCGGTGATGGTGACCTCGGCGGCCAGCTCCGGGCGTTTGCAGATGTCCAGCAGCGAGTGATGGCGGCGGACTTCCATGTACTCGCGCATGTAGCGGCCGGCCTGGCGCAGGAACCAGACGGGCGTGCGGTCGACGGGCTGGCGCAGGCAGGCGCGCACGAAGCGAGTGCCGGAGGCGCGCAGCGAAAGGTCCGATGGGGAGAGCGACATGAGACTACCTGAAAGGTAGCAGGAAAGGCAGAGATGGGGAATCCGTCGCTCCGCAGGCAGTGGGCAGCCGGAACCT
>JASHNS010000008.1 GCA_030041515.1 Acidobacteriaceae bacterium | reverse complement strand
GGCCGCGTGGCCCGGCGACAAAGGCTGCGTCTTCTGCAACATGATCGCGGCCACGGACTACGCGATCGAGCACGGCATGGATCGCGCTGCAACGGAACGCCTGAGCGGCATCGTCCTCCGCGCGCGCCACAACTTCATCTGCGTCAACCGCTTTCCCTACACTTCCGGCCACATCATGATCGTCCCCTACGACCACGAGAACGCACTCAGTGCCCTCTCCGCCGAGGCTGCCAGTGAAATGATGAACCTCGCCCAGCGGACGGAGCGCGCGCTCGGTTCCCTCTACCACCCGGACGGCTTCAACATCGGACTGAACCTCGGCAAAGCCGCGGGCGCCGGCGTTGCCGGACACCTTCACCTCCACGTCCTGCCGCGCTGGGTGGGCGACACCAATTTCCTGACCTCCCTGGGCGAAACTCGCCTGCTCCCGGAAGATCTGAGCACCACGTGGGAGCGCGTCCGCACGGCGCTCGCTTCCACCGAAGTTCCTCCCAAAAACAAAGACTGAGGGCCAACTCATCATGACCTCTTCCGCGCCGCACATTCTCGATCGACTCCAGGGGGAGTGGAAGTTCGTGCGCGAGGTTCCGGGCAAAGCCACCATCACCGGACGCGCGCACATCGTTCCGACCAGCGCCGACCGCGCCCGCTACGACGAAACTGCCCGCGTGCGCCTCGCCGACGGAACTTCCCTCACCGGCAGCCAAAGCTATCGCTATAAGCGCCTGGCGCCGCCCGCCAACGGCTTCGATGTTCTCTTCGCTGATACTGGGGAGCTCTTCGAACGGCTCGATTTTCATCCCGAGCCGGACGGCAGCCTCCGCGCTGACGCCGAACACGTCTGCGGCGCCGACCGCTACGTCTCGCGCTTTGTTCTCGATGCTCACTACCGCCTGCACGTCGAGCACGCCGTCACCGGCCCCAACAAAAACTATGTCGTCCGCACAGTCTACCGTCGCGCCAGCCGCAGCTCCTGATCGGGGTATCGCCAGCCCGTTACCTTCGTCACGGCCGCGTGGCAGAATCTCTCACCCACCCCCCCGGGCCCAGCGCAGAATGAAAACCGGGAGCGTTGTCATGGAAGAAGCTCTCGCAACTCTCGGTGCGCTTCTGCTCTTTCCGGCGATCTTTGGCGTCTGCGTTGCCTGGGCGACCCGCGGTCACCCGTCTGACGCTGACAACGAAGACCTTTCGGTAGTCGCGAAGGATCACTAAATCGCGCCGGAAATCCGCCCGTAAGACCGTAGGGAAGGTCCACTTTGCGCATTCCTTCCCTAGGCTGCCCCTGCTATACTTTTCAGGAAGATCGTCTCCCGTGCGGAAGTGGTGAAATTGGCAGACACACCATCTTGAGGGGGTGGCGCCCAAAAGGCATGGGGGTTCAAGTCCCCCCTTCCGCACCAAATTCTCCGCCGCGCCCTGAGGTTCGCTTCAAGTGCTTTATCTACTGATCGCCGTCCACGTCATTGTTTGTCTGTTGATCATCGTGATCGTCCTGCTGCAGCAGGGCAAGAGTGCCGACCTCGCCGCGGCTTTCGGCGGCCAGGGCTCCCAGACCGCCTTCGGTCCGCGCTCCGCCGCTAATCTGCTCACGAAGACGACTGCCTGGCTCGCCGTCACCTTTTTTGTCGTCTCCATGGCACTTACGGTGATGTACCAGCATCATGCGGGGCATCCCACTTCGGTGCTGTCTGGCTCCTCGCAAAGCGCACCGGCCAGAAGGTAGGTTCTTTCCTCAGCGACGCGCGACCGGGCAGGCTGCAAAGCCTGCCCGTTTTGCTTTTCAAAAACGCAGGTAGACGCCCGCCATCGGCTCTGCCGTATGCGTGAACGCATTGGTGGAGGCAAACAGCTTCGTGACATTGGGCGCCGAGTAGAGATTGCCGCGATACTGCAGCCGCACGCCGATGTGCGGCAGCAATCCCCAATCCACCCCGGCTCCATACGCGTATACCGGCTTGGCGGTGGTCTGGGTCGGGCTGGTGCTGGTAGTCGTTGTTGTTAAAACAGGCTGAGCACACGTGAGGCAGCACGGCAGGCCGATGCAGGGCGCGATCGTGGTCACCGTTGCCTGGCTGTTTACCGGCACATCCAGCAGAATCCCCGCTCCAAGCACCGCGAACGGACGCAGGTTGGCGATGTGCAGCGAGGGCACCCAGTCGCCGGTGATCTCGTGGGCGTTCGTGCTCACGGACTCCGTTGAAATCGTGCATCCGAAAGCGGGACAAGCGCCAGGCTGGCTCGTGTAAGTTTGATTGGCTCGATTGAACGAATACGTCGCTTCGAATCCGAGGATGGGGTTCGCGATGTGGCGCAGTTCGATCAGACCACCCGCCTGATTGGCAGGACTCTGCTGCGTGCCATTGTTCGTCGTTGTGCCGCCGAAAGCGCCGTAAAGGCTTCCCGCGATATCGGTTTGCGCCCTCGAACTCACCGGGAAAAGAGTCAGTGCGAATGCAACGAGGATCCATGTCGCAGGATTCCGAAGAAAATGCATATCTCCTCCTGGATTGAGGATCAACACGAGACTGCAGGGGTATAGACGCTCACCGGTGGGGCTTGTTGCGGATATCTGCGATGCGCAACCAGGCGTCTCAAAGCACCTGGCGCGTAAGGTGCACAATGAGAACATGATCCTCGAAACCTTCCCGGTCGGCCCACTTGCCTGTAACTGCACGCTGCTGGGCGATCAGCCCGGCGGTGAGGCCATCGTCGTCGATCCGGGCGACAACATCCCGCAGATCCTGGCGCGGCTGGCCGAGCATCGGCTCACCCTGAAGCAGATCGTCGTCACCCACGGCCATATCGACCACGTTGGCGGCGCTTTGAAGCTGAAGCGAGCCACTGGCGCGCCGATCCTGCTGAATCAGAATGATCTTCCCCTGCTGAAGATGATGGAGATGCAGGCTGCCTGGCTGGGGATTGCCACGCCCGAAGTGGCTCCGCCGGATGAGAGCGCCGAAGAGGACCTGCTGGTCGGGCTCGCCGCCCATCCGGCCCGCGTGCTCCACACGCCCGGCCACACGCAGGGCAGCATCTGCCTTTACTTCGAGCCGGATGGTCTGTTGCTGGCCGGCGACACGCTCTTTGCGGGATCGATCGGCCGCACCGATCTGCCCGGCGGCGACTCGCGCCAGATCCTGCGCTCCCTGCACGACCGGCTGCTCGCCCTGCCCGATGCCACGCGAGTGATTCCCGGCCATGGGGCCGAAACCAGCATCGGCGAGGAGCGGGCGACGAACCCCTTCCTCCAGCCGGGCGTGCAGTTGTAAACGTCGCGTGCCGGCTGTTCGCTGCCCTGGTATGATCGAAGCATGACGCAGCTCGATGTCCTCTACCGGTACGAAGGCCATCCCACAGAGGCGGCCATGTTCGCGCTCGGCAACATGCGCGAGGTCTACGGCATTCGCCGGCTTCAGGTCGATGAGGAGTGGAAGACCGTCCGCGTGGAGTACGACGCGACCCGGCTGACCAGGCCCATCGTGCTCCAGTTGCTGAGGCGCGCCGGTCTGCAGGTGGTCGAGGAGCTGCCCCTGATCCCGCCGCAGCCCGAGCCGCCCGCTGTCGAAGCCACGCCCGCCCAGAAGTAGGCTGCCGGCGCTGCACGCGCTGTTGTGCAGGGAGGCACGGGTACTCCATGACGGTATCCGATGTGTTGGGCCAGGGAGTGACGAAATAGTATACTTCATTGAAAATAAAGGCTGGTATCGGTGCTCTTAATAGAGTGCACAGGAAATAACTCCCTATTACTCATGAATTACTAGTATTCGGACTGCGATTTGAGAGCTTTGATTACTATCCGGGCACCCCATCAGCGTTGAGGGGAGGCCGCGCGCCACGATTGAGCCTGCGGTTAGCGGAGCTTCGCGTACTCCTGTTTGGCCTCGGCGTAGACCGGGATGTCAGGGTCGGCGTCCTTCCAGAGGGTGAGGAAGTCCTTGTAAGCGGCGAGGGCGCGGGAGCGGGCGGCGTCGGCATCGGCGCCGGCGGAGGTATGGGCTTCGAGGGCATTGGCCCGGGCGAGTCCAAGATGGGCGAGCGCGCCGGTTGCGCAATTCCAAACCATCCCCGAGTGGTCGAGAATCTTCTGAAACTCGGCGGCGGCCTGGGAACCCTGTCCGGCTGCCAGGTAGGCGTTCCCGCGTTCCAGGGTGGGATACAGGCAGGTCACATTGGAGAGGAAGGCAAACTGGCCATACTCGAGGGGAGGCAAGGCGGTCTGCAGATCGATGATCGCCGCCGCTGAGTCCTTGCGGTTCAGCGCGAGCTGGGCGCGGATCGCGGGCAGCCACAGCGACTGCATCTGGGTGTCGAGGGGCGACTTCTGATTGAGGGCATCGCTCATCCTCTGGGCGTCGGCGTCGTCGCCGATCATGGCGTCGGCGAGGGCGGCCTCGACCTGGACGCTCTCGCTGGCGGGCGCCAGCTTGAGGCCAGCGGCCACGTCCTGACGGGTCAGGGCGCCATTGCCGAAAAGAGCTTCGCGGAGGGCGGCATTCTCCCACCAGACTCCGCCGTTCTCGCTGCTGTCCGCTTCCACGGCTGACTCCGCGGCCTGGCGGGTGAGGTCCTGAGCCTGATTTTCGTGACCCGCATAGGCCGCCGTGTCGGCTGCCAGGTCCAGTCCAAAGTTCTGCACCTGGGGATGGCTGCCCAGCCATTGCTCCTGGGCCTGCATGGCGGCGGAGTCGCCGGCCAGAAATCCCATGGCATACAGGGCGGTGTGCTCGATCGAATCTTCCAGATTGCGTTGCTGCGCTTCCGCGATGAGGCGCTTGGCCTCAGCAAAGTTCTGCAGGGCCATCGCGTAATTCGCGCCGTTCTCATAAACACCCACGAAGTCCGGGTTCAGCTCCTGAGCGTGGTGCGTCATGGATAGCGCGTCTTCGTATCGACCCAGTTCTCCGTAGACGATGCCCAGGTCGTTCGCCGTGCGAAACTCACGCGGATAGATGGCCAGCGTCTCCTGATAGGCTTCCGCGGCCTTATCGAGTTCGCCCGTCACGTTCAGGAAGTACTGACCGCTGATGAGGAGATTCTCGCGCTGGCTGGTATGTTCGCGGAGGCTGAAGGCCTTGCTGAAGTATTCATTGCCGCGCGCCAGCTCGCCGATGCTGAAGTAATCCGAAGCCACAGCCTCGTAGCCCATGGCGAAATTGGGGTCCAGCTGGATCGCGCGCTGATCGTAGGGCAGGGCAGCGACGGAACCCTGTCCCATCACGACTTTGTTGCCGAGGCTGTAAGCCTGGAGCGCCTCCAGCGACGAGGTGGTGGCCTGCGCCAGGGGGACGTCGAGCTGCTGCACGGTGCTGATGGATTCGCCCAGTTCGCCGCGCAGCTGCGCAGCCGCGTTGCCGACGGCGTTGAGCACCTGCTCCTTGCCGCTGGCGGTAACCTGCTCCTGCGCCAGGGTGTTGCCAGTGTTGCAATTCACGGCCTTGAGCCCGATCACATACTCGCTGCCAAGGCTGGCGATGCTGCCGGCGATGAGGGCTTTGCCGCCGGCGCGCTCGCAGAGCTCCTGGGCCACGTCGGGAGTGAGCCTGGTGTCGACGGGGCGGGTCATGAGCTTGAGCGTCGAAGCGACCTGCGCATCGGACAGGACGTTGAGGAAGGGCGACTGATTGAGGGCGACGGTGAGCGCGGTGCGCAGCGTGTTGTCGAAGACCGGGTCGCCAGTGGTGTTGGCGAAGTCGGCGACGAGAACAGTGTCCTTGCTGGTGAGGGGATGGCTTTGATGCGAGCGGTACCAAAAGCCGCCGCCGGCGAGGGCGCCGAGAAGGACAACTGCTGCCGAAGCGATGGCGATGGTGCGACGGGTGCGGCCTGGCGCGGGTTTTTTCGCCTGCGGAGCTGAGGCGGCGGGCGCGATGACGACGCGGCCGCTGTCGCTGTCGCGCTTGAGGCGCTGGAGGTCGGCGCGCATTTCAGAAGCGGTCTGGCAGCGGAGGTTGCGATCCTTCTCGAGTGCCTTGCGGATGAGGGTTTCGAGGCCGTCGGGCAGCGCAGGGTTGAGTTTGGACGGCGGGATCGGCTCGTCGTGGAGGATGGCGGCGCAGACGGCGCCGGGGCTGGGGCCGTCGAAGGCGATTTTGCCCGTGGCCATCTCGTAGAGGACGGCGCCGAAGGAGAAGAGGTCGGTGCGGGAGTCGAGTTCCTGAGCGCGCACCTGCTCGGGTGACATATAGGCGACGGTGCCGAGCATGGCGCCGGGGCTGGTGAGATGGTCGGCGTCGCGGGTGACCGAATCGGATCCGGAGCGGGAGCCGGGGCTGACGGCGACCTTGGCGAGGCCGAAGTCGAGGATCTTGGCGTGGCCGCGCTGCGTGACGAAGATGTTGGCGGGCTTGATGTCGCGGTGGACGATGTCCTGGCTGTGGGCGGCGTCGAGGGCGTCGGCGATTTCGGTCCCGAGGGTGAGCACCATCTCCGGATCGAGCGGGGCGCGGGAGATGAAGTGCTTGAGGGTCATACCGTCGAGGAATTCCATGACCATGAAGGCGCGGCCGTCTTCTTCGCCGATGTCGTAAATGGTGCAGATGTTGGGGTGGTTCAGGGCGGAAGCGGCACGGGCCTCGCGGCGGAAGCGAGCGAGCGCGGCGGGATCCGCGGCCACCGCGTCCGGCAGGAACTTGAGGGCGACGAAACGGCCGAGACGCGTGTCTTCGGCCTTGTAGACCACACCCATGCCGCCGCCGCCGAGTTCTTCGAGGACGCGGTAGTGCGAGACGGATTCTATTTTCATGGCGCGGATCAGGGGCTGCGCGGCGTTGGTGGTGATCTTACGGGCCGGGGAATCGCGAGTCAACGAAAGATGTAGAACCGCTGAGGCAACCGCGGCGGGCGCTCGTGCGTGGCCGTTTTGGCGGCGCAGCCGGGCGCGGCGCGCGCATCTTACCGCCTATGCCGAGACACGCAGCGCACCCGCATCCGAAGGAAGCCGAGCCGAAGCCGCCGTATTCATCGCAAAAGCAGCCACCCCCAGGCAAGACCGCGAAGATGGGTCCCCAACCGGATCACGGCGAGGACAGCTACAGCGGCAACGGCAAACTGCGCGACAAAGCCGCCATCATTACCGGAGCCGACAGCGGCATTGGCCGCGCCGTGGCGATTGCCTTTGCCCGCGAGGGCGCGGATCTGGTGCTGAGCTTCCTGCCGGAAGAAAAAGACGATGCAGGGGAGACGGCGCGCTGGGTGGAGCAGGCCGGCCGCAAGGCAGTGCTCGTTCCCGGCGACATCGGCAAAAAGAACTATTGCCGGAAGCTGGTGGAGACGGCGACGAAACGGCTGGGCAAGCTGGACATCGTGGTAAACAACGCCGGCTTCCAGCGCACCTACGACGACATTGCCGACGTGCCGGAGGATGAGTTCGAGCGGACGTTCCGCACAAATGTCTTTGGGACGTTTTTTCTATCCCAGGCCGCGGCGGAGGAGCTGCCGAAGGGCGGATGCATCATCAATACGTGCTCGATCCAGTCGTTTGAGCCGAGCCCGAACCTTGTCGCTTACGCGCCGAGCAAAGCCGCGCTCGTGAGCCTGACTAAGCTGATGGCGAAGGCGCTGGGGAAGAAGCAGATTCGCGTGAATGGCGTGGCGCCGGGGCCGGTGTGGACGCCGCTGATCCCGTCGACGATGCCGAAGGACAAGGTGAAGGAATTTGGGAAGAACACGGTGTTTGAGCGGGCCGCGCAGCCGGCGGAACTGGCGCCGCTCTTCGTCTTTCTGGCCTCGGAGGACGCGACGTATGTGACGGCCGAGATTTATGGCGCGACGGGGGGACGGACGCCGTACTAAACGCCAGGGTTTACGGGATACGGTTGAGGAAAGCTGAAAGACGCGCCGCGGTTCGCATGGCCGCGGCGCCGTCCGGTCAATCCCCATCGTCATCATCGTCCTTCGCGGCTTTGCCGCCGCGCGGGGCGAAAGGATGCAGCAGCAGGTATGGCACGGGTTTGGTGCCCATCGCGTCCTTCCAGAGGATGATGTTCAGCTCGCGGACGGGGGCGCGATCCTCGTGGGAGAAATCCATGCGCGCGGACTCCCTGGCGCCGTAGGATTTCGGCGTGTTCGCCCTGTAGATGAGGCCATTCTTCTGGTTGCGGTAGTCGGCGTTGTAGGCAGGCTGGTCGCCGGCGCCGCTGAACTCCGGGGACTCGAGCGGAGCCAGCGCGTCGTTGTTGTTCATGGGCGGCGCGCCCAGCAGCGTCAAAATGGTATGCACGGTGCTGACCGTGGTGTAGAAGTGGCTGTCCACATACGGCGTGGCGCGGCGCGGCGCGTATTTGCTGATGACGAGGCAGAGCGAGCGGTGGGCATCGACGTGGTCGGCGCCATCCTGCGCGTCGTCTTCGAGGATGAAGATGGCGGTTGATCCCCAATAGGGCGAGTGGGAGACGACGTCGGCGACGCGGCCTACGGCCAGATCGTTATCGGCCACGGAAGCCTCCGGCGTGGGCCAGCCGGGACGCGTGCCGGCGGTGTGGTCGTTGGGCAGGCGGAGCATGACGAAGGCAGGCATGGTGTCGTGCCCGGCTTTGGCGTCGGCCCTCCAGCGGCGGAAGTAGTTGAGGAACTCATTTACGCGCAGCTGATCGGGGAAGTCGAGGCCGAAGTCGGGGTAGTCGGGATCGAAATGGCCGACCAGCGCCGGCTTAGTCGCGACATCTTTATAGATGAACGGAATGTTCCAGGGATAATGGCTGACGCCGCCGCCGTACTGCGCGGGGATGGGATCGCCGAAGTGGATATAGGGGTGGGAGCAGTCGTGCACGCCCTCCGGCGTGCCGCCCTGCTGGGGCAGCATGGCCTTGGGCGCATTGCCGGTCGAGTTGCAGTACTGCGTCGAGATGTACTCGGCGAAGTGGAAGTAGGAGATGTGGTGCCTGGCGAGGTCGGTCCAGATGTAGCCGCTCTCCGGCTCGTCGACGTCGGGGATGTGCTCGCGGAGAGGGAAGCCCTCCTCAACGACGCCTTCGAAGTCGTAGGGGCGCTCGCCGCCGCGGTAGTTGATCTGCCAGGTGCGCTCGAGGTAGTCGCTGTTGATCGCCGCGGTGGACCAGACGTGTCCGTCACCGGAGACTTCGCCGGAGTCGTAGAAGTCGTCGAGGACGCCGAACTGGCGGGCAAGTGCATGCTCGTTGGGGGTGATGTCCTCGCCGTACATGGTGAGCGAAGGATCGCCATTGCCGACGCCGAGATCGCCGAGGATCTGATCGTAGGTGCGGTTCTCCTTGATGATGTAGATCACGTGTTTGATCGGATCGCCGCCGTTCTGGAAATGGACGGTCTGCTGCGCGGCGCTCATCAGATTGCTCTGCATCACTTCGCCGGTGAGTTTGGGCAGCTGCGCGCGCGCCTCGGCGATGTCGATGCTGGCCAGCGAGCCGTGGAGCATGGAGGCGATGTACGTATGCGGGCGATGCAGATCTCGCTGAATGCTGGGCGGGGGATTCGCGGGGATGGGCTGCGGCGCGACATTCGGCCCGGTGCCTTTGCCTTTGGCGGTCGCCACGTAGAGGCGCGCGGGTCCGACGGCGAGCGCTGTGGGGTACCACTCCGTCGGGATGAAGCCCAGAGGCTTGCCGAAGAGATGGGGCTGGAGAGGCGTGCCGAGATCGAAGAGAGCGACGGCGTCGGAGCCGGAGTTGGCGGCGTAGAGGGTTTGGCCGTCGGGTGAGAGGGCGACGGCGTCGGGCATGGCGCCGAAGTAAGTCTGGCCGGGGAGGCGCGTGTCGTAGAAGCCGTCGAGCCGCATGTGGCGGCCGGCGAGCTGCACGGCGGCGACAGCGTCGCGGTTGGCGAGGGCGATGTAGAGGGTTTTGCCGTCAGGGCTGAGCACCATGTCGACCGGATGGGAGCTGGGATCGATGTCGCGGGCGGGCGGCAGCAGCGGCAGTAGCTGCACAACTTTTCCATCGCGGAGATCGAGTTGGGCGACGGCGGAGCCGTTCCACAGCGAGACCCAGGCGCGCCGGCCGTGGGGCCCGGCGACGACGGCGACCGGGTAGGTGGAGGGAATCACCGGGCCGGATGCGAGATCGAAGCGGGTGAGGAGCTTGCCGCTCTTTACGTCGAGGAGGACGGCATCATCCGAGTACTCGTCGGCGACAAGAAGTTTTTCGTGGCGGCCGGGAACGACGGCGAGGCCGGCCGGCGCAGGGATGGCCTCGTTTTGCGGGAGCTCGAGCTCGCCGTGGTGCTGGAGCTGGTCGCCGGTGAGGCTGCGCAGGGGAATGTGCAGGATGCGTTCGGGTATCAGGGATGGCGGGGTTGTCTCTGAGCCGGGCGTAAAGCGGTAGACCGCGACGCCATTGCCTGTGGCGACTGGCTGATCGTCTTTGCGGGCGGGCCGCCCCGCTCGCCCCAGTGGGACGCCATTGGGCGCGGTGAGCGAGTCGAAGCTGACGTAGAGCCGGCGGCCATCGGCGGAGAAGGCAATGCCGGAGTACATGGTCTGCGGCGCGTACAGAGCGGTGCGCGCATCGGGGAAATCCGTCAGGCGGCCGGTGGCCGTATCGAGAATGGCGACGGATTGCTCGTAATTGGACTCCACTGTGCCATAGCCGGCGTTCACGAGCGCGAGGTAGCGATGGTCGGGCGACCATGCGGCCGTCATGGGCAGGCTGTTGAGCGCGCGCGGCGAGCCCGGGACCGGCGGCAGAATTTCCTTGCTGGAGGGGAGATGGATGGGCGAGTGGACACTTTGGGCGACGCAGAGTGCGGTGGCGAACAATGGCAGCGAGCAACGGACGAGGCGCAGGAGGGGGAGTTTCATCACGGATTCAGGCTCTCCGGAGCGGGTTACAGGAAGGTAAAGGGGAACGTGCCGCGCAAGTGGTGCCCAGGGGTGCCCCTCGCGGTTTTCGCATTCCAGCCTACCACCGGGAGCGGCTTACAAAAGTGTTACATCCCGGGCAGGGCCCGGCGTGAAAGGATGAAAAAAGGCAGCGCATCGTATTTCGTATGCGCCCCACGCAGGCGGCAGGCACGACGTCCCCATTCTTTCTGCAGAAATGGATTCAATGGCAACTCAACCAACCGAAATCTCTGAAGCTCCCGCTGTTGCTCCGGGCACTTTTTCGCGCCCGATTCCTGCCCCCGAGCGGCCGATGCCGAAGCTGGGTCGTAAATCCCAGGTGGGCACGAACTGGGTCACGGTCACGTTCATGGTGATCTTTCACGCGGGCGCCATCGCGGCGTTCTTCTTCTTCACCTGGAAGGCGCTGATCTGCGCGCTGGTGCTATGGGTGCTGGCGACGAATGTGGGCATCGGGATGAGCTACCACCGCCTGCTGACGCATCGCGGGTATCGCGTGCCGAAGTGGCTGGAGTACGCGCTGGCTGTCTGCGGCACGCTGGCGCTCGAGGGTGGTCCGATCTTCTGGGTGGCGCTGCATCGGGTGCACCATCAGTTGTCCGATCACGAAGGCGACCCGCATACGCCGCACGATGGCGGATGGTGGTCGCACGCGGGCTGGATCATGGCCGGCGACGCGCTGAACGCGGAAACCGACTCGATGGCGCGCTACGTTCCGGACCTGATGAAGGACCGCTTTTACGTGTGGCTGAGCAAATACCACTACGTGCCGCTGATCCTGGCCGGGCTGATCCTGCTCGCCATCGGCGGATGGCCGGCGGTGCTGTGGGGGATCTTCCTGCGCACCACGCTGGGCCTGCACGCGACGTGGCTGGTGAACTCTGCGACGCACATGTGGGGATCTCGGCGCTTCCAGACGCGCGACGACTCCCGCAACAACTGGTGGGTGGCGCTAATTACGGGCGGCGAAGGCTGGCACAACAATCACCACGCGCACCCAGTCTCGGCCCGCCACGGGCTCAAGTGGTATGAGATGGACGTGAACTACTGGGGCATCTGGCTGTTGAAGAAAGTCGGACTGGCGAAGGAGATCAAGGTGGCGCAGTTCGATCCGCGGAATCCGAAGCCGGCGGGAGCGGCGTAAGGGCAGCGTATAGGGGATAGGGTGTAGGGTATAGGACAATGGAAGCGCCTGCGCGAGCGGGCGCTTTTGCTTTGCATGAGAATCAGCGGAGTCCTGGTGTCGGGCGCCGTGGCGGCGATTTCGGCCCCGGGAACGGAATCCACTTCTTCTCCGTATCTCTCCTGGGAACGCAATGTTGTTCCGGTAGCAGGGCTTCGTCGGAGGCTCCATGGCAACAGCTGTTTCCGCCGCGGCTGCCGTGTGTGCGCCGCCGGTTGAGGTGGAAGGATTTGTTAAGCGCTTCGGCGCCCATGCGGCCGTGAATGGCGTTTCGCTATCTCTGCGCGCGGGGGAGTGCCTGGGGTTGCTGGGTCCGAATGGCGCGGGAAAAACCACGCTGATCCGTGGAATCGTGGGGCGCGTGCTGCCGAATGCCGGATCCATCTGCATCTTCGGCGCGAATGCTGGAACGCACGCAGCTCGCAAGGCCCTCGGCTGGGTGCCGCAGGAGCTGGCCATTTACCCGCGGCTCACCTGCCGGGAAAATCTGATGGCCTTCGGCCGATACCAGGGCCTGTCCGGAAAAGAACTCGACAATCACGCGGCCTGGTGTCTGGAATGGGCGGCTCTGGCCGACCGGGCGGGCGAGCCCACGCAGCAACTCTCCGGCGGCATGAAGCGGCGGCTGAACATGGCGGCAGGTATCATCCACCACCCCAGCGTTGTGCTGATGGATGAGCCGACGGTGGGCGTGGATCTGCAGTCGCGCATCCGGATCTTCGAGATGATCGAGACGCTGCGCGAGCAGGGCGCCTCAATCCTCTACACCACGCATTACATGGAAGAGGCCGAGCGGCTGTGCAACCGGATCGCGGTCATCGACCACGGACGGATCATTGCCGAGGGCGCGCATGAGGAGTTGGTGCGCAGCGCCTTCGGCAACAGCACGCAGGTAGTAGCGCGCTTCAGCGGTCCGGCGGAGGGCCTGGCCGCGTGGGTGGCCGCTCGTGGCGGAACACTGAACGACGGCGTCGCGCATTTCACGCTCCAGCAGCCGGCGGAGATTGCCGCTCTGCTGGACAGCGCCGCCGCGACCGGATTTGAGCCGGCGGACGTTTCGCTGCGCCGGCCCAACCTGGAATCCGTCTTTCTGCACCTGACGGGAAGGGAGCTGCGAGATTGATCTCCGCCATCGTTCGCACCGCGATCACTGGACTGCGCCGCGACCGGGCGGCGTTGGCGCTCTCCTTCGTCCTGCCTGTCGCGTTCTTCTCCATCTTCGCCATGGTCTTCGGCGGCGAACACGATACCATCCCGCAAGTTCACCTGATTGTGGTGGACCAGGATCAGAGCATCGCCTCGCGCGAGCTGATCCGCGCGCTGGAGCGGGAAGGCTCTCTGCTCGTGAGCACACATCCGGAGGCGAGCCGCAATCAGCCGGCGCCTCCCGACTACACGGCCCGGTCCGCCGAGGAGGCCGTGAAGCGCGGCGATGCGCCAGTCGCGCTCATCGTTCCCGCCGGATGGGGTGCGCACCCTATGGCCTTTGGCCCGGATGAGCAGCAGGCGCCGAAGATCGAGTTGCTCAGCGACCAAAGCGATCCCATCGCGCCGCAAATCGTCAACGGAATGCTCCAGAAAGCGGCGATGATGGCCATGCCGGCATCGATGGCCGCTGAGGGCATGCAGTACACGCAGAAGTATCTGGGGACCTTCACGCCGGAGCAGCGGCAGAACTGGCAAAAAAGCCTCAACTATCTCGAGCAGCTCCAGAAGGATCGCGCAAATAAGCCGGAGGCGCAAGCGTCATCCTCTTCCGGCTTCGGCAGCGGGGGTATCATTGCGGTCGACACGCGCGCAGTGGTGGGCGAGCATCAGAACAAGTCGCTGATCTCCTTCTATGCCGCGGCCATCGGAGTGATGTTCCTGCTGTTCACCGCCAGCGGCTCCTCCGGCTCGCTGCTGGATGAAGCGGAGAGCGGCACGCTGGACCGGGTGCTGAGCTCGCGCGTCACGATGACCAAATTGCTGGCGGGCAAGCTGGCGTTCAACACCATGCTGGCGTTCGTTCAACTTGTGGTGATGTTTCTATGGGGTTGGGCGCTCTTCCATCTCGAATTTTTCGGCCACATTCCCGGCTTTATCGTGATGGGCCTGTGTACCGCCTTTGCCGTGGCTGCGTTTGGCATGCCGCTGGCCAGCCTGTGCCGGACGCGCGGCCAGCTCGGCGCCATGTCGACCCTGCTGATTTTGGTGATGTCAGCGGTGGGCGGCAGCATGTTTCCACGATTCATGATGCCGGCGGCGATGCAGAAGGCCGGGCTGTTCACCATCAACGCGTGGGCCATCGACGGCTTCACAAAGGTTTTCTGGCGCGACCTGCCTCTGATCTCGCTCTGGCCGCAGGTCTCGGTGCTGCTCGCCATCGGCCTGGCAATGTTTGTGGCGGCCCGCCGCATCGCCCGCCGGTGGGAATTCTCGTAAAGGCAGGGGATACGGGCCACGGTTTACGGTATAGGGTTCGGCACCTGAGAGAATAGAAGCGCCTGCGCGAGCGGGCGCTTTTGCTTTGCATGAGAATCAGCGGGCGAAGACGGAACATGGTGCTGTTCACGCTGCTCGGCGTGCTCCTGATCGGAGTCGCCGTGGTGCTGAACGTGAGCTGGATCGTGCTCAACTGGCGCAGTGTGCTGCCCATGGCTCTGGGAATTCCCTTCTTTATCCTGCTGATTGCCGGCCTGGTGCTGAATACCATCTTTCTGGTGCGCGAGGTCCGGCGGAACGAGCGGCACGACGCCTTCCTGAGCGCCGTGACGCATGAACTGAAGACGCCGGTGGCCTCGATCCGGCTGTATCTGGAGACGCTGCAGCGGCGGCCGATGGACGACGCGCAGCGCAGCGAGTTTTACGCGCGCATGATGGAAGACAGCGAGCGGCTGATGGGCACCGTGGAGCAGGTGCTGAAGGCCGGCGAAGTGGGCCAGCGCGCGCGCTCCCATGTGCGGGTCGCGGTCGATATGCGGTCTGTCGTGGAGGAATGTGTGCGCACTACTCGCGCCCGGCTTCATTTGGACGAGAAGGCGATCGCGCTGGAGATCGTGGAGACGCGGCTGCCCATGACCGTGCGCGGCGATCCTGAGGAATTGCAAACCGTACTGTTGAATATCCTGAACAATGCGGTGAAATACTCGCCGAATGGTCCGGAGATTACGGTGACGCTGACCGTGGAGCATGACGCGTGGGTGCGGGTGAGCGTCGCCGATCGCGGCATCGGGATTCCGCCGGCTCATCTGAAGCGCATTTTCCGGCGCTTCTATCGCGTGCCGGTGCGCAGCGTGCTGCGGACGAAAGGAACGGGGCTGGGACTGTATCTGGTGCGCACGATCGCGCGGCAGCATGGCGGCGACGCGACGGCGGAGAGCGCCGGCGAGGGACGCGGGGCGACGATGATCGTGCAGTTGCCGAGAATCCTGGCTGCTCCGGAGCTGCATGAGCAGGAGCAGCGGAGCTGATATGGCGCGGATCCTGATCGTCGAGGACGAAGCGCACCTGGCGGAGGGCCTGCAGTTCAACCTCCGGGCCGAAGGCCATGAGGCCGCAGTGGCGGGCGACGGCGAGACGGCGCTGGAGATGATCGGCGGCGGAGGCTTCCATTTAGTGGTGCTGGACGTGATGTTGCCGGGGAAGAACGGTTTTGAGATCGCGGGAGAACTACGCGCAGCGGGAAATTTTATTCCCGTGCTGATGCTGACGGCGCGCGGCCGCGCCGAAGACGTTGTGCGCGGCTTCGCGGCCGGCGCGGACGATTATCTGGCCAAGCCCTTCGATCTGGCGGTGTTGCTGGCGCGGCTGAATGCGCTGCTGCGGCGCATGACCTGGCCGCATCCGGCTGCAATGAACGGAAACGCGGGGCCGGATGAGCCCGGGGAGTTCGCCTTTGCAGGCCGGCGGATCGACTTCGATGCTCTCGAACTGGAGGCCCCGGACCGCAAAGTGCGGCTCACGCTGATGGAAGCGGATCTTCTGCGGTATCTGGTGAAGAACCGCGAGCGGATTGTCTCGCGCAAGGAGCTGCTGGAACAGGTATGGCATGTGCGGGACGACACGGATACGCGGGCGATCGATAATTTCATGGTCCGGTTGCGGCGTTATATCGAGGAGGACCCGTCGAAGCCCCGGCACCTGGAAACGGTGCGAGGCGTCGGTTACCGGTTCCTGCCGAATCCAACGGAAGAGGGATGAAGGAATGCGCAGCGGCATGAAAGAGGCAATTCATGTGAACCCCATGGCAACGGCGGCCCTGGCGATCCTGGGTCTGGGTTGGCTGTGGCTGGCTCTGTTGCTGGCTTCGCACTTTAATCTGCGTTATGCGTCGCAGTGGTGGGTGGAGGGCGCGGCGTATGCCTGCTACATGTTTGCACCGGTAGCGCTGTTGCTGGGCGTCGGTGCGCTGATCTGGGAAGACGAGAAGCGCCTGTCGTGGTGGGCGGTGGTGCTGAGCGTGGTGAGCCTGGCGCTGGTGGTGGCCGTTCGACCGTAGGCCGGGTTGTGAGTCCCCGGGAGCCCTGCCGCATCTACGATGGTAAGGAGAGGTGAGAATCATGCGGGAAGTGACGCTGCGAATCGGCAACATGCACTGCGACAGCTGCGTGCGGCGTGTGAGCCAAAGGCTGGGCAAGCTGAGCGGCGTGAAGGTGGGGGAAGTGCGCATCGGTGCGGCGCGCATGCAGGCGCCCGAAGAGATGCCGGATGAAACGCTGGTGGGCGCGCTCGAGGAGATGGGCTATCCAGTAACAGCCGTGGAGAAATAAATGCCCACGAGCAGCGTGGAGAAACCGGAAACCGCCGCGGCAAAGAGCGCGGGGGTGCGCACGGTGACGCTGCCGGTGATGGGCATGAGCTGCGCGGCGTGCCAGGGCCACGTGGAGCGCGCCCTGCGCGGCACACCCGGCGTGTGCGAAGCCAACGTCAACCTGCTGACAAATTCCGCGCGGGTGAGCTTCGATGCGAGCCTGACGAAGCCGGAGGCTCTGATCGCCTCGGTGCGCGAGGCGGGCTACGACGCGGCGATGCCTGCGGAGGCGGGTGCGCCGAGCGTGGACCAGCCGGGCGACGAAGGCAGGTTGCGTGCGAAAGCAGTTTTTACGCTGGTGGCCGGCACAGTGGTGATGGTGCTGGCCAATGCGCCGGGGTGGCTGGGCACTGGAGGGCCTCCGCATCGCGCGCTCGAATGGCTGATGCTGGTGATCACGGTGCCGGGAATGATCTGGGGCGGCGGGATCGTCTACCGCCAGGCGTGGACGGCGGCGATCCACCGCGGAACCAACATGAATACGCTGGTCGCGCTGGGCACCGGCGCGGCATTCGTCTATTCGCTGGCGGCGACTCTGACGCCTGGAATCTTTGTGCGGTATGGGCTGCGCGCGGATGTGTATTACGACGCGGTGCTGCTGATCCTTGGGTTTTTGCTGCTGGGGCGATGGCTGGATGCGCGCGCCAAGCGGCGCACCCTGGACGCGCTGCACGAATTTATGCGACTGCAGCCGCAGCAGGCACGGGTATTGCGCAACGGGAACGAGATGGACCTGCCGCTGGCTGAGGTGGTCGCCGGAGACGTTGTGGTGCTGCGGCCGGGGGAGCGCGTGCCGGTGGACGGGGTGGTGCTGTCGGGGGTGAGCTCGATCGATGAGTCGCTGATCACGGGCGAATCGGTTCCGGTGGTGCGGCAGGCGGGCGACCGCGTGATCGGCGGGTCGCTGAATTTCGACGGCGCGCTGGAGTATCGGGCGACCTCCGTCGGCGCGGACAGCGTGCTGGGCCAGATGATGCGCCTCGTAGAGGAAGCGCAGGGGTCGCGCGCGCCGATGCAGCAACTGGCGGATCGCGTGAGCGCGGTGTTTGTGCCGACTGTGCTGGGGCTGGCATTGCTGACCTTTGTCGCGTGGATCGCGTTCGGTGGCGGTGCGGGGCGGGCGTTTGCTGTTTCGGTCGCGGTGCTGGTGATTGCGTGCCCGTGCGCGATGGGGCTGGCGGTTCCAGCGGCGCTGACCGTGGCGATTGGGCGCGGCGCGCAACTGGGCGTGCTCTTCAAGGGCGGGGAGGGCCTGGAGCGCGTGGCGCGGGCGGACATGGTGGTCTTCGACAAAACGGGTACGCTGACCGAGGGCAAACCGTTGGTGACGGCGGTTCATGCGGAGCAGAGCTTCCGCGAAGAGGAGGTGCTCGCGCTCGCGGCTGCGCTGGAGCGGCGGTCGGAGCATCCGCTGGCGCGGGCGATTGTGCGCGCGGCGGAAGATCGCGGCGTGCCGGCGCAGGCAGCGGAATCGGTGCGCGCGATGCCGGGCAAGGGCATCCAGGGGATCGTGGACGGGCGAAGCGCAGCAGCCGGCAACGAGGCCCTGCTGCGGGAAATGGGCATGGCTCCGATGACGGGCGGCGAACCGGAGCCGGGAACGACGCGAATGTTTGTGGCGCAGGACGGCGCGGTGTTCGGCACGATCGAGGCGCGGGACACACTGCGCGCGTCGGCGAAAGAGGCGATCGCTGGGCTGCGGAGGCTGGGTATTCGCACCGCGATGCTGACGGGCGATACGCAGCCGACAGCGCAGGCGATTGCCCGAGCCGCGGGCATTGACGAGGTTTGGGCGGGGCTGCTGCCGGAGCAAAAGCTCGAAAAGATTCGCGACCTTCAGAGCCAGGGGCGGCGCGTGGCGATGGCTGGCGACGGCATCAACGACGCGGCGGCGATTTCGCAGGCGGACGCGGGCCTGGCAATGGGCACCGGCGCAGACCTGGCGCGTGAGGCGGGCGACGCGATTCTGCTGCACGGCGAGCCGCAACAGATCCTCGAGGCGGTTTTGCTGGCGCGGCGCGCGTTGCGGACCATGCGGCAGAATCTGGGCTGGGCCTTCGGCTACAACCTGCTGGGTATTCCCATAGCGGCGGGCGTTCTCTATCCGGCCTTTGGCATTCTCCTGAGCCCGGCCATCGCCAGTGCAGCCATGGCGCTGAGTTCGGTCAGCGTGCTCGCAAACAGCCTGCGCCTCAGAAGATTCGCACCGTCGTAAACTGGCAGAGGAATCACTGTGCGGATCCTCACCCGATACATCCTGAAGGAAGTTCTGTCGCACGCGCTCATCGGTGGCGTGATCTTCACCTTTGTCCTTTTCATCCGGTATCTGCCGGAGTTGCTGGACCTGGTGGTGCGCAACAGCTCTTCGATGGGTGCTGTAGCGGCGATCGTGGCGTTTCTGTTGCCGGACATTCTGATCTTCACCATCCCCATGGCGGTGCTGGTGGGCATTCTGCTGGGGCTGAGCCGGCTGGCGTCGGACAGCGAGATCACGGCGATGCGCGCCTCGGGCATCGGCGTTTGGAGCTTTGTACGGACGGTGGGACTGGTTGCCGTGGCGGCGTGGCTGCTGAGCCTTGCCAACACGCTGTACTTTGCGCCGAGGGCAACCGCGGCGATGATCGGTGACGAGAACGCGCTGGCCAGCGCACAGGCCTCGTTCGAGGTGCAGCCACGAGTCTTTTACGAGGACTTCAAGGACTACGTGCTCTACGTCGAAGACGTGCGTGCAGCCAGGCACGCGGCGGAGTGGCGCAAAGTATTTCTCGCCGATGTGACGGATCCGAACGAGCCCAAGGTGACGACCGCGGCCAGCGCGACCGTGGTGAATGGACCGAACCAAACCATCACCATGCGGCTGAGGAACGGGACCGAACACGAAACTACGGCGGACCAGCCGAACAATTACACGGTGTCCACCTTTGCGCAGACCGATCTGCCGCTGCAAACCGGGGCGCAGGAAGAAGTCCATCTGGGGCACAGCGACACGCCGATTCTGGCCATGAATGACCAGGAACTGCTGGCGCACGCTCGCGGGAAGAACGGCCGGATCTACCAGATCGAATTCGATAAACGGCTGGCCTATCCGGCGGCGTGTCTGGTGCTGCTGCTGGTAGGCGTTCCGCTGGGCATGTCGTCGCGGCGCGGGGGCAAGAGCGCTGGATTTGTCCTTACCATCGGGCTGGTCTTCGTCTATTACTTCCTTTCTTCGACCGGAACGACGCTGGCGCGACAAAACAAGCTGCCTGTATGGGCCGGGGTCTGGGAAGCGAACATTCTGTTCGCGATCGTTGGGGTGATCCTTCTGCGGCAGATGGCGAAAGGCGGCGCGATGCTGACCGCGCTCCAGTCGCTGGGCAACCGGCTGCGGCTGCGTGCGGAGAAGGTGACGACAGTCACGGGGCCCGCGCCGCGAGTTATTCGGCGGCGCGCGCCGCGAGGGCGGTTCCCGCTCATTGTCGACGAGTACGTACTTCGTGAATTCGTGCGCACCTTTGCCATGGTGCTGGTCAGCTTCGTCATGCTGATGCTGGTGTTCACGTTCTTCGAGCTGCTGAGCGACATCATTAAAAACCAGACGCCGCTGGTGACGGTGGGTGAATATCTGATCGATTTGACGCCGAGCATGATCTACCTGATCACGCCGCTGAGCGTGCTGATCGGGGTGCTGGTGGTCTTCGGCGTGATGAACCGCAACAGCGAGTTCACGGCCATGAAAGCGACCGGTATCAGCCTCTACCGTATCGCCGTGCCGGTGCTGGCGATCGCAGCGATCCTGTCTGCGTCACTCTTCGCCTTCGACGAGCTGTATCTGCCGCAGGCTAACCGGCGGCAGGAGGCGCTGCGCGACGTGATCAAAGGCAAGCCGCCGGAGAGCGTCGAGCACCCCGGGAGGCGATGGATCTTCGGCGCGCAGGAGAAAGGACAACCAGCGCGGATTTTCTATTACGAATACTTCGACCCGGACATCAACACCTTCGGCAACATCACGGTTTTTGAATTTGCGCCGGGATCGTTCCGGATCCAAAAGCGCATCTTTGCTTCCACGGCCCAGTGGGAGCCTCATCTGAATACGTGGGTCTTTGAGGACGGATGGGTGCGAACATTTTCCGGCGACGAGATCGCGAGTTACCAGCCATTTTCGGTGAGCACGTTTCCAGAGATTCGCGAGCCTCCCGGCTATTTCACGCGTGAGGTGCGGCAGTCATCGGAGATGAGCTTCAGCGAATTGGCCAGCTACATTCATTCGCTCCGTCAAAGCGGCTTCAACACCGTGCCGCTGCGGGTGCAGCTCAACCATAAGCTCGCCTATCCGCTGATCACTCTCGTGATGGGCGTCCTGGCCATTCCGTTCGCGTTGTCGATGGGACGGCGCGGCTCGTTGTCGGGCATCGCGGTGGCGATTGGCGTGGCCATCGCTTACTACATGGTCTCCGCCCTCTTCGAGAACATGGGTGACGTGAACTGGCTGCCGCCCATGCTGGCGGCCTGGTCTCCGGACTTTCTGTTCGGGCTGGCCGGAGCCTACCTGCTGCTGCGCACGCCGACGTAGGGAGGACGCGGAACAATGTGGACGAAGCTCAATCCGCTGTTGCCCTACATGCGCAAATACTGGCGCGGGTACGTGGTCGGCTCGGTGTGCACGGTGGCGGCTAACGCCATCCGCGTGCAGATTCCGCGCATCCTCGGCGCGGCCGGGGACGACATGCTGAAGAAGGGCGTCACCTGGCAGAAGATCTACCACTACGCCGGCGAGCTGATCGTCATCGCGATCGCCTACAGCATCCTGCTCTACCTGATGCGCTGGATTCTCATCGGCATCTCGCGCGACATCGAATTCGATCTGCGCAACGACCTGTTCCGGCAGCTCGAAAAGCAATCGTCCTCGTATTATCAGGAGCACCGCACCGGCGACATCATGGCGCGGATGACGAATGACCTGAGCGCGGTGCGGAACGTGCTGGGGCCGGCCATCATGTACACCGCCAACACGGTCATGTTCTCGGCCATGGCGCTGTATTACCTGCTGCGCATCAGTCCCTTCCTGACGCTCACGGCGCTGGCGCCCATGCCGCTCGTCAGCATCCTCATCCAGTACATGGGCCGCAAGATCCACGAGCGCTTCGAGCGCATCCAGGCCATGTTCTCCGACATCTCCGCGCAGGCGCAGGAGAACTTCTCCGGGGCGCGCCTGGTGCGCGCCTTCGCCCAGGAAGAAGCGCAGATCCAGGCCTTCGAGCGCTCCAACCAGGAATACATCCGGCGCGCCCTGCGCCTGGTGCGGCTGATGGGCATGCTGTGGCCGACGCTCGAATTCGTGCTCGGCCTTTCCATGGTGATCGCGCTGCTGGTGGGCGGCCACGAGGTGCTCGCGCACCGCATCGGCATCGGGCAGTTCATCACCTTCACCATGTTCATGTACATGCTGATGTGGCCCATCATCGCTCTGGGTTACGTGATCAACCTGTTCGAGCGCGGGACAGCCTCGATGATGCGCATCCACGAACTCCTGACCGCCGAGCCGAGCATCGAAGATCGCGGAGCGACTGTGGCCGCGGAGACGGAGATTCGGGGAGAAGTCGAATTCCGCGATTTGCATTTTGCATATCCCGTGGAAACGGGCGACCCGGTGGAGGTGCTCCACGGGATTTCGCTGACCGTTCCCGCAGGCAGCAGCCTGGCCCTGGTGGGCCCAACCGGTTCAGGAAAATCGACGCTGGTGAGCCTGATTCCGCGCCTTTACGATGCCCCGCCGGGGAGTGTCCTGGTGGACGGACGGCCCGTGCGCGCGTATCCGCTGGACACTCTGCGGCGCGCGGTGGGCCTGGTGCCTCAGGAGACTTTTTTGTTCAGCACCACGATCCGCGAGAACATCGCTTTCGGCGTTGAACATGCGGAGATGCCTGGAGTTCTGCGTGCGGCGGAGGCGGCGCACATCCGCGAGGAGGTGGAGCAGTTCCCGCATGGCTTCGAGACCATGGTGGGAGAGCGGGGTCTGACGCTTTCCGGAGGGCAGAAGCAAAGAACGGCGCTGGCGCGTGCGGTGGTGCGCGATCCGCGAATTCTGATCCTGGACGATGCGTTGGCCAGCGTGGACACCTATACCGAAGAACGCATCCTCGAGGAGTTACGGCGAGTGATGCAGGGGCGGACGACAATCCTGATCTCTCACCGTATCTCGACGGTGCGCAACGCCGATCGCATCGCGGTGCTGGTGCGGGGACGCATCGCCGAGCTGGGTACGCACGACGAACTCCTGGCGCGGAATGGTTATTACGCGGAGCTGTTCCGGAAGCAGCTGCTCGAAGAAGAGCTGGCCGTTTCCGGGTAGGGGTCAGGCGGTCCAGCGGGTGTGGACCTGCTCGGAGGGCGCGCTGGCGGCTGCGATCACTTGTTCTGGCGGGACGTAATTTTCGCCCAGCATGCGCAGGACCTCCGGGTCGCGAGCAGCAACACTCCACGCTTCGCGGACATCGCGGATACAGCCAATGGCCTCCTTCAGGCGCACCGCGGATTCCAGACGCGAGCCTTCCAGGCACAGCGCAAAGATGGAAGCGTAGAACTCCGAGAGCGCTTTGGCGGAATTGCCACCGACGTCCATGCGCAGCCTGGACTGCAGGTGCATCAGGATTTGCAGCACGCGCCCGACGGCGGCGCGACGCTCGCGCGGGTCCTGCTGCTCGATCGCAGAAATGGCTCGATAGAGAAAGCGCACCATCCCGTCGTAGAGCGCGACGACCAGTTCCACCGGGTTCATCCCGGCCAGGGTTTGCTGCTGATAATTCATTGCTCGTCCCGCTGCTCCTCGTCAGCCATTGGGGTTCTCGTTATAGCCGGTGATCGCACTGTATAGCTCGTCAACCTCGTCAATCTGGCTCGGAATCTCCTGGAGCGTGTAGTTCGCCTCGTTCAGCTCCGTGGTCAGCTGCGTCTGGTCGTTGCTGATGATCGTGTTTTCGTTCGTGATGTTCGTATTCAGTCCCGATTCTTCGGTGGAATCCTGCTGCAGGGCGAGATACACCAGCCCGTCCGGGCCGCTGTTGCCCAGGTTCGTCAGAGCTGTGCTCAGATTCAAACCGAAGCTGTTCTCTCCCTGAAAGTAACCCACCACGTCCTGGTAGTTGTTAGTCAGCGCGCTGTCCAGCGTGCTGCTGTCGAGGCTCAGCGTTCCATCATCGTTGGCCGTGATCCCCAGTTGGGACAGCGAACTGATAGTTCCCGAAGCAGTTCCCGAGGTGAGCGCTTCCTGGAGCTGCTCCTGCATCATGGCCATGTTCGGATTGCCGTAGAGCGGCTCAGGATTGCCGGAGGAATCGTCGCCCTCCTGCGTGTTCAAATCGCCGACCACTGTGTTGTAGGCGCTGACGAAGGAGCTCACGGCGGATTCCACCTGACTTGTGTCGGCGGCGATTTCCACCTGGACGGACTCATTGGGAGAAGCCTCCAGCAGCTGCATGGTGACGCCGGGAATCCCGGTGCTGACGGTGTTGGAGGAATTCGTCATCGAGACGCCATCCACGCTGAACTCCGCATCCTGACCGCCCTGCTGCTGGCTGAAAGTGACCGCGCTGCCGGTGGTGGAGTCGGTGAGATCGCTGGCGTCGATCGTGACCGCGCCGGAGGCGCCGCTGGTGTCGCTCAGCAGGGCCAGTTCGGAGCCGGATGAGCCGGCGACCACGGTCGCGGTCACGCCGTAATCGCCCGCGTTGATGTAGGCCGCCAGCGTGGAGAGGGTGTCGTTCTGGGGGATCGTGTTGCCGCTGGCGTCCGTGGCCGTGCCGTCGGACAAGGTGATGGTCTGGCCTCCGATGCTGAGGCTGCCGCTGAGCGTGTCGGTGGAGCTGATGGAGCTGCTCAGATAGGAAAATGCCTGCGCCAGCTGGCTGACGACGACGGTGTAGGTTCCGGGAACGGCGCCGACATTCGCCGCGGTCAGATCCACCACGGATGGATCGGAGCTGGACCCTTCCATCTGGGAGAAATCCCCGTCAACGTCGGTGAGCGAGCTGAGCGCCGTGGAAAGGCTGCTGAGGTCGGTGCCGATCGAGGTCAGCGCGGTGTCCTGGGATTCGAGGGTGGTGAGCTGATTTTTCCAGGGGGTTTCAATCGCCTGCAGGTTCGCCACCATCGCGGAGACGGTGGAGGAGACGTCAAACCCCTGGCCGCTGGTAGGAGACCCAAAGGAGATGCCGACATTGCTCATGGCCTGGTTATCGTCACTTTCCGGGCGGACCATTACCCGGATACGAAGCCAGCAGAAAAGCAGCCGGGAACAAGGGCGGGAACTTAGAGAAAGTTAAGAAAAAGATGCGGAGAGCCTGGCGAGTGTTCGCCGCAGGCTCCCCGCAGCCCGGAGGAAGGTTACTGGAGCAGCTTGGTGACCATCTGCTCGGTGGAGTTGGCCTGGGCCAGAGCGGAGATGCCGGTCTGGGTCAGGATTTCGTACTTGGACAGGTTGGAAGTGGCCGAAGCGTAGTCGGTCTGCGTGATGTTGTTCTGCGCCGACTGCACGTTGGTCTCTTCGGAACTGGCGATGTTGGAGGCGGCCGTCAGGGTGTTGATGTTGGCGCCCACCTGGCCGCGCTGGTAAGCAACGGCGCTGATGGCATTGGTGACGGTCTGCAGAGCGGCTTCGGCGTCTGCCTGGTCGTCGAGCTGGGTTCCGGTGAGGCTGGTGCCCACGCCCGCGCCGGCTGTCGTGCCGCCGGTTCCGGTGGAAGTGCCCACTGTGAGGCTGATCGCGGTTCCCGCTGCCGAGCCGGTGTCCGACGTGCCCACGCTCGAGTCGGTCAGGATCCCGACGCTGACGCCGTAGTTGAAGCTGCCGGTGGACGTTCCATCACTGGTGTAGATGTCCATGCTGCTGGCGGTGGGCGTGGCGCTGGCCTCGTCCAGCGTGCCCGTGTGCGTGAGGTCATTGGTGGAATCGGTGAAGGTGAGGACGCCGCCGGCGTACGTTGCCGTGACCAGTCCGGCCAGCGGCGTTGCCGCCAGGGCTGTGTTCAGGGAGGCCAGCGTTGCCGCTTCGGTCGAGGCGGTCGTCAACCCGCTGTAATCCGACATGTCGATGGTGCCGGACTTGCCCGCCGTCGCATCGGTCAGCGTGATCGAGCCGCTGAGATTGTCGCCGGCCGTGATGGCTCCGCTGGTGACGGTCTTGGCGGCGTCGGTCAGGGTGACGGCGGTGGAGGGCGCGGCTGTGTTGAAGATGCCGATGCCGTTGTACTCGGTCGTGTTGCCGATGGTCCCAATCTGGGTCAGGATGTCCTGATACTCCTGATTGGCCGCCGAGAGCTGCGCGCTGTCCAGCGTGCCGCCGCCGGCCTCGGTCGCGAGCGTGACAGCCCGGTTCAGCAAGTTGGTTACCTGCGACAGCGCGCCGTCGGCCACCTGCAGGAATCCGACACCGGCGCTGGCGTTGCTGGAAGACTGGTCAAGAGCAGCCGAGTTCGCCGCCAGGCCGTCCGCAATGGACAGACCGGCCGCGTCATCCGCGCCCGAGTTGATGCGCGAACCGGACGAAAGCTGCTGGAGCGTAGTCTGCAGGTTCGCCTGCGTCTGGTTCAGGTTGTTCTCGGCATAGACCGCCGAAATGTTGTTCAGGACTCCCAATGCCATAACGATTTCTCCTTACTGATGTTGGGTTCCTGAACGGAGCGCCGAACCGCATGCCCGGCCGCCCCCGGGAACCGCTGGACTCAGTGGCTTCATCGGCGCAGCCCCTGACACCTTTATGGTGCGCGGCGGCTTTGGCAGGCAACGTGCGCGGGAAAACGATGCAGCCCACGGGCACCCGCGGCCGAACACGTTTCGAAAAACAGCCAGAAGCCCCGCCCGCTTCAACTGCCTTGTGATTTGCGCCGATAACTCCGGTGACGGAGGGCGGGCCCAACGCATGATCCAGCTCACACGGCTGAACGGCAATCCACTGGTGGTCAACAGCGACCTGATTAAATACGCCGAGTCCTCGCCGGACACCGTGCTGACGCTGGTGAACGGCGAAAAGATCGTCGTGCTGGAGAGCTGCGCCGAAGTGGTGCGCCGGACGGTGGAATACCGGGCCCAGGTCTTTGGCACGACAGCGGGAGTGTGGCTGCCCTCCATCGAAGCCGCGCGCGCCGTTCCGGAAAGCACGGACGCGGCGGAGGAGAAGCGCAGGAACCCGCGCAATCCAGGCGGAGCGCGGGACTGATACGAGGCGGGACGCATGGACGCAGGCAGCCTGGGAGGGATTCTGCTGGCGGTGGCCGGCATATTGGCCGGCCTTCTGCTGGAGGGCGGCCATCTGGGCCAGGTGCTGCAGCCCACCGCGGCGATGATCGTCTTCGGCGGCACGCTGGGCGCGGTCATGCTGCAGTTTCCATTCAGGACCGTGGCGACGGCCGGCCAGCGGCTGGCGCGGCTCTTCCTGCACCGAGGCGACGGGGCCGAAGCCCTGCTGCGCCAGATTGTGGCCTTTGCGATCAAGGCGCGCCGCCACGGGATCATCTCGCTGGACGCCGACCTTGAAAAGATCCAGGATCCCTTCCTGCGCCAGGCGCTGACCCTGGCCGTCGACGGAACCGAGCCCGCCGAATTGCGGCGCATCATGGAAGTCCAGATGGAAAACGCGACGGAAAACGAGTCGCGGATCCCGGCAGTTTTCGAGTCGGCGGGTGGATTCTCTCCAACCATCGGCATCATCGGGGCCGTGATTGGGCTGATCCAGGTGATGCAGCATCTGGACCACATGGCCGAAGTGGGGCGCGGGATCGCGGTGGCCTTCGTGGCGACGATTTATGGGGTCGGGTCGGCGAACATCTTCTTCCTCCCGGCCGCGGGCAAGCTGCGGCACCGTGCGCGCGACGAGCAGCGGCTGAAGGAGATGGCGCTGGAAGGCGTGGTCTCGATCATCGAGGGCATGAATCCGCGGATGATCGAAGTGAAGCTGGAAGGCTTTCGGGCAGGCGGCGGCAGGGAAGCGGGACCACGCAAATGAAAGAGAAGCGGAAGATGGCCGACCATGCGCACCGCGACCGGTGGCTGGTGTCGTACGCCGACTTCATCACCCTCCTGTTCGCGTTTTTTGTGGTGCTCTACGCCAGTTCCCAAACCGACCAGAAGAAGCAGACGCAGATTGCGCACTCGATCGAACAGGCCTTTCAGGTCCTCGGTTTGTTTCCATCCTCCATTCCGTCGATGCAGCATTCCGGAGCGCTGGCGGACTCGCAGGATCCGGTGGCGCCGGTCAATGTGATCCTGGGCGACGATCTTTCCGCATCGCCCCAGGTGCAGCATGATCTGCGCGCCCTGCAGACGAAGCTCACCGGCCTCTTGTCGAACCAGGTGGCCGGGCACGTGGTGGCGCTGCGGCTGGGCCGCGATGGGTTAACGATCTCTTTGCGCGAGGCGGGCTTTTACGACAGCGGTTCGGCGGTGCCGCACGCCTCGTCGCAGGCGACGCTGGGCAAAATTGCGGCGGCCCTCGAGGCCGAGCCGTACGATCTGCGCATTGAGGGTCACACGGACAACGTGCCGATCCACACGGCCCAGTTCGCCTCGAACTGGGAGCTTTCCACCGCGCGCGCCACCGAGATGGCGAAGATCCTGATCGTCGAACACGGCTTTGCCCCGGGGCGGATCTCGGCAGCGGGGTACGCGCAGTACCACCCGGTGGCCGATAACGATACAGCGGAAGGGCGCGGGGAGAACCGGCGCGTCGACATTATCGTGCTGCCGCGCATCAGCGTTTTGCCGGGGAAGAAGACGCAGCCCTGACCGGGGCTGGGCCTTCCTGAGGCCTCAGCTAAAGCCGAGCACCGGGTGCGGAACGTACGGCTCTTCCAGGCGGGCAATCTCGTCGGGTGTGAGCTTCACATCGAGCGCGGCGACGGCGTCCTTCAGATGATGCGGCTTCGTTGCGCCGACAATGGGCGAATCGATGCCCGGTTTCGCCAGCATCCATGCCAGGGCCAGCGTGGCCTGTGGAGTGTTGCGCTGCTTCGTCAACTCCGCGAGGCGATCGACGACCTTATGGTCGGCCTCTTCGGTTTTCGCGTACATCCGGTTGCCGAAGACGTCGGTCTCGGCGCGCTTCGTTTGTTCGCTCTGCCACGGGCGCGCCAGGCGGCCGCGGGCGAGCGGGCTCCATGGAATGAGGCCAATGCCTTCGGCGCGGCAGAGCGGGATCATTTCGCGCTCTTCTTCGCGATAGATCAGGTTGTAGTGGTTCTGCATAGAGACGAAGCGCGTCCAGCCATGCAGATCGGCCAGATACAGCGCCTTGGCGAACTGCCAGGAGTACATCGAGGATGCGCCGATGTAGCGCACTTTTCCGGCCTTCACAACGTCGTGCAGAGCTTCGAGCGTTTCCTCGATCGGCGTCTGGTAGTCCCAGCGATGGATTTGATAGAGATCGACGAAGTCCGTTTGCAGGCGGCGCAGGCTCTCGTCGAGTTCGTGAAAAATCTCTTTGCGGGAAAGTCCCTGGCCGTTGGGCTCATCGCGCATGAGCCCATTGACTTTCGTCGCGATCACGACCGATTCGCGCCGCACCCCGGCCTTTTTCAGGAAACGGCCGAGGACTTCTTCGCTGGCTCCGCCGGAGTACACGTTGGCCGTATCGAAGAAATTGATGCCGAGATCGAGAGCCTGGCGGAAATAGGGCTCGCTCTGCTGCTCGTCGAGCGCCCACGCCTGGCGGCCGGGCTTGAGATCGCCGATGGGCGCGCCGTAGCTCATGCAGCCGAGGCAGATGCGGGAGACTTTCAGGCCGGTTTTGCCGAGATTCACGTAGTCCATGACGGCTCCTCAAAAGAGAGAATGAAACGGGTGATGGCAGCGCACCCGCGCAGGCCACGCCCTGAAGAGGGACTCTGCTGAATAAGAGTCGGCCGGGCCTGCAAACGATTCGCAGCCAGCAATGATTTTAAGATCGGAAGGAATGGCGTCGTCACGAAATAGCCCGCAGGAGAAAACCAGCGCGCGGCAAAAGACGCAGCGGCACAATGCGGCGCGCCGCCTGCGCAAGCTTTATCAACATCTGGTGGACCGCTTCGGCCCGCAGCAATGGTGGCCGGCGAAGAGCGCCTTCGAGGTGGTGGTGGGCGCCTATCTGACGCAAAACACGGCCTGGACGAGCGTGGAGCGATCGATTGCAAATCTGGAGGCGCGGGGTTTGCTCACGCCGGCGGGGCTACGGGCGGTGGATGAAGGAGACCTGCAGCAACTGATTCGGCCATCAGGCTTCATGCTGCGCAAGGCGGCGGCGCTGAAAGCGTTTGCCGGGTTTCTCGAGACGCATTATCGCGGCAATATGAAACGGTTGCGGTGGGCGGCTACAGAGGATCAGGCGCGCGTTCGCGAGGAGCTGTTAGCGCTGCCGGGGGTGGGCGACGAGACGGCGGACGCGATCCTGCTGTACGCGCTCGATAGTCCGGCCATGGTGGTGGACGAGTACCTGCGTCGAGTAACGGTGCGGCACGGGCTCGTGCCCGAACGAGCCAAATACGCTGAGATTCAGGCGGTGGCCGAATCGGCCTTCGCGCAGGACGCCGCGCGCGAGAGCCGGGAAGAGCTGGCGCGGCACTACAACGAGTTTCACGCCCTGGTGGTGCAGGTGGGCAAGGCGCATTGCGGACGCGTCGCACGCTGTGAGGGGTGCGCGCTGGAATTCGATCTGAGGAAGCGAGGCGTTAACGCAGGCGCGTCACGACCTCGGGGCGGATCAGGTAAAGGAAAAGGACCGCATTGATGATCACCATGGCGATCCAGTCAATCTGGTGGGAGTGGATCATCGTCCAGAGGCTCCACAGCGCCGAGAGAAAGACGGTGGCGAGGGTGAGCGCCCATCCCCAGCGACGTAGGCGAATCAACCCCTGGCCGGCGAAGGCAAAGGCCACGGAGAAAAGCAAAAACAGGTGTGGGAGCCGGTGCAGGCTGACCCCGAGCAGGCACATCAGGCAGAGGAAGAACATCCACAGGCCGATGGCAGCGAGGCCGGGCAGAAGCCTGACTCGCTCATCCGGGCCCGGTGCGGGCTGCTTTTCCGGGCTCATGCGCGAAGGACGGCGGAATGGAGTGCGTTCACTTCAGCATCATAACGTGTGCAGATACGCCAGCAGGTCCTGAAGCTGCTGCTGGCTCAGCTGATTCCCGAACCCGGGCATGATGCCGTGCCCGTCCATGATGGCTGCGGAGACGCGAGCGTCATTCGCGGGCGCGCCGCTGGGCAGATATTTCTTGTCGTACATGGCATACAGGCTCGGCCCGTGCAGATCGCCGGAGTGATCGGCGTAATGGCAACTGGCGCAGGCCCGCTGATAGACCTGATAACCGCGGGATTCCTGCGGATTAAGCTGGCCGATGGGCTTCGCCGGCGGGTAGGACGGCTTGCAGCCGGCAAGCAGAGCCGCGCCGGCCACCACTGCGACGGAAAACACCTGTTTCCAATGCAAGAAGCCCTCCCTGTTCGCGCTCGTAACGCTCACCCCGGAACGAATACCGTATACCCCAGGCTCAGTCATTTTCTGCGATGGCCGTCACAATTTTGTCGATGGCCTCGGTCGCGTGCGCGTAGGGATTGTGCAGGTCGCACAGGATGGAGAAAACAATCGTGCGGCCGCTGCGCGCGATCAGGTATCCACTGAGCGCGCTCGCCTCGCCGAGCGTGCCGGTCTTGGCGAAGACGCGGCCGCGCAGGAGACCATGGAAGCGATCAGCCAGCGTGCCATCCACGCCGCCCTCGGGGAGCGAATCGCGATACAGCTGTCCCCACGGCTGATGCGAGGCATAGACCAGCAACGTGGTGGCGGCGCGGGGGGTGATCAGATCGGCTCGAGACAGGCCGGAGCCGTCGACGAACACAAAATCGTCGGGATTGACGCCGACGTCCTCGGTAAGAAATGAGCGCACCACGCGCGCCCCCTGCGCGATGGAGCCGTCGTCGGCCTCGAGCCGTCCCAGCAGGCGCAGATAGAGCTCCGCATGCAGGTTCTGGCTTACCTTCAGCGTGACAGTGACGTCCTCGTTGAGCGGCGGCGAGACATGCGTGGCAAGCACGCGCAGGCCGGTTTCGGGCTGGCGAATGGTGGCGAGGGTCAGCGGATGCAACACGACGGGCTGATCGATTTCCTCGCGGAAGTGCCGGGTGTCAATGTCCTCGCGATGCTGGGCCATGGCGTTGCCGGTAATTTCGACTCCACGCGCCAGCAGCATCTGGCGCAATGCGATGGCCGCGAACCGGGCAGGATCCTGAATCGCGAGCCTTTCATGCAGCCCGTTCTGATTGATGGAGCCGTACAGGCGGATGGTCATGCTGCCGGGAGCGCGATCCATTCCGTAGCTGGCGGGGCCGTCGCCGGGAACCGCGGTCAGAGAATTCTCCAGCGAGTAATAGGGGACATCGGGATTCCACGTGACAGCGGTGGGCGCGCCTGGCGCCGATGGCTCGATATTCAGGAAGACGATGTTGTCGTTGACGGTGAGCGCAGAGATGGGCGCGCCGTAATCCCATTCCAGATCGTCCCAGGTCCAGTCGCCGGGATAGGGCTCCCACGGAAACCAGGTGTCGTTGCCAATGATGTCGCCGTCGATGTGGTGAATGCCGTCGGCGACAATCTGATCGGCCAGGCTCTGCAGCGCCTGAAGCGGCGGGTTGGGGCGCTCGGTGTGGCTGGCATAGGGATACTGCCGCCCGGACATGGTCGGATCGCCGACGCCGAGGATCTCCAGATTGCCGCGCAGCGTGCCGTCCTGCACAGTGCCGGACGTGACGGCGTCCGTGGTCCAGGTCACGTTCGAAGGCAGCAACGCCAGCGTGGCCGCCGTGGTGAACAGCTTCGCATTCGATGCGGGCTGAAAATACTGGCCGTCGTTGAGCGCATACACCGGCTGACCGTCCGCAGTGACCACAGAAATGCCGAAATGCGCGCGGGAAATCGAAGGATCCGCCACGATGGCACGGATTTGTTTCGCGAGCGATTTGCGGCCGCGATGATGATGAGGAAGTGCGGCGCCGGCTGGAACGGCGGCCAGGGCGGCGAGGGCCAGAAGCAGACCCAGACGAAGAGCGGCGGAAGGGGTGCGCTGGGGCGCGGTCGAGTATCGCAATTTCACGAAGTGTAGCATCGCGAATATGGCTTTTGCGCGGCGCGGGCGAGCGGTCTGGAAATTGCGCAGCCGCTCGTTCGGCCTCGGCCAA
>JASHNS010000082.1 GCA_030041515.1 Acidobacteriaceae bacterium | reverse complement strand
GCAATTGCAGCAGAATATTCATGAGTTGCAGAGCGATCCTGACGCGATTGAGCATGAGGCGCGCGAGCGACTGCACTATGCGCGGCCCGGCGAAGTGATCTGGACGGAGAACGGCCAGTCCAACAGCAGCAGCGGCCAGCAGCCAGCGGCCAGCGGCCAGCCAGCGACGGCCAGCAGCCAACGATAGGCGTGGCGATTCTCTCAGACGACTTCCGTTTAGACTGAAACCGGGCGTGAATTTCTTTTTTTATGGATAAATTTGTCATTCGCGGCGGCAAGCCGCTCCTTGGAACGGTCCGTGTCAGCGGATCGAAGAATTCGGCGCTCCCCTGCATGGCGGCGGCCATCCTGACCGAGGAAGAAGTTGTCCTCGAAAACATTCCGCAGGTCCGCGATATCGAAACGGAGCGGAAACTGCTGACTTCGATGGGCGCGGAGGTGGAACTCGGTTACGGGCGCGCGCACCATCGAACAACGATCAGTTGCCGGGTGCTTTCGGACCCTACAGCAAAATACGAGATCGTGAAGACGATGAGGGCGTCTTCACTGGTGCTGGGCCCGCTGGTGGCGCGGACGGGATTGGCACGGGTTTCCATGCCGGGCGGATGCGCCATTGGAGCGCGGCCCATCGATCTGCACATCAAGGGCCTGGAGGCAATGGGAGCACAAATCGCCTACGAGCACGGCTACATTGAGGCACGGGCGGAGCGGCTGAAGGGAGCGAACATCCTGTTCGACAAGATCACCGTGACCGGGACGGAAGACCTGTTGATGGCCGCCGTATTGGCCGAGGGTGAGACCGTGATGGAAAACTGCGCGCGGGAGCCCGAGGTCACCGATTTGGCGGCGCTGTTGAGCGCAATGGGGGCGAAGATCGAAGGCGCGGGGACGCCGACGATCCGCGTGCAGGGCGTGGAGAAGCTCCATGGAGCCAAACACCGGATCAACCCCGATCGCATCGAAGCAGGGACGTTTCTGGTGGCTGGGGCGATCACGGGCGGCGATCTCCGGGTAAGCCACTGCAGGCCGGCGCATTTGACGGCGATCATCGCGAAACTCCAGGAATGCGGCGCGCGCATCGAGATCATTGGAAACGACCAGATTCGGGTCAGCAGCGACGGGAATCTGAAGGGCGCAGATATTTCTACAGAGGAATATCCCGGATTTCCGACTGACATGCAGGCGCAGTACATGGCCCTGTCGACGCAGGCCGAGGGCGCGTCACTGGTGAAGGAGAATATCTTCGAAAACCGTTTCATGCACGTGCAGGAGCTGGTGCGGATGGGCGCCAACATCCGCGTAGACGGGCGGACGGCGACGGTACGCGGGAAGACGCCGCTCTCGGCAGCGGCGGTGATGTGCTCCGACCTGCGTGCATCCGCATCGCTGGTTCTGGCGGCACTGGTGGCCGACGGCGAATCGATTCTGGACCGCGTGTACAACATCGACCGGGGGTATGAACGCATTGAGGAGAAGCTGCGCGGCGTAGGCGCGCAGATTCGGCGGATGGGCAACGTTTTCGCGTAACAGCGCCGGGATGTGAAGCGAACGCGGCGGGTCAGGCATCTGAAACCTCAGAGGAGACCCAGCGATGACGAACCCTGAGGACCGCGCTCTGCGCACCGTGCTGGTGGAGTTTCTGCGCGGTGAAAGCGCCCACGCCAGCCTGAAGTCCGTGCTGTACGATTTTCCGGAGGAGTTACGCGGCACCAGGCCGAAAGGCTCTCCGCACTCGGCATGGCAGTTGCTGGAGCACACTCGGATCGCGCTGCACGATCTCTATGAATTCTCGACGAATTCGCATTACGCTGCGCCGAAGTGGCCGGACGATTATTGGCCGAAGGAAGAGGCACCGCCCAGTGTCTCAGCATGGGACGCCTCGGTACGTGCGGTGAAGAAAGACATCGCCGAATTTGAGAAGCTCATCGGCGAGCCGGAATCAAACCTGTACGCAGCGATTCCGTGGGGCGACGGGCAGACGCTGCTGCGCGAAGTGCTGCTGGCCGGACAACACACCAGCTATCACCTGGGGCAACTCGTACTGCTGCGCCGCGAACTGGGAGCGTGGAAGGGTTAGCCGGGACTGGCGGTCCAGGCGATCCGCGCCTTGTGGCGGGAGGGCCGGCCGTCTGGGCAAGGACTGCTGAGGATTGCTATGCCTGCGGTTCGGCGCTGAGTGCGGCTTTTGCAGCCGCAGGGTGGTCAGCATCGGGAATGAGCGCCGGGAAGGCGAGCGTGACTTTGGTGCCGCGTCCGGGGCGACTGGAGACATCGAAGGCGGCCGCGTCTCCGTAGAGGACCTGGAGGCGTTCGCGCACGTTCTTCATGCCGATGCCAGTGCCACGGAGAACGCCGCTGGTATGCGGTCGGCCAGGCGCAATGCCAACGCCGTCATCTTCGACTTCAATGATGAGGGTCTCGCCCTCCATGCGGCTTCGCAGGGTGACAGCGCCGCCGGCGATGCGGGGCTCGAGGCCGTGCTTGATGCTGTTCTCAACGAGCGGTTGCAGGAGCATGCTGGGTACGGGAACGCCGAGTGTCCGGGGATCGATTTCCTTGACAACGCGCAGCTTATCGCCGCCAAACCGCACCACCTCGATGCTGAGGTAGTCCTCGGTGGTAGCCAGTTCCTCACTGAAGGGGACGAAGGCGTCGTGATCGCGCAATCTGCGGCGGAGGATGTTGGCGAGGCGGACGATGAGCTCGCGAGCCTGTTCGGGGCGGGAGCGCACGAGCGAAGCGATGGAGTTCAGCGTATTGAAGAGGAAGTGGGGGTTGATCTGGCGCTGCAGGGCGTCGAGGCGCGCCTCCAGAAGCAGCCGCTTCTGTTCCTCCAGGGAGCGCTCGATGCGGACGGAGTTCCAGATCTTGAGCGGAATGCCGACAATCATGGCCGCGCACGCCCACATGGCAAGACGGATCAGCCATTGACTGGAGAGGAGGGCGAACAGGCGATGCGGATAGAGGTGCGCCAGCCACTCGCGCAGCGCCTCCACGGCAACGATGAGCATCAGCAAGAGAATTTGGCGGTCGATTCCGGGGCGCCGCAGGTTACGGCGTACCCATCGCCACAGGCTGAGGTCGACGAAAGGGGAGAACGACCAGATCTCTTCTTTGTCGACAAATCGCCCATAAATTCCCGACATCATCGCTACCCCCATCAGGAAAGGCAGCGATAACCATTCGCGATGCAGCATTGCGGGCAACGACAGGAATATCGCCCCGAGAAGAGCTGGACCGGGTCCGAGAAGAATACCGAGCAGAATGGTCGTCTCAAAGGAGATATCGGCGGCATAGAAATTGGGGACGGTAACGCGGACCCACACGCCCAGGCCCAGCGGGATGCAGATGAAGGCGAGCAGACCGACTGTTTGGCCGAGGGTGCGATCCTCCGGAAAGAGCAGGCTTTGAAACTCCCGCGATCTGGCGAGCGCGGCGGAAACGGCGGCGGCGACGCCCAGCTTGATCAGCAGCGTGATGAGGATGAGTTTGGGGTCAAGCAGCACAGCATTAGCGTACCGCGCTGAGGGGGCAGGAGGGCAACGAAACAGCTGAAGGCCCGGCTGGTGGAGACCTGTCCGGGAGGAAGCCGATGCACTTTTATAATGGAATTATGGCCATAGCCTCAGTACGACAGCTTGCCGACGCGGATTTTCCTACGCGGTGGGGGCATTTCCGGATCCTGGGATTCGAGGGTGTCTACACGCCGGAGACCGATCCGTGCGGCATGAAACAGGAGACCGAAGAGGCAGTGGCGCTGACGATGGGCGATATATTATGCTCCCCGCCCCTGGTGCGGATCCACTCCCAGTGCCTCACCGGGGATGTTTTTCACTCACTGCGCTGCGACTGCCGTCTGCAACTGGAGCTGGCACTGCGCAAGATTGGCGAAGATGGCGCGGGCATTTTGCTGTACGAGCAGCAGGAAGGACGCGGCATTGGATTGATGGCGAAGCTGCGCGCCTACGAGCTGCAGGATCAGGGTCTGGATACCGTTGAGGCAAATCTGCAGCTGGGCTTTAAGGCGGACTGCCGGGAATTCGAGTTCCCCGCGGCGATTCTGCGCGAGATGGGTATCGGCGCGGTGCGTCTGATCACGAATAATCCGGAAAAAGTGGCTGCGCTGGAGGCAGCCGGCGTGCGCGTCGTGGAGCGGGTTTCCGCTGAAGTGCCGACCGAAGCGCGCTTCGAGGATTATCTTCGTGTGAAACAGGAGAAGATGGGGCACATTTTTGACGGCGCCCCCGAACGGGAAGCCATTGGTGGGCCCAAGACCTCGAAATGACGCGGATCAGGTAAACTCTTCGGTGCGGCCCCACCGATCCGCGGGCCTCCGAATGCCTCGGGAAAAACAACGCGCGCAAAATCTTCTGCTTAGCCGGGACGAGTCGTGGCTCAGCTTCAATCGTCGCGTGCTGGAAGAGGCGCAGGACGCGACGAATCCGCTGCTGGAACGGGTGAAGTTTCTGGCAATTACGGCCAGCAACCTGGACGAGTTTTTCGAGATCCGAATTGCCGGGGTACTGCAGCGCATCGAGGACGGCTATAACGACGCCTCACCGGACGGCGCGACGCTGCGCGAGTCGCTGGAAGCCATCAAGGCCGAAACACATCGCTTTGTTCTCGATCAATACCGTTGCTGGAATGAAGAGCTGCTGCCGGCGATGCGCAGAGCGGGGATTCGTGTGCTCGACTGGAAGGAGATGGGCGAGGAGGCGCGGGAGTTTGCGACCGACTATTACCAGCGCGAAGTCGATCCACTGCTGACGCCAATCACGATCGATCCGGCACATCCGTTTCCACGCGTGCTGAACAAGGCGATGTGCCTGGCACTGCTGCTGCGGCGCAAACGGCGCGGAGCGGCCGGGCCGGTGCTGGGGGTGCTCACAGTGCCGCGCGCGCTGCCGCGGTTTATCCGGCTGCCCTCGGCGGAGAACCGCAACGATTTCATTTTTCTGCACGATCTGATCGAGCGTAACGCGGCGGGCATGTACCGCGGGTATGAGATTCTGTCGCGCGCGGCGTTTCGCGTGACGAGGAACAGCAATCTGTATTTTCAGGAAGAGGAATCGCGGTCGCTGCTGGAGACGGTGCGCACGGAACTGCACAATCGGCGCAAAGGCGATGCCGTTCGGCTGGAAATCGACGGTGGCGCGGACGCGGAGATCGTTGAGCGCCTGCGGACGAATTTCGAACTGGACGAATCGCTTGTCTACCGTGTGGACGGGCCGGTCAATCTGTCGCGGATCATGAACCTTTACGGCGCTTCAGAGGATCCGAATTTAAAGTTCCTGCCATTTGTTCCGCGCGAACTGCGATTGCACCGGAAATCGGCGAACCTGTTTGACGAACTGCGCCATCGTGACATTTTGCTGCACCATCCATTCGACTCGTACGAGGGGGTGGTGGGATTCATTGAGGCGGCGGCCCAGGACCCCAGCGTCGTTTCGATGAAGCAGACGCTGTACCGCACCAGCGACGACTCGCCGATTTTCCAGGCGCTCACGGAGGCTGCGCAAACGCGCGAAGTGACCGCCGTGGTGGAGCTGATGGCACGCTTCGATGAAGCGTCGAACATTCGCTGGGCACGCAACCTGGAGGATGCGGGCGTGCAGGTTTTCCACGGCATCGTTGGGCTGAAGACTCATTGCAAGCTGGCGCTGGTGGTGCGGCGCGATCCTGACGGCGTGACGCGACGCTACGCGCACCTGGGCACCGGCAACTACAACCCGGACACCGCGCGCTTCTACACGGATGTGAGCCTGCTGACCGCAGATCCGGAGATCACCTCGGCCGTACACAGTGTTTTCAATTACCTCACGGCCCATTCCGAGTCGGACGATTATCGTCCGTTGCTGGTGGCGCCGCTGACGCTGGCGGAAAGCTTCATCCGACTGATTCGTCGCGAAGAGGAGCATGCGGCAGCGGGCCGCCCTGGCCGCATCATCGCGAAGATGAATTCTCTGCTGGAGCAAAGTGTGGTGGAGGCGCTTTATTCCGCAGCGCACGCGGGCGTGGAAATCGACCTGATTGTGCGCGGGATCTGCTCGCTGCGGCCGGGCGTAAAGCGGCTGAGCGAACGGATTCGCGTGCGGTCGATCGTGGGACGGTTTCTGGAGCACAGTCGGATTTTCTGGTTTGCCAATGGAGGCGACGAGGAGCTGTACTGCGGGAGCGCGGACTGGATGCCGCGCAATCTGTTTGAGCGGTGCGAAGTGGTGTTCCCGGTGCGCGATCCGCAAATTCGGGCGCGTGTCCGCGATGAGATTCTGACAGCTTATCTCGCGGATACGGTGAAGGCGCGCGTGCTGCGGTCCGACGGCACGTATGCACGGCTGCGGGAGCCGGGACGCGAGGGAGGACCGGGGCCCTTCAACGCGCAGGAATTCTTCATCGCGGTGGCCGAGGGGCGGACCGACGCCGATTCTATTCCCCGGGCGCAGTCGAGCGGTCAACCGGGGCGTTCCGTTAAGAAAAAGGCCTCTCCAGCAGCCGCGGATTAGGCAGTATCGACATATATCCACCTTCGCCTCTCTCTGTACGCTGAATATCCTGTTCCGTTTGCGAGGGCGGACCGGGGAGCACACACGCTGCCGCGAGAATCCCAGAGAAGTGTGAGTCCGCCATGCCAGCGACGCCCGCCGGGGTACAATCCGTTCTGGACGATAAACTTATGCCCGCTCGCGCCTCCGCCGGCAAGGCCTCCGCACGATCGAAATCGGACCATGGCAACAGCCTGCGTAAAGCTTTTCACGATGTGCGCGAGCTGATCGTGCACGGACGGCTGTCGCCGGGATCGTGGATTGTCGAAGCCGACCTGGCCCGCCATCTCGCCATGAGCC
>JASHNS010000081.1 GCA_030041515.1 Acidobacteriaceae bacterium | reverse complement strand
GGCTCATGGCGAGATGGCGGGCCAGGTCGGCTTCGACAATCCACGATCCCGGCGACAGCCGTCCGTGCACGATCAGCTCGCGCACATCGTGAAAAGCTTTACGCAGGCTGTTGCCATGGTCCGATTTCGATCGTGCGGAGGCCTTGCCGGCGGAGGCGCGAGCGGGCATAAGTTTATCGTCCAGAACGGATTGTACCGCGCAGTGGGGGCTCGAAGACGGAGGCAGCTGAGTCTCGTACGGCTGCCGGGTAGTATCCATCATTGTAGACAATCTGTATATTAGTTTAGGCCTATGTCTGTGATTGAATTTGTCGATTCGCATACAGCCGGGGAGCCGACCCGAGTTGTGATCGGGGGAGGGCCCGCACTGGGCGACGGCGCGCTGCCGGAACGGCTGCAACGGCTGATCACGGATCACGATGCTTTTCGGTCGGCGGTAGTGAATGAGCCGCGGGGATCCGATGTGCTGGTGGGCGCGCTGCTGGTTGAGCCCGAGGATCCGGCCTGCGCGGCGGGCGTTATCTTTTTCAATAATGTCGGTTATCTGGGGATGTGCGGGCACGGAACCATCGGGGTGGTGGCCACGCTGGCGCATCTCGGGCGGATTCAGCCGGGGCGGCATCGCATCGAAACTCCGGTTGGAACGGTCAGCGCGCTGCTGCGCGCCAACGGCGAAGTCACGATCGAAAACGTTGTCAGCTACCGGTACCGCAGAGACGTTGAGGTGCAGGTAGCCGATGTCGGAGTGGTGCGTGGCGATGTGGCCTGGGGAGGCAACTGGTTCTTTTTGGTGGATTCGCCGCCGTTGGAACTGACGATTGCGAATTGCGACAAGCTCACCGAGTATGCCTGGGCGGTTCGTTGCGCGCTGAACGGGCACAAGATCACGGGAGCCGGGGGCGCGGAGATCGATCATGTGGAATTGTCCGCGCCGACGGCCGAAGCGGACAGCCGCAATTTTGTGCTTTGCCCGGGCAAGGCCTACGACCGGTCGCCATGCGGAACGGGAACCAGCGCAAAGCTGGCGTGCCTGGCCGCCGACGGCAAGCTTATGCCGGGCCAGGTCTGGCGGCAGGAGGGGATTCTGGGCACCGCCTTCGAAGGCTCGTACCGGATGGAGAACGGCTCTTCCAACCGTATCGTGCCCAGCATTACCGGGAAAGCGCACGTTACCGCGCAGGGACAGCTCATCCTGCATCCCGACGATCCATTCCGAGCCGGAATTCGCGTATGACGCCAGCATGGGACGTTGCGGTGGTTGGCGCCGGCATTGTGGGCGCAGCCTGCGCGCGAGAGTGTGCCGCCCGCGGCCTGCAGACTGTCGTGATCGACGCTGCCGGTGTGGGCGGAGGTGCAACGGCCGCAGGCATGGGGCACATTGTTGCCATGGATGACTCGCCCGCGCAGCTGGCGCTCACGCGATGGTCGCAGGAACTGTGGCACGAGCTCTCGCCCAAACTGCCTCGGGAGGTGGAATTTGAAAGCCGTGGAACGCTGTGGGTCGCCGCGGACGAGGAGGAGATGGCTGAAGTTCGGCGGAAACAGGGCGTATTTGCGGCTGCCGGCGTTGCTGCAGAAATTCTGGACAGCCGCGCACTGGCCGAGGCCGAGCCCCAACTGCGGAAGGGACTGGCAGGCGCACTGCTGGTTCCAGCCGATGGAGTGTTGTATCCGCCGGCCGCAGCGGCCTGGCTGATGGGGGAGGCGATTCGCATGGGAGCCGTCATGATCACCTCTCAGCGGGTGATTGCGGCGGCCCGAGGGCTCGTGCGGACGGATAACGGGAAGGAGTATTCCGCGAAACGGATTGTGCACGCCTGCGGAGCGGCGGGAACCGATCTTCTGGCTGAGCTGCCGGTTCGCAAACGGCGAGGACATTTGGTCATCACCGATCGATATCCGGGATTCGTCCACCACCAACTGGTGGAACTGGGCTATCTGAAGAGCGCGCACTCGATTGCGAGTGATTCGACCGCGTTCAACGTCCAGCCGCGGCAGACGGGTCAACTGCTGATCGGCAGCTCGCGCGAGTTTGGAGCTGAGGATTCCACCATCAACTACCCTCTCCTGCGCGCGATGCTGCAGCGGGCGGCGAGCTATCTTCCCGGGATTGGCCGGCTACAGGCTGTTCGCGTGTGGACGGGATTCCGCGCGGCGACGCCGGATAAACTGCCGCTGATCGGCCCCTGGCCGGGAGACGATTCGATTTGTCTCGCCACAGGTCACGAGGGACTTGGAATCACGACTTCTCTGGCGACAGGACGTTTGGTGGCGTCGGAGATTATGGGAGAAAAGCCGGGGATTCCAGCGGAACCGTACTTCCCTGTCCGTTTTCTCGAGGCCGACCACGGTTCACCGACGCCCACCCTCTACGGAGAGGCCGCACATGGCTGAAGCTGCGGGCAGCATCACTGTGACCGTGAATGGCGTCGCGGTCCGGGTGACGCCCGGGACAACGGTCGCGTCTGCAACGCTGATTGCCGGGACGCAGACCCGCGTATCCGTCGCCGGTGAACCTCGGGCACCGCTCTGCGGGATGGGCATCTGCTTTGAATGCCGGGTGACGATCGACGGCGCGCCGCACCAGCGAAGCTGCCAAATTCTTTGCGAGCCTGGGATGCAGGTGACGACTCGCGGGGAGCCGGCATGAGCCGCGAATTCGATGTCCTGGTCGTGGGCGCCGGGCCGGCCGGCATCGCTGCCGCGGCGACCGCCGCGGAGTCTGGACTCCACGTTGGCGTCGTCGACGATAATCCGGCAGCGGGGGGACAGATTTGGCGGAGTGGAGCACTTCTGCCGGCCGCAGCGCAGCGATGGAAAGCGCGGCTCGCGGCAGCTGGAGTGGTGCGTCTGCAAGGCTGGCGCATTGTCGATTGTCCGGAACCGGGGGCGGCGCGGGCGGAGCGGAATGGTGCGGAGATTACTCGTGACCCAGAGAGCGAAGGCCGAAGGGATCTGCGCTATCGGCACCTGATACTGGCCACCGGTGCGCGTGAACGCTTCCTTCCTTTTCCCGGGTGGACGCTGCCAAACGTGATGGGCGCAGGCGGTTTGGACGCGATGGTTCGGGGCGGATTGCCGATTGCCGGCAAGCGGGTGGTGGTCGCCGGGACGGGTCCTTTGCTTCTCGCGGTCGCTGCCCATCTGACATCGCGCGGGGCGAGAATCGTGGCGATCTGCGAGCAGGCATCGGCCGCGCAGATGGCGCCGCTGATGATGCAGGTTCTGCGCCGGCCCGGCAAGCTGTGGCAAGGCGCGAGCTATCGCTGGGCCACGAAGAAAAGCCGCTACCTGACGCGCTGCTGGACGGTGGCAGCGCTGGGAGACGAACGGCTGCGATCGGCGATCCTGCAACGAGACGGCAAGCAGTGGTGCGTCGAGTGCGATGTCCTGGCCTGTGGATTTCATCTGGTCCCGAATACGGAGTTAGCGGCGTTGCTGGGCTGCCGGCTGGAGAACGGCTTTGTCGCCACAGACGAACGGATGCAGACATCCGTTCCCGGCATCTGGTGCGCGGGCGAGCCGACCGGCATCGGAGGAGTGGAATTGTCGCTTCTGGAGGGACAGATCGCCGGCCTGGCTGCAGCCGGGAAAACCAGCGCGGCCCGACGCCTTGCAGGTCGACGCCGCGGCGCCCTCGGGTTTGTTCGGGCGCTGGAGCGCGCGTGCCAGCTTGACCCGCAGATCCGCGATTTGCCCCGGGAGGACACAGTCATCTGCCGGTGCGAAGACGTTCGGCTGGGAGCTCTGCTGGGACGTGGGGGCTGGCGTGATGCCAAACTGCACACGCGCTGTGGAATGGGTCCCTGCCAGGGACGCATCTGCGGAGGAGCAACGGAATTTCTTTTCGGCTGGCACGCCGACTCGGTGCGACCGCCCGTCTTTCCCGCGCTGGTTTCCAGCTTTCTGGAACCAGACGCGGCCTCTGAGTTAGCAAGCCCCAAGGAGGCTTTATGAAGTGGAATGGCGTGATGCCCGCAATCACAACATGGTTCGACCGCGATCTGCGCGTGGACGAAGCTTCGATGACGCGCCATGTGGAGTGGCTGCTGGCGAATGGATGCACGGGGATCATCGCGCTGGGCTCGCTGGGTGAGGCTGCGACTCTGAGCCTGGCCGAAAAAGAAGCTCTGCTGCGCAATGTAGTGAAAGCAGCGAAGCAGGCACCGGCGGTTGCGGCGATCTCGGCTCTCTCTACCGAAGAAGCAGTCATGCTGGCAAAGAAAGCGGAGCAGGCCGGCTGCGCCGGACTCATGGTGCTTCCGCCGTATGTCTATCGTGGCGACTGGCGCGAGATGAAGGCCCACGTATCCGCCATCTTTGCAGCGACTCCGCTTTCCTGCATGCTCTACAACAACCCGGTGTCCTACGGAACGGATTTTCTGCCGGAACAGATTGCGGAACTGGCGAACGAGCATAAGAATCTGGAGGCGGTGAAGGAATCGAGTACGGATGTGCGGCGTGTGACGGCGATCCGCGCGCTCACCGGCGATCGCCTGAGAATTTTTGTGGGCGTGGACGATGCGATCGTTGAAGGCGTGGCTGCGGGCGCTGTGGGATGGGTGGCAGGTCTGGTGAACGCGTTTCCGGCAGAGTCGGTGGCGCTGTTCAACACGGCGATCGAAAACGGGTGCGAGGAGGCCTTCGAGCTGTATCGCTGGTTCCTGCCGCTGCTTCGCATGGATACAGTCCCGAAGTTCATCCAGCTGATCAAGCAGGTACAGCAGGAAACGGGCACGGGCAACGCGCGTGTACGACCGCCTCGCCTGGAGGTCGTAGGAGCGGAGCTTGAAGAAGTGCGCGCCGAGGTGAAACGCGCGCTGGCCCACCGGCCCAGGGTGCAGAGCACTCCATTTCCCCGGTGATGCGAATGATACGACTCAGGGTTAGAACAGCGTTGGCTGTGGCCGCAGGCGCCTCGTTGTGCGCTTTCTCTCTCGCGCAGAATCCCTCGATGGACGCGTCAGCCTGGAAATCGGGGAAGGTGATTGTGAATCCGGCGATTCGCCACGATCGGTCGGCGCCGTTGATGGCGCTGTATGGTGCGTACAAACTGCCTCAGCCTCCGCACTGGCTACACCATCCGCCGATCCCGCCGACGACGCAGCCTCCACCAACGCCGCCGGCGACGATCACCGCGGCCGGCGCAGCCGTGGAGCAGGTGACGCAGGGAACGCGCCCGGCAGCGACGCTGGTGGCAAGCTTCAATGGCCTGGGCGATGGGTTCCATGGACCGCAGGGCACGGAGCAGGCGCGCAACCCCTCCGACAACAGCCTGGCGGTGGGACCAGACGACATTTTTCAGATCGTGAATTCGCGGATGGCGATTTTCACGAAGAAGGGGAAGCGGTACCGGGAGACGGGGCGAACGCTGTTCGGACCGGCGATCACGAACACGCTTTTTGCCGGCTTCGGCGGCCCCTGCGAATCGCTGGTCAGCGGCGACGCCGTGGTGCGCTACGACCAGTTGGCAAAGCGATGGCTGATCGTGCTGCCGATTTTCCGCCGTCCTGACGATCAGCCGAACGCGCCCTACGCCATGTGCTACGCCGTAAGCACAGGACCCGATCCGACGGGCTCGTATTTTCGCTATCAATTCAACCGGCCGCTGTTCCCGGACTATCCGCGTCCGGCGATCTGGTCCGACGGATACTATCTGCCGACCAGCACGGGCGATACGGTCATCCAGAAACAGCTGTGCGCCGCCGACCGCGGCAAGATGCTGCGAGGCGAAGCGGCAAACGAACAATGCCAGATCCTCGACGGCGTGAACTTTCTGAACGCCGCGGACATCGACGGGACGCGGCTGCCCCCCGCCGGCATGCCGGAAATCGTGATGGCCGCCGGCGGAGCGCAGCTGCACGGCATCCTCGAGAGCGGCAGCATTTACGCGTGGCACTATCACATGGACTGGACGAACCCGGCGAACACATCTCTTTCCGGCCCCGAAAAGATCGCCGTCGCGCCGTATCACTATCTCTGCACCGGCCAACTGAGCCGCTGTGTTCCGCAGCCGGGGACTGATGTGCGGCTGGATTCGCAGGGTGACAAGCTGATGCAGCGGCTGGCGTATCGCAACTTCGGGAGCTATCAGGCGATTGTGGCGACGCACTCCATTGACACGCGAGCTGGAGGCGGGGTGCGCTGGTATGAATTTCGCCTGAGCGCCAACGGCACACCGCAGCTCTTCCAGCAGGGCACCTATGCACCGGACGGAGGCTACCGCTGGATGGGCAGCATCGCCATGGATCGCCGCGGTGATATCGGCGTGGGTTACTCGTATGGGAGCGCTTCGAGCTATCCAGGCCAGCGTTTCGCGGCACGGCTGACGAACGACCCGAAAGGACAGATGACGCTGCATGAGACGCTGCTCGTGCAGGGTGAAGCCGCGCAGACCGACACGCTGCGATGGGAGGACTACACGACACTCGACATCGATCCGAGCGACGGCTGCACGTTCTGGTATGTCGGCGATTATCTGCAAAAGGGCGCTGCGAATTACTCGACAAAGATTGGCGGGTTTCGCCTGCCCGGCTGCTTGGCGCACCATAAGCTGTTCGGAGTTTTTTAAGCTCGAGCGCCACAAAGAGAAGGCCGGGAGGGTTTTTTGCCCCGGCCTGATTCGTTCGCAATCGATTCCGTGCTACTGCGGGCTGCCTGCGTCACTGATGGGCGTCAGGTTGTGGGAGGCGAGCGTGCGGTTAAACGCGGGAACCTCTTTCGTCATCAGCACGCGATAATCGCCCTCGGCTTTTGCGAGCTTCTGCTCGAGATCCTTCGTCAGCTGATATTCGACATCTGTGGGCGCGTAATCCGTGCCGCCGGCCACGTCTCCGGCCCCGGGGCCGATCTCCGCCGAAAGCCACAGCAGGTTGTAATAAATCTTCCATGCCGAGATATAGGTTTTGTCGTCGCTCGCCGCGAGGGGCTTCGACAGCAATTCGTATTCCACGTCCTGCATTTGCTGATCGGCGGCACGTGCGGCCTGGGCGAGCGAGGTCTCATTCTTTTCGCCGTCCAGCATGTTCTCCACCACCGCAAGTTGCTTCCGCATCCACTCGATGTGGTTGACCATGTCGGAGGTTTTGTCGATATCCGAGGCAATGCGCAGCTGGAGTTTCACGGATGCCTCGATGTCTGCCGGCGTGCCGGGACTGTTAGGATCGGCGAGGATGGTGACCGGCTCAGTATAGGTTTGGCCCTCCACGGTGAGTTTGGCAGTGTAATTTCCCGGAGCGGCCATTGGTGTGGGCATGTCATACATGCCCCAGTGAGTAACCGGGCGCGCGTCTTTCTCGTAGAAGCGGTCGGTGTAAAAGATATAGGGATCCTGCGGAGGGAGCGTTCGCAGCAGGATCTGTTGGGGCGCATCGTAGTGCATATTCCAACCGATACGGTTCAGGCCAGGATATCCCTGCGTGGTGAGTTTGCGGACCAGATTGCCCTTTGCGTCGAGAATCTGCACTTCAACCGGACTGCCGGGCGCGGATTTCACCGAGTAGTCGAGAAAGACGAAGCCTCCATGCCGGAGACGATAGGACGGGCGCGGAGTGAAGAACCGTACATCGCTCGTCGTGGCCTGGCGAGCTTCCTGCTCGAGCGGCGTGATGTCGTCGAGGATGTAGATGCCCCGGCCATAGGTCGATACCACCAGATCGTGGAAACGCTTCTGCACAACGGTCCAGGAGACAGGTGACGGCGGCAGGCCCTCGTTGAAGTGGATCCACGTTTGGCCGTCGTTGAGCGAATAATAGAGAGCGTTGCCGGTTCCGGCGAAGAGCAATCCCTTGCAGTTGGGATCCTCTGAGACGTTGAGGACGTACGCCAGAGGGCCTTTGGGCAGGCCATCAGAGATTTTCGTCCAGGTTTTGCCGAAGTCCGTGGTTCTGTAGACGTACGGATCGCGATCATTGACGAGGTGCAGATCGACGGAAAGGTATGCGGTGCCTGCATCGAAGAATGACGGCTGAATGCTGGTGACGACTCCCCATTTGGGCAGGTCCGGAATGTTGGCGGTGACGTCGTTCCAGTGCTGGCCGCCATTGCTGGTATACCAGACCTTGCCGTCGTCGGTTCCAGCCCAGATGAGCCCCTTCTGGACCGTAGAGGGGGCAATGGCGAAGACGACCTCGTCATAGAATTGCCCGAGGTTGTCGCCAATGAGGCCGCCGGAGGAAACCAACTTTGACGGATCCTGCGTGGAGAGATCGGGGCTGATGACCGACCAACTCTGCCCGCCGTTGCTGGTTTTGAAGATCACCTGGCAGCCGTAATAGACGGTGTTGTGATCGAAGGGATCGATGGCCAAAGGCGGGGTCCAGTGGCACCGGTATTTAGTTTCGTTGGGCGCCGAGTCGAGCGTATGAAGCCAGGGCCCCACGGAACGAGCCTCATCGGTGCGCGCATCCCATCGCGTCACTTCGTCGGCATAGCATGAAGCCCAGACGATGTTGGGATCGGTGGGATCGGGCAGCGTGAAGCCGGATTCGCAGCCGCCCATGCCGAGCTTCCAGCCGGTGCCGCCGTCAAAACTGAAGGTGGGGATGCTGGGCCCGCGCATGGTGGTGGCGTCCTGCATGTTGGTGTAGACGTCATACGGAATCTGATCGTCGACTGCGACGTGATACATCTGACCGATGGGCAACGTAGCATAGTGGAATCCGCGGCCGCCGGTGGTAGTAATGTCCAGCCCTTCATCAAACGAGATTGCGAAGCGTTTTGGATTCGTGGGGTCGATCCAGATGTCGTGATTGTCGCCGCCCCAATAGGTTGGCTCAAAGGTCCGGCCGCCATCGACGGAAACCAGGAAACTGCTGTTGGAGACGTAGACCTTGTTTTCGTCGTCGGGAGAAATGGCAATGCGGACATAATACCCAGCGCGGCCGATGAGAGTGCGGTCCCAGCTCACGACGTGCCAGTTTTCGCCGCCGTCGTCGGAGCGCCACAGGGAGCCCTGGTCGTGGGTCTCAATGAGCGCGTAAACGCGATTGGAATTTGTGGGGGCAACGGCAACATCGATTTTGCCCAGCGGGGAGCGGGGCAGACCGTGGCCCACGATGCGCGTCCACGTGGTGCCCCCATCATGAGAAACAAAGACGCCACTGCCGGGTCCGCCGCTGATTTCGGCCCAGGGATGCATGGAGACCTGCCACATGCCGGCGAAAAGCGTGCGGGAATTGCTCGGATCCATGTTGAGGCCGGAACAGCCGGTGTTTTCGTCGACGAAGAGCACCTGCTGCCATGTCTTGCCGCCGTCCTCGCTACGAAAAACTCCGCGTTCCTTCTGCGGGCCGCCCAGCCTCCCGAGCGCGCAGGCGAAGACGCGGTTCGGATCCTGGGGATCGATGACAATCCGGCCGATGCGGCCGGTGGCGTCGAGCCCCATGTGCTGCCAGGTCTTGCCGGCATCCATAGACTTGTAAATGCCGTCGCCGGTGACGTCGCTGCCGCGGATGGCCCACGCCTCACCCGTTCCCACCCAGACGATATTGGGATCGGAGGGCGCCACGGCGATGGCACCGATCGCGGCGACAGGCTCGTGGTCGAAGATCGGCCGCCAGTTGTTGCCGCCGTCTTCGGACTTCCAAACGCCGCCCGAAGCTGCGCCCGCGTACCAGGTGCCTGGATCTCCAGGAATTCCCGCCACTGCTGCAACGCGGTTGCCGCGCATGGGTCCAACGAAGCGAAACGTGAAAGCGTTGGGAAATCCGCCGCCGAAACCTCGGCGTTGCGCGAATCCAGCGGAGGAAGCGACGAGGAGACAGAGCGCGCACAGAACGGACTTCCGGAGGCCGGCGATTTTCAGGGACATTCGAAGTGGCTCCATGAGGGAATGCGGAGAGGGAAAATTGTACACCAAATGCAATGCAATCTTCATGGCTGCAGGGGGATCTCCGCGACGGAGGCCGACTCGAAAAATCGCAGCAGGCTCGTCCCGCATCTTGCGTCGACAGGAACTATCAATGTCTGATCACGACGCGGAGTCCCGGAATGGCTCGGCGAGCAATTTCTCCTCGTTCGCGTGAACCAGCGGAAGCCAGAGCGTAAACCGCGAGCCCGTGCCGGGGATGCTGAAGAGAGTGATGCCTCCGCCATGCGCTTCCAGAATGGCTCTGGCAATGGCAAGGCCCATCCCGCTGCCCTTGATCGAAGTACGGTGTTCTCGCCCGCGATAGAACTTATCGAACACAAAAAGCTGCTCCGCCGGGTCGATGCCAGGTCCGTGATCGGCGATGGAGAGCAGCAGACGATCGGGCTCAAGGGAGGCAGCCAGGACGACCGGTGATTCCGGTGGCGAGTAACGGATGGCATTTTCGAGGATGTGCCGCAGGGCGCGGCCCACCAGTTCGCGGTCCATCGGAACCCGCGGCATATCTTCGGGGACCTGCATTTCGAAACGGCGCCCGCGAAGCAGAGGCCGCAGCTCCTCCACTGTGGTCTCCATTAGTTCCTGAATATCCTGAGGCTGGCGGTGAACCGTGACTGATTCCGCGTCGAGCTCGGCCATTTCGACTGCCTGTCCGATGAGTCGATCCAGCCGTGCGCTTTCTTCATCAACGACGGCCAGCAGATCGGCCTTCTCCGTCTCCGGCAGATCCGGGGCGCTCGCCAGCGTCGTCACCGCGGCGCGAATGGAGGTGAGCGGGGTGCGCAGGTCGTGGGTGACCGAATCGAGGAGAGTGCTGCGCAGGCGCTCGCTTTCGCGCGATGCTTCCAGACGGCTGCTGCGCTCGAGGGCCGCAGCCCGCTCCAGCGCGATGGCCACCAGGCTGCCGATCGCCTCGTAGATCTGGGGAGAATAGCCGCCGTCGCTCACTGCCAGCACGCCTGGCGAGCGCATGCCCAGGGAGAGGGAGATGATCCGGGATCCTTCGCGCACAACATTGAATGGCTCGCCCTGGCTGGCGGACAACTTCAGTTCCGAGGCGGAAATCAGTTCCTGGCCCGGATCAGAGAAGTACACCGCATCGTCTTCGCGTACGTAGAGCGCGACGGCTCGAAACCCAAACACAGTCGCAGCCGCCGAAGGCGTAGCGCGCGCCAGCCGCCGGGGATCATCCTGCAGCAGGAGCTGCTGGCTGAACTCATAGAGCCGCTCGACTTCGCGGCGCCGTTCTTCCGCTGCTTCGGCCTGGCGATGTTCCTGGTTCGACAGATGGCTGACCAGCACGCTGCACGCCAGGAATGCCGTGAGCGCCACCCAGTTGCGCGGATCTTCGATGGTCAGGCGACCTACGGGTGGCAGGAAAAAGAAGTTATAAAGCAGAGTGCAGAGGACCGACAGATACACCGAATATTGCAGCCGCCAACGAGAAGCGGTGACCATGACCAGCATCAGGAAGCTGATGGCCACAGTCGTCTCGTTCACTCGCGCGACGGTCCGGAACAGCAACACCAGCAGCGCGGCCGAAGCCGTTAAGGCGGCATAGCGAACCAGCACCCGCATCGGCGTGGGCGTATGCTTCTGCATAACAGGCGATGATACCGCCGGTGGAGAAGGATGGCCGAACGGATTCTGGTAGTGGACGACGAGATTCAGATCACGCGGGTGCTGCGCGCCTCGCTGGCGGCACAGCGCTACGACGTGCGCACCGCCAACGATCCGGAGGAGGCTCTGCGTCTCTTCGAGGAGTGGAAGCCGGATCTGCTGGTGACGGATCTGATGATGCCGGGAATGACGGGCGTGGATCTTTGCCGCGCCGTCCGCCGCCGGAGCCGGACGCCGATTCTGGTTCTCTCCGTGCGCGATCAGGAACACACGAAAGTCGAGGCGCTCGACGCCGGTGCCGATGACTACGTAACCAAGCCGTTCGGCATCCAGGAGTTGCTTGCTCGCGTGCGCGCCCAGTTGCGCCGTGCGCCGGAGCGGGATCTGCAGGAGAAGATCGAAATCGGGGATTTTGTCGTCGATCCGGAAGGCCACTCCGTCACGTTGTGCGGCCGGCCGGTGCATCTGACGCCGCGCGAGTTCGATCTGCTGCTGTTTTTCGCGCGCAACGCCGGCAAAGTGCTCACGCATCGCGCTCTGCTGACCGCGGTGTGGGGCGCGCAGTCGGCGCAACAGCCGGAATATCTGCGCGTCTTCGTGGGCCAGCTGCGCAAGAAACTTCAGGGCGACAGCCGGCGGGAATACATCCAGACCGAGCCCTGGATCGGATATCGATTTGTGCCCGAAGGGGCTCCCGAATCAGGGGAGTAGTTATACCGTCCTTACGACTTCCTCACGATTTCCTTCGCGTTTCCTTTTGGTCCGCTTCGTAGTCTCCAATTTCCGTGACCGAAGGCCGAGCGATCGGCTGGACGGCGCGGAACGGGAGATCTATGAGGTTCAGAAACCTGCTGGGCGTCGCCGGTGGTGCACTGTTTTGCTGCACCGCGGCCGTAACAGCTCAGCCGCAAAACACCCCTGCACCAGCTCCGGCGCCGGCATCGGCTCCGGTCTGGAGCCTTGGGCCGATCGATTTCAGCGGATTTCTGGACGGCTACTACAGCTACAACGCTAACCGTCCCAGCAATGCCGCGAACGGCCAGATCAACGATCTCTACAACTTCGACGACAAGACCGACCAGTTCAACCTGAGCGCATTGGATCTGACGCTGAACCACAATCCCGACCCTATCGGATTCCATGCCGATCTGATCGCCGGACGCACGAACACTCTGATCCATCCGAGCACCGACAAGGACACCGACAATTACATCGAGCAGGCGTACATCAGTGCCACGCCGCCCCGGACGCACGGATCCGAGTTCGATTTCGGCCAATTTGTCAGCTCGGCCGGCGCCGAGGTGATCCCGGCGATGAGCAACTGGAATTACTCGCGTTCGCTGCTGTTCTCCTGGGCAGTTCCGTACTATCACTTCGGGCTGCGAACTTCCACGCCCTTCACAAAAACCTGGACGGCCGGCCTCCAGGTTGTGAACGGCTGGAATGATGTGGTTGCGAACAATGGTGGCGTGACCGTCGGCCTGACCAGCGCGCTGACGAAGGCGAAGTATACCTGGGACCTGAATTACTACACGGGGCCGCAGAACGTCGACACGCAGAAGGGCTACCGGAACCTGATCGATACGACTCTGCTGCTGACGCCGAACGCGAAATTTAACGCCTATCTGAACTACGACTACGGGCAGAACCGGACTCCGGCCTCCGGGTCCGGGAGCACGGCTGCTCCCGCATCCTCTGCTCACTGGTCGGGCATCGCGTTGGCCGCGCACGAGCAGGTTAGCGGAAAGACTGCCTTGAGCGGCAGGTACGAGTACTTTGACGACAACGCCGGTTTCAGCACGGGTACGGCACAGGATGTGCAGGAGGCTACCGGGACCTGCGAATACAAGTGGACTCACGGGCTTCTGACGCGGGTGGAATACCGGCGCGACTGGTCGGATGTAGCGTTCTTCCACAAAGGCGATACGGGCCGGGTGGACGCACAGTCGACACTCACGGCGGCCTTTATTGCCTTTTTCGGTCCCAGACAGTAATGCGCGCGGCGGCTGCGGAAATCCGGAACGGGCAGCATGCTGTGCGCAGACGTTCCGCGCCTTTACGAACTCCTTATGCCTCCGTTATGCCGCGCCTGGCGGGCTGAGGCTTGAATGAAAAGCAGGTTGAAACACCTATGACAGACATTCTCATGCTGGTCTTCACCATCGTCTTCTTCGTGGTTGCGCTGCTGTACGTGGCCGCCTGCGAAAAGCTGAGGTAATCCGATGCACATCGTCACTCTCGTCATTCTGGCCATCACCACGGGCGTGTTTGCGTATCTGATCGTGGCCTTGCTCTACCCGGAGAAATTCTGATGACCGCCAACGGCTGGTTCCAATTTGGGTTTTTCTTCCTGGTGCTGCTGGTCTGCATACGGCCGCTGGGGATCTACATGGCCGGCGTCTTCAACGGCAAGTACGGCTTTCTGGGCTGGCTGGAGAAGCCGATCTATCGCGTTTCCGGCATTCACGAAGACCAGGAAATGACGTGGCGCGGCTACACCGTCGCCATGCTGTTGTTCAGCTTTGTCTCGCTGCTCGTGACCTACGTCATCGAGCGCGCGCAGCATATTCTGCCGTGGAATCCGCAGCACCTGCCCGGCGTGGAACCGTTTCTGGCGTGGAACACGGCAGCATCGTTCACCACGAACACGAACTGGCAGAACTATACGCCCGAGACGACCATGAGCTACTTCACGCAAATGGCCGGACTGGCGTATCACAACTTCTTCAGCGCGGCGGTCGGCATCGCCTGCGCCATCGCTCTCATCCGCGGCATCGCGCGCCGCGAATCGAAGACCATCGGCAATTTCTGGGTGGACACGACGCGCGCCTGCCTGTACGTGCTGCTGCCCGTCTGCCTGGTGGGCGCGCTGTTTCTAGTCAGCCAGGGATGCATCCAGAACCTGCATCCGTACACCGTCGCGCACACGGTGCAGGGACAGACCCAGACCATCGCGCAGGGGCCGGTCGCATCCCAGGAGATTATCAAAGAGCTGGGCACCAATGGCGGCGGATTCACCAACGCCAACAGCGCCCATCCCTTTGAGAACCCGACGCCGCTGAGCAATTTCACGGAGATGTTCCTGATCTTCCTGATCGGGGGAGCACTGACCGTGACTCTCGGCCGCATGACCGGCTCGCCGGGTCACGGCTGGGCGGTCTTCGCCTGCATGGCGATCCTGTTCGCGGCCGGATTTACAACCGCGTACTGGGCGGAAGCGCAGGCCAGCCCCGTCCTGCACGGGGTGAACCAGCACACCAGCGCGCTGCAATCCGGGGGCAACATGGAGGGCAAGGAGACGCGCTTCGGCGTGATGAACTCCGCGCTGTTTGCGACGGTGACCACCGACACGAGCTGCGGAGCAGTCAATTCCATGCACGATTCCTTCATGCCGCTGGGCGGCATGGTGCCGCTGATGAACATCATGCTGGGCTGCATCATCTTCGGCGGCGTCGGCTCCGGTTTGTACGGCATCCTGATTTACGTTGTGCTCTCGGTGTTCATCGCCGGCCTCATGGTCGGACGAACGCCGGAGTATCTGGGCAAGAAGATCGAGTCGTACGACGTGAAGATGACCATGCTCTTTGTGCTCATCTTCCCGCTGGTTATCCTCGTGCTGTCGGCAATCTCGTCGCTTTATCCGATGGGGCTGAGCAGCCTGGCGAATCACGGACCGCACGGCCTGAGCGAGATTCTGTATGCGTTCGCCTCGACGGCGGCCAACAACGGCTCCGCGTTTGCCGGACTGAACGGGAATACGCATTGGTACAACAGCGCGCTCGGATTCAACATGCTGGGCGGACGCTTCCTGATGATCATTCCCATGCTCGCACTGGCCGGCAATCTGGCCCGCAAGAAGAGCATTCCGCCGTCACCGGGAACGTTCCCCGTGAATACAGCTCTGTTTACCGTACTGCTCACCGGCGTCATTCTCATTGTCGGCGCGCTCACGTTCTTCCCCGCGCTCAGCCTGGGTCCCATTCTGGAACACCTGCTGCTGCAGCATGGCGTCCTCTTTTCTTAAGGCGAGGAGAAAGCACTCATGGCTCAAAGGATCAGTATCTGGGACCCGACAATTCTCGGGCAGGCGGCGGTCGACTCCTTCCGCAAGCTCAATCCTCGCGTGATGATGAAGAACCCGGTCATGTTCGTGGTCGAGGTGGGCAGTGTGTTGACCTCGGCGCTGCTGATCGGCAACGCCATCCATCACCAGCCCATCGCATTCAATTTGCAGATCACGCTGTGGCTGTGGTTCACGGTGCTCTTCGCCAACTTTGCCGAGGCGATTGCCGAGGGTCGCGGCAAGGCTCAGGCGGACACACTGCGCAAGGCCAAGGGCGAGACCATCGCCTATCGGTACCTCCCCGACGGCTCGATGGAAACTGTGTCCAGCTCGCAACTGCGCGCGGGCGACGTGATCAAAGTCGACGCGGGGCAGTTCATCGCGGGCGACGGCGAGGTGATCGAAGGCGTGGCCTCGGTGGACGAATCCGCCATCACCGGTGAATCCGCGCCGGTGATTCGCGAGGCGGGAGGCGATCGATCGGCCGTGACGGGCGGCACGCGTGTACTTTCCGACTGGATCAGGATACGCATTACCTCGAACCCGGGCGAAACCTTCCTGGACCGCATGATCGCTCTGGTGGAAGGGGCGCAGCGGCAGAAGACTCCGAATGAGATTGCTCTGAGCATCCTGCTGGCCGGGCTTACGGTCATCTTTCTGCTCGCGGTGGCGACACTACAGCCTTACGCGATTTACTCCAGCGCGCCGCAGACCATCTTCGTTCTGGTTTCGCTGCTGGTATGTCTGATCCCAACCACTATTGGCGCTCTGCTGTCGGCCATCGGCATTGCGGGCATGGACCGGCTGGTACAGTACAACGTGCTCGCCATGTCGGGCCGTGCCGTGGAAGCCGCCGGCGACGTCAACACCCTGCTGCTCGATAAGACCGGCACCATCACTCTGGGCAACCGTCAGGCAACGGAGTTTTTTCCGGCGCCTCATGTCAGTGCGGAGCGCCTGGCCGACATTGCGCAACTCGCGTCGCTCTCCGACGAGACGCCGGAGGGGCGCTCCATCGTCGTGCTCGCCAAAGAGAAGTACAACCTGCGCGGCCGCGACGTGAGCGGGATGCGCGCTGAGTTCGTTCCCTTCTCTGCGCAGACGCGCATGTCCGGCGTGGATCTGCCAGGGTCGAAAATTCGCAAAGGCTCGGCGGACGCGATCGCGCGGTTCCTCGAGTCACAGGGCTCCAGCCTGCCGCGCGAGGTGACCGATCGCGTAGAGGAAATTGCGCGCATGGGCGGCACGCCGCTGGTGGTGGCGGAAAATGCCACCGCGCTCGGTGTCGTTTATCTGAAGGACATCGTCAAAGGCGGGCTGCGGGACCGGTTGGCACGCCTGCGAGCGATGGGCATTCGCAGCATCATGATCACAGGCGACAATCCACTGACCGCCGCGGTCATCGCGCGCGAGGCGGGCGTGGATGACTTCCTGGCCGAAGCGAAGCCCAAGGACAAGATGGACCTGATTAAGCGCGAGCAGTCGAAGGGCAAGCTGGTGGCCATGACCGGCGATGGCACGAACGATGCTCCGGCGCTGGCGCAGGCCGACGTGGGCGTGGCGATGAATACCGGCACGCAGGCCGCCAAAGAAGCCGGCAACATGGTGGACCTCGATTCCAATCCCACCAAACTGATCGAGATCGTCGAAATCGGTAAGCAACTGCTGATGACCCGCGGCGCGCTCACGACCTTTTCCATCGCGAACGACGTTGCCAAGTACTTTGCTATCATCCCGGCCATGTTCGCTGGAGTGTTCCCGGTGCTGAACGCCCTGAACATCATGCATTTGGCCACGCCGCATTCCGCCATTCTTTCGGCGGTCATCTTCAATGCACTCATCATCATTGCACTCATTCCGCTGGCGCTGAAGGGTGTGAAGTACGAGCCGATGTCGGCGCAGTCTTTGCTGCGGCGCAACCTCATCCTCTATGGCATCGGCGGCATCATCGTGCCGTTTATCGGAATTAAGGCAATCGATCTGATCATCAACGGCCTGCACCTGGTGTAACGGAGACGACTATGGCAACCATGACTTATCGTGACGAAGAGCTCCGCAGCACGACACGCGTTCCCGGCGACAGCTCCCTGCGCAGCGTGTTCCTGGTCGCTGCTCGTTACACACTGATTACCACTGTGCTGCTCGGCATCATCTATCCGCTGGTGATCACCGGCCTCGCGCACCTCGTGATGCCGCAGAAGGCGGATGGCTCACTGATTGTGCGCAACGGGCAGGTAGTCGGCTCGGCCCTCCTCGCACAGAATTTCACCGGGCCGGCCTATTTTCATCCACGCCCCTCGGCGGCCGGGAATGGCTATGACGCGACCAGCTCCGGCGGGTCGAACCTCGGTCCGACGAGCCAGGCGCTGGTCAGCCGGATCGATGCCTCCGTCGCCGATTGGCACAAGATCGATCCCGGCGCCAGGGGGCCGGTACCGATTGGCCTGGTTACCACATCGGCCTCGGGCCTCGATCCTGACATTTCCCCGGAGGGTGCCTATTACCAGGTGCCTATGGTCGCGGCGGCGCGTCATTTGCCGAAGGCGACGGTACGCGCTCTGGTCAAGGAACACATTCAGGGCCGCCAACTGGGCCTTCTGGGGGAACCACGCGTCAACGTTCTGGAACTGAATCTGGCCCTGGATGCGCTGGCCCCCCCAACGGCAGCGGCGAAGTAGCTCCTGAGACCCGGAACCGGAGGAAGCAGCCGAACTGTGACGGAGCGGTGCAAACGTTTACCGGATGACTCCCATGAGGCGCAGTTCTGCTTCTTGCTACTTGCCTGTTTCACGGTAAAACATTTACGCTGATCCCGCAGCGGCACGATCTCCCGGATCAGAGGAAGAACCATGGGCAGGGCGAAGCGGAAGGCAAAGGCATCGACACGACCCGATATCCATGCTGTTGCCCACCTCGCTCGCGTCTCCATCGCCACCGTTTCCCGCACGATCAACAATGTAGCCACGGTCGACCCGCGACTGGCTCAGCGTGTCTGGAAGGCCATCGACACCCTGGGCTATTCGCCCAACTCTCAGGCGCGGGCTCTGGTCTCAGGACGCAGCCGGCTGCTGGGCCTGATCATTTCCGAGATCACCAATCCTTTTTTTCCTGAACTTATCCAGGGCTTCGAGGACGTCGCCGTCGAGAACGGCTACGAAATTCTGATCAGCTCAACGAATTACGAACCGCAGCGCATGGAACAGTGCATTCAGAGGATGCTGGAGCGCAAGGTGGATGGCGTGGCGGTGATGACTTTCGGCATCGAGGAACCACTCCTCGACCGGCTGGCTCAACGGGAGATACCTCTCGTCTTTGTCGACGTAGCGCCCAAAGGTCCGCTCTTCAGCACCATCGAGGTGGACTACTACCACGGTATCCGTGAGGCGGTTCAGCACCTGGCGGTGCTGGGGCATCGCCGTATCGGATTCATCAGCGGGCCGCTGCATCTGCACTCCGCGCGCGAGCGGCAGAGCGCATTCCTGCGCGCGATTGGCGAAATCGGGCTGAAACTCAATCCCGCATGGCTTCAGGAAGGCGACCACACCCTGGAGGGCGGAATCTCCGTCATGCAGAAGCTGCTCGACAGCGGAGACGCGCCTACTGCGATCATGACCTCCAATGACATGACTGCCATCGGTGTGCTGCACGCACTCTACAAAGCCGACGCCCGCGTTCCGGAGGATTTTTCCGTCATCGGCTTTGACGATGTCACCATTGCGCAGTTCACCCTGCCGCCTCTTACCTCGGTCCAGATGTCCCGCCGCGAGCTGGCGCGCTGCGCGGTGCTCGCCCTGCGGGATCATCTGGAGCCACAACCGAGCAGTTACGTCCCGCGGTACAAAGTACAAACCAAACTGACGGTTCGGCAATCCACCGGCTTGCCCTCAGCCCGCCCCTTTCGCCGAGGTAATGGCCGCAACGGGCGGAAGCCCGCCCCTCAATCCTGAGGAATCTCCATCATGCGTTTTCCGGGAAGCTCGAAATATCTGCGCGGGCCTTTGTTTGTCGCGTGTGTGGCGCTGGCTGCTGGAGGCACTCCGCTTCAGGGGCAGGATTTTTATCTGCATAGCGGCGACCGGGTCGCGTTTTATGGCGACAGCATCACAGCCCAGCGGTTCTACACGCGCGACGTTCAGGATTTTGTCGCGACGCGCTACCCGACGCTTGATGTGGCGTACGAGAATGCCGGTGTTCCCGGCGATAAGGTGAGCGGAGGGTTCGCGGGCGATGCCGCGACGCGTGTTGCGCGCGATGTGCAGCCCTTTCACCCGACCGTTATCACGGTCATGCTGGGGATGAACGACGGAGACTACACGCCTCCCGACCCCACGATCTTCGCAGCCTATCAGGACGGCTACCGCAAGCTGCTGGATCTGCTGCGCACCGCAGCTCCGGGGGCGCGGATCACTCTGCTGGAGAACACGCCCTACGACGAGATCACCCATGGCACGCAGTTTGCCGGCTATATGGCGACGACGGAGCAGAATGCGAGGGCGACTCCGGCGCTGGCGCGCAGTGAAGGCCTGCCGTATGTGGACGTCTACGACCCGGTGGAGTATCTCCTGGAGCAGGCCAAAACCGCCGACCCTTCCCTGGCGACGATGCTCGTGCCCGAGCGCATTCATCCCTCTGAGCCGCTTCACTGGGTGATGGCGGAAGCGGTGATGAAGGCATGGCACATCAACCCGGTGGTGAGCGAGGTGGCGATCGATTCCACGAATTCGAGCGTGACGGAAAGCGAGCGCACCCAGGTGAGCGGAGTTTCCAACCTGCACCATCGGCTATCGTGGGATCAACTGGATCAGGCTCTCCCGCTGCCCTTCAACCTCGATAATCCATTGATGAATTTCGTGCTCCGGGTCAGCGATCTGGCGAACTGGGACCAGGAAGTACTGCGCGTCAACGGTCTCAGCGCCGGGGAATATGAGCTGAGCATCGATGGAAAAGCGGCCGGCCGCTTCTCTTCCAGCCAGCTGGGCACAGGCGTGAATCTGGCGCTGCTGGAGACGCCCATGTGGCAACAGGCCAGAGATTACGACGACGCACTGGCGCAGCGCTCCAGCCTGGAAGATGCGGCCTTCATTCTGATGGCGGAAACCCATGTCCCCGACGCGGCTCAAGGCGAAAGCGTTCTCCGGGCAGGCGAGAAGGAGTTCGACCAAAAGGCAGGGACAGTTCTGACTCTGAAGCCTCATCACTACGTGCTCAGCAGAGTTGCCAATACCCTTGCTGGAAAGACTCCGTAAAAACGTTTACTTTTAGGTATCGCACTGTGGCGATGAAAGAACAGGCTTCGCGAATGCCCGAGGAGCTAACCTATTAAGCCTGGTGCCGAAAGATTAAGGGCGAGCGCAATTATTCTTGACAATGCCGCATGCCGGGAATAGCGTGGTCGATGCTCGGGTATTCGTTTACTTCAAAGCACCCAAATTCCACCCGAGTGAGCCGCTGAAACCGGTGCAGCGCCGGCTTCGCAGGGAGGAAGAGATGAAAAGCTGCTTTCTGAAGTGCTTTGGCCTGTACGCAGTATCCATGCTTCTGATTTTGTTTGCCGTGTCTCGGGCGGGGGCGCAGGCAAACCGCGCCACCATCACCGGAACGGTGACCGATTCCACAGGCGCTGTGGTTCCCGGCGTATCCGTGACCGCGATCAACCTCGGCACGAACGTAGCGACGAAGTCCGTTTCCAATGGGGACGGCATTTACGTCGTACCCAACCTCTTTCCGGGTCAATACTCTGTCACTTTCGAGAGAAGCGGCTTTGACACTCTGCGACACCAGGCGATCACGCTCATTTCCACTGAGGTCGCCCGCATCGACGCCGTCATGAAGGTCGGTTCCGTCAGCACCACAGTGACCGTCACCGGCAAGGGACCGCTGCTGGATAAGGATACGGCGTCGGTGGGAACCAATATGCAGGCCTCCGTGGTCCAGGATCTCCCCCTGGATGTCTACGGCGGCGGCCGGTTTGTTGAGGACTTCGCGGTGGCCATTACGCCCGGCTATTCGGTCATCAGCTCACCTTACGGAGCAGTCGTCAACGGCGGCCAGTGGTTCACCAAGGACTACACGCTGGACGGCACCTCGGGCACCTCCAACATTCGCGGCGACTCGATGGACGGCGGCCCCAGCATGGAAGCCGTGCAGGAAGTCCAGGCGACCACCAGCGGCCTTGATGCGGAAAGCGCGATCACAGGCGGCGGCCTGATGGCCTTCAACCTCAAGTCAGGCACCAATGCGCTGCACGGTTCGGCGTTCCTCTATGGCGATAACGAACTGCTCGATGCTAATACCTGGACCAACGATTATTACGGCTTCCCCAAGGCCGAGCAACGCGCCTGGGATTATGGCTTCAGCCTGGGCGGACCCGTCCACAAGAACCGGACCTTCTTCTTCGGCACCTTCGAGCGTTATCAGTCCACCGATTTCAACCTCAACAGCGGAGGGGCCACCGTGCCCATCCCCGCTTTCCTCCAGGGCAACTTCAGCGCTCTCCTCGGGCCGTCCCTCTGCACGGAGGGCGGCACCGTCGGAACCTGCGCTTCCTTCAACGGCGCCGGCACGCCCATCATGGTCCAGAACGACGCTGGACAGCCCATCCAGGCGCAGCAGGGCATGATCTACGACCCGGCGACCGGCGATCAGTTCACCGGCAACATCATTCCCGCCGGCAGCATCAGCCCGGTCGCCAAAAAAGTGAACGCGTTTTACGCGAATTACCAGCCGGAAAATGGCTCATTGACGGATAACGAACGCACACTGCTCGCCAACACGCCCAGCCAAACGCCCACGTGGTACGTCGTCAAGCTCGACCACGTGCTCACACAGCGCGACCATCTCTCCGGATCGTGGATTTATGACCACAAGCCTCGCACCCTGGACGATGGTGGCGGCGTTTGGGAGGCCGGTACGACAACAGGCGGCCCACTTTCGAATGCGCGCATCCAGAAATACACGCAACAACAGTGGCGCCTGAGCGAGTCTCACACTTTCGGCCCGAACGTGCTGAACGTCCTCAACTTCACCGATGCCTACGACGATAACGGCAGCGCACCCGCCAATCCCGGAGACTGGAACAGCCAGACCGGCTTCGGCAGCACCGGAGCCAACACATTTCCTGAAATCTCTTTCAGCGATAATTCCATTCTGGGTGCGGACAGTGAAACCTATATCGGCAACACCTGGCAGGGTGACGTCGGCGGCGCTGTCATCACCACCGGCGATACGGTGACATGGAGCAAAGGGCGTCACTCACTGACTTTCGGAGGGGACTTCGTGGCGCATGAGGTAGACAGCCGCTCGGGTTCCGGCGCTTATACCTTCAATTTCATCTGGAATCCGACATCCTGCGGCAGCCAGTGGGCCTGCGCGGGCGCGGGTTATGACGGCTTTGGGTTTGCGACCGAAGAACTCGGTCTGGTCAACTCCGCGACGGATACGGTTCCCTATAACCTTTACGGGCGGCAGAAAAACATCGACCTCTTCGCGCAGGATAGTTACAAGATGACACCGAAGTTGACGGTGAACCTGGGCCTGCGGTGGACTTACAATACTCGCTTCCATGAGAAGAACGGCAACTGGGCGAATTTCGATCCTACTGCTGTTGATCCACAACTGGCGTCCGTTTACGGAGCCAACCTGCCGGGCTCGCTGGTCTTCGCGAAAAGCAGCAGCGACAGCTTTGAGAAGGATGAATACTGGAAGAACTTCGGCCCTACGCTCGGTATTGCCTGGCAGCTGGAGCCGAAGGTTGTTTTCCGCGCTTCCTATGGAATCATCTTCAATCCGGTGGGCGTCACCTTCTTTAACGGCGTCCCTGACGGATTTGCGCCGCAGCTGGGATCGAATTCCGCACGAAACTTCAGTTGGGACGGCGCCAATGGGGCGGGAGTTTATCCCGGCGTCTTCACTAAGGCCACGCTGGCGACTGACCCCTCCACGATGTATCCGTTCCCGGTCGAAGTGGATCCTCAGGCGCTGCGCCTGGGGTACAGCGAGGCCTTCAATATCGGAGTCCAGCAGGAACTGACTCCGAACACCCGCCTCGAAATCTCCTACGTCGGCAACCGCGGGCATCATCTCACGGATACCTCCCTGGCCTGGAACGAAACCAACCCCAATACCTTCTTCAGCCTGGTTAATGCCAATCCAGGGATGAATGCGTACAACGATTACGCCTGTTACGCGCCGGCGTATGGCGTGAATCTCCCGTATCCAAACTTCTGTGCCCCGGCTTTGGCAGCTACGGCGCCCCTGCCCCAGATGGCAGCTGCCGAGGTCGCCTACTGGTACTACCCCAATTTGACCTATATCGGCTTGCCGTTAGGGCAGAGCTTCTATGACTCGATGGTGGTGGACGTGGTGAAGCGTACCGGTGCCGGCCTGACCATGGACATGAGCTACGACTGGTCGCGCACGGAAGGCGATTCCTACACGGCGGAGCAGGACCAGGGCAACAGCTTCTACACCGGCGTGGAGAATTTCCAGGACATGCATGCGGCCGCCCACGGCCTCTCCGGCTACGATCTCGCCAACGTCGTCAAAGGCTTCGTCAGCTACCAGCTTCCCTTCGGCCGAGGGCAGCACTGGCTCAGCGATGCGAGCCCCGTCGTCCGCCAGGTCGTCGGCGGATGGACGCTCGCCGGCGTCGTCGACTATTACACCGGCCAGCCCTTTGCGGTCGGCGCCTACAACCCCTACTGGCCGCTGTGGGGCGACATTTACCCGCAGTTCACTCTTGGCAATTACCGCGGTCCTTCCAACCCGCGCCACTATGTTCCCGTCGGATCCAGCGGCATCGTCCCGCCGCAGGACTTCTACATGCCCACCACCGTCGCTGTTACTCCCGCCATCGGCTATCTGCCGCCTGAGCCGAATACGTCACGGCTGCGCTGCCCGGGTCAGGCCAACGAGAATGCCACGTTGCTCCGCAACGAACCCGTGGGTCACGAAAAGAAATATGTGCTCTCGTTCCGCGCGGACTTCTACAACCTCCTGAACCGGCACTATTACTACATTCAGGGTTGTGCCGGTTCAACTTCCGCGATTGGGTCCAGCAACTTCGGAGAAATCAACGGCGTGCTGGAGAACCCTCGGACGGGCCAGTTCGCCATCCGCCTGGACTTCTGATTTGCTGCGGCATGCAAGCCCGGTTCAATTGAGGGGCGGGACTGACTCCCGCCCTGTCTTTTCTGTTCGCCCGAAACAGCGATGCAGAGCGCACCACAGCGAGGGAATCTTGCGCGGAGTATTTGTTGTACTGGGAGCCCTGCTGGTCCTGGGGGCCCGCCCCCTGGCCCGAGCCCAAACCATCGGGGCTCATTTCTACATCGATTGCAGCGCCGCCGCAAACGGCGACGGACGGTCTGCGTCGTCGCCCTGGAATAGCCTGACAGCGGTCAACACCCGCCTCTTCCAGCCGGGCGACACGATCGCGCTGCGGCGCGGCACCACCTGCCACGGCACCCTCGCGCCGCATGGATCCGGCGCGACGGGGCTGCCGATTCGCCTCACAGCGTGGGGGACTGGGGCGCGTCCAAAGATCGTCGCGCCCCCGTCTGCCGAGGAGGTGCTGCGCCTCTTCAACCAGGAATACTGGGACATCGACGCGCTGGATCTCTCAGGAGCGAACACCTACGGCGTGTACATCAGCGGCAGCCACGGCGTGCTGCACCACATCCATTTGACCGATCTGGCCGTCCACGACGTGATGGGCGGCGCGCTCAAACACAAGGAGAGCGGCCTCGTCGCCATCACGCCGAGCAGCGAGGATTCGCACTTCGACGGCGTGCTGGTCGATGGCGTTACGGCCTGGAACACAAATCAGTGGGTCGGCATTCTGATCGGCGGAGGAGATCTGGGCTATCCACCGGAGAGCGACTGGAGCGAAAACGCCGAGATTCGCAACTCCGTCATTCATGACGTCCAGGGCGACGGCATCGTGCTTTTCCGCGTCCGCCACGGCCGCATTGACTCGAGCGTGGCGTGGAATACGGGCATGCAGGACACCCAGACCATCGGCACACCGAATGCGATCTGGACCTGGATGTGCGACGACTGCACCGTCGAGAACAACGAGGCCTATCTGACGGATAGTCCGGGCGTGGATGGCGGGGCGTACGACATCGACTACGGCAACACGAAGAATTCTGTGATCGACAATTACGCGCATGACACGCAGGGGTATTGCGTCGCCGTCTTCGGGGCCGGATTCGTCACCCGCCAAAGCGTGGTGCGGGGCAATCTGTGCATCAACAACGGCCGCAGCCCGCGCATGGCAAAATATCAGGGCGCGATCTTCGTGCTGACATGGAATGGCGGCTCGATTGACGGGCTCACGATCGAAAACAACGCTGTTTACTGGAACCCCTTTGAAAATGCGCCGGCGCTGCTGAACGAGGCCGACCTCGCGCCAGGCACCGCGGCGTTCAGAGAAAACACCATCGATTCCACCGCTGCCTGGATGGTGAGCAGCAATGCGGCCCTGGCACTCCTAAACAACCGATACCGGTACTTCAGCGGCGTCCCGGGGAAGCCGTTTCCAACGTTGCGCATCGGGTCAACTGATTTCCATAGCCTCAGCGATCGTGGGTCGGCGACGCATCGGGCTGATAGCGGCAGTCTCCAGACACTGCCCCTCACGCAGTGGCCCTTTGCGGCGCGCGTGCCCGGCAGGAGCGGAAGGCAGTGGTCGCTGAAATGTGTGGTGCCGGTGGCGCTCGACCGTCATGGCTGGATCAACGACGCCGCCCTGCGGCAGCTCGTCGTCCTGCGTAGCTTCGCACAGCAATACCATGCGCTCGGGTTAAGGGTGATCCTCAATTTGACCTCTCCGGATCCATCGATCTTCAATTCGCCAGCATTTCACAACGACATTGCGGACCTGGCTTTACAGGAGATGCAGTTGAAAATCTCGAGGGCCGGGACGACGTATGCGACGGTGCTCGCCTCCACGGATGGCGACGTCGTCGACCGATGGCAGGGCTTTGCCGGGCCGGTGCAGATTGGCCTCGCTCTGCGGAAGGCGCTGGGCGAACCGGTGTATTCCCAAACGAGGACGCGTGACGATGAATAGGATTCGGCTCGTCGCAGTGGCGGCCGTCCTGGCAATTTCGGCAAGCGGCATGCCGGCAGGATACGCTCAAAGCCAGGCATCCCAGACGTATTCGCGCTTCGCGCTGGGTTCTCCAACTCTTCCGAATCCCATCTCTGTCTACGACAACTGGTCGACTTACGACGAGTTGTCGGACAATGTGCCGCTGACCGAAGCGCTGACCATGAAGGAGCTGGATCAGATGCTGCGCCTGAAAAAGGCCGGCGTCCGCTTTGACTACTACGTGATGGACGCCTTCTGGTTCGACCCCAACGGCGCCTATCGCACCTGGAAGAAGCCAAACTGGCCGAACGGCCCGGAAGCGTGGATCAGGAAATGCCAGGAGAATGGCATCCAGCCTGGGCTGTGGTTCAGCACCAATACGCTCGTGCACCTGAATGCCGCGCCGCAGTGGCGCGATTCACTCAATCAGCAGGGAACCGCGATGTCGATGTTCGAGGGCGGCTTTCTTCCCGGCTTCATCAGGACGCTGCAGTATTGGCACGATCGCGGCATCCGCATGTTCCTCTTCGACTTCGCTGACCTCACCGCGGCTACGCCCCACGATGCCGCCACGATGACGAAGCAGGAGATCATCCGGCGTAATTCTGATGCCCTCATGAACGCGCTGGCCGCTTTCCGGCGCAAGAATCCCTCCGTGGTGCTGGAAGCCTTTAATGGCTTCGGCGGCGTCATGGATTCGACTTCGTACCCGTTCCCTTTCAAAGACCCCGTCGACCTGCGCTGGCTCAGAGTGTTCGACGCGCTCTACTGCGGCGATCCACGCCCCGGCGACGTGCCGGAGATGAATTTCTGGCGCACGCTCGACATTTACAGCGATCACCAGGACCGCCGCTACCAGCAGTCAGGTGTGCCGCTGGAGCGGATCGACACCACCAGCTTCATGCCTGGCGACACCGGCACCATCTACCGCCGCGGCCTGGCGGAGTGGAAGGGTTCTCTGATCCTGATGCTCGCGCGCGGAGGCTGGATCAACACCACGTACGGCAATCTGGAACGGATGTCGGCGCAGGATGCGCGATGGTTTGCGCGCGTGCAGTCGCTCTACTTGCACCTCCAGTCGGAGGGCCGCATCCACACCTTCGGGGGCATTCCCGGCGACGTGCAGCCGTACGGCTTCGGTGCACTGGATTCGGATGGAAGCGTCTACGTGGCTGTCAATCCGGCGCAGAGCGTCGAGACGCTTCGCCTTCCGTTGCTCTCACCGGCGCAGAAGCCGCTGGGCAACGGACGGCTGCTCTTCCGCGACGCGGGTTACCTGCCGCGCCTCGGCGGCGACAGCATCACTCTGGGTCCGGGACAGATGGCCATGGTCGGCTTCGGCAAATACGCCGCGGCGGCTTACGATTTCGGCGTACAGCAGGAGGTTGTGATTCCTCGCGCGATCCATCCCGTCGCGGCATATTTCAGCAGCATTGGCAAAGGAATCATACAGGCCACCATCCCAGCCCCGCCGGGTGGCGATCTGCGGCTCATTATGCAGCAGTACACGCCGGACGGCTCGTTGCTCCGCACCTGGGCTGGAGGACCTCCAACCGGAACGAAGATGGGGAAAGTTTTCCTGCTGAAAGCCACGCAAGGTGGGCGCGAGCTGCCGATCCACGAAAACTATGATCGGGTGATCTGGTCAGGGCTCTCCTGGGCGGTCGGAGAAATCCAACAGAAGGATATAACTCCCGGCTCGCCGCTCACGCTGACGTTTCAATCCACTGAGAAAAGTCCGATCACGCTGAAGGGCAGGGTCTATCTCGTCCGCTATTGACGACCCCACAGAGAAACTCTCCAGCTCGGCTGGGGCTCATTGAGCCTCGACAATGGCCAGATCCCAAGGCTGCAAAGTGAGCTGTTGGGAGTCGGTGACAGGACCATTCGTGATGAGATTGCTGCCGTCGGGCCCGTGATAGGTGAAAGATACCGGGTCTCCGGAGTAATTGAACAGATATTCCAGCTTCCGGCCCCTCCTGTCCGTTCCCTCCACGAGATGAATGGCGGGGGGAAGTTGCTGATCCGGACCATACAATCCCAGTTCCTTCAGTTCCCTTTCCAGAATCGCCCGTTGCAGCCCGTCGCTCAGGTAGGTTCCTTCATAGAGCAGGCTTCCCTCGCCGAACTGATTCTCGGTAATGGCGGGCCAGCGCCCGAAGAACGGATGATCGTAGTAGGCCAGAGCTTTCGCGTGCTCCGGCATCAGGAACTCCGCCCAGTACATCACCTGATTGCCGGCCGCGCTCACGTTGAACGGATCGCCCTTCAGTGCCAGCGGATGCTCCAGGTTCGAAAACTCCTGGTAGCTGAAGCCGCACGCCGCGCGCAGGGGTCCAGGCGCTCGCACCCAGCGCACTGCCGAGTTCTCGTTGGCAAAACCGCTCTTAAACGTCATCACCACGTGGCCGCCGTTCTTCACGTAATCGGAGATACGATTCAGCAGGGCATCGTCGGAGATGTAGAGCGCCGGAACGATCAGTAGTTTGTATTGTGAGAGATTTTTCGTTTCCGGAAAGACGAAATCCACGCCCGTATTCAGTGAATACAGCGCGTTATGGAACTGCCGTGCCAGTGACGTGTAATCAGCGACCGGACTCCCAGCGGTCCATTGCGGTCCGCTCCAGGTGAAAGGCATAAACCGAATGGCGTTCATCGAGTCGCGGCTCCACAGAATCGCCACCTGATTGTGCTGCGTCATACCCACAAGTTCAGGGCCGAGCCGCTGCAGCTCGTGGCCGGTGCGCGAAACCTCCGCGTAGGCGCGGTTCGGTTCGAAATCGTGCGACAACACGCCCTTCCAGTACGTCTCCTGGCCGGAGTTGATCGAAGCCCAGTGCCAGTACTCCACCATATCTGCGCCGTTTGCGATATGCGTGTAAACATCTTCGCGGAGCTGGCCATCATAGGGCGGATACTGGAAGGCCGAATCCCAATCGGTCGTCTGCGCATTGGTTTCCGTTACCAGGAAATTCGCCTGCTTCAGTGACCGCGCGTAATCCCCGGCCCACGCCTGCTCCGACCCATCAAAATGATCCTGCGTGCCGTGGTAGATGTTGATGGCCGCAACGTCCAGATGCGCGGCCACGGCCTCTTCGTTCACATCGCTCTTAAAGCCGCCGGCAAAATCCGTCGTCACAAACTGATTGGGTCCGCGAAACTGCCGCACCAGCGCTGCCTGCCACGCCAGATAATCGGTCACTCGCAATTGCTGCCAGCGAGTCCATTCCAGCTTGTAGCCGGTGCTTTGCGCGTCGTCGCGCGTCGGCATGTCCTCCCACGAGTTGACGTCCTCGCCCCAGTAATTCAGAAACCAGGCTTTGTTCAGATTCTGCGGCGTTCCGAATTTCTGCTTCAGGTAATTGACGAAGCCGACGAAGTCGTCGTGGTTCGACGCGCCATACGCCGATGTTTCGTTGTCGATCTGCCACCCGATCACATAGGGATTGGTCCGGTAATGTTCCACCAGATGGACGATGAGCCGCCGCGCATAAAACCGAAATGTCGGATTCGAAATATCCATGTTCTGGCGCATGCCGTAAAACGTGGGCGCGCCACCCAGCGGACGCGCCAGGATCTCCGGATGCTCATGATAGAGCCACGTGGGAATGGAGTACGTGGGCGTGCCGAGGATGACCTTGATCCCCGCCTTCCCCATAGCATCCACGACGCGATCCATCCACGCATACTCGAAATGGCCGTCTTCGGGCTCCCACAGGCTCCACGTCGACTCGCCCATGCGCACCACATTGAGATCGGCTGCTTTCATCAGGCGGATATCATCGTCCAGCCGCTCGTAAGGCTCGTACTCGTGGTAGTACGCGGCTCCATACAACACAGTGGGAAACTCCGCGTGGAGATCCGGAGGGGGCGCCACTGGCCGCACGGTGTTCGGCTGGCTTTGAGCGGCGGTTTGTCCGACGACCAGGCGGCTGCTGATTGTCGGGAGCACTGCTGCTATAGCGATCATCATCACCGGCAACATCCTGGACCGGCCCACACGAGGAAATCTGCCTGCTTTATCCATGGGAACTCACATCCATTCAAAGTGCACAGCTACGGGATGTCAAACGAACTGTGCGATTCCGCCAAGGTGGTGTTCCGGGGCTTTCAACCCGGAAGCCAGCGGCAAACCGGGGAGCAACAAAGAAAGCCCATATGCACAGCTTCTCCTGACAGCTTCCTCCCTCGATACAATGGCATCGCCGGTCGCAGCCGTAATGAGACGAAGTCGAGCAGCGATCCGACTTGTAATACCGAGGCGGAATTGAGCAGAGAATTTGCCGGCGAGCTGATCTCCGAGGCGGTGGCACTGGTCATCATCATCGCCTTCGGCGATTCGGTGGCAGCGATGTATACCCTCTATGATCCCAGCCCCTACCAGCACGCTTACTGGGGCGTATGCATCGCGTGGGGCCTGGCGGTGACCATTGCCATCTATACCACTGGCTCCGTGAGTGGGTGCCATGCCAACCCCGCGGTGACGCTGGCTCTGGCGCTCTACCGGAAGTTCTCGTGGAAGAAGGTGCTGCCGTACTGGGCCGCACAGACCGTGGGCGCGCTGCTGGGGGCGGCCATCGTGTACCAGCTCTTCGGACCGGTGATCGACGAGTTCAATCCAGCACATCATCTCACGCGCGCAGCCGGCGGTGCGGCCGGGGTTTTCTTCACCCACCCCGCGATGGGTATTACGGTCGCTCACGCCTTCGGGGACGAAGTCATCCTCACCGCGTTCCTCATTTTCGGCATCTTCGCGATCACTGAGCAATACAACGAGATGGCTCCGGGGGCTAACTTCGGCGCGCTGATCATCGGATTACTGGTGGCTTTGATCGGAGCTTCCATGGGGTACCTGGAGGCGTGGGCCATTAATCCGGCACGCGACTTCGGTCCCAGAATGTTCTGCTTTCTGACGGGGTGGGGGGTTGCGGCGTTTCCGTCACCCGGAAACTACTGGTGGGTGCCGATTGCCGGTCCCCTCATCGGAGGAGCCATTGGTGGCGCGGCGTACCAGACGTTGATTCATCCGTTTCTGCCGGCGCGTAACAGGGCGCGACAGGCGCTGCAGTCCAGACCCCTGGGGTGAGCCGGCTCCGCGTGACGCCTGATCGAACTCGCTCTGGACTGCTTTTGGACGGCAGCTTCGGCGTCCTGATCATCGGAGGCGTTGAGCTGCCTATCGCGGTAGACGCCGCGATGCGCGGCCGGCAGCGTGGATACCTTCTATTGCCCTTTTTTGAAGCCGTGACACGTCCGCTTTCCAGTCGATATAAACAGGATTTCCCAGGAGAAGCAGCTTGCCAGAGCTGTCACGTACCTCAGCCAGGATCCAATGGCGAGCACCATCGGCTCGCCAATTCCAGTGAACGGTTTGTTCGGAGGCCGAAATTGCCTGGGGTGTCAGCGCAGGCGAGGACGCACCGTCGAGCACCAGACTCACGGTGGTCCCCGGACAATCAACGACATGGGCATCAATGGAGACGTCCGCTCTGGAGGGCGCCTGGAGTTCGCTTCCCATGACGGCCGAAGAACCGTTGGCCTGCGCGTCCAGGTCGAGCATACGATCGCGTGAACCCATCACATCGATAAAGACCCGGCCGGAACGAATGCCATCAAGGATTGCAGGCGTAGACAGATTCTGCGCGTAGACAACGGTCGTTGGCCAACCGACCGACCCAGGCTCATCGAGCGGAAGTGTGGGACGGTGATTATCGCTGCCACCAATGGCAGTCAACCGGTAGCCGCGGTTCAGCTGTTGCTCCCAGAAAGGAATGCCGGAGTAAGCCGGAACCCGCTCTCCGCCATTGACAGCCTCAACAGCGGTGAGCAGGCTCATGTCCACGGGCACTGCAGGCGTCCAGCCGCAGCCCATGCAGACTTCTCCAGTCGGCGCAGCAGGGTGATTGACGGAAGTAAGCGCGCCGAGGTTTTGTGCAGCGCGCAGCAGCACGTTCATCGTAGGCACGGTCCGGCTGCCCAGGCGGAAATCGAGGTATTGCGTGGTGCCCAGGAAGTTGAGGTGCCCCTGAAAAGTGGTGATTTCGCGCCCGGGAATCAGCAGCAGCTTGTCGAAATACGGCTGCAACTCGCGCATCGCATCGTACTGCGAAGTGGCGTTGTGATCGGTAATGGCGATGAAGTCCAACCCACGGCGCGCCGCAGCTTCGACGGTAACAAAGACCGGACACGGCACCATCTTGCCGGACTGATTGGGACACTGCCCGTCGCTATGAGCGGTATGCATGTGCAGATCGCCGCGATACCAGGCGCGTCCGGCTCGAAGGGGCCCACGCAGCACGGCGGGCTCATCGGCGACGAGACCGCTGCGCGTGAAGAAGACTTTCGCGGTGAACTGCGAGACGACTCCCTTGCGTATGTTGGGGATGCCGATGAGCACGTTCCACTGGCCCGCAGGAATAAGCCCGGGCAAGCAGGAGGGGGTCGCGTCGGAGATGCCGACTGTAAGTACGGATTTATTGCCGCCGCTCCAGCAGCGCAGCTCTGACGGATCGAGCAAGCCAAGGTCGAGGGCTGTATGCTGGCTCCGCTGTGTATACGCGAAGACGAGCGTCACGCGGCGAACGCCGGCAGGCACGTGGAATGGCACCTTGATGTAGGTATGGTTCTGAGACCCGTGTACTTCCCCATGGAGAACGACGTTGGGTGCTGTCACCGTCGCGTGCTTGACTACCTGCGCAGAGGGACGTTCCAGGTTCAGGACCGACAAGAGGAGGAGAACGGTGCCCGCACAACGAACCAGCCCGATGCGAACCACTGATTTCCTCCTGAGTCAGATCAATCCGGGCCGCCAGCGCCGGTTCAGTAAAAAAGCTTCAGCGCGAGCTGCAGCGTGCGCGCGCCGAAGTTCTCGTTACTGTTCCTGGTGCTCGTGATCTGGGTAAACTTCGACGTGAGGAAGTTCGTTTGGCCAGTAGGCTGCGCAAAGGGCGGCGTATTCGTCGTGTTGAACGCTTCGGCGCGAAACTGCAGGCGCATCGATTCGTGGATTTCGAAATTCTTGAGGATCGAAGAATCGAGATTGCTGAAGTTCGGCCCCCGCGCCTGCTCCTGCTCGCCTCCCAGCGGAGAGTAATCGGTTTGCCCGATCGCGGTGGCAGCTGAGGGCTCTGCAAAGGCAGCTGGATTCAGCCACTGGGTAACGTTATGCGGGCCGGCGTAGAGGCCCTGTCCGGTAAGGTTGGCGAAGCAGCCGAAGTCCGCGGTGGTCGCGGTGGGGCAATTGATGGTAAACGGCTGACCGCTCTCATGCGTATAAAAGAAGTTCACGATCCATCCGCCGAGGAAGGCATTTTCTGCCCGGTTCATACTGGCGCCATAGCTCCGGCCGCGGCCGAAGGGAAGGTTATACGTACCGGCAACGTGCACGAGGTTGGTAGCGTCGGCATCGCAGAGAGCGTAATCCTTCCGGATGCCGAATCCAGGCAGCCACTCCGCGCGATACTGCTGGTTTGTGTCAGCCTGCGTGTGCTGATTGGTCATGCATTTGCTGTACGTGTAGTTACCGAGGAGATACAGGCCTCCACTCATCTGGTGCTCTACAGTTGCCTGCAAAGAGTTATAGTTGCTCGTTCCATTAGTAGTCTCATAGGTCGCATTGCGGGCAAAACTGGGGAATGGGATATAGTTCTGGGAGTTCGCTCCCGGCGGCAGGATTTCCGTATTGGAATTGTTATATCCAAGATTATCCAGGTGCCTTCCCTGCGTTCCGACATAACCCACCTGAATGGAATCATGCGCAGTGATCAGATACTGGATTGTCAGGTTTTCTGTCTCCACGTAGGGAGTCTGGTAGTCATACTGGCGCCCATAGAGATTGAGACCCTGGCCAGTGCTGATGGTCGGATTCTGAAAGTTATATTGCGTAAATGTCTGCTCCATGGTAGCCGGACCCCCATTGGGGAGAAGCAAAGGATGCTGCGAGTCCGGAGCGTAGAAGGTCTGCGTGTAGACAAAGGGATAATTTGTCCCCAGCGTACCGCCGTAACCCAGGTTTCCCAGGGCTCCATAAGAATTCCCATAGCCGCCACGCAACACGAGCCGGCTCAAAACGCTCCATGCAAATCCCACGCGGGGCGCAAAGTTCGTCTTCTGGGCATTGCCCAGCGTCATATCCGAGACGCAGTCCAGATTGATTCCACTGGACGCCAGCAGCGCATCGAAGCTCGGAGATCGCGCCACGGAGCAGCCTTGCTGGGGGACATCGTAAGCACCCCCCGGACCGTTGCCGCCGTTCGCGACGAAGTTCGCCTGGTGCCCGTGAATTTCGGTGTACGGCGTAAAGTAATCCCAGCGCAGACCGATGTTCAGGGTAAGCGCCGGCATCACCTTCCAGTCGTCCTGACCGTAGGCGCCCCAATACCAGCGGTGATCGTCCGTGGCAGCGATGTTAGAGCCGGAAAACTCGCTCATCCCACCCACATCGTTAATTCCACCGTCACCGGCAGGCAGGATGGAGGGGATGGGCGTCAGCAGAAGGTCGCCGATCCCGTCGAGCCCTGAACTTGTATTGGTGACAGATATTTCATTCGGAATATCCGTATACATGCCATTGAAGTAAAAATCTCCGCGCCCCTGCGGCGGCTGGGAGATGTTACCTTCCAGATCGTCGACCTGGATGCCGGTCTTGAATGTGTGGTTGCGATATATCTTTGTGACGCCATCCGCACCCTCTATGCTCCACACGTATTGCAGGGTGGGCGTGTAGTTCCCCACGCCGAGATGGGTCAGACCGGCGATGGTGATCGGAGGAAGGCCGCCGTTATTCGCGACCTGTTGGACTCCCTGGATTCCATATTTTGCCGGAATTCCAAACGTGTTGCCGTAAAACGACTGTTGCAGCTTATCGCTATGGACCATGCCGACGTGCATATCGGTCGTCAGAGTGGGCGTAAAAATGTGGGTGTACCCGAGAGCCCACGCGTAGGCGGGCAAATTGTCATTGCGGCCACCTGTCTCGCCCACCGCTATGCCGGGAAAATTGGAAGGAACAACAACGGAATAGAGGCTGCGATCGTACACGCCAAAGAGGCTGTTTTTGGGGTTGATGCTCTCATCGACCCGGATGTCCCATGTATCGGTGTTCTTTCCTTCCAGCGGGACGTAACTCGAATAGTTATTGACCAGGCCGGAAGACAGCGGCCGGGGATACACGCTCAGCAGATTTACAGCATTCTGGTCGAGCCGGCTGGCAGGAATGATGTTGAGCAACGCTTCGGCAGCCGGAGTCGTGAAGTTCGTGGTGCCGTTCCCCACAAAACTCGGACATCCTCCCGTGTTGCAGTCGTAAAAAGGATCACGCACGTAGGCGCCGGGGGCTCCTGTAAGCCCGGTTACCGGATCAATGCCCGTGGAAGGCAGTTGCCTTGTCGTAGCCGGATCCAGAATCGTTCCGTGAGGGAAGGTACGCCCAAGAGCATCCGTGGCCGAACCGCTGTTGTAGGTGATGTTGTCCTGCAGGTTGGTAAATCCACTGTTCACCATGTTCAGGGTGGGCACAGTTTCTCCGCCCGCCGGCTCAGGCAGTACGTAGCGGCCGCCCTGATAATCGAAGAACCAGAAAAGCTTATTGCGTCCGTTGATCACATGAGGGATCAGGACCGGACCCCCCGCGGTTCCACCAAAGAGATTCTGATGATACGAAGGAACAGGCTTGGCGATACCGTTTGTGTTGTTGAAATAGTAGTTTGCGTTCAGATCGTTATTGCGTACGTATTCCCACAGGTCGCCGTGGAAGTCGTTGGTGCCCGATTTCAGTTCCGCGTTCACGACGCCGCCGGTGGAGTGACCGAACTCCGCGTTGAAATCGCCGGATTGGAGCTTAAACTCCTGAATCGCGTCAGGCGGCGGGACGATGGCGGCGTTGGTAAGGGTATAGTTGCCGCCGTAAAACTCGATGTTGTCGTTGATTCCGTCAAGGCGGAAGTCGTTCTGCCAGACGCTGGTTCCATTGACTGAGAAATAGGCGCTTTCCGAAGTACCCGCGTCAGGCGTCACGCCGCCGGGCGGCGCGGCGAAGACCCCGGCAGAAAGCTGCGCCAGCGACCCCCAATCGCGCGTGGCGAGGGGCAGATCATTCACTGTCTGGGTATCAATGGTCTGGCCGATGGCAGCGTTTTGCGCCTGGAGCAGAGGCGCGGCCGCGGTTACCGTCACCTGCTGTTGTACGCTGCCCGTCTTCATCGCGATATCGAGGGTGACCACCTGCTGCAGATGAACGACGATGCTCGTCACCACATAATTCTCGAAGCCGGCCGACTGAACCTCGACGCCATAGGTTCCCGGAATCAACCCGGTGAAGACGTAATTGCCGGTGGACGTGGAGTCGGTATCAACTTTGATACCGGTCGCCGCATTGGTCAGCGTGATTTTTGCGCCGGCGACTACGGCGCCGGACGGATCTGTCACGGTACCCGTGATGCTGCCCGTATCAATCTGGGCGAAAAGCAATCCTGCCGGGAAGATCGAGAGAAGACAGAGCACGAGGACGGCGCATAGTGAGGATTTCCGCATGTTTGGTCTCCTGAAGCAATCAAAGTTCAAACTGAGCGTGTCGGCGCTCTCCCAACGGAGCGGCTCGCTCCGCGAGAATGGCCGGTAGAGTTTCCCGAGACGAGGCAGAGGCGTCCGTTGCCGCAAAGCCAAAGTCCCCAAAAAATTTCAGCCTTGCCTGAGTCCGCTGCCTGGCATTACGTTCACGGCGGGGACAGTTACACTGCAACTACGTATCACTTCCGTTAACGACGAGACGATACTGTATCCAGAAGCTAGTTTGCAAGGAGGATTTTGAATAAACGAGAGATGCCCGTAAATATTGCGTTAAGTTCGCGGGCGGAAGGAAGCGGGATCCCGAGGAAGTTTTGTGGTGAAGGCCACTCAGGATGTCGCCACGCCAGGCAGGCGCGCCACAGGTCCGGCGTGGATACATGAACGGCCAGTCAATGAGCCACGAAGATACCGGGCGCGGCCCGGACGCCTCCGGGGGAAGTGGACGAAGACCGGTCAGGTTTTAGTAGACGCTCCAGATCGCTTTCAGTTCAGACGCATTGGATCGAAAGAGAGGGAAGTTCCGAAAACGCGCAGCGAATTTTTTCCAGCGGGCAACGCAGGTCAGTCGTTCAAGCAGTGGCAGCATCGGTGTATTCAGAATGACCCCTCTTCGTCATGCGCTGGACGAAGTCCCGCAGGCGCGCCAGCAGGAATTGACCTTCGATCGTGGTGTCAGAGAAATCCGGCGGATCTTCCCATGGCTGATAGGTCCATTTGCTCCACAGAACCGGCTTCTGCGTCTCGCGTTCCCAGTAATCGTTGCGGCTTTTCATCAGGGGAAAGCAATAGTGAATGATCGGATTCTCCAGGGAGTTGGAGCCAGTCGCCTGAGAAAAACCGCTCAGATGATGGTAAAGGCCGAGTTCCGCCGCGGCGATGCAGTATCCCCACATATCGCTCAGCCAGCCTCCATCCAGCGCTTTCAGGCAGACAGGATCGGCGGCAATGTCCATCGATTTCTGAAGCCAGCGCGGAGCCAGCTCAGCAAGGGCAGACCGATTGATGCAGATGTAGATGCCCACCGGTTGCACCCTCCGGCGGAATTCCGCTGGACAGTGACGGTCGATCACCGTGCGATTCCAGGGGATGTCGACGTTCATATAGTCGTGCTCCTCGGACCAGGCTTGCCCCGCGGGCACCGGCCCGGGATCGGGAACTGGCCGGACAAACACGGAATCGGGATCGACAATCAGCACCGTCTCATCAGGGGGACCACCCAGCGCGGCCCACTCTGCGATTCCACCCGGCTTATTCAGAACAGGGAGAGAGACATTCGGAACAGAGTTCTTGTAGTTGGCGACCGAAAGAGCGTTGCATGGGAATACGATTTCCGGTTCCCCGGTTGCAGACACCACGGCTGTCAGCTGCGCCTCCATAGCGGTTTGCAGGTAGCTGTCGTGGAGGAATTCCGCCTGCCACCACATGTATCCCGTGTTTTCGCAGCTGAATATGATCTGCACCGCGCCAGTTTAGAGGACAACTTCGGCAAGAACAAACGAGATCATGATGCCGGGACTTTCGCCCCTCCGGATCCCCACTTCCCCCAGGCTGACATTCCCGGCGCATGGAGGGGCTGGACAATTTCACATCCTGGATACACAATGGATGGGCCAGTGGGTCAGCCCCCCGACTCGCTGACTCCGTACGAGTTTTCGGGCCCCAGTAAGGGGAGGTTGACTCATGCCCTCGCCTGATGACCGTGTTGAAACGGTTCGCGCTGTCAAGCCGGTGGTCAGTCATCTGCCGGAGTCACCTGCCGACGAGTCCATAAAGCCGCCGACCGGCCGGCCGGTCGAACACCCACCAGTCCAACGTCCCATTACGCCGCCCGTCTATCCTCCCGTGCGACCGCCCGTGGTTCGTCCGCCGGTTCAACCGCCGCGGACTCCACCGGTTTTACCCCCTCTGACCCCGCCGGTTAAGCCGCCGCTGACCCCACCGGTTTTACCCCCTCTGACCCCACCGGTTAAGCCGCCGCTGACTCCACCGGTTTTACCCCCTCTGACCCCACCGGTTAAGCCGCCGCTAACTCCACCGGTTTTACCCCCTCTGACCCCGCCGGTTAAGCCGCCGCTGACTCCACCGGTCCGGCCTCCGGTAGCTCCTCCGGGCAAACATCGCTAGGGCCTCGTGACATCGGAAGACTGGCAATTCGATCCGCCCACGGAAGTGCTGCAATCCCGTCTGTTTGCCGCCGACGGGTATCTTGTGGTGCGCGGATTATTCGACGAAGAGACGCTTCGCGATTTGCGCGCGGAAGCAGATCGTGTTCGCGTCGACGCCGAGCGCATGCTGGTCGCGGAGTCAGACGGAGCAGAAGGCCGAGGCGGATTCCCGGCGCGCGCTCATCGATCGGGCGGCGGCGGCGACCTTCACTGGGGCTTGCATGGATGCCCTGAGATGACCGAAGCGCTGGCCGCTATTTGTGGGCTCCGTGTTGCTCCGGCGGGCAGTGGTACCTATTCGTACTACGAAGAGACGGGAGACTTTCTTGCCGTCCACCGGGATGTGCTCCAGTGCGATATCGCGGTCATCACGTCGCTTACCGCGCGCGCGATGGATCGCGCGGCAGGCGAGTTGATTGTCTATCCGGGGCTGATGCGCGAACCGTTGTCCGCTGTTCGGGCCGCAGGCAGAAACGCGGGCGTACCTGTACCGCTGGAACGCGGACATACAGCCATTCTGCTGGGTGGAATTGTGCCCCATGAGGTTGCCCCGGCGTGCCCAGGACAGGAACGCATTGTTTCGATCAATTGCTACCACGTATTGACTGCCGCTTTCGATGCGGGAATATACGGATCGGAACCAATGGCCAGCATGGCCGGGTGACGTGAGACGAGCCCTTCCGAGAGGCCTCTTCGCGCAGCGGATCAGGCTTACGTTTTCTCCGGGGACGGCCTTCAAATCTTCAGTTGGCGAATGGCCGCTGCACGCACAGTATAATCCGCCCATACCATGCCACTCGCACCAGGAGTGAACCTTGACGGCTATGAAGTACTCAGCCTGTTGGGCGCAGGCGGAATGGGAGAAGTCTATCGCGCTCGCGACTCGGTTTTGAAACGAGACGTGGCGATTAAGGTTCTGCCGACCTTTGTCGCGGGAGATCCCAACCGGCTGTGGCGCTTTGAGCAGGAGGCGCAGGCGGCCGCCGCATTGAACCACCCGAACATCCTGGGCGTCTATCGATTCGGGGTCTTCGACGGCGCGCCCTATATGGTTTCGGAGTTACTGGTGGGCGAGACCATGCGGCAGCATCTGGAGACTGGCCGCATTTCGCTGGGCCGGGCAATCGATTATGGCGTTCAGATCGCGCATGGGCTGGCGGCAGCACACGACAAAGGCATCGTGCATCGAGACCTCAAGCCGGAGAATTTGTTCGTCACCAAAGACGGACGCATCAAGGTTCTGGATTTCGGCCTCGCGAAACTGATGCAGCCGCAATCGGACAGGCAAGGCAGCGAGCCTACGCAGGCCTACGAAACCGACCCCGGAGTGGTGATGGGCACGGTCTCATATATGTCTCCGGAACAGGTGCGCGGCCAGCCTGTCGATCATCGCACAGATGTGTTTGCTTTCGGCGCCATCCTGTACGAGATGCTGTCGGGCAGGCGCGCCTTCAGGCTACCCACCCCAGCCGAGACGATGACGGCCATCCTCAATCAGGATCCGCCGAACATCTCGCAGATCGTGCCCGACATCCCCCCGGGGCTGCAACGCATCATTCATCGCTGCCTCGAGAAGAACCCGGAGAGACGCTTCCAGTCCTTCTCGGATCTGGCCTTTGCGCTGGAGGCCCTCTCCACCCCCGGATCTTCGTCGTCCGTTATCTCCGAAGCTGCCGGCCAACGCGGGCACCGAAAAGCGCTGACGTGGTGGATCGCGTCAGCAGCCATCCTTGCAACCGCGATCGGCACCTACCTGGTTGTCAGGCATCGCCCAACTGGGCCCTTCGTACACTACTCGCTGCAAAGAGTGATCGACAGCGAGCACGTCCGGGATGTGGCGATTTCTCCAGATGGCGTTTATCTCGCCGCGATCATCGATCCAGCAAACGGTACGCAAACCCTCATGCTTCACCAGATTCCGACGAACAGCGAACGGACTCTCGTCGATGATCCCGCCTTTCATTACGCTCGCGTGGCGTTTTCTCCCGATGGCAACTACATCTATTTCCAAATCTATGCCCTGGGACAGCCGCCGCCTGATCGGTGGGATGAATACCGGATACCGGTCATCGGCGGTCAGCCAGCGCGCGTCATCGCCGGGATCGATTCTCCTTTGACCTTCCTCGATGGAGGCCAGAGACTGTGTTTCTACCGGCAGAACCTCGCAGCGAATACATTCCAGTTCCTCAGCGTCAATCCAGACGGCAGCGGCCAGCAGCTTTTGTCGCAGGGGAAAGGGCCATTTCCCTTATTGACGGCTTGTTCTCCGAGTGGCAGGTTTGCTGTCGTGGAAGACTTTGTCGGCAACATCGAAAGTCTCGATTTCGCGTCGGGCGCGAAGCGGACTGTGGCATCATCTGAGGCGCTGGGAGCGGACCTGGATGACATGGGATGGGCTCCGAGTGGAAAAGGTCTGTTCGTAACGACTCGGGAAAAGATCGACTTTGCCCCGATCAGTTTTCTCTCGTATCCCGCGGGCAAACTGCGAGAGGTCACGAACGACCTGAGCGTCTATTCGGGCATCAGCCTCACAGCGGATGCCCGGACGATCGCGACCACCCAGAAAAGCCTGAACGCCAGGTTCGCGGACCTTCCGCTTTCTGGTGCTTCCATCCCACGGGATTACCAGACCGGGGAGCTGGTTTGGTTCGCGTGGCTCAACCAAAATACGATCGTCGGGAACGGTTCCGGGGATCTGAGGGTCATCAATCTACTGGAAGAAGAAACGACCGAAGTGAATGCGCCACGGGGTTATGTGCTCGGCCAGCCATCACTTTGCGGACCGGACACGATGGTGGTCGTCGGCGCCCCTGTCCACGGTGACACTCGCGCCATCTACACGCTGCATCTCGACGGCACCGGACTGACCCAGATAACGAGGGGTCCCGAGGATTACTTCCCGGAATGTACTGCGGATGGCAAGTGGCTCTTCTATGCGGATGCGGCCGATCAAAACAATCCGACTTTGGTGCGCCAGCCGATCCAGGGAGGAGTTCCGCAGAAGTTAATGCATGCCAGCGTCTGGTTTGATGTCTCTCCCGATGGCAAATTGCTGGCAACAGTCTCCATGGACGATGGTGCTCCGCTCCGGATCGTGTCGCTGGACTCTCTGCAAACCGTCCGGAGCTTCCCCACACGCGGTTTAGGGGAATTCGACCGCTTCGCTTTTTCGGCAGACAACAAGAGCATTTACTTCGTTACCGGGAATGGCTCGGCAGCCACAATTTGGCGACAGCCTCTGGAGGCGGCCAGTCCAGTGAAAGTGGTAAGCCTGCCCGGTACGACGGTGAATTGGATTCGGCCGGCTCCGGACGGAAAAACACTCGGGCTGATCCTGGAGACGCCTACGTCCGAGGCCGTCCTTCTTCACGACACACGTTGACTTCGGGCGGCCTGGACCACTTGATTCCCGGCAGACCCCCACGGCATCGCCTGGTTTGGATTAAGAGGTCTGGCAACTGCCCTGCTGTCGTCGCCGGCAACATTGCGCCGAGCAGCAGGGACCATAAAACGAAGGAGTGTCTCGCCCTGGATGCCCCTGTTCGACTGGCGCAATCGGGTTGTCCCGCGGTTCGCCGATCAGTATCGGTTTAAGGTTTGGTGCAGACGACTTCCCTTCAGACATTGGCACCGAGATTTTGCTCCGCAGGTCCGGCATGTCGGTTCCTGATGATCGACGGGACGATCCTTTTTCAAGGCAGCCGTGTCTCGAAGCGGGCTGTGTTCCTGCCAGAGTTCTTCGCGACGTAAAGCGCCGCATCTGCGCGGCCCAGAACTGCGCGGACGGTCGGCTCGTCCTGGTGCGGACGAAAGACTGCAATGCCCGCGCTGCAGGTCAGGCCCAACTCCGCATTCTCGCTCTCCAGCCGAAACGGACGCGAACGGATGGAATCCAGTACTTCGTCGATGCGTTCCGTCCCGCTCTCCGGGTTCCACCCGGGGAAGAGAATTAGAAACTCCTCGCCGCCGTAGCGCCCCACTACATCGTAGCTTCTGATCGTCGCTTGAAGACGAGAAGCAGCTTCTCGAAGGACTTCGTCTCCGCACAGGTGCCCATGCCGGTCGTTCACAGATTTGAAGTGGTCCAGGTCGGCCAGCATTACGCCGAGAGGCTCGGACTTCCTGACCGCGCGGGATATTTCGCGGTCCAGGTGTTCCATGATCGCCGCCCGGTTGAATAGCCCTGTTAAGGAATCGTGCGTTGCCAGCATCTGAAGCTGGCGCCGTTCCTTGTCAAAAAGTTCTGTGATCCGGCGCGAAAGAGCGTCACTCTTCGACAGAAGATTCGCAAGGGAAACCTGTTCGTCTGATGTTGTCTCTCGTGGAGTCACGCCGGAAGTCCGTTCGGCAGCTGATACGCCAGCTTCCACCTCAGCGCTTTCCTCCTTCGGAGTCGAAATCGCCTCCGTACCCATCGATATGACCGCCAGCACATGGCGGACCAGAGTCTCCACCGCTTCCAGCAATGCTCGGCGGGCTTTCAGCCGATCGATTTCCGCGTCAATCGCCTTTTTGCCGGCGCTTGCTTCAACGACAGCTTGTTCAAAAACAATGGATCTCATTTCTATCCCGATTTCCTGAACTGCCTTTGTTCCGGATGCCCATCCCTGCACTTCGTAAAGACGGCGGAGCGTGCCCGTAGGCTCGACTTTACCGGCTGGCGAGTACCGTCGCAATCATTTGGTTCGCTCCGTTTTGTGACTGCTGGGGCGAATTTGGCTGATCCCCAAATGGCTCGTATCTTGCCAGGAACTAACCCCATGAGCGGCAGCTGCATATCGATAAATTCCGGGCTAGTCCAAATGGGTGACTTCTAACGCACAACTATACGTTGCTTGACAAGGTCACCCTTCTGGACTAATTTCCGGGCAGCAAGAGGGGAAGCGGGCATCCTCAGCCCGGAAGCCAGTTTGGTTCGGCGAGAAGCGGATTTCTAATCAGATGCCCCTCTGATTCCACTCTCGATCATGATTGGGTTTCGAAAAACACGGCGTTTTCTTACCTGACGCAGGAGGTAACTACGTTGACACCCACGACTTCGGCGCAGGGCTTGCTGCTTCTTGACTGTCGGCTCCGGCCCGTCGCCTACAACTCAGCTGCGCTGCGGATTCTCACTTTCCCGGCGGAGCCGGAAGGAATTCGGCAATTGTCCCTGTTCGTTACAGATAAGATCCGATCCTCTCTGCTTCGTGGCGGCTCCTCTGACCATCCGGCATTCGTGCCAGAATATAAATCTGGTCGTCGCAGTTACGGATGCCGTTTCTTTCGGCTCGACTGTCACGGAGCGGAATCTGCGAAGACGTCGTCTCCATCGTTCTGTGTCCTTCTCGAACGGCTCAGCTCAGGTGAGGCAGCTCTCGTCTGTACGGCCCGGCAGTTCGATTTGACCACTCGTGAGTGTGAAACGGTTGCGCTACTTCTTGAAGGCCTGACGAGCAAAGAGATTGCGACTCGCATGAGCATCAGTCCGAACACAGTCAAGGCATTTCTGCGCCTCGTAATGCTGAAGATGGATGTCTCGACCCGCTCTGGCATCGTGGGCAAAACGGTGCGGCAGACTCAGTGGGGTTAGTCTCAGCGCGTCGTCTCACTGCGACTCCCTGGACTGACCTGGCCCTCGCTTTCAGATCGGCTTCTTTTCTCGGGCCGGAAAGATCAGTTTCCCCTGGTCCCGATAATGAGGCATTGAGGAATCGTGCACGCGCTCGCTATCGGCAACTGCAGTCGCGGTATCCAGGTCACGGTGCGGTTGCAGGACCCAGATTTCCGTCGCTTCAGGAACACGCACCTGAGGAACGACACGAGCTGCCCGGACGGCCTCAGACGTTTTGGATGGGGCATTGCCGGGGGAACCATGACCGATCTCGATGACAGGGTCAGGGAACACCTGCAATTCCGGCTCAAATGGGCTGAGAAATGCGGAATCGGCTTTGATCTTCCCGAGTCCGGGCTTTAAACGATTCCGAACGTACGAATGTACCGAGAGATGATTCTGTCGAAGTGGCCGCTTGCGCGGCCTAACCCGCTCGAACTGTGTGAGATAGATGGTCGGGGAGAGAGGATTTGAACCTCCGACCCCCTGGTCCCGAACCAGGTGCTCTACCAGGCTGAGCCACTCCCCGATCCCTGCTGAAAGATGCCGGCACTCGAGCGCCTGGATATCGCTCTCCTGAACGCCGCCAGCTATCCTTTTGAGTGTATCAAAGGTGAAGCACCGGCAGGGCTTCAGCACTCCTGCAACGTCGCTCGCCCTCCTCTCCGGTCGGATCGACGCAATCCTTTTAGGAGCATTCACCATGGTTCTCGACGAGCCCATTGATTTCCGCTCGCTGCGTGTGCTCGACGGAGGGATGGCCACCGAGCTGGAACGTCGCGGCTTCGACCTCTCCGGCCCGTTGTGGTCAGCGCATGTGCTGGATACCGCGCCAGAGGCCATCGTCGGTGTGCATCTCGATTACCTGCGCGCCGGCGCTGACTGCATCAGCACCGCGAGTTATCAGGTTTCCGGGATCGGTTATCGCGAGCTGGGACGTGATGCCGCCGATGCCGAGCGTGCGCTGCAGCTCGCGCTCGAACTCGCTCGCCGGGCTTGTTCGCTCTACACCGAAGAGAACGCGAGGAAAGCCTGGATCGCCGCCTCGCTCGGCCCTTATGGTGCCGCGCTGCACAATGGCGCCGAGTATCACGGCCGCTACGCGATCGGTGTCAGCGACTTGGCGGCATTCCACGCGGAACGAGCCGCTGTGCTGGCGGAAGCAGGCGCCGGTTGTATCGCTTTTGAAACCATCCCCTCGCTCGAGGAAGCAGAAGCGATCCTGCGCGCGCTTGCAGATTTTCCGTTGCTGCGCGCGTGGGTTTCCTTTACCTGCCGCGACGCCATCCATGTGGCGCATGGCGAGCCGCTCCGCGCCTGTGCCGAGATGCTGGCCGGCTCGCCGCAGATCGCAGCCATCGGCATCAACTGCACGGTTCCGCCGCTTGTAACGGAACTGATCGGCGAAGCGCGACGAGGAGCAAGCGATCGCAAGCCCATCATCGTCTATCCAAATTCCGGCGAAACCTGGGACGCGGGCACCCGCGTCTGGAGAGGTGCCAGCGACACCGCACACTTCGGGACTCTGGCCCGCGCGTGGTTTACGGCGGGGGCCCGGGCCGTGGGCGGATGCTGCCGCACCGGCCCCGCACACATCGCGGAAGTAGCCCGATCGGCCTTGGAAAGCCACGCTGTTTGAAGGGGGAAAAGGCAGTATGGCGCGCCCGGAGAGATTCGAACTCCCGACCTGATGCTCCGGAGGCATCCGCTCTATCCAGCTGAGCTACGGGCGCGTTCCTTCAGAATACTACGCCGGCGCAGGATGACTCCCCGTAAGCCCCGGCAACCCCCTGCGACCCCAGCCGCCCCCCGAACATCTAATGTTTAAAGGTGAGCCACCCTGCGCTACACTGAGAGCAGAAGCTTCTCCCCAGGAGATTCATCCATTATGGCTACTAGCGCCGTTCCCGCCACTGGCACCCCGGAAGCTGTGCCCGCCAAAACTACCCCGGTCCGCCTCACCGACAATGCGGTGAATAAGGTCCGCGAAATCATGGCCACCCAGGATCCTCTGCCCGCCGGGCTGCGCATCGGTGTCGTCGGCGGCGGCTGCTCTGGCTTCCAATACTCCATGTCGTTCGAGAATCAGGCCGGCATGATGGACAAGGTCTACGACTTCAATGGCCTGAAGGTCTTTGTGGACGCGACCTCGCTGATGTACCTGAACGGCTGTGTCGTGGATTACGTGGAGACCCTGGAAGCCGCCGGGTTCAAGTTCGACAATCCGACCGTCAAGAGCACCTGCGGCTGCGGCTCGTCGTTTCAGGTCTGAACCAGCACTTCCAGCGCATTCCAGAGCCCGTCTCCTCCCGGAGATGGGCTCTTTCTATTGCTGCGGAGAATCCGGCGTGGGCGATTGCGGATTGGTTGTCCCGCTGCCCTGCGTCCCCGAATTCGATGTTGCGCCTGCATTTGAGGTTCCGGAATTCGACGAGCCAAAGAGTGAGTTTGAACCGTTGGTGCTGGAATTGGAGCCGAATCCGAAGGAGTTCGCCGTGGTTGCGGAGCTTGAATTGTTCATAGTCGCCCCCCCACCCAGCAAACTCGTGGCCTGCTGCAGCATATCGGCCGCGGGATCGTAGTTGAATTCCCACTTGTTGTACGCCGTCTGCTCCATGTAGTCGATGACCGATGGCCTGGTGACCGGAAGCGTAAAGCCGACAATGGGACCCGTGCCGCTCCCCCCGAAGGTTGTCGCCGACGTGCCAAATCCTGAACCCAACGAGGAACCCGATGTCGGACTCGTCGTTGATCCCAATCCGCTTGTGCTCGACCCGATACCACTGTTGCTTGCCCCAAACATGTCGTTGCCTGCACCGAAACCGCTGCCGCCTGACCCGAAGCTGCTGCCAAAGCTCCCGCCGAAGCCGCTCTGACTGTTCCCGAACATCCCGCTCCCCGTGGAGCCGCTGCTCGCCCCGAAGCCCCCGCCCATGGATCCATTGCTGGAACCGAAGCCCCCGCCATTCGCGTTGTCGGTATTTCCGGTGGAATTGTCGCTGCCGCTGCTCCCGCTGGTTGGATTGCCATTCGCGTCGGTAGAGGAAGGCTCAATGGCATACATTCCCGGTGTCATTCCGCCCCCCATCACCCCCGATGCCGCAATACCCCCCACCGCGGACAGCGGCTTGCCAAAAAAGCCCAGCGGACGCACATGCGCGTGTCCAAACAGGATCGGCTTCCAGTCGTTCTTGCCGGTCAGCGGGTCAGTGTACTCCTCGCGCAGGAAGCGCAGGTTGTTGGTATTCAGCAGCTGCTTCACGGACGTGGGGTACGCACCAAATTTCTGGTAGTAAAGCTTGATCGCCCTCCGGTACTGCTCTCCACGATGGATCGTCTCCAGATCCTTGTCTCTTTGCAGAGACTGCGCCACCTTCGGTGCGGCAATCGCCAGGCTGATGAGCAACAGGACCACCAAAACGATCGCTGCGAGCAGCACAAAGCCCGACTCGCCGTCATGGCGCGAATTGTGGGAGCGAGAAAACATCCTTAGCCTAAGCCCTGCACCAACGGCAGAGTCTGGGTGTTGTTGTACAGCAAATCCGTGACCTCAATCGACAGCGGGTTAATGCGGAGGATCTTGTAGTGATGGTCCACAACCTCGCCTTCCCTGGCAATATAGACGTCTGCGCCGTGCAACAGGAAAGCCTTCCTGGCGCCATTCACCGCCTCATACCCAAAAAACGTGAGATCGATCGGAGGCGGTGGCGGTGGACCCTGTGGCCCCTGCGCGACATTCACGCCTCCGTTAGGACGCACCGGACCCTTCACCGGCTCGATATTCCGCTGCGCCGGCGCCGAAGACATCGAAAAGATGTTGCGCCCGTCCCCTGTGTACTCCAGCGATTCCGCGCCCGCCATTAACTCCGGATGCAGGGTGGGATCGAGGTTCTGGAGCGACGGCAGCTTCTGTGCGGCAGGCCCCGCCGTCCCGGCCGCCACCGTGCGCCGCTCCGGAGCTTCCGGTGTGTTGGCCGGAGTCTCCCCGCTGGCGACAGCCGCCGCCGGAGGTCCGCCTCCAATCAACACGGTCTTGACGAAGTACACCAGGGCTCCCGCCATCACAACCAGCAGCATTGCCAGAATCGCGACATTTCGCTTGTTCTCGAGGCCCGTTTTCATCGCGCGCCTCCGCTCGCAGCTTCTGCCTTCTGCGGAGCAGGCGGCGGCAGATCCGGCGCTCCTGGCCGCAGAAAAGTGATCAGCCGCAGCCGCAGATTCACCAGCCCTCCCTGCTGCCCGGTGAACGCGATGTTCTCGATCATGAAGAAAACGTGGTCCTTATCCCGCTCCAGATCGTTAATGAAGTGCATCAGGTCGGTGTACTGGCCGCTCAGGCCCGCGTCGATCTGCACCTCCGTCAGCCCGTCAATTGCCTGCGCCTGCGCGTACTCGTCGCGCGCCAGTCGCACCTGATCCTTCACCGCGGTACCGTCGAGTTGCGCCACCACCGTCGAGTAATTCGGCGCGATGCGCGCATCGTAGAACTTCTGCGCGTCGACATTGGCCTGCTGCACGCGTTCCGGCAGGCCGTTCAAATGCTTCATCTGGCCGAGTAACTGCCCATAGCGAACCTGCTGCTGAACAAAGTTTCCTGACTGATCCGAACGGATCGCGCTCCAGGCCAGCGCAAAGCGCACTCCGAGGAAAATATCGGCCGCCACAATCACGGCCAGCAACATCAGGTGCAGGTTGAGTTTCGTCAGGTACTTCCGGATGCTGTTCACGGGCGCCTCCCGTTCCCTGCAGGAGCCGCCGCAGAAGGCTTGGCCGGCTTCCTGCGTCGAGCGTGTGGCACACTCTTTGTCTTCTCTTGCGGAGTCGTCGCGCCTTCTTCTGCTTTCTCCTCCTGGACTGCCTTTGCCGGCAGTGGCAGCGGCCGGTAATCGGCGAGGATATCGAAATTCACCTGATTCGTCGCGCTGATGGGCTCCATTGCGCCAGTCGGTCCATTGCCGTTGGTCGCCAGAGTTTCCGTCATGAGCCGCGGGGATGCAAAGTGCTGAGACTGCTCCAGGTTGCGGATCAGGTCCAGAGCTTTGTCGCGCGCACCCGTGACGCGCAAATGAATGCTGACGTGACCGTCTTTGCTGATGATCGGCTCGATGCTCAGCACCTGCACGCCGGCCGGCAGCACTTTCTCGAGATCTTCCATGGTCGCCGTCCAGGAAAACGCCTTGCGCCGAAACAGCTCATTCAGAAAATCCGATTGCTGCAGAATCGCGGCGTCCTTCGGCTCGGCCATCAGTACCTTGTAGCGCTCCTCCTGGCTTTCGAGTTCCTGTACGCGGTTCTGCACCATCGCCACGCGCGCCGTGGCTGCCTCCGCCCGTCCGCGCTCGCTGTGATAAAGAAACCATAGCGCGCCGCCGGTGAGCGCCAGAATGATCATCCAGGTGCGCAGCCGCCGATAGACGGGCCTCAGCTCCACATAAGGCTGGCTGGCGAGATTGACCGTAATCTTCATCAGATTGCCAGCGCCCCCATCACTCCCGCAGCCACGCCCGCCGGAATACTCGTCATCAATCCGGCAGATGGCGCCGTAACCAGATCTTCAATGCGAGGCGCCCGGTCCACAAATCCCATCCAGCGCGACTCCGCTGCTGCCGCCGCCCCGCCCGGTCCTGCATAGCCGATCGAATCGGGTACGGCGTGCAGTGTGTCTTCATACCAGGCAAGTGTGGTGATCACCGCCCGTGCAATCTCCTCGTTTCGCGCGCCCGCTTCGGACGGCAGTTCGATCGATCGATGCAGCAGCAACTCATCGCCCTGTGCCACCGCGGTGGTCACCGAGTTGCCGGTGTGATTCACAACGAGAGGGGCGCCCTCGCTGCCCAGAACAGCAACCGCGGCCAGCGTGCTGGGCAGCACCGCGCCCGGTTCGTAACCCGCCTCCCGCGCCGCCGCCTCATACTCGGCCAGAACCTCGCCGGGCATCACCGTCACCAGCACGCTCACACTATGACTCCGGTGCGCCATCGCCTGATAGCTCACCGCCGCGGTTTCCACGTCGAACGGCACCATCTTGCGCAGACGGAACCGCACCACCGGCAATGCTTCCTGGCGATGCGAAGGCAGCGTGTCGAAGTCCAGCAGCAGCACACGCGCGGACGCATCTGGAACCACGACCGTAAGAGCACGATCTCGTGGGCTCGTGGCATCCAGCGCCTGGCTCATCGCGGCGATTACCGCCGGCCGGTTCGTCAAATTCGGCACTTTTAGCCCCTGCGACAGGGCACCCTCGGGAAGCGCCGCGAAGGCCAGCACCGGCTCGCCCGCACCGTGCTTTTCGAATGCCGCGCCATAGCCCGCGATCACGCCCTCCGGCCGAACTTCGCATGCCAGCCTCGGCCGCATGCCTGGCGTGGCTCTAAAGATGTTTTTGAGTCCCGCCATTATCGGGTCGCCTCGACAAACGTCACCTTGTTGATTTCCTTCAGCGTCGTCAGCCCGCGCCGCACCCGGTCCAGCGCCGACTCGCGCAGGAACGACATGCCCTCCGACTGCGCCAGCTTGCGGATTTCCGACGTCGGCTTCTTTTCGAGAATAATTTCGCGGATCGGATCGGTGAGGTCGAGCAGTTCGTGAATCGCCGTCCGCCCCCGATACCCGGTGCCTCCGCATTCGATGCACCCTCGTCCCTCGCGAAAGGGGAAGTCCCGCCACTCCTTCAGATCCATCCCGCTCTCCAGCAGCATCTCGTCGTCATACCGCACTTCCTGTACGCAGTATTCGCAGATGGTGCGCACCAGCCGCTGCGCCAGAATGCAGTTCAGCGCCGAGACGAAGTTGTACACCTCCACGCCCATGTTCACGAAGCGGCCCAGCACGTCGAGCACGTTGTTGGCGTGCACCGTGGTGAACACCAGGTGGCCCGTCAGCGCGGAGTTGATGGCGATCTGCGCCGTCTCCTGGTCGCGGATCTCGCCCACCAGAATCTTGTCCGGGTCGTGGCGCAAAATCGACCGCAGCCCGCGTGCGAACGTCAGCCCCTTTTTCTCGTTCACCGGAATCTGCGTGATACCGCGGATCTGATATTCAACCGGGTCCTCAATGGTGATGATCTTGTCTTCGTCGCTCTTGATTTCGTTCAGCGCCGCGTAGAGTGTGGTCGTCTTGCCGGAGCCCGTCGGCCCCGTCACCAGCACCATGCCGTAGGGCTCGCGAATGTACCGGCGAAAGCGCTTCAGATCTTCATCAGCGAAACCCACCACGTCCAGCGTGAGCTTACGGAACTTTTCGCTCATCGACTCCTTGTCGAGCACGCGCAACACGGCATTTTCGCCGTGCACCGTCGGCATAATGGAGACGCGAAAATCGATCAGCCGGCCCTTATAGCGCACGCGGAATCGGCCGTCCTGCGGCACGCGGCGCTCCGCGATATCCAGCTCGCTCATGACCTTGATGCGCGACAGGATCGTTGTGTGATGCTCTTTCGCAATCGGTGCCATCGCCGCCTGCAGCACGCCGTCGATGCGGTACTTCACGATCACCGAGTCGTCGTACGTCTCGATGTGAATATCCGACGCCCGCCGCTCCAGCGCCGTGAAAATCGTCGTGTCCACCAGCCGGATGATCGGGCTGATGTCCTCTTCTGACGTCAGCTTCTCAATCGAAATGTTTTCGTCCGGATTGTCGTCCGACGAGAGCACGTCGAAAGTCAGCCCTTCCGATGCTTCATCGAGCACGCGCTGGCTCTGTTCTGTCTTCTTCAGCAGATCGGTGATCTGCGACAGCGTGGCCACGCGTGTCACGATCCGCTGGCCCAGCAGGCCACTGATTTCGTCGATCATCATCAGCTTGCTGGGATCGCTCACCGCGATCACCAGGCGGTCTTCCTGCTGCTCCAGCGGTACAAAGTTGTAGCGGAACATCATGTCCACCGGAACGCTGCGCAGCACGTCATGCTGAATGCGGAAGTTGCGCAGGTCGACGAATTCCGAGCGGTAGCGCTTCGCCAGCAGCTGCGCCTGCGCGGTCTCGTCCTGTTCCGTGGGCAGCGTGATGGTTGCAGTGTCAGCCATAAATACCTCGGTCAGCCTCCCAGGCTGGTGGTGTTTCCCATGGAGAAAATCGGCAGATACAACGCGATCAGAATCGTCAGCACCACTGCGCCCATCACGATCAAAATCGCCGGCTCGATCAGCGCCAGCGCGGCGGTCAGCGCCGTCTGCACATCCTCCTCAAAAAACTCGGCTACGGAGTTCAGCATCTGCGGCAGCGCGCCCGTGGACTCGCCCACCTCGATCATCTCGGTCGAAAGCTCCGGGAACACCCCCGTCGCCTCCAGGCTCTTTGCCAGGCCCTTGCCCTCGCGGACGCTGGTGACCGACGCAGCGACCGCCTTGCCGATTCGTTTGCTGGTGATCGTCCGCGCGGCCGTTTCCAGCGACGGCACCAGCGGGATGCCTCCCGTTAGCAGCGTCGAAAGCGTTCTCGCAAACATCGCCACCTGGTACTTCAGCCAGATCTTGCCAAAAATCGGCAGCCTGATCCGGATGCGGTCGATGCGTTCGCCGCCGGCATCGCTTTTGCTCCAGCGCCAGAGAAGAAACCCGACCAGCGCAGCCGCCGGCGCGATGTACATCAGGTAATGCTGCGCCGCTTTGCCCAGTTCCAGCATGAAAATCGTGATCGCCGGCAGCTTTGACCCGATCTGGTCGTAGAGCTTCGCGAATTGCGGCACCACGAAGGTGATCATGAAAATGAACATCGTGATCACAAGAAACACCAGAAGTGTTGGATAAATCAGCGATGCCTTCAGCTTCTTGCGAAACGCCAGCGCCACGCGCTGAAACGACAAATACCGGCCCAGCACCTCTTCAAGATTCCCGGCCCGCTCGCCCGCCAGCAGGGTCGTCGTGTACATCAGCGGAAATCCGCCCTGCGCCTCGAACGCCGCGGAGGGTGGCTCGCCCGTCCGCACCCGCGCCGCCACGTTCTGTAGCTGTCCCGCGAAAATCGCGTTTTTCTGCTGCTTCGCCAGCATCTCCAGCGAACCCAGAATTGGCAGGCCGGCTTTGATCAGCGTCAGGAACTGCTGATTGAAGATCAGGAACGCCTCGAGCTTCGTCTTCCGCGCCGTCCCCGTCAGCCCGCGCGGCTTCACCGAGTAGACGTAGTACCCCGCCTGCGTGAAGCGCTGCCGCAACTCGTCGGCTGTCGCTGCCGCCTGGATCTGCTCCTGCACATGGCCGCGCTCGTCGGCCAGTCTGATCACAAATTCAGCCATTGAGAGTGCTCGCCCAATTCTCGTCGGGCGAAAGGATCCCTTCCCCTCATCCTATGCGTTTTCTGAAGTTTCCGGGCCAGGAACCCTTCCCGGCCCGGTCGGAGGGCCTCTGGAAAACGCCGGATGAGCGACAGATCAAGAACTGGACGCGACGGAGGGATGAAATGCTCAGCGTTTCGATCGGTGAGCGTCCAGCTTCGCGATACGCCCGCCCGGCCCCACCACCCACGGCAGGCTTAGCGCATTCCAGTTCCCGTCATCCAGCGGAACCCACGTCTTTCCATCGTCATAGCTGATGTCCGACCCGTTCGTCCCCACCGTAATCCACGCCTTCAGCCGCGCGTCCCACCCCACCGCCGAGCGGTACCCATGTGGAGGCTTCGCCGCCGCCGTCCACGTCTTCCCGCCATCCGCCGACCACGCCGCGGTTCCGGCAGAGTCGTTGGGCTTCGTGTAGTCGCCGCCGACGGCCAAGAGGGTAAATCCATACCCCCGAATCTTCCCCTCACGCCAACCAAGCGAGAAGATACCCGCCGCATCTCCGTCGCTGGCCAGGGGAACTCGGGATCGGTTCCACTGTTCCGTCATCTGGATCGGGCCCGAACGGACGGCAAAGCCAATCGTGCCGGTGAACGACTGAGTGTAAAAGTAGGCTCCGCCCGTGCCGAATGCTACAGGCTGACGTTCCGTCCCGAGCAGCGAAGAATTGCTCGCAGCAAACGCGCCCGTTGCCTCTGGCCCAGCGTCAAGCCCGGCAGAATGCGACCGTTTCCACGTTTGTCCTCCGTCGGTCGTTGTGAAGAATGCGAACTCTTTGCGCACAGGGTCGCCGAGCAGATACCCGCGCTGGCCAGACGCGAAGAACACCATCGCATCCCAAAACCCATCCTTGTCTGGATTCGTGAACAGCATCTTCCAGTTCGTGCATCCATCCACCGTCTTGTACAGCCGCGACTGGTCCCCCGGCCCGCTCGACATGGCGATCGCCGTCTGCGCGTCCCACGCCCAGATGCCGCGGAAATCGAGCTTCTCCGCGCCCGAAGGCACCGCGCACCGCGTCCACGTCGCGCCGCCATTCACCGTCCGCAGAATTGTCCCGCCTGTCCCGCTTGCCCACGCGACCTCGGCGCTCACCGCGTGAATCCCGCGCAGCCCCGCTGTCACGCCACTCTGCTCCATCACCCACGGGCCGGAAACTCCTCCGCCAGCCTGTTGCGTCTGCCCCGCCGCCGCTCCCGCGAGAGCCGCAACCAGCAACACGCTCCACCATGCGCTCCGAATCATACCCGCCATCATAGGCGGTTCCGGCCCTCGATACGGATCAATACGGATACGGATACCCCGGCTCAGAGGGCGTCGGCGGAGGCGTCAGCTTCGGCGGGTTCTCAATCATGTGAATTCCGTAGGCGGTCATCGCCGCCGCGCCCGCCACCGCCGTAATGATGAATACTTTCGCCGCCGTCGACATCCGCGAATTGGACTCGATCGCCTTCGCCTGCGCCGTCGTCAGCGGCTCGCCCGTCACCTGCGCCAGCTCATCCACCAGCACCGCCACGGACTGGTCGAAATCCTTGTCGCGATGCTTCTTCGTTCCGATGGCCCTCACGTTGGCGCTTGCCGTCCACAGCACCGCGCTGCTTTTCGGATCGCGGATCGTCAAAATCACCTGCGGATTGTAGTCGGTGATGTCGTGCGGCCCGGAAACCGCCGGTGCGATCGATCGAATCTCGAAGATGACATCCGCCTGCGCGGGCGAGCTCACCAGCTCGTAATGGCCTGTCTTCTTCAGCTCGGAATAGAACGTGTTGTAGCCGCGGTTCGGGCCGCCATCGAAGATCTCGAAGTAGTTGCTGCCGCCGCCGTTCGAAATGAAGACGGCATGCGCGTTCAGAACCTGTGGCGGAACGGGAGCGGCGCCCTCGGCCGGCGTTTGCTGGGCCGCCAGCACGGGCGCGAAAACCAGGGCGGAGGAAAGAACGATCGAAAGAGACTTCCGCAATTCGGAGAACATACCTTGCGCCTCCTGCAGGAGATAACGTTGCAGCCGGCGCATTAGTTTCGCTCTTTTTGCTCGGCGGAATCGCCGCACACCCAGGATCCGTCCGCGTCCTATACCGGTGGCTCGCCGTCTACAATATGCACGCCCGCCGGCGCGTTAAACACAAACGCTGACTCCGGCGCCGGCGCGTTCCCCAGCTCGCCGCTCAGGTCGAAGCTGTTGGTCACGCCGTCCGTCTCCACGATACTCATCTCCCGAATCGTCCCGTCCGCCGCGGCCTCGATCTTCAGATCCGCAATGCGCTGCGCCATGCCCTTCGGCACTCCGCTCAGCTCGTAGCCACCGTTGCCGACGGAGCTCACCTGTAGATTCGTGAGCTCTTTCTCCAGTTCCGTATGCCCCAGCAGAAAGCGCAGCGGCGAGCGCAGGTCGTTTAGCTGCTTTTCCGGGACGCGCTGCGCCTCGCTCTGTCCCGGCGTATAGAAGTACGCGTAATGCCCATCCAGGATAAAAAGCTGGCCATCGGGATCGGTGTAGCTCCAGCGCATCTTGCCCGGCTTGCGCAGCAGGAGCACGCCTTCTTCTTTGCGATGAGCCCCCATGCCGTCATAGTGCTGCACGAAATGGACGGAGAGGGAATGCAGCGTGTTGTAATGGTGATCGATGCGCGCTGCCACTTCAGCTGCCGTCAGCGTTTTTTGCGCCTGCACTGGTGCGGCCATCAACAGCGTGCCGATCGCGACCGCCAAAAACGAGCGGAAGACGAACGCACTCAAGTGACCGGCAGCGGCCAGGCACGAGCCCGGACCCCGCACTCCTACTGCAGCGGAACCGTGCAGTTCGTGCCTCCGGTGGGATCCTTCCTGATCTCCCCGCTCATGTCCAGGCAATAGCCGTTCACGCCTGTTTTGCCCACGGCCTGCGGCACCGCTGTAGCCTCATAGCTCGTGTACATGTCCTGGTTGTTCACCGTGGTCTTGGTGCAGTTGGTGATGTTGAACGTGTATCCCGACTTCTGCCCGGTAGCCAGATCGGCCGGCAGCAATTGCGCCGACGTCGCCGTCGGAGGACCCGAGGTCGTGCTCCCGCCCAGTTCCGACAGTACGCATGCATATCCATTCGCGGGGTACATCGAGTTGTACTGCATCTCCGCCTCGTGAATGGCCTGCAGCGACTGGATCGCCGAGGTCTCGTTGGCCTCGCTCTTCAGATGCAGCATGTTGGGAATCGCAAACAGCATCAGGATCAGCATGATCGAGATGACGATCAGCAGCTCCATCAGCGTGAAACCGGCGTCGTCGCGTTGCGAGCGCCTGCGTGTAAGGTGGTGCTTCATGGCTGGTTGTCCTGCGTAATGCTTCCCTTCAGTGTAACGGCGGAGCGTCCTGTTGTCCGAACCAAATCGCACCGAGTCAACAGTGCCAGGGACCGATCGTCCTGCTCGAATTGGAAGGCGCCTTCATCCTACCGGAAAACCTGACGGCAGGGCCGGAAACGCACCCTGGCACTCGTCTGGATTAAGCCTGCAACAGTACAGGACGTCGAATAGCCGGAATTCGCTCACTGCGTCCGGCGATGGTCTCTCAGGCTCCGCTCTTCCCCGCCTTACCGGATACGTGCAGATCGAAATAGACCTGTTTCCGCTGATCGAAGGAACTCAGAACCCGCTTCGAGCTCTTGCTGCCCTTCCATACCGCCCACACCGTATAGTCGGTATCGTCGGAGAGATCGGCGAAGCGATAGCTGCCGTCGCTGGGTGTAATGCAGGTTCTTATGTCGTTGTTGCGCGAATTCGACAGATACACCACCGCGCCGCTGATCGCCTGATCGTGGGGACCGAGCACCTTTCCCTGCAAGTTGCGATAACCAAAATCCTGCGCTCCGGCCCCGGCCGTCAGGACAGCCAGCAACGCGGCCATCGCGACAACGCAGCCCCTTCGCCGCACCGCGGCGGCTCGATTACCGAAAGAAACCCGAGCGTTCAGCCGCTTCATTCCTCTTCCTCTTCTCGGAATTCTTCCTCGTCCTCATAATCTTCTTCGACTTTACTCAGTTCCAAAGGGTCAACCGCGACAACCTCATATTCGGTACCGCACTCGTCGCAAACCACGACGTCGCCCTCTTCCACTTCCTCTTCATCGACGTCCAGAGCGCTTTCGCATTCAGGGCAAATCGGCATGACTCCCTCCAGCGGGAAAACGGAATCTCCAATCGTTCAGCATGACGTCATCCGGGAGAAAGGTACGCCAACGTTCCCGGAAATCCACTTCTGCGCCACAACTCAGGTGCCGCGGCGCTTCGGCGGTCCGGAATCCCCGCCGCCTTCGCTAGTTTTGAAGAGAAACCGCCCGCGCGTCAAGCGTGCGTGTTCTCGGCTTCCGACAACGGGTGTCAACCCTGTCTCGTTCCCGGAATTAGATTGGGTACGATGCAACATCGAAGCCAGTCGCAATCCGCCTTTCAGGGCAAAAACATGTTGGTGAGACCCGTTCCAGGGCATACTCGATAGTCATGAAACGTGGCGCCCCTTTCTGCGTTGCCATTCTCGTCAGCACACTGGCTCTTGCTTCTGCTCGAGCGGTATCCGCTCTCTCAGCCGATGCCGCTCATCGCGATCTGGATGCCATTGGCGCTCCGATAGCCCCCATGCCCGTCGATTTCCGGATCGCGCATGCGCTCGGGCAGATCTCTCCCGCGCAGACCCAGAAGATCATCTCCACGCTCGTATCCTTCCGGAATCGCAGCACGCTTTCCAGCATGGTGAAAGGCCTGCCGCCAGGCACTGGTGTCACTGCGGCCGCGGACTGGATCTACTCTCAGTTTCAGGCCATCTCCGCGCAGTGCGGCAATTGCCTCGAGGTTCATCGCGATACCTTCACCCAGGCGCCGGGCACCGGCCCGCACGCCCGCATCACCCAGCCCACCACGCTCACGGACGTCTACGCCGTCCTGCGCGGCACCGATCCTGGCCAGGCGGCACGCATGCTGCTGGTCACGGGCCATTACGATTCCCGCAACAGCAGCAACTTCAACACGACCGATCCCGCTCCTGGCGCGAACGATGATGCCAGCGGCGTCGCGGTCAGCCTCGAGTGCGCACGGGTGCTCTCAAAACTGCGTTTCCCCGCCACCCTGGTCTTCGTCGCCGTGGCCGGTGAAGAACAGGGCCTCTACGGCAGCAGGCATCTCGCGCAGGAAGCCAGGCAGCAGGGCTGGCACCTCGAAGGCGTTTTGAACAACGACATCGTGGGAGGCAACCGCACCCCCGGCGACAAATTCCAGGACGAGCATGCCGTCCGCGTTTACTCCGAACCGGTTCCCGCCGACGCCACCCCGGAGCAAATCCGCCGCATTCTGATGCTGGGCTACGACAGCGACTCGCCTTCCCGCGAGCTGGCCCGGGCCATCACCGAGGTCGCCCGCACCTACACCGGCGCGCCAGCCACCAGCTCGGAGCCCATCGTCTCCGGACTCGCACCCGTCCTGGAATTTCGCACCGACCGCTTCCTGCGCGGCGGCGACCACGAATCCTTCAACGAGCAGGGCTTCGCAGCGGTGCGCTTCAGCGAATGGCGCGAGGACTTCAACCATCAGCATCAGAACGTCCGCATGGAAGACGGCGTCCAGTACGGCGATTTGCTCAAATTTGTCGACTTCAATTACGTGGCCCGCGTCGCGCGGCTGAATGCGGCTACCATGGCCGTACTTGCCGACGCTCCTCCGGAGCCGGTCCACGTCATCTACCCATTTCCCAAGGTCTTCGTCTTCAACAATTCCCTGAACGACACCTCTATCTCCTGGCAGCCGGCTCCCGGCACGCCGGCCGACACCCGTTACATGATCGTCTGGCGCCCCACCGCCGCTCCCAACTGGACGAGAGCCATCTCCGCGGAAAAGGCTCGGGAAATAATTTCCTGGGCGGGCAAGGATGCAACGTATACCGTCACTCTGCCCATCTCCAAAGACAACGTGATCTTCGGGGTGATGGCGGTTGATCCACAGGGTCACCGCAGCCCGGCCGTCGTGCCCTGGCCGGGACGCTAGCGACGCTCGGAACGTCCGGATGAGAAAATAACCAGGTGCCTCGACTCTCGGGTGGGATGCTCGGCTTTCCGGACTTTCGCGGGTTCACGCGCCAGTTGGTGCTGTGGAACCTCGGCGCGTACTTTCTGCTGCTCATCCTTGGGGCCGTGTCGGCGTCCACCGCCCTCGTGGTCGTCTCGTATCTCGGTCTGATTCCAGGACTGGTGCTCCAGCATGGGTTCGTCTGGGAACTAGCCACATACTGGGTCATCCATCAGGGCATTCTCAACACCGCGCTCGAGTTGCTCTCTCTGTGGTTCCTGGGCAGCTTTCTTGAGGACCAGCACGGCGCCCGCTGGCTCGGCGAAATCTTCTTCGCCTCAGTCCTTGGAGGCGGTCTCGCCGGCGTCGCTCTGGCTGCGGCGGTACACGTCCCCAATTTCCTGATCTACGGTTGCTGGGCCGGTATCACCGGCCTGATGGTCGCCTTCGGCGTGCTCTACGCGGATATGCAGTTCATGATGTTCCCTCTGCCGATCATGATCAAGGCGAAGCACATGACCATCGTTTACCTGCTCATCATGGTAGCGATGCTCTTCTTCCCCGCCGAACGCATTTTCGGATTCTCGCAGCTGGGCGGCGCCCTCTTCGGCTACCTCTACGTCAAATTTGCGCCCCGTCGCGGATTCGCCTTTGCCGGCACGGAATCGCTCTACGGCGTCCGCAACCGGTACTACCGCTGGAAGCGCCGCCGGGCCGCAAGGAAGTTCGAAGTCTATATGCGCAAGCACCGCGACAACTAGGCGCAGGGCCGCCACCAGCCGTCTCATTCGTGACTGCTGGCCGCCTTATCCCTGCCCGCTACCGGTGCAGCGATCCCAGCTTGTACACGATTCCCACCGAATCCGCCGACTCGTTCTGCCAGTTCAACCCGTAGTGTGTCGGCTCCCAGTCGGCTACAAAGCGCACCGACCACCGCGAATTCAGGTTGTAATCCGCGAAGCCGCCGATCGCCAGGCCCATCGTCAGCTTGTCGTTGTAAACTCCAACGTCCTGCGGCTGGATCCCCGCCGGAAACCCCGAGCTGAAGCTCCCATAAGCCGCCCCCAGCAGGTAATGCATTCCCAGAGTCACTCTGGGGTGCCGGTAGAACCGGAAACTCGGACCGAAAAGAAAGAGGTACTGCGACATTGGGGGATTCCTGGGGGTCTCGACCCCATTCACCAGCGTCGGCGGAAGGCTCATCGTGCCCGAAGCCTCGCGCACGCTCGCCTCAATCCCCCACAGCGAGTGCAGCCACCAGGTCGCCGAGCCCTCCCCGCCGAACGTATTGATGGCTTCGACCTGATTGCCGGGGCTGGGATTGAAGTGGGCGTAGAAGTAACCGCCGGAAAGATCGATGCGCTGGGAGTACTCGCTGGGCGGCCCCTGCGGCGCGGTAGCCGTGATTTGCGCATGGAGCGCCGGCAAACCCAGCACGGCCCCGCAAAACATCAGGGCCAGAAAACGAGAAAAAACGGCTTTCACGCGGTCGGAAACCTCAGAAAAGGAATGGCAAGATTCAAGATATCACCCGAAGGCCAGCCCGGTCCGGCGAGCCCTCAGCCCCGCACCGCCGGCCGGATGTGCAGTTCCTTCAGCTGCGCATCGCTCACCGGCGTCGGCGCGTCCACCATCAGGTCGATCGCCTTCGCCGTCTTCGGGAACGCGATCACCTCGCGCAGGCTGGTCGCCCCCGCCAGAATCATCACCAGCCGGTCGAGGCCGAGCGCGATGCCCCCATGCGGCGGCGTCCCATACTGCAGCGCCTCCAGGAAAAATCCGAACCGCTCCTTCGCTTCCTCGTCGCTCATGCCCAGCGCGCGGAAAATCTGCTGCTGCACATCCTGCCGGTGAATACGGATCGACCCCGACCCGAGCTCCATGCCGTTGAGCACGATGTCATAGGCCAGCGCGCGCACTGCTTCCGGATCGGACGTCATCCGGCCAGCCTTCAGGTCATCCTCGTGCGGCGACGTGAACGGATGGTGCGCGAAAGTCCATGTCTTTGCCCCCTCGTCCCACTCGAAGAACGGAAAATCCGTCACCCAGAGGAATCTGTAATCGGCCGCCGTTCCTTTCTTCTCGAAAAGGCGATGCTCGTTCTCGAACCGTTTCGCCAGATCGAGGCGGAGTTGGCCGACCTTCTTGTAGATCCACAAATGATCCTTGGGCGGAGCCGTCGCGCCGATGCGCGGCGAAACCACGATCAGCCGATTCTCCGGCTCGATGCGCGCGAGACCGCAATGCTCGGCGGCGGCCGCATCGATGCGCTGCGCCAGCGCGGAATACTGTGCGCTGCCCGCCAGCCGCTCCACGTCGAGAAACGCAAGGTCGGGAGCCAGCGCCGCGTTCAGCTCCTGTGCAAAGGCCTTCTTCTGCGTGTTGCTCATCGCCTGCTTGCCCGGAATCACGATCGCGACGATGGGCAGCCCGGGCTCGATCTTCAGCGACGCCAGTTCCTCTTCGCTGAACACCGCGCGAACATCGGTCATCGGCGGCAGGCGCAGGTCCGGCTTGTCTGTGCCATAGTTCCGGATCGCCTCGTCATAGGTCATCCGCGGGAAGGGCGTTGTAATCTGCTCGCCGATCACTTCATACGAAGCCTTCAGGAAGCCTTCCACCACGCGGAAGATGTCATCCTGCTGCGGAAACGTCATCTCCAGATCGATCTGCGTGAACTCCGGCTGGCGATCCGCCCGCAAATCCTCGTCGCGGAAGCAACGCACGATCTGGAAATACCTGTCCAGCCCCGAAATCATCAGGATCTGCTTGAAGAGTTGCGGCGACTGCGGCAGCGCATAAAAGTTCGCCGCATGCACGCGGCTCGGCACCAGATAATCGCGCGCGCCCTCGGGCGTCGACCGCGTCAGGAACGGCGTCTCGATCTCGTAAAAGCCCTGCGCGTTCAAATACTCGCGCACCGCCAGCGCCACCTTGTGCCGGATCTCCAGGTTGTGCGCCATCTCCGGGCGGCGCAGGTCCAGATACCGATACTTCAGCCGCACTTCCTCGTTGGCAATCGCCTCTTCCGCAGGCGAGAACGGAGGAACCTTCGCGTCGTTCAGCAGCAACAGCTCGGTCGCGGCAATCTCGATTTCGCCGGTCGCCATCTTCGGATTCACGGCATCCGCCCCGCGCAGCCGCACCTTGCCCACCGCGCACACCACGTACTCCGGCCGCGCCTGTTCGGCCCTGGCGTGACCCTCCGGCGTCAGGTCCTTATCCAGCACCACCTGCGTGATGCCGTAGCGATCCCGCACGTCCAGGAAGATCAAGCTGCCGTGGTCGCGCCGCCGATTCACCCATCCCATCAGCGTGACCGTCTTCCCCGCGTCGGAAGCGTGCAGCTCGCCGCAGGTGTGTGTGCGTTGTCGTGTCCCTAAAAAGTCGAGCAAAGTATTTCCTTTACAAAAGCAGATTCGTCAGCCGTGTATCAGGGCACAACGTCAGTCGTGCCGCTCAACCATTTTTTGTATGGGGCCGGCACTTCTCAGCCGCCCCGTTTCAACAGATTTGTATCTGGCATGAATTCACTGCTTGCGGAAGAACTCGATTCTTTGAAAGGCATGGCTTTAGCCGTGCCGTAAAGGCCACAAAGGCAACCCGGCTTTAGCCGCTGAGGGAAGCTTCCTCATCGCGCCCTGAATTTTTCCGCAAGCTGTTCAGTCGTGCCATTTCACCGTTTTGTATCAGGGCACGACTTCAGTCGTGCCGTACAGCCGTCAAAAAGTCGGGGCTTTAGCCCCTGAGCGAAGCGGTCCCGCGCAGCGGGATGACGGTAGAAGCCCCGGCCTTCAGGCCGGGGAACTTCTGCCAACCTTAATTTTGGGCCTTTAGGCCCGGCGTCATTCCCTCAGATTTCCGGACCTTTCAGGGCCCCCGCCAGCTCCCCCCGCGGCACTTTCCTCTGTTCCCCGCTGGCGAAGTCCTTCACCGTCAGAATACCGGAGCGCTGCTCATCCTCGCCCAGCAGCACGATCGCGCGAGCAACCTTATTCCCGATCTCGAACGACTTCTTCAGCCGAAAACTCCCGTCACCCAGCTCGATCTTCAGCCCCGCGCACCGCAATTCCCGTGCCAGCTCCAGCGCCGGCGCGTTCAGCACATCGCTCAGCGGCGCAATGTACGCATCGGCCAGAGCCGCCGCGCTCTCGCTCTGCGCGGCCTGGAGTGTCAGCACCAGCCGGTCCAGCCCCATCGCGAACCCAATCCCCGGAGCCTTCGGGCCGCCCAGCATCTCCGACAATCCGTCGTACCGCCCGCCGCCCAGCAGCGCATTTTGTGCCCCTAAGCCGCCATGCGTGAACTCAAACGTCGTCCGCGTGTAATAGTCCAGCCCGCGCACCAGCCGCGGATTCACCTCGTACTTCACCCCGCACGCATCGAGCGCCACCAGCACCGCGGCGAAGTGCGCCTTGGATTCATCGTCAAGATAATCCGCAATCCGCGGCAGCGTTTCGATAATGGGCTGATCTTCCGGCACCTTGCAGTCCAGCACCCTCAGCGGATTTGTCTCCGCCCGCCGCTGGCAATCCGCGCACATTTGCGGCGCCTTGTCCTTCAGCGCCTCGCGCAGCGCGGCAATGTACCGGGGCCGGTCCGTCGCCGACCCCACCGAGTTCAGCGCCAGCGACCATCCCGTAATCCCCAGCTCGTCCAGGAAGCTGGCCAGCATCTCCAGCACCTCGGCATCGCGCAGCGGCGACTCCGAGCCGGCGCTCGGCGGCCCAATCACCTCCGCGCCAATCTGCCAGAACTGCCGGTAACGCCCCTTCTGCGGACGCTCCCGCCGGAACTGCGGCCCGATGTAGTAGAGCTTCTGCAGCAGCCCGGTTTCCCCCAGCTTGTGCTCGATGTAGGCGCGGACAACGCCGGCGGTGTTCTCCGGGCGGAGGGTCAGAGACTGCGATGATTTGAAGAAGCTCCCGTGAACGGCCTCAATTACCAAGCCTTCCTTTGTGGTCGTCTCAGAACCGCCTGGTAGCGGAGACGAAATGACGAGACGGCCCGTCACTTTTGCGTTGGCTCGCCGCTCGCTTGAGAGAGCGCGTTCCTTGACTACTGCTGAAGCCAAGCCACTTAAAGCGTCGTGGCTCGAACGTGCTGCGAAGATTACGTATTCGAGGTTTCCATCGTGATCCTTGCACTCCAGATCTATGAACGACGTTCCCGATGGGCTCTTATCGATGACCTCGACGAAGTTGCTCCTGTTTGCCAAGAGCCATTTGCTAATGAGGAGGCTCTTTTCAAACCTCTCGCCGTCCTCCCACGTGTACATCTCCTTCGAAACGATGTCCGTCTCTTCGCCCACCCCGCGGGCAAAGAGTTGCGTGTCCTCGAAAATCGGCGTCCGAATCTCGCCGAAGTTGTAGCGCGCGAAGACCCGTCGCGCCGTCGCCTCCACGCGATTCCACAGTTCGGTTTCCGGCGGCAGCAGATCGCGCGTGCCGCGCACAGCTTTGAGCAAGGTCATCAGTCGAATCCAGAAATCAGTTTAACGGCGCCTTGTACCAGGGCATGACTTCAGTCGTGCCGCAACCGCCGCGAAATGAGTCCGGCTTTAGCCGCTGCGGAGTGACTTCTGCCGGCTTCCGACACCGTTCTGCAAGCTTTTAGCCGTGTCGCGGGAGCCCAAAATCCATGCGGCTGGAGCCCCCATGACCTTCGTACCGCCCGATCCCTCGAATTTGCTTGCGCCAATTTCCGCCGCGCGCCTATCCTGGAATCCAGGAAAGCCCTGTTCTTCGGATCAGGGCTTTTTCCTTTGGGGTCCCGCTCAGGCCGGACGACATCATCGCTCTTTTGAAAACCCGTTCCGCATGCAACTGCAAGCAGTTTGTTTTCACATGGTTGCCCGGAAGGTCGCCTGTAAGTGCTCTGGATTCCACACTTACGCGATCCGCCCGCACAAACCCTTTATTTTCTACACCTACGCCAATTGTGGAAAAATTTGCGGCCTACGCGCGGCTCAAATACGCCCCTTCCGCCGTATCCACCCGGATCTTCTCGCCTTCATTGATGAACGGAGGAACCTGAACCACCAGACCGGTCTCCAGCTTCGCCGGCTTGGTCACCGACGATGCCGTCGCCGACTTCAGTCCCGGCTCCGTTTCCACCACGGTCAGCTCCACCGTCTGCGGCAGCTCAATGCCGACCGCGACGCCATCGTGGAACGAAACCCTGATCTGCAGATTCGCGGTCAGATACTCGACTGCGTCGCCGAGCATGTCGGCTTTCAGGTGCGTCTGTTCGTAGTTCTCCATGTTCATGAAGTAGTAGTCGTCGCCGTCGTTGTAGAGGAACTCCATCGGGATTTCGTCGACGATGACGCGCTCGATGGGATCGGGCGACCGAAAGCGCTCGACGAACATGGCGCCGGTGCGGATGTTGCGCAGCTTGGCCTGGATGAAGGCGCGCAGATTGCCGGGCGTGCGATGCTCCACAGAAAAGACGAGGTGAAGATCGTTGTTGTGCTTGATCACCATGCCCGGACGCATTTGGGTGGCGGGAATCGCCATACGGGTAAAGCTCCTTGCGGAAATTTTGCGGAGAACAGCGGCGGAAATGGGCCGCGGAGAGCGGACCGCGATGGGCCCGCGCAGAAACAGACTCCGGCTCTTCGATTTTAGCGCAGGCGCCCGCGCCTAAGCTTCCAGGCTGACCTGATGCCGCAGTCGGATGTCGGCCGAGGAGGAACCAACCAGAAGATCGACCGTGCCGGCCTCCACGACGAACGCGTATTGCGTTTCGTTCCAGTAACGCAGCGCGAGGTCATCGTGCTTCAGCGTGAACTGGACGGTCCGGCTGGCTCCGGCGGCCAGGTGAACGCGCTCAAAGCCGACCAGCTGCTGAATGGGCCGCTGTACGGTTCCGCCGGAAACGTGCACGTAAAGCTGGACCACTTCATCGCCGTCGTGCGGCCCGGAGTTCGTCAGCTGCATTTCGACTGAGAGGCTGCCGCCCGGCTGCAGGCTCGCGCCTCCAACCTGGAGGTTCCCGTACCGGAAGGCGGTGTAGCTCAGTCCGTGGCCGAAGGGATAGAGCGGCGAGCCCTGGAAATACATATAAGTGCGGCCGTTGCGGACGTTGTAGTTGTGGAAGTCAGGCAGATCATCCGCATGGCGATACCAGGTGGTGCTGAGCTTGCCGCCGGGGTTGTACGCGCCAAAGAGGACATCGGCAAGAGCGTGCCCCTGCTCCTGCCCCAGGAACATACCTCCGATGATCGCGGGCAGGTGCTCCTGTTCCCAATTGACAGCGACCGGACAATTCGAGGAGATCACCAGGATGGTCTTCGGATTGGCAGCGTAGACGGCCTGCACCAGATCGTGCTGCACGCCAGGCAAATGCAGGAAGGTCCGGTCCTGCCCTTCGCGGTCGATCTGCTGGTCGTCGCCGACGCAAACGAGAACCGCATCCATCCCCTTTGCGGCGTTGACGGCAGCGTCGAACTTCTGATCGTCGCGGTCGCCGTCCACAGTGCAGCCGGGCTCGTACACAATCTGCACCTTGCCGTTGCTGAAGGTTTGCGCAGGGAAGATGGAGGGCGCCTTCTGCTGCCACCAGGGAATGCCTTCCTTCGTTTCCCAGTGCTGCACAGGCCCCTGCAGGCCAAACTGCTCCAGTATGCCATCCAGCGGAGAAACCAGGTTGTCGGGGCGGCCGCTGTAATTGCCGAGATGGCAGAGCGAGGCCATGGGCCCGATCACGGCCAGCTTCGTGATTCCGCTCGCGTTCAGCGGGAGCGTGTTGCTCTCGTTTTTGAAGAGCACGATCGACTGCCGGCCGGCTTCGCGGCACAGCGCGCGGTGCTCCGGGCTTTCAAGGCACGAGATGGGAATCGTGTGGTAAGGGCTCTGATCGATTGGGTCGAGATCGCCGAGCAGAATGCGTCCCGTCAGCGAGCGGGTCAGTGAGTGGTCGATCGTCTCTTCGCTGATCAGCATCTTGTCGACGGCTTCACCGAGGAAGTTTGGGAGAGTGTTGCCGCAGTTGATATCGCAACCGGCGTTGACAGCAAGCGCCGACGCCTCAGCAAAAGTGGGCACAAAGTGGTGGGTTCGCGTGATGTCTCCCACTGCGTCGCAGTCGGAGACCACAAAACCACGGAACCCCCACCGATTGCGCAGCAGTTCAGTGAGCAGGAACGGATTGGCCGTGGTGGGAATGCCGTTCATCGCGTTGTAGGAGCTCATCACTGTAAAAACGCGCCCTTCGCGAACGCAGGCTTCGAATCCCCGGCTGTAGTACTCCCAGAAGCTGCGCGGGTCGACGGAAGCGGAGGTCTCCTCGCGGTCGTCTTCCGTATCGTTGGCGACAAAGTGTTTGGCGCAGGCGACACTCTTCAGAAAGCGCGGGTTGTCGCCCTGTATGCCGCGGATCGTCTCGACGGCCAGTTTCGAAACGAGCAGTGGATCTTCGCTGAAGTTCTCCCCGATGCGTCCCCAACGCGGATCGCGCGTCCCCATGTTCACCGTCGGCGGCGAAAACATCGCCAGCCCCTGTCCATTCTTCTTGTGCCACGCCCAAATTTCATCGGAGACGGCGGTATAGACGCGCCTCATCAGGTTTGGATTCCAGGCGCAGCCCATGGCGAGCGGCAAAGGAAACGAAGTAACGGGTCCGGAGTGAATGAGGCCGTGGAGTGCCTCACTGGCGTAGTAGTTAAAGGCAGGTAGATTGAGCCGGGGAATGGCGGGCACCTGGTTCCCGAACTGCGAGATCTTCTCGGCGAGTGTCATCTTCGCCACGATGCCGGCAGCGCGCTGGCGCGCTGCGCTGAAATACTCCAAAGCGACAGGGCCGGTGTCGGGTGTGGCGGTCGCGCTGGCGCCGCCGGTTGCTGCGCCGGCAGGGAAAAAGGAGGCCGCCTCGGCGCGATCCGCGAGCGGCCAGCCCGTGATCGCAATCGCCGCGCCATAACCGGCGACGGTGAGGAATTCGCGACGGGTTACCGGACGACTCGCTGATTTCTGATCTGCCATGCGCTGTTCTCCGTCTGCAATATCGCTTTAGCGACTGCAGACAATCATAAACGTAGCACCGAGCTCAGCCTTGAAACCACGCACTGAAGCGACTCTGAGAATTTTTGCCGAGCTACTTCCCGCCAAACAGATGGCGGAAAAAATGCCCGATGTGATGGAAGAATCCGCGGTGGTGTTGCGACGGCGCGGGCGTGGTGCCGGCCGCCTGAGGGGGCGGCGGAAGAGCCGGATGCGCGCTGTTGTACGCGATGGGCGCCTGAACTTCCGTCTCGACCTGGCCGGGCGGAACAGAGGGCTTAGCAGGCGCCACCGGAGGCGGCGCGAGACCTTCGCTCTCGGCTAACGGGAATGGGTTCTGTTCTGCCGCGCTCTTCGCAGCCTTGCTGGAACCGCGCGCGACCATCTCTCCAGCGGTCGGAGAAGGACAGCCGCAGGAGTCGGCTTCATTATCGACCACCTCGTTCAGGTTGCCGTGCTCAAAGAGAACGCGCTGATTCGGTTCGACGCGGTACGCGCCGCCGGAAAACAGGTTGGTCGCCAGGACGTAGGGCGCATTGTTGCCGTGATTATCAACGCAGGTATCGCCCTGCCCGTTCACGCGCAGGCTCAGATCGACGTCGCCGGGAGGCGAAACCAATATGCGCAGGTCCGGCGTCAGAATCACGTCGGAGTATTCGCCGGCTGTGTAATGCGCCTCGAACGCGCCCCGATCCAGCGCAATCATCAGCGCTCCGCCTGGCGTCGACGCATCCGTGGTGAGATGAATCTCCGTGGTGGCACATACATTCAGGCTGCCGCCTCGCGTCAGTTCGACCTTCGCCGTATTGTCTCCGGCGGTGACGGTTCCGTTGTTGCCAATCACGGCGCGTCCATCGGCAACGGAGAGCGAACCGGAAACGGTGACGCCCTCAAGCGAAACGCTCGCGAGCGAGGCAGGCACCTTGGGCGAGTTCTGCGAAGATGCCGTTTCCTGCTGCGCGGAAGCGAGCGTTGCGGAAAGGCACGCGGCGAAACCAAGAATGGCCAGACTTCGCACCAGCTATAGCTCCAAAAAATTTCTGATGAGGTGCTTGCCGTCATCAGTCAGCACGCTTTCCGGATGGAACTGAACCCCTTCGACCGGGAAGCGTCGGTGCCGCAGCCCCATAATCGTTCCATCTGCGGTGCGGGCGGAAATTTCAAGGTCTGCGGGCAGCTCCTTTTCCTGGACGATCAGGGAGTGGTAGCGCGTGCACTTCATCGGAGACGCGATGCCGGCAAAGATTGTCTTGCCGTCGTGCTCGACCTCGCTGGTTTTGCCGTGCATCAGCTTCGCCGCGCGGACCACCCGGCCGCCGAAAGCCGCGCCGATCGCCTGGTGGCCGAGGCACACGCCAAGGATCGGAACCCTCCCCGCCATTCGTCGAATCAGATCGATGGAAATACCCGCTTCCTGCGGGGTGCAAGGTCCGGGCGAGAGCACGATCCTGTCCGGCGCGAGGCCTTCGACCTCGTCCACGGTCAGTTCGTCATTGCGGCGAACGGTCAGCTCCGCGCCAAGCTCGCCCATGTACTGGACAAGGTTCCAGGTGAACGAATCGTAGTTGTCAAGAACGAAGACCATCTGAAAGTCAGTCTATCGCGCGTCGTAACCCGGGGTGAATTTCAAGGCAGCGGTCTCCCCACGCGCTTGTAAGCTGTCCTGATGATGTAAAGCGGTTTCCCGATAATGGAGGAATCGTCGATCAGACCGAAATATGGCGTCCTGCTGTCCAGGCTAACGTCCCGGTTATCACCCATCACGAAAACCTTGTTTGCAGAAACGGCGACCGGGCCGAAATTGATCAATGGTTCCGGCGGGTGACCCGTGTGTTCGACATAGGGTTCATAGAGAACGTTGCCATTCAGGATGATCTGCCCGTCTTTGCCCCCGATCGTGTCGCCACCAAGGGCGATAACGCGCTTCACGATGGTGACGCCGGGCGTATTCGGGCTTTTGAGCAGGACAATCTCGCCGCGAGCGATGGGATGGGTCCGGAAGAAGAACCTGTCGACCATGAAAGTGTCACCGGGCCGCAAGACGGGCTCCATCGAGCTGCCGTCGATCCTGAAATCACGAAATCCCGCCTCATGGAGCATGATCCCCTGAGACATCAGAGGGAATATCAAGGTAACAGGAAGCAGAATGATCAACCACAGGAGGCTGCCGGCGGTCTTTCCCCCTTTTCGCGACCGAAGCGCATGGCAACAGGCTGCCACCGTCAGCAACCATCCACCAACTATGAGAAGCAGCCATCCATGGTTGGTGCTCTCGAGCCGGAAGGGCCGGAAGAACAGAAATATCCAGACCGCAACCGCAGCAATAAACAGCGCGGCCATGGCCGCCTGATCCAGAACAATCTGACCGAGTCCTGGGATCATGGCAGACATCAGAGCCGCGCCCGGCGATCGCCAGCGAATCGCGGCAGTCCGCCCCACCGTTGTCAGGGAGGGTTCGGATTGCGCGCTTTCAGGCATGCCCATCATGATCACAAAAGACAGGCGGTGGGGACAATTGAAATCAGCTACTCGAATAGCCGCGGCCGCGGAGCAGCGGGTTTTCGCTCAGCGGTGCTTCTTCCCGCCGATTTGGGCGTCGCCCCAGCCGGCGATGCGGAGAGGATTCCGAGCAATTCCCGCAGATCATTGCGCACCCGTTCGAGCTTTGCCTGCACGGCCGGAGAATTTCCAGGCAGCAGCGACAGTTGCGGAGCTTTCGATTTGCCGGCTTCGTGCGCCAGCAACTGACGCGCCCCAGCAATCGTGTAGCCCTCCTCGTGCAGCAGGTGCCGAACCCGCATCGCCATCTCCACGTCGCGCTTGCGGTAGAGACGTTGCCCGGTGCCGCTCTTGTTCGGCCGAAGCTGAGGAAACTCGCTTTCCCAGAAGCGGAGGACATAGGCTTCCACGCCGCACAGCCGGGCTACTTCACCAATGCGGAAATAGAGCTTGTCCGGAATAACAACGTCGCGCACACGGCGTCGCTGGGCGGCATGCTTGGCCATCGGTGGGCTCCGGAACGCTCCTTGCACGCCAGTATAGGTCACGCTACCGCGCCGAAGTCCAGAGGAATCAGCGGTTCTTTTCGCCTGAGTTGCCAACAGAGGTGCGCGCAATGGAACCGCGCGGAGCCGCACGGAGATATTGCACAGGCCACGAGCCAGTCTCGCCCAGCGCCGCGGCGGCATGCAATGGCCAGTAGGGATCGCGCAGGAATTCGCGCGCAATGAAGACGAGATCGGCCTGCCCCGTGCGAATCACATGATCCGCCTGCGCCGGGTCCGTGATCATGCCGACCGCGCCAGTCATTACGCCCGCTTGTGCGCGGATCTCCTCCGCAAATTTTGTCTGATAACCAGGCCCCGAAGGAATTGCCGCACCCGCAACATTCCCTCCCGACGAGACGTCGATGAGGTCGACTCCACGGTCGCGCAGCAGCGTGGCCAGATGGATCGACTGCTCCAGATCGAATCCGCCTTCGGTCCAGTCCGTGGCAGAGATGCGAACGAAGAGCGGGCGCTCCCGCGGCCAGACCTCGCGGACCGAGTCGACAATCTCCAGTAATAAACGCGCCCGGTTTTCGAGGCTCCCGCCATATTCATCGGTCCGATGGTTGCTCAACGGCGATAGAAACTCCTGCAGGAGGTAGCCGTGCGCGGCGTGGATCTCAATCACGTCGAATCCCGCACGAGTTGCGCGCATCGCTGCATCCTGAAACGCCCGCCGGACCTTGCCCATTCCTTCCCGGTCGATCTCGAGAGGCTGCGGATAGGTTGGAGAAAATGGGAAAGCGCTGGGGGCCATCACGTCGCGCCAGCCGCCAGCTTCCGGCAGCACCGCACCTTCGCCAAGCCACGGAACATGCGTGCTTGCCTTGCGTCCGGCGTGCGCCAGCTGAACACCGGCGTACGCTCCCTGAACGTGAAGAAAGTCAGTGATTCGCTCGAGCGGCGCGATGTGCTCGTCTTTCCATAAGCCCAAATCCGACGGACTGATGCGCCCTTCAGGCAGGACGGCCGTGGCCTCCGTGAAGATCAGCCCCGCTCTTCCGATGGCTCGGCTGCCCAGGTGCACCAGGTGCCAGTCGGAGGGGAAGCCATCCACGCTGGAGTATTCGCACATCGGGGAAACCACGATGCGATTGGACAGGGTCAAGTCTCCGACCCGCAAGGGAGAAAAGAGATGATCGACGGTCATGCTTCAGATTTGGATGAGCCAGCCGTGTATCCGTCGCACGTGACAACAAACCAGAAATGCGCCGCGTCCGACAAAACCGCGGCGAACAAAGATCAGGCTGGGATCGCTGAGCCTGCCCCGCGCAGGAAGGACCCGGCCTGAACGCCAAGAAGTCCTCGAATAACTCAATATCCAGGGTGAAATGCTACCAAAGCTACAATATATGGGGTTCATATTGCAGACGGCGAGCGAGACGAGATCTGCCGGGTCCGATACAAGGCGCAGCAATTTTGCCTGTTCACGTTCGTCGTCAAGCGAGCTTAGTCGATCACTCGATCCGACAGGCAAGTGACGGAAAACAGATAATCAGCCTGGAGCGCCTGGGCAGAAGCGAGGGGAAAGGGCAAGAGGCGGGTTGCGGGTACCCTGGTAACCGTCATGTTGTATAGTTATGTAATACTGATCAAGGAATACAGTGCGTGATCATAGCAACTATACTCCGATTGTTGCACAAATTTCCATCACCCTTTTGTGGTGATCTCTACAACTTAGGAGTTAGCCGCCATGAAACTGATCGCCCGCACCTTCGTCCTCGGCTTGTTCGCCGCCGCAATTTCTGCAACTGCCCTTTCCTTCCACTCCACGCAGGCGATGACCGCGACCACCGTGAGCAACCAGGCTGTTGCCAGCAGCGTGCCGATTCCGCTCTGCGACCCCAATGTCAGCGGTGGCAAGTGCGCAGCACAGAACGGAAACTAGTCAACCGGTTACTCAGGTACCCAACTGTACCACATAAGTTGTAGCAGCTTTCGGCCTCAACGAAAATATTTTCGTTGAGGCCGTCGTGTGCCTTGCGCTATCCTCAATGTCTCTGAGGTGAGCGATGGCCCATGTGCAGGAAGTCCTTGTTCAGCTGGAACCGCTTCTGGTTCTCTTAGCAGCCGTAGCTTTTTTTAAGTCAGGTTTGGCAAAGCGTTTCCCCGCCATGGCTGTCTATCTGGCCATTCGAGGTGGCTCGCTGCTGCTGCTGGAGGCTCTGCTCTGGAACCTGGTGCCGTCGATCAGCCCCAATGTCCATTACACGATCTATTTCTATACATACTGGATCACATACGTAGCCTGCGCTGTTGCGATCTTTTTTGTGATTCAGGAAGTCTTTAAGCATGTGATGGAGCCGGTTCCCGGCCTCCGCCGTCTCGGCCTTCTCGCCTTCCAGTGGGTCAGCGTCGTATCTGTAGTCGTCGTGATCGGCGTCGTCGCTCTTCCGAATTCGGTCGCGGCGCCCCACGGCAATTGCATCTCGCCCATCGCGGTGGAGCTCCTGCGCTGCGTCAGCGTAATGGAAATTTGTCTCCTCGCCTTTCTGGCCCTCTCTACGCATGCTCTGGGACGCACATTCAGGAGCCGCTTCTTTGGCATCGCCCTGGGATTCGGAATCGAGGCAGCGGCGGATCTGATTGTTACTGGCCTGTCGGCGCGGTACCCGGGCTTGACGGGCTCCATAAATCTCTTTGCTGAATGCGCTACGCTTCTGACGCTGCTGACATGGACCGTTTACTTCCTCGTACCGGAACCGAAGGCGGAAGGCGAGCGTGTGGTTCTGGCCCCCACTTCTCCCATGGCTCGCTGGAATGCGCTCGCGAACGGCCTCGTTCAGATGCCCCAGGCAGCAGCTGCAGCCCAACCGGCTTCCGGCTTCTTTCTTCAGGATATCGAGGGGGTTGTGGAGCGGGTGCTGGCCAAGAATCCGGTCATTGTGAATCGGTGACAGGTGGTTGGTTCTTCGCGAAAAGCCCCGGTATCCGGGGCTTTTCTATTTTGGCCAGCCAGTCGCGCCAGGACCGGGTCACCGATTTGCTCCTTGCACGACCGGCTACCGTCTGTGGAAGCCTCCGTTCGTGAGGGCTCGGTTACTCCGGACGCTCCGCCGGCTTCCGCAGGCCTCTTCCTTTGGAAGCGACGCGTAACGCCTCAGCAATAGCCTGCTGTGCCCGCTTCTGGCGCGATTTGGGGTTCCGATAATAGAAGATCCCCAGCAGATGTCCGCGCCGCTGGTTCACCGTCATCGCCGCCCAGCCCTCGCGCGCTGCCGGCTGCCGCTGGAACGCACGCTCCAGGATAGGCGGCGTCTCCCGTTCCCCCTCCATCGCCAGCAACATGCGTTCGGCGGCCAGTTCGGCTCGCTCCGCGCGGGTTTCCGAGCTCTTTGAGTGCGCGATCCAGTCCGCAAACCATTTGCGGATGGAGGGACTGAGCTGCCTGTGCCACGCGCGCAGCGCCGCATCCTGCCGGAGCATCTTCTCCAGTTCCGGCGGTATTCGGACCGTTCGTTCTTCCAGGTCGGGCTCCAGAACGATCTCCGCCAGGCCGCCTCTCGACACCCCGGCTCCGCGTTGCATGACTTTATTCACCAGCAGCAGATAGCCCAGCCGCTCACTGTGAAACAGTGAAGAACGGAATTGAAAGCCGTTGATCGCCCCGCGGACGCGCAGCCGCCGGCGCTTCGGCCAGGCCTTCGCGGGGTCGAACGGGACGCGCACGATGGTCCAGTTCAGGCGTGTTCCGTCATGCTCCAGGAGCCCCCGGAACCGTTGCTGTGCACTCACGACTTCGTCGGGGCGCCGGGCTTCACAGAATGTCCCAGCGGCTTTCGCGCGAAATAATACAGCGAGTACGCCAGCAGAGCGAACATCACGACGGAGACCCACTGGTTGTAGAGGAATGTATGCGGGATGTTCAGGATATTGTCTCCGAATGGCTCAATCAGCTTGAGCCCCACGCCCATCAGTCCCACGATGCCGCCGGCCGCAATCAGGCCACTGGCGTAGAGCGAGCCTGGGCTGATCTCGCTTTCAGCCTCCTCCGTTTCGCCGGCTTTTTCCCTGGCACGGTCCACCATCCACCGCATCACGCCGCCGACGAATATGGCCAGCGTCGTTGCGATCGACAGATACGATCCCACTGCAAAGGTGAGCGAGCGGATGCCCATGAGTTCAATCGCAATGACCAGGAACACGCCCAGCAGCACCAGCCCCCACGGCAATTGCCGGCGCAGGATGCCGTTGATCACGGTGGCCATCAGCCGCGCCTGTGGCGCCGCGGCGCGCTCGCTGCCAATACCCTCAATCCACTGAACCTCGATTTTCCCGGTCGCCGGATCGTAAAGGTACTTGCCATCCGCCAGCTCATGCGAGCCGATCGCGTTCAGCAGCACGTATTGGTTGCCAGGCTCGGTTACCGCTGACTTGTCAGGCCGCACCACGTGGATCTCTTTCCGCGTAAAGGGACCCTGCACCTGCACACCGTCGTGAACCGCCGAGACATTCCACGGCTTCGACATAGCCTGGAATGACTCGAAGCCACGGTTCATTGCGTTCAGAGTCAAACCCACCGCAAACGTGGAAACGCAGACGCCGATCATCAGTGCGACCTGCTGCTTCCACGGTGTGCCGCCGACCAGGAAGCCTGTCTTCAAATCTTGCGAGGTGTCGCCTGCGTTCGCCGAGGCGATGCAGACCACGCCGCCGACCGTGATGGCGAGGGCGCCGTAAGCCGGAGCTGTCCAGCCCTTCACGAGAAACACCGCAGCCGTCGCCATCAGGGTGGCGATGGTCATGCCGCTGATGGGATTCGCCGAACTGCCGATGAGGCCAACGATCCGGGACGACACCGTGACAAAAAGGAAGCCGAAGAGCACAATCAGCAGCGACGCCGCCAGATTGGCGATCATTCCTGTCTGCGCGCCAGGGACAGGCTTAAAGGTGAGGAACACCCACATCAGGACGACGAGCGCAATGCTGCCGCCGACGACAACCGACATGGGGATATCCCGCTGCGTCCTCAGTTCGCCGGAGGCCGCACCGGCCTTTTTCCGAAGGTTGCCGAGCCCGGCCTTCAATGCGCTGACGATCGTTGGCACCGTCCTGAAGAGCGTGATCAGTCCCGAGGCAGCCACGGCTCCCGCGCCCATCGGCCGGATGTAGGCCGACCATAAATCGTCAGGCGACATCTGGGTGACCGGCTTGGTAGCGGGGTAGAGCGCTCCGGGGAGATGTGAACCAAAAAAGACGATGGCCGGCATGATCACCAGCCATGAAACCACGCCGCCGGCAAACATGGTCCCTGCCACGCGCGAACCAATGATGTAGCCCACCCCGAGATATTCGGGCACGGCGTCGGCACGCACGGACGCGCCCTTCATGACGTGCTGCGGTCCCCAGTCGGGCTGATAGTCGGGCTGTTCAGGCCATGCGCCGAAGATATTGCTGTTCTGGAACAGCGTATACACGCCGCCGAGGCCGAGGCCCAGAAACACACGGCTGGCAAAGGACCCGCCATGTTCACCTGCCAGCAGCACGTCGGCGCAGGCGGTGCCTTCGGGATAGGTCAGATTCCCATGTTCTTCAACGATCAACTGCCTCCGCAGTGGGATCATGAAGAGCAGTCCCAGCCAACCGCCCAGCATGGCAAGAACAAAAATGCGGAAGTACTCGAGATCGAACCCGAGAAAGATGAGCGCGGGCAACGTGAAAATCACACCTGCCGCGATCGACTGGCCCGCGTTGCCGGTGGTTTGGACGATGTTGTTCTCGAGGATCGATGCGCGACCCAGCGCCCGCAGCACGCTGATGGAGAGCACAGCGATTGGAATGGACGCCGCGACGGTGAGCCCGGCTTCGAGACCCACATAAACGGTGACGGCGCCGAAAAGCAGGCCAAAAATGCAACCGAGCAGGATCGCGCGAACGGTCAGTTCCGGCCGCGACTCTCCCGCCGGGACAAACGGCTGAAAATCCTGCGGCTTCGTTGGCTGAATTCCTTGCGTGGTGGACAAGTCAGGCCCTCCGAGAACTTCCGGGGAAGCCTGAGTGTATCAGCAGAAACCGGGCCCTGGCGCTGGATTCGGTAATGTGGCCGGTTCGTGGAAACGCTCGTGCGTGCTTAATCCGGCATTCGCTTCCAGGCTGACAGATCGCGACCCAGAAGAGCTTCAAGCTTCTCAGTCTCCGGCAGCAAAAGCCGGTCAATCCTCTCGATTGTCGCCAGAGGAATCTCCGGGAACGGTGCTCCGGCGCTCAAAAGCCACTGGTTGAGCCGGGAATTGCGCACGCTGACAACCAGACTGTCGAGCTTTCGGGCCTTGCACCATTCGGCGACGGACGTCGCGGCGCGGGTAGCCAGATACCACTTCGGCTCCGTCATCCGTGCCGACGCGTGCGGATGGCACCCTTCCAGCTGGCTCGGGGGCAGCAGGAACCTTGACATGCACAGAAAGTCCGCGATCCGATCTACGAAGATCTGGGGATCCCGCCGGAGATCCTCATAGAACGCCACGTGAATCTGATCCGGCGGAAATCGGCTCTGCCATCCCACCAGGTGCGCGGCATAGCGGCTCGATCCGATGAGTTCCGGATCTCGGTCCAGCGCAGTTTCGAGGTCCGCTCCCACCATGCCATAGGCACGTTTTAGCCTGTAGAGCGAAATGATCCGCTGCACCGGGTGCCGGAAGATGAATACCAGCTTTACGTGGGGAATGGCCGCCGCAATACGGTCCCGTGCCTCCGGCGACGCGAAGTACGTGGGGGCAACTTCGCCTACAGGGCGGCCGTCTGTGACGCATGGGAAATGGTCCCGGTACCAGTCGAGGCCGCGTCGATAATGCAGGTCGAAAAACCGCGTTTCTTTGGTCAGTCCGGGCAGGTGCGCGTGCGGCTGAAGAACTTCGTGCAGCCAGGAAGTTCCTGTGCGGGGTGGTCCTGCCACCAGAAACGCAGGTAGCGGACGCCGGACCACTGCTCCCGCGTACGGCCCGCGGTCGACCGCGGCTTTCTGTTCACCGCCCCCATAACTGATCCGAAGGGCGTTCCAGGCTTGTGCCAATGCCATTCGCTGGCTGCCTCAAGTTCCAAATTTGATCCCAGGAGCCTAAAGCCAGGCAGGAATTTCACTTCCAGGGCGCTTCTCTCACAAAAAGCCGGGGCTGCGCGTGCCCCTAAGCATAAATGCCACGCTGTTTGATGGTGAACGCGACCCGATCGATGGCCAGCATGTACGCCGCGATACGATTATTTACGGCGTGCGCTTCAGAGTACCGGGTGACGTCGTCGAAGCTCTCCGCCAGAATGGTCTCCATCCGCTCGTTCACGTCCGATTCCTTCCAGAAATAGCCCTGGCGGTCCTGGACCCACTCGAAGTACGAAGCAGTGACGCCGCCGGCATTGGCCAGGATGTCTGGAATGATGAAGATCTTCTTTTCGGCAAGGATTTCGTCGGCCACTGCCGTGGTTGGCCCGTTTGCGCCTTCGCAGACGATGCGCGCGCGGATCTGTTCCGCGTTGCGGCTGGTGATCACATTCTCCGTGGCCGCCGGGATCAGAATTTCACAGTCCGTGGTCAGCAGCTCCGCCGTCGGGAGCGGCTCCGCTCCGCGGAAACCCAGCACCGTTCCGTTGCGGAGGCGATGCTCCAGCAATCCTCCAATATCGATGCCGTTGGGATTGAACAGCCCGCCATCCCATTCGCCAATGCCGATGATCTTGTAGCCGCGCTCCTGCATCAGCCGCGCCGCATTCGAGCCGACATTGCCGAATCCCTGCACGATCACACGGCAGCCTTCGCGCGGGAGATGGAGGTATTTGAGCGCTTCATCGCAAACCAGGGCGATGCCGCGGCCGGTCGCCTCTCGTCGGCCGCGGGAGCCACCAATGTTCAGCGGCTTGCCCGTCACCACGGCGGTCACAGTCTGCCGCATGTGCATCGAGTAGGTGTCCATGATCCAGGCCATGGTCTGTTCGTTGGTGTTCACATCGGGAGCCGGCACGTCCTTTTCCGGCCCCAGAAACTCGATGATTTCCGCCGTATAGCGGCGGGTCATGCGCTCCAACTCGCCCTGGGACATCTTCCTGGGATCGCAGATGACGCCGCCCTTGGCGCCGCCAAAGGGAATGTTCACCACAGCGCACTTCCAGGTCATCCAGCTCGCCAGGGCGCGTACTTCGTCCAGCGTGACATCGGGCGCATAACGAATTCCGCCCTTGCCCGGACCCCGGGCCTGCGAGTGCAGCACCCGATAGCCCGTAAACATCTCAATCCGTCCATCGTCCATCCCCACCGGGAAATGCACGATGATTTCGCGCGAAGGGTAGCGCAGGACGCGCCAAAGTCCCTCATCCAGATTCAGCTTGCGCGCCGCAAAATCAAATCGTGCCGCCTGGGCTTCCCAGGGATTGATTTCCTGCTCGAGAGTCATCGTTGCCATAGGGGATTCTCCACCGCCTTAGGATGCTCGTTTCCGGGTTCCGCAATTCGCTGGGGCGAAAAGCGGCTTCCAGGCCAAACGGTCAGAGTATAGGCTTCCGCTCTGACCCCCGGCAAGGCCGCAGGTCCCACTTTGGTAACATGCGACGCCGCTCCCGTACGACTGGCATTCCCGCTTCGGGTCACTTCATAATGGCAGATGATGCCCAACCCCTCCGCCGGCATTCTGCTTTATCGCCGTCCCGCTTCCGGCCTCGAGGTCTTCCTGATCCATCCGGGGGGACCGTTTTGGGCCGGCAAAGACTTGTGGTCTATTCCCAAAGGCGAGTATTCCCCCGAAGAAGAGCCTCTGGCAGCCGCCCGGCGTGAATTCCAGGAGGAAACTGGCGCGACGATTCACGGCGAGTTCCGGCCTCTCGGATCGATCCGCCAGCCCTCAGGAAAGCAGGTAACGGCATGGGCTCTGGAAGGTGATGTAGACCCCGCTGCGATGATAAGCAACACGTGCCTGATCGAGTGGCCGCCGCGCTCCGGCCGCCAGATCGAAATCCCGGAGGCGGACCGCGGCGCATGGTTTCCCCTGGAAATGGCCAGGAAGAAGATTTTCCGCGGGCAGGAGGTGCTCCTGGACCGCCTGAAAGCGGCTCTTGGCTGATTTTCCCAATTGCGTCGCGGAACTTTCACCCGAATCAAGGGAGGAGCGGCGGATGGCCGAAGTTGGGCGTTAGAGATTGCTGTACATCATGTACATCAGCACGCATCCGGTCACAGTGAGAAAGAAGTAGGAATAGCGGTTGGCCATCCAGACCACCGGCCGTATGTTGCCCTTGTAATTCAGCAGATCGTACCACTCGACCAGCCACGACTTCATCAACCCGGTCAGCAAAAAGGATGGAATCAGCAGAGCCACCCAAATCGCCAGCACCGGCCACACTTCCTGCCGTAGACCTGCCCATGCGGGGAACATTTTCACCGCGATCCACACGGGCACTCTCCAGAGGTTGGCGAACAGAGAGGCGGTGACCGGAGGAAATCCGAACATCCAGTCTAAAGCTTTGTACAAAGCCCACGCCAACGGATACCCCAGAGCAACCGTGATGAGATTGATGACGGTAATCGCGATGAAGGTGCGGCGCATGCGGGTGTTCAGCTGCCGCTTCAAATACACCGCTTCGATCAGAATGACAGGAACAATGTAGAGCAACAATTCCGGATACTGCACCGGCAGCATCGGGATTCCAGCATCCGCATGCGCGGACGGAGGCAAAAACGCCACAATCGCGGCAACCATGAGGCCGCCGGCCAACTTAGTTCCCAGCTTGTGACGCATAGCGGCGACTATAACACCGGCGTGATGATTGTTAACCTCTACAAACGAGTCACTCCGCATGAGCCTTTCGTACCCCTTCGGGTATTACTCTGGTACGCGCGGCTGGCCACTGTAGCTTTGCGGTTGCGAATACAATCCCTGCGGAGGGATTTCCGCGATGAAACGGACTGCCTTAGGAGTGGCTTTCCCCGCGCTTGTTCTGCTCAGTACCGCTGTTGCGCAAACCATCCAGGTCGATAAAACCAACCGCACCATCGCGATTACGACCACTGCCAGCGCGTCTGCCTTTGCGGATATTGCCAAGATCAACGTCGGTTTCGAGGTCTTTGCCCCCGATGCGCACACAGCCTACCAAAATGGCGTGCGCATCTCCAATGCGGTCATGGACGCGTTGAAAAAGGCGGGAATCCCCAAAGAAGACATACAGAGCGCCAATCAAAGTCTGAGCCGTACGGAATTTCCCGAGGACGACAAGACGTCGGCTGCTGAACGCGCCAGGAGGCAGTTCACGCTGTCGCAGAGCTGGACCGTTACGAGTTCGGCAAAAGGTGCGGCAACGGTTCTCAGGCTGGCCGTTCAGGCCGGCGCAACTGAAAGCGGCAATATCGACTGGGACGTGTCGAACCACGACGCGCTGCAAGCGCAGGCGGCGGCCAATGCGCTGATCCATGCGCGTGCGATCGCCACGCAGATGGCCGCAGGATTGGGCGTGCATCTCGGCTCGCTGATCTACGCCAGCAACCAGGCGCCCATTCAGCGATTGATCGCGTTGGCTACCTCGAATGCCAGCCTGTCGGCTCAGATGAACGGCGCGCTGCCCCCTCTGGCGATCCTCCCGCAGAAAGTTGAGGAATCCGCGACGGTGTATGCGGTCTTCTCGATTGAATGAAGCCTGGACAAACAGCGCCTATCCGCGCACAGAAACCCCGGAAAACGAGAGCAGCGCCACTCCGCGAACCGCCTCACCGGACCGCTGGGCCGGCTTAAAAACGCTGGAGAGCAGCAGCGTCTCAATATCAGCGCGGGTCGCGGCATCGGTGGGTCCGGACACGATGTCATAGTCGTACACTTCGCCCTGGGCGCTGACAAAGACTTCGACAGTGACCGGGCGCCCCCTCTGTGAGAGGGGCGCAGCACTGGCCTCTACCGTTGAGTAGAGGAACCGCGGCCCCGTCATCCCGGCGCCTTCGTCGCGCGCGGAGGCCGGCTCAGGCGCTGCAAACGCACCGATGAGAAATGCCATTGTGCCAGCCAGCACAATGGTGCTCGCCAGCCCCGCCGAAGCCTGCCAAAGGAACGGTGCCACAGTGTTCTGCCAACGGACCTTCCAGATCGCCAGCCGGTTGCGCGCTGTCCGCGCATGCTCCTGGGAGAGCGCCACCCGGATACGCAGGCCCAGATCGGCAGGCGCGCGCACAGGGCCAAGCTCCGCCAGCAACTCCTGGCTCTTACGCCATTGACGGAACTCCTCCGCACAGGCCCCGCACGTCTCCAGGTGCCCGGCAATCGACTGCATCGCACGACCTGCCAGATCTCCGTCCAGCCACGCGGAAAACTGCTCACGGACCGACTTGCAGGAACTCATAACGCCTCCTCAACTGAGCAGGCTGGGGGGACAGACAAAGAACTGGACGAAGGCCGGCGGCTGGCAGCTTCCATGTAAGGCGCCAGTCGGCTTTTCAATTGCGCTCTGCCGCGCATTAGCCGCGACTTGATGGTTCCCAGGCTGGTCTTCAGAATCTCGGCGATTTCCTCATAACCGAAGCCCTCGATGTCACGCAGCAGGACCACCGTCCGATAGGGCTCGGGAATACGGCGCAGCGCCGCTTCCACTCGGCCCGCGATCTCGGCATGCGCCGCTGCATCGAAGGGAGACTCCTGCGGGTCAGCCAGCAACTCGAGAGGAGCAATGTACTGCTCGCCGTCTACTGCGCCTTCAATGGCGACCTCTCGCCGCTGGTGGCGCGACCACCAGCGCCGCTGATTGAGCGCCTCATGCAGTGCAATCCGATAAATCCAGGTTTTCAGGCTGGCTTCGCCATGAAAATGGGAGACGCCGCGGAAGACTTTTACGAAAACTTCCTGCGTAATATCCGCTGCATCTCCGGGGTTGGGAAGCACGCGATAGATCAGGCTGTAGAGCGGCTGCTGATATCGGGCAATCAGCCAGGCAAACGCTTCCTCAGAGCCCGCCTTCAACTGCTCCACCACCGCAGCCTCTTCGGCATGTACTCCCGCGACGCTTGCCAGATTTCCCAAGGCCGATCCCGCCTGCACTCGAATGCTCCTTCCAGCCTAACAGGGTTTACTCCCCGGTTGCAGCTGTCCCGGAACCCGGCCCGCGATTCAGCGAACCGGGTCTCCTGCCGGGCCAGGTCCTCGCTCGCTCTCTAGGGTTAGACACTCGTTGCCCCGGCGGAGTTCCCGAAAAACCTGACTGAGAGCCTCTGATTAATGACTTTGCGGCTGCTTCTGGCTGGAAGTGGTTGGTTTGACCGGCGGCTTGTGCGTGGTGTGCCGGACCGCGGTGTGACGCACAGCGTGATGCACCGGCGGACCGTAGTCGTTGACAACCGTCGTTCTTACCGGGGAGCGCTGCGCCGCTGCAGCCGCCCGGATGGCCCGTTGCAGCCCGATGAGCTGGTTCTGCTGCGCCTGCGCACCGCTCAGGATCACGTCGCCCACCTGCGCTCGCGCGTTTTCCAGACTATCCAGCGCTGACTCCAGCGAGGTGGCCTCGTTGGTCGGCGCCGCCAATTCCGCAGTCTCCACAACCCGCAACAGTGTGTCGTAAAGCGCGTCCACATTGCGGTAGACCAGGAACCCAGCCGGAACCGACCCCGGCGCAGCATCCGCCTGCTGCAGGAGACCCGCCAGCGTACCGTTCAGATCGCGCTGGATCGCATCCATGTCGCCCTCCGCTGCCGATTTCACGGAGCTGGGCGCCCTCCAGTGTTGTGGATTGGCGCCGTTGAGAGCCTGCCCGACCTGGCTCAGCGCGGGCTGCAGGATGCTCGAGATCGATGAACCCGTGGAGGGCGAATTCTGACCTGCCGCCGCAGAAGCCATTCCCATCAGCAGAAGGACTGCCACACCGAACCTGAAAGACATATGTCCACGACGATGCTCTTCCGTGGCCTGCGGTTGCCATCGTGTCACCAAAGTCCAGCCTTCCTCGCTCTCCGCTGCGTTGACGAATCGTTTCCGGTCCATGACAATAAAATAGTCTCTGTGGGCCTGTGGCGCAGCTGGGAGCGCGCTTCCATGGCATGGAAGAGGTCGTCGGTTCGATCCCGACCAGGTCCACCAATTCATCCCCATTCCAGGCGAGGACTTACGCGCTCTGGCGCTCCGCAGCGCCGACGCGATTTGGCGCCGACCGGTGCCAATTCTCTTCCGCATGTTGCAGTTCCTCAAATTCAGACCTTGCCCACTGGACTGACCATCCCCGCCACTGATCGCGGATCCCACACCATGGCAAGCCCTATTCCTGAACCCACGCCCACTTTTGGGAAAGTTCAGTTACGGTTTCGCAACAATTCGCCTGAGGGTTTCCTCACGGCGCGGGACTGCGTATCGAAGCGGATATGCGTCCTCTCGGTTCGGCCTTGCAACTTGCCGAGCAAAACTACTTGTTTTGCCGCGGCCGCCGTAAACGCCTGCACATCGGTGATTGCTCTTCTTCCGCGAAAGGAGAAATGCTTCCTGGGGTACATTGGGCAGATCGCCAAAGAGCATCATTATGGACTCGATCGGATCACTGCAGTTCCTGCGTGGAATTCTGATGCCCTTGTTTTGACTCAACAACCGGGATTCACAACTTTGACCCGCGCGAGGATGGTGCCTGCGAATCAATGCAAAACATTTGGGCGATCCGAGAGGCCGAGTTCGTTTTCCCCTCGGATCGCGCTTTGGAATTGCCCGCGTCGGACCGACAGTGACCCGGTCGCGAGCAGGAGATTAAGGCGCAGAACTTCCTCCGCAGTCACAAATTCCCTGTCCACTGCCCAGTTGCTGAACAAACGAGCACTGCGCCTGCAGGGCTGTCAGTTCTGTGGGACCGAGTGGAGAGCTTGAAAACACGTGATCCAGCACGAGCATCGAGTCTGTTTCTGAAGATGGCAGTTGGGTAAGCCACGCAAGGACCGAGCCCGTCGGCGTAAGAGAAGAGGCATCGCAGATTCCCCCGGTTCCCGGCTGAGCCGAGATAACGTCAATGCTTCCCGCCGGGGGCGCCGTACCGGTCAGTGGATTACCCAGTAGATCGTTTGCGAGCGATAGAGTGAGCAGCCCATTGGGGGACACGCGGCAACCGCAACACTCGGTCATTTGTTGATCCTGATTGAAGACATAGAACATGCTGCAGAGGTCCCCGTTAGCGCTGTTGGGGTTGGTTACGCGGATGGACGAATCGGCTCCGGAACTCGTATCGAAATAGCTCACGCTGAGGACCGGCTGAACAGTCAGGGTGTCGGAGGTTCCCACGTCGCCGACCAAAACATGGATCTGGGTCGATCCCACTTGCAGACCGGTGGCCATCCCCCCTGGAGCGATGCTGGCGATAGACGGGTTGTCCACGGTCCAGATTGCCTGGGAAGTGACATCGTGAGCGCTGCCGTCGCTGTGATATCCCGTAACGATCAGTTGCAGGTTGCCTCCAAATGGCACCGTGGGTCCGGCAGGCGCCAGCGTAATAGAGGTCAGGTCAGGATCGGGTACATTGATGGTGCTGACCCCGCTCATGCTGTTCCAGGTCGCGGTCACAGCAGCGCTGCCGGTTGACACAGCGGCAATAGTCCCTGGAGCAGGGATGCTGACGATGGCGGACGATGAAGTAGTCCACACGGCAGATTGCGTGATGTCCTGCGTGGTGCCGTCGCTGAACGATGCCGTTGCCGTCAGTTGCGCAGTTTGACCGGTGGGCAGCGTTGAGTTACCGGGGAAAACCGCAATCGCCGCGAGAGAGGCGTTTGTCACAGTAACGGTCAGATTCCCCACGACATTCGAAACACTGGCAGATATCACGCATGTACCCACCGCATGCGCTACAAGATAACCGTCGGCCGCCGCGGAAACAACCGCCGGAGAGGAACTGATCCAACTCGCTGACGCCGTCAGGTCCTGAGTCGTATTGTCTGTATAGGTCCCGATTGCGGAGATCTGTAAAGAGGTTCCAAGAGCCAGAGAAGAATGCGCGGCGCTGAGGGCGATGGAAACCAGAGCCGCCTGGGTCACCGTCATGCCGATACCGCCAGTAATACCGGAGGACGATGCCGTGACCGTCGCGGTCCCGGGAGCTCGCGCCTGGACATCTCCTGGCCCCGTGACGGAGAGAGTCGCTGGCGACGAGCTGGTCCACACGACAGTTGTCGTAATGTCCTGTGTGGAGGAATCCGTGTACGTCCCGATCGCTTTCAGTTGCTGGGTGGTGCCCTGCGGCAGAGACGACTGAGGAGCGGTCACTGCGATTGAAGTCAGCGCCGCAGGCACGACGGTCAGATTCGCCGTGGCAGTGAGTCCTCCAAAGGAAGCTGTGACCGTGTCACTGCCCACCGCAAGAGCCTCCACGGTTCCTGCGCTGTGGACCGCGAGAATGCCTGGCGATGAGCTGGTCCATGTGGCCTCCGTGGACAGATCGGCCGTGCTGCCATCCGTGTATGTACCTGCGAGCGACAATTCGGCAGAAGTACCCAGGGGCAGAGAAGAGTGGCTCGCGGAGATGGCGATGGAGACCAACGCCGAGGGTGCAACCGTGATCTGCGTAACGCCGGAAATACCAGACAACGAAGCGGTCACTGTGGCGTTTCCCTGAGTTCTGGCTGTGACGCTTCCGGGACCCGTGACGGAAAGTGTTGCAGGAGTGGAACTCGTCCACTGGGCGGATGCTGTGACATCCTGGGTTGAAGAGTCGGTGTACGTGCCGAGAGCTCTCAGCTGTTCTGTGTTGCCCAGAGGCAGGCTCGCCTGTGCGGCCGTCACTGTAATTGAAGTGAGGGCAGCGGCCGCCACCGTGAACTGCAGGCCGCCGCTGATCCCTCCAAAGGCTGCGGTGACGGACGCATTTCCCGTTCCTGCCGCCTGCACAGTCCCTGCGCCAAGCACGGCAATCGTGCCCGGCGATGAGCTGGTCCACGTAGCCCTGGCGGTGAGATCGGCCGTGGTCCCATCTGTGTACGCGCCCATTGCGGTGAGTTGCTGAGTTGTTCCCAGCGGCATCACCAAAGCTTTGCTGACAACGGTAATCTGGCTAAGGGTAGCAGCCGAGACCGTGATGGATTCCGAGGCGTTCAGACCGTTGAGCGATGCGGTGACCTGAGTGCTGCCGGCGGCTTCCGCCAGCGCCATGCCGCTGCCGTTTACAGAGAGGATGTCCGGCTGCGCAACTGTCCAGTTCACCTGATTGCTGATGTCAGCCGTCGAATCATCCGAATAGGTTCCGGTAGCGCTCAGTTGCAACGACCTGCCAACAAACAGCATCGACGACGGAGCATTCAGCGTGATTCCCGTTAAAGCAGCCGGCGTTACTGCGAGCATCGCCGCACCATTGATCCCGGATAGCGTCGCTGTCACGACGGTGGTGCCCACCGACTTCGGCGTGAAACTCCCGGCCGCTGCGAGGGCCGCAACCTGCGGGTTGGCGGAACTCCATACCGCGGAACTGGTCACGTCCTTGACTCGCCCGTCGCTGTAATCAGCCACGGCGGTGAAATGGACGCCTTCTCCAAGTGCGGTGGAAGAGTTGCCGGGTGATATGACGATCTGCTGCAGCCACGGCGTGCCCGAGGCGCAGCCGCTCGTCAGACTGACGATGACTGCCATCACGGCTGAGAGAACCAAAGCACGAATTGCTGAACGACGTACATAGTTGTCGGTTGACATGGTTGCGGGACTCCTTGCTGGCAGGATTCCCAATCAGGCGAGGGCCATATTAGTCAGAGTGGGTTAGTCGCCATCTGCCCGCGGAGGCAAATCTAACTCCGCATGCGGGGGTCCGATCAATTCTTCTTCGCGACTAGACAGTATGTGCTGGTGCCGGAGGAATACTCCCTGGGGACTAATCCAAACTGGTGGGATGAGGAACAAATGGAAATCAAATCAGGAATTCCAGCCCAGAGAGGAAGCGATCGGTGCGGACATTTTCCGGCCGGCTCCAGCGAACCTGCGTGAGAGTACTGATGAGGACTGGATCGGATCCGAGTGGGATTTCGCAGCGCACGACTGAGGAATTCACCAGGGCACGCCGGGTAATCACGCACAGGCCTCCCTGGCTAATGTTATAGGTATGGCCCGTCACCGTTGCGCCCCGTTTGCCTGTCTGCGCACCGAGAAGCGGGAGTTCGGTGATGTGGACTTTCAGGTGCTGAGGAAACCTGGGCTGGTTCCGCCGCTCGTCTTGGGCACTGATTTTCACGTGGCTCCATGCTCACGCGAAGTCTGCCCTTCGTAAATTCCTCATATGGCGTAATCCACGGACCTGCAGCGTCGTACCACTCCGGGACTAGCCAATGTGATTCTGCCGCACCGCTTTGCCCACGATTCCTGAGCGTGTCGAGACATCCATCTTTAACATCACCAGACGAAGAAAGGCCTTGACCGTATTGGGGCTGATCTTCATGCGTGTCGCGATCTCCTTGCTGGTGAGGCCTTCGAGAAGCAGCGCGACCGTTTCGCATTCGCGCGCCGTCAGGTCGAACTGCCGGGCCAGAAACACGAGAGCGGATTCGCCTGTGATGTGCCGCTCGAGGATCACCGCAAACGACAGGGGCGAGGTCTTCAGAGATCCCGTACCGTCAAAAGCGAGCCGCATGGCATGGCAACTGTAGTTACGGCGCCCGGACTGGCATTCGCTCGCGAAGACGGGTCTGTCCAGAGATCCGCCAGTCACAAGCGTGGATCGCACCTTGTCGGCAAGGAATTGTGGCAGTTGGTGAATGCTTTCCGGTTTGGCTGGAAAAACCAGAATCCGGAGACCTTCTGAGTTATAGGCGACGGGCCTGAGCCGAGAATCAAGGAGCAGAAAGCCCTGCGCCGAAGTCGTGGGTGATAACACGGTGACCTCCTGCGTCAGGCACAACAAGCGAATGATCAAGCTGGGAGAGCGATCGAGAGTGGGAAAGAGCAGATGTTGACGCGAATTCTTACGTCTCGCAAGCGGCGAACCGGCTCCCGCCCCGGGAGCCATATCTCACTCTCGGTTTCCGACTGAGGCTAGCCCATGCCACGAGAAGTGTCAAGGCATATGGACAGCTTCTTTTGAGGATATCCAATCAAACTAGCCGCCCGATGAACGTTCGATTACAGCTCATCGGACTAATCCAGATGCATAATTGCGGCGCGTGGCACGGTTTTGATGCAATGTCCTCCTGCTGGATGGAGGCGACGCCATGCTTACCAGGCGGGTATTCTCCCCGCAATGCAATCGTCCTGACATTGAACCGCCGGCTACTGGCCAGGTCCAATTTCGCGGGATATGGATGGTCGTGTGCATTGGGGTGCTGTCCGCTGGCATCGTCCCAGCTCATGGCCAAACGCAGTCCGATCCTCGAAACGCAGTCCCCGGCGGACAAACTTGCGACGGAACTTCTGCGCCTGCGAGTGCGACTCATATCGAAGCGCCGAACTCGCTGAGCGCGGCTGCCCAGCGTGCCCAGGATCCAACCTCCGATACGGACAGCGCTGCCGATCGCCTGAGACTTTCTGTGAAGAGCAAAGCCGAGGCGGATTCCGCCCCAGCTGCAAGGCCACTATGCAGGCGGGAGAAACCATCGCCACCTTGTGGGCCGCAGTCCGATGTCCCCTGTAGTCTGCCGAAGTCCCCGGTTCCACCGTCCAAACATGAGCGACCGGCTCACTCGGCGCCGGTGGTCATCGCCCAGTTGGCGCCGGCTCCTGCTCTGCCAAAGCCAGAGGCCACCACGAAGCCTTCTGCTGTGATTCCTGTAGTGCAGTTCTCCGGCGGGAAGCTGACCATACGAGCAAGCGGCGAACAGTTTCGCTCGGTCCTGACCATGGTTTGCGCAGCGACGGGAGCGACCGTGGACTTGCCTGCAGGGAGCGGCTCCGATCCTGTCTTCATGGGCATGGGGCCCTCCTCCGTGCGGGAGGTGCTGACGGCGCTCCTCGATGGCGACCGATACAACTACATTCTGATCTGGTCGCCCGCGGACCCCGAACAACTCACGCATGTCATCGTCAGCCTGCAACCCGCTGCCGCTCAAACTCCACCGGCATCGGCCGTTGTTGCTTCCGCTGCAGCCCAACCCACTCCGGGAGACTCTGATTCGGGCTTTGCCAACAACGACAGCCAGGGCATTCAGGTGGCTCCGTCATCGATCCCCCCATCCATCCCGAGGGGAATCGATATCAAGCAACTTGCGGCCTCGGAAGGCAAGACGGTTGGGCAGGTGCTCGATGAGTTGCAGAAGCAACAGCTGGATGAACTGGATGCCGAATCGCCAGCTCCGGCGACGGCGCCACCACAATAGCGGGCGGCCGCTCTCTCGACTGCGAAACAACAACCTGAGGCGAAAAGCAGTTATTCCTCATTCGCTGCGCCGTAAGCGCTGCCATCGGTGCCGGGAAAAAACTATGCGGTTGGCCGATATGCACAATCACGGAACGGCTCTGCCAAACGAAGTAATTCGCGTGGAGGAGCCGATCTCCGTGGATCTGGTGTTTCCGACGGCACCGCGCACGCCAGATACAGCATCTTCGCACTTCGGCTTAGCCTTGTCGGCTAGTCGCCTCTACATAGCGTGTCCGGCTAATCCTCATGGGCAATTGTTTTGCCGAAACGAATGATTAAAGTAGTCGATCAGGCGCTGCGGGTCTGCAACCACGATCTGGCGCTTAGGAGGGGTACCAAATGAAACTCAACCTCGTGAAACCGTTTCTTGTACTCGCTGCTGCCGCCGCATTTGTGATGAGCGCGTGGGGGCAGGACGTGTACAAGGTCAATTATTTCTCCAATAACATCTCGGGGGCGCCAGATGCAACAGTTCGGATCGACAATCCGGGCCTGACATATGGCAACCTCTGTGCGATGGTCTATGTGTTCGATCAGGATCAGCAACTGACCGAATGCTGCGGCTGTCTTGAGACGCACAACGGGCTGCGCACCATTGACGTCAAGACCAATCTGACCGGGAACCCGCTCACCGGCGTGGTATCCAAGACCGGAATGATCAAGATTGTCTCTGCCGCGGTCAACAACTCTCCTTGCGATCCAACCTCTAATGTATCGCCGGTGGCAAACCTCCGCGCCTGGGTTACCCACATCCAGAATGCGGTCGGCAGCACCTATCCGATCACCGAGACAGAATCGTCCGATTCGCCTCTGGGCGCCACGGAGCTGGCGAACCTGCAGGCTCAGTGCGCGTTCATCAACATTCTGGGTAGCGGCCAGGGTGTATGCACCTGCGGATCCGGCGACTGAGGTATGGGGTGTGAAAAAGAGACCATGCATTGCCGCAAGTAAGAGGCAAAACATGACGAATTCAACAATTGCGCCGGGTTGTGCATCAGGTTCATGCAAGCCCGGCGCCCTCATGAACGGCCGAGTTCTCTCAACCGGAAGGACAACCCACATGATCTCGAACGCGTGGTGTGCATTGCTGGCCGTTGGATGCTGCCTGATGGCAGTTCCGTACTCGATCGCTCAAGACAACAACGATGCGTCCGTCGTAGTCGCCCAGGTCGGAAATGACAGTCTGACAATAGGGGATCTTCTCCAGCAGGAGCAGGGGAAGCTGCTGCAGGCACGGTATCAGTATTACCTCAACGAGCGCAGCGCCCTGGAAGACCTGATCGACAAACAGTTGCTCGCCGATGAGGCACGCCGCCGCAGCATCTCTGTAGAGCAGCTCATGGATTCGGTCGTCTACAAGGACGTTAAGGATCCCACCGAAGATCAGCTGGAAGTCTACTACGAGGGACTGGACACGCAGGAGCCATATGCATCCGTGCGCCAGGATGTCCTGGATCACATCCGCGAGCTGCGCCGTACCAAAGCGCGCGCCGCTTTTGTCGCCACCCTGCGCCAGCAGGCGCACGTTGACGTCACGCTGATGCCGCCGCAGGTCAATCTCCATATCGGAGACGCTTACGCGAACGGTGATCCGAGCGCTCCGGTTGTTCTTGTGGAATTTGCAGACTACGAGTGCCCCTATTGCCAGAGGGTGAATCCGCAGATTCAGCAACTGAAGAAAGACTTCGGGGACAAACTCACCGTGGTTTTCAAGGACTTTCCGCTGCCCATGCACCACAGCGCCGAGAAAGCGGCAGAGGCCGCTCGCTGCGCCGGCGAACAGGGAAAGTACTGGCAATATCACGACGTTCTCTTCTACAGCAAAGAGCTGCAGGTGGACGATTTGAAGCACCACGCACGGGTTCTCAACCTGGACGGGGATAAGTTCGACACTTGCCTGGACAGCGGCCGCGAGGCCGAAGCGGTGCAAAAAGATCTTGCGGAGGGCAAGGAACTGGGCCTCACTGGTACGCCCAGCTTCTTCGTCAACGGTCACTTCTTCAGCGGCGTGATCGATTACGACACGCTCAGGGATATGGTCAACCAGCAGCTGGACATTGCGAGTCGCCAGCAGGCTGTTGGCCCGATGTCCAGCAACTAGCGTGGATCCCTCCCCCAGGGGATACAACGAACGGGACCGGGGCGGTCCGGGGGTGGATGCGATGAAAATGCGGGACAGGAAAACCTGGTTAATCCTGAGCGCAGCGCTGCTGGTGCTCATGCCCGTTGCGCACGCGGCGGTAAGTATCTCGCCTTCATCGGTCCAGCTCAATCCCGGTGCTTCAGTGCAATTCATCGCATCAGGCAGCAACTTCGTCATCTGGTCACTATCAGGAGCGGGCTGCAGCGGGATAGGGTGCGGCACCATCTCCTACAACGGCTATTACACCGCGCCCCTGGTGCCGCCCAGCCCGGCGACGGTAACGGTGTCTGCTATATCGATCTTCGATACCACACAAACGGCGACGGCCACTGTCACCATTGGCGCGCCCACGGTGGCCGTAGCGGTTAGCCCCGGCTCCGTGACCCTGGCTCCGAACGGAACGCAGCAATTCTCCGCTCAGGTCACCGGGACCTCCAATGCCGGGGTGACCTGGTCGGTTTCCGGTGCGGGCTGCTCCGGCGCTGCCTGCGGTGCAATCACATCCTCGGGCTTCTATACGGCTCCGGCAACAGCGCCTTCGCCTGCGGTTGTCACCATCGCCGCCACGTCAGTCGCCGATACCAACAAATCAGGAACAGCGACGGTTACGATCCAGTCGACCCCGGCCGTCTCGGTTTCAGTGTCGCCGTCGACGGCACAGGTCACTGCCGGCACGGAGCAACAATTCACGGCAACCGTTACAGGAACCACGAATACCACAGTGACCTGGGCGCTCTCTGGCGCCGGATGCAGCGGTGCCTCCTGCGGATCGATTTCCTCGGTCGGACTCTATACGGCTCCCGCGAATGTACCCTCACCGGCGAAAGTCACCGTGACGGCCACCTCCGTCGCGTCCTCCTCCGCCTCCGGCTCGGCCACCGTCACGGTGGTCGCCAGTCCCACGCTTACCGTGACACCCGCCTCGCCTCAGGTCAAACCTCACGGCCAGGTTCAGTTCGCGGCCAGCGGTACCGGCAGCGGCGTTGTGGTCTGGAGCCTCACCGGCGCCGGCTGCTCCGGCTCGCAATGTGGCGTGATCTCTGCCGGCGGTCTCTACACCGCACCCGGCCTCGCCCCCACTCCGGACTCGGTGACCGTCACCGCGAACTCCGTCACCAATCCAGGCGTCGCCGGTTCCACCACGCTCTCCATCAGCCCATCCGGCGTGAGTGTGTCACTCTCTCCTGCCGCAGCATCGGTTGGCACCTCGGCGCAACAGCAATTCACGGTCACGGTAACCGGCTCTACGAATACCGCTGTGGTCTGGACCCTCACCGGAGCAGGCTGCTCCGGAAACACCTGCGGCACCATCTCCGGCAGCGGTCTGTACGTAGCCCCAGCCACACTCCCGGTTCCTCCGTTTGTTACGGTCACCGCGACCTCCGTGGCCGATCCCACTGAGTCGGCCAGCGCCGGTATCACCCTCACCGGCAATATGGGCATCACCATCACGCCCACCACCGCACAGGTGCCGGAGCAGCAAACCCTGCAGTTCAGCGCCACCGTCACAGGCTCCGTCAACACCGGAGTCCTGTGGAGCGTCAGCGGCTCCGGCTGCGAAGGCTCCGGATGCGGAACGATCAGCACGAACGGCTTATACACCGCGCCCGACACCATCCCAGGCCTGGTGACCGTGACGGCCACGTCCGCGGCGAACCACGCCATTTCCGCGTCCGCCAGCATCACCATCGTCAGTCCCGTGCTGGTGACGGTTTTGCCCGCCAGCGTCATCGTCGCCGTCGACACGCAGCAGACATTTGTAGCAACCGTGACCGGTTCCGATAATCCCGCAGTGACCTGGTCCGTCAGCGGATCGGGCTGCTCCGGCAATGCCTGCGGAACAATCACCTCGGCCGGCGTCTACACCGCGCCTCTCACCCTGCCCAGTTCCGCCACCGTCACCATTACCGCCACCTCGCAGGGTCCGTCCTCGGGCTCCGGCACGGCAACCGTTTCGCTGGTGGCCAGCAACAATGGAAAACTCTCAGGCCCCTATGCATTCTCCTTCACCGGATATGACGGCAGCGGCTCGTATCTGATCGCGGGAGCCTTCACCGCAGACGGAGACGGCAACATTGTCTCGGGTGAAGAAGATGTGAACAGCATGTCCGGCGCATACTCTGGTATGTCTGTTACCGGGACCTACGAGGTCACGAGCGACAACCGTGGCACTCTCAAGCTCGAGACCCCACTGGGGCCCTTCACGTACAAGCTGGCGCTGAATGCCACAGGGAGCGATGGCCGCCTGATCAGCTTCGATAATTCAGGGGTTCGCGGCTCCGGCGTTCTGAAATTGCAAAAGCCCGCCGACTTCAATCCTTCCGCATTCGCAAATGGATACGTAATGGCGCTCAGCGGCGAAGACGGCTTCGGCGGCCGGATCAGCGCTCTGGGGTTGATCTTCCCGGATGGCTCGAGCTTCGTCTCCGGCAGCAGCCTCGACATCAACGATGCCGGATCGGTGTTTTCCACCTATGCGCCGGGCGGGGGCTCGACATCCTTCTCCGGCTACTACTCTGTGGACTTCAACGGGCGTGGAACAATATCGCTGACGGTGCCCGGGGTGGGCGGGGGAATACTGGACTTCGCCTTCTATATTGTTTCGGATCAGGAGTTCTTCCTCGTCTCGACCGACCCGGTCTATGCAAACAATATGATTGTTGCGGGTCCAGCGGAGTTGCAGAACAGTCAGCTGTACGATGCCACCTCCCTGAACGCAGCTTCCGTCTTCGGCCTGACGGGAACCAGCGGCTTTGCTCCGCAGGACATAGTCGGCAAATTCGCCTTCGACGGTATTTCCCAGGTCGCTGTCAACTTCGACGAGAACAGTGCCGGCACAATGACGGTGGGGGGGACCATGACCGGGTCGTACTCCATGCAGCCAAATGGCCGGGCGACCCTGACGCTAAACTCGCCTCAGGGCACGCTGATCTGGAATCTCTACGCCACAGGACCCAATCAGGGGTTCGTGATGGATGGAATGAGTACAGCTGCCAGCGTCGGGCCGGTCTTCGCACAGGAGTCTGGCCCGTTCTCCAACTCCGACATGCTCGGCTCCTATGTCCTGGGACCCGACGATCCCGTAGTGCAGACTTCCACTCTCAACTCAGGTGTGGCCAGCTTCAGCGGTGGCAGCGATCTGAACGGCAATGGCGGAGTGAGTGGAGCTGAAGACATCAGTTCGCTCTCCAGCCTCACTCCGGACCAGGTGCTTGCCGGCACTTACAACGTGTCGGTCGTTTCCAATAACGGACGCGGGGCGATCCTCCTCACGTCGCCTGCTTCGGACAACATCGCGATCTGGGTGGCCAGCCCTTCGCAGGTTCTGGGACTGGATCTCAGTTCCGGAAACAAGCAGCCGGTGATCCTGCACCTGAACCAATAAGGAAGTGGCACACCGCGAGAAGAACAACCGAACAAAGGAAGGAAGACGATGAAACGGACAATCGCAGTGCTGGCTTTGTTGACATGCGGGCTACCGCTGTGGGCTGCGACCGACCAGAGCGGCTTGGCGGCACTCAAGCAGAAAGCTGTGGCGGGCGACCCGGCGGCACAGGTGAAGGTCGGCATGTCCTACGCTCTGGAGTATCCGAGAAATATTCGCGAGGCCATGAAATGGCTGCGCATGGCTGCGAATCAGGGCTATCCGGAAGGCGAGTACCGCCTGGGGGGAATGCTCGATGTCGGCATCACTCCTCAGAATCCTGCCGAGGCCGTGAAATGGTACACCCTGGCCGCGCAGCAGGGTTACAGAGACGCCCAGTACCGTCTCGGAGTCATGTACGATCAGGGCCGGGGCGTGCCTCAGAACTACACCGAGGCTGCCCGCTGGTATCAGAAAGCAGGAGAGCAGGGCCGTCCTGAGGCACAGTACCGTCTGGGCGAGATGTACGAAGATGGGCAGGGAGTTCCAAAAGATTATGATGCGGCCATGAAGTGGTACAGGCTGGCTGCGGCGCAACATCGCCCGGAGGCCGAATTCAAGCTGGGCTCCTTCTACGAGCACGGCTACGGAGTCGCCGCAAACAAGGACCAGGCCATTTATTGGTATCACCGTTCATGGGATCACGGTAACCCTCTGGCCGAGCAATCGCTGAAGGCACTCGAGGAGCAGTAGGCCAAGCCGCGCCAAAGAGTGAACTTTCCTGCGCCGAGATCATCGCAGTGCTCCTGTGATACCACGATCCAGCACTATGCAGCGTGGAATTTGCGGGTGATCGGTTCCGTATTCCATCAGCAGAGACAGCAGCAGGCTGGCGCTTTCAACGTAATCACCAGCGATAGGAATAACGGGCGATTACCAAAGAATGTGATGGCCAGCACATACAACTGTCCCCTCCCTTCCTCTGAATAGAGTTCCAGGTGAACGCCCGATCGAATTGATTCTGCTGCGGTGCCCGCGGCGTTTCCTCAAGGAACGGCCTCATGAGCATCTTCAGGGATGCGGGACATCTTTTTCGGCTGGCCGGAGTCTACCTGGCCGGAACGCTGCTTTTTCTGGTGGTCCGGGCCGTGGTGGTCCCGCACAGCTTTGGCCAATACGGACACTACCGAGGCGCGGCCATTGCGGAGATCGCCGCGAAGCCGCTGCACTTCGCCGGCCACCAGACCTGCGAAGCCTGTCACAGCGACGTGGCCCGGACTAAAGCTTCCGGCATGCACGCGCACGTGAACTGCGAGGCCTGCCACGGTCCGCTGGCGAAGCACGCCGCCGATCCCAGTATCGATCCAGGCAAGCCCGACGTGGCGACGCTCTGCGTGCGCTGCCATGCCGCGAGCGCGGCGCGGCCGAAGGACTTTCCGCAGGTGGACGCGGATCAGCACGCCGATGGCGTGCCCTGCAACACCTGCCATCAGCCGCACAGCCCCGCAATCGGGCCGGCTTCAGCCGCCTCGGGAGGCGCGAAATGAACATTACCCGCCGCCATCTGTTGATCCTGCTTCCCGCAGCAGCCGTCGCGTGGGAATCCGTGCTGGCCGGAACACCGGAAGAGGCTCCCAACTACAAGAAGACCGACCACTGGTGGGGCATGCTGATCGACATCCCGAAGTGCATTGGGTGTGGCAACTGCGTGCGCGCCTGCCAGGCAGAGAACGACGTGCCCGATGGCTTCTTCCGCACCTGGGTCGAACGCTACCACGTCGAAGACTGGAACTTGGCCAATCCCGAGGTCATCTCGCCGGATGGCGGCAAGGAGGGCTTTCCTTCGGTTGCCGAGGACTCCAACGGCAAATACTTCTTTGTACCGAAACTATGCAACCACTGCGCGGACTCGCCCTGCACACAGGTTTGCCCGGTAGGCGCAACGTTCATCAGCCCCGACGGCGTCGTGCTCGTGGATCAGACTTATTGCATGGGCTGCGCCTACTGCGTGCAAGCCTGCCCCTATGGCTGCCGCTATATCCATCCGCAGAAGCGCGTCGCGGACAAATGCACGCTCTGCTACCACCGCATCACCAAAGGCCTGACGACGGCCTGCTGCGAAGCATGCCCCACCGGTGCTCGACAATTGGCCGACCTGAAGAATCCCAAAGATCCGATTCATGCGTTCCTGAAGACGCACACCGTGCAGGTGCTGAAGCCGCAGATGGCCACCGGCGCCAAGGTCTTCTATAACGCCCTGGACGGATCGGTCCGGTAGCGGCGGAAAGGAGCAAAGATGCCCGGCGTTGAAGGTTTCATGTATCCGAACGAGGTTTCGCTCTACTGGAGCGTGCTCATCGTTCTCTATCCCTACATCACCGGACTGGTGGCGGGCGCCTTCATCCTGGCCTCGCTCGTCCGCGTCTTCCGCGTCGAGGCAGTCGGACCTACGTACCGTCTCGCGCTGCTGACCGCGCTTGCCTTCCTGATCGTCGCGCCGATGCCCCTTCAATTGCACCTGGGGCATCCCGAGCGGTCCTTCGAAATGTACCTGACGCCGCACCGCACATCAGCCATGGCCATGTTCGGCTTCGTCTACCTGTGGTACCTGATGGCGGTGCTGACGGTTGAGATCTGGCTGGATTACCGCGGGGACATCGTGATGATGTCGCAAACGACACGCGGCTGGCGTCGCCTGCTGTACCGCGTCCTCACCCTGGGATCGGCCAACGTGAGCGAGCGGGCTCTGCACATCGACGAGCGCGTCGGCTGGTTCATCACCCTCATCGGTGTCCCCTCGGCGATCCTGCTGCACGGCTATGTGGGGTTCATCTTCGGCTCCATCAAGGCCAACCCCTGGTGGTCGTCGCCGCTGATGCCGGTGGTTTTCATCTTCTCGGCCATGGTTTCCGGCATTGCCGCGGTCCTGCTGCTCTACATGGCGATGATGCGCCTGCGCCGCGAGCCGATTGACATGCGCTGCGTCGACACCATCGCGCAATACATGCTCTACATCTTCATCATCGACTTCAGCCTGGAGATGCTGGACCTGATCCACCGCATTTACGAGGCCGATGAGTCCTTCCGCAGCCTCGACTTCATGGTGCACACGAAGTTGTGGTCCTCCCAGGTCGTGCTGCAGATCTGTATCGGCACGCTCGTGCCCATCGTCCTCGTGGGTCTGGTGCAGGTAACCAGGCTCTCCTCAGCGGTGCGCAAGCGGATCTATGCGATATCCGGTTCGCTGACGCTCATCGGAGTCCTGGCCATGCGCTGGAACGTGGTAATCGGCGGCCAACTCTTCTCGAAGAGCTTTCTGGGATATACGACCTACAAAATGGGACTGGCGACGCGCGAGGGGTTGCTGGTGTCGATCGCATTGATCATCCTGCCGCTGTTCATTCTCGCGGCGCTGGTGAAGCTGCTGCCGCCCTGGCCCCAAAAGCGCCAGGAGGCTGCTGCCGCCAGCGCGCCTGCGCACTAGCCCAGAGAGGCGGCGAGGATGATGGACGACCACCTCTCCGACAGAAAGCGCGAGATGCAGATCACTCCGAACACGCAGGCCGCAGGGCAGCAGGAGACACTGGCAGCCGGGCTGGAGCGGCTGACGATCAGCGTGCGTTTGCTGGAGGAGCGTGTATCCGCGCTGGAACAGAGACAGCCGGGGCGGACGACGTCGTGGGGGCCTGCCGCACTTACGGCCCCGCCGCCCGGTATGGCAGCGCTGGCCATGCCCCGTGAGGGCGGAGTTTTCTCGATTTTGGGCAAGGCCATGCTGGGGATTGCCGGGGCGTATATGTTGCGGGCGCTCGCGGAATCGACAACGCTGCCGCGCACGCCGCTCGTGGCGCTGGGCTTGATCTACGCCTTCCTGTGGCTCGTGCCCGCAACCCGGGCCAGGACCAGACTGCCCAGCCTGGCGTGGGCTGCAACGTCGGCCATCATCCTGCTACCGATGCTCTGGGAACTGACGCTCCGCTTTACTGACTTGTCTTCGTCGCTGGCAGCCGGCGTGTTCGCTGCCTGGGTTGTCGCGGCGTCGGCGCTCGCCTGGAAGCATCACTTTGCTGAAGTAGCCTGGGTGACCGAGGCTGCAGCCAGCGTCGCATCTGTGGCCCTCGCCATCTCCACGCGCCACTTCCCGCCGTTCCTGATCGCGCTGCTGCTGATTGCGACCGTCGGCGAAGTGGCGGCAGCGCGGCATCGAACGCTGCGCGTCCGGCCGCTGGTGGCGGCGGCGGCTGACTTTGCCATCTTCGCGCTGATCTGGATCTACTCCAGCCCCGCCGCTTCGCGCATGGAGTACCCACACGTCGCAGCGGGCCTCCTGCTCGCCTTTGCGCCGCTTTTACTGCTGATTTCCGCTGGCAGCGCCAGCACCCAGACGCTGATTCTGGGCCGCCGCATCTCCTTTTTCGAGACATCCCAGACCCTGGTTGCCTTTCTGTTGACGGTATGGGCCATGATCGCGCTGTGGTCGGGGCCCGGCGCCCGGGTGGTGGGGCTCATTTGTCTCGCTGCCGCAGCCGCTGGATACACGATTGCCTTCTCGGGGTTCGACCGCGCTCCCTCTCCGCGCAATTTCCACGTCTATGCCACCGGCAGCCTGGCGCTCCTGCTGTCCGGATGCTGGCTTGGCCTGGCTGGAACCTGGCTGGCCCCTGTGCTTTGCTCGCTGGCCGTGGCCGCCACGCTCTCGGGGGTACGCACCGCTCGTCGCACGCTGCAGTTCCACGGCCTTGCCTGCCTGTTTGCTGCGGCCTTTGCTTCCGGATTGCTTGCGTGGGCGGCGCGGGCTTTGGCATGGCGCTTTCCCGAGGAGCCGTCGCTGGGACTCTTCATCGTCTCTGCTTCTGCGATCGCCTGCTACTCCGCCGTGGCGCGTACATCGGATGCAACGTGGAGCGCGCGCGCCCTGCGCCTGCTCAGCGCCGCTCTCTCTCTGGGAGCAGGCGCGGCGCTGCTGGTGTGGGGACTGGTACGCGTAACGGTGGGATCATCTCCTGGCGCGGAACACCTCGCCTTGCTCCGCACCCTCACCGGCTGCGCACTGGCGCTGCTGCTGGCCTGGAGCGGATCGCGCCGGCACCGCCGCGAACTCGTCTGGCTGGCCTGGACGTCGGTCGTATGTTTGGCGGCCAAGCTGCTCTTTGAGGATTTGCGCCACGGGCATCTGGCTTTCACCGCAGCGTCGATCTTCGCCTACGCTGTGACGCTGCTGACGATGCCGCGTTTGCTAAAGGTGCACCAGGGTACGGCTCATCGCGGGCAAGCGGAGCGCCCCTCCTCCGCGACTAAGTGAATTCAGGATGCCAGACATGGCATGGATGAGTTCACCGGCTCGGTCCCGATCAGGTCGACCGGAGTTCTTCAACGGACCAGCTTCCCAGTATTCAGGACTCTTGCTCGGCCTTCTCGTTCGGCGCCATTTCCGGCACCGTCAATAGATCAGTTTGAGTGATAGCTGAATCTGCCGCGACGTTCCTGCTGTCCTGCTGATCAGGCCAAATCCTGATCCTTCGATCGTGTTCGCTGGAAGTCCCATATTCACGATGTTGAACAGATTGAAAAACTCGCCACGGAACTGAACATCGGCGCGCTCCAGCCCGGTTGCCCGGCGGCCGATCGGCGTCGTTTTGATCAGCGCGTAATCGAAGTCGTAGTACGCCGGCCCCCGAAACGTATTGCGGCCGAGTGTCCCGAAGCGTCCAGTGTTCGGCCCGGAGCCTCCCGCTATCCCGATGGGAATGGAGAAAAAGCTGCCGTTGCTGGCGCCGCGGCCGAAGTAGTCGTCCCTGGGTCGCGTGGCGCTGTGGGCGGTGGAAAGGTCCGGTACGCCAGTCTGGTCGGGCCGGTCGGCGCCGCCTGTTCCATAGCCCGTCTGCTGAATCCCCGAAAACACAGTGAACGGCGATCCGCTCGCAATGGTCGAGATGCTCAGCAACTCCCAGCCCTTCGTCATCACGCGAGTTCCTGACGGCAGATGTCCAAGATCCTGCAGGTGTAAATCCTGGGCCGCACTCACTGTGAAAGCGTGCGTTGCGTCGAAATTGGAGGGTCCCTTTTCGGCGTGATTATCGAAGGGATTCTGCGGGCTAAACACGACCACGGCACCCGCAGATCCGGTGCCGCCCTGGAGGCCGCTGACATTGTCCAGCGACTTGCCCCACGTATCGCCCACCTGCAATCCTGGACCGCCGTGGCGAACCTGCCCCGAGAGTGAAGTCTGCAGCGCGTTATAGGACGAATGCGCCGTGGCCGTAATGACCGTCTCGAACCCGAACCCTCCGATCGGCATTCCACTATTATCAAACTGCGTAAATGGCGCGAAGCCAGGCTCTGCCCCCGGATAGGCATTCGGATAAGAACTCATGGGCAATCGAGAGGCCGCAGTTCCCACGTACGCCGCGTCGGCGGTCAGGCCGCCCAAACTCCGCTCCAGTCCCAGGGTCCAGGTGTCCAGATAACCGTCGCCGAAATGGCGGTCGACGCCGCTCAGGTTCAGCAGAGACAGCTGATGGCCCGGAGCCAGCGCGGCCAGATCGTTCTGGTAACGATTCACATCCATGACGGTGTTCGGCGGGACCTTTTTCGAATCGCCGCTGGCCAGGATATTCACACCCTGCGGCGTATAAACCTGCGGCAGTTCGCTGGGCGTGATCGTGAAGCCGTAAGCGACCTCGCCATTTCTGGAAGCATTCACACGCGGGTAGACCGCGAACGGTGTCGATCCGGTCAGGAAATTATCCTGCCAGATATTCGGCGGGATGACCGTGATCGCGCCACCCGCGTTCACACGCACGTCGTGCGGCGCGTTCCAGTCCACCTGCACGCGCGGCCCCCATCCATTCCAGCCCATTTGATAGCCTGGTTGCGGATTGATCACGTATTCCTGCCCCACGCCCGCCGGTGGAAACGTGTTCAGGGAGCTTGAAGTCCGATGTGCTCGTTCTGTGATCGGCGTGTACAGCTCGTACCGCAGGCCATAATCGAGCGCCCACGTGCGGTTGATCTTCCACGTGTCCTCGATGTATCCGTTCACGTCGTTCCGGTTGATCGCTGCCGGTCCAATATGCGCTCCATTGGATTCATACGGTGGCGCCACCGCCACGGTGTATCCATATGGGTAGCCGACAAGCAGACTGCTCAGCGTATCCGGCAATGGATTTCCCGGCTGGATATCGTGCTGTCCGCTGGCCGACGGAATGAAAACCGGGGAGTAAACCGTTCCTCCACCAAAGTCATACTCTCCATTGGGGCTGATGCCGAAATAGGTGGTGTCCCGATTGAGCCGGGCTTCCACGCCCCACTTCACCTCGTGCTGGCCCGAGGTCCAGGTGAAGTTCAACTGTCCCTGGAAAAGATTGCCAAACGCAGACATCACCGAGCCTGCGGCTGAGTTGTAAGGCTCATACAGGCCGTCGACAAATTTGAGCGCCGGGTCCGTGTGGTTCGGCGTGGGAAAAGAAGGCGTCGAGCGAGTGACACTGAACGATGCCGCCCACAGATATCGCGGCGATACCGTACGTGTATAAGTGAAGACCACGTTCCGCTGCCGATCCACATATTGCACACCGAAGCTGGGATTGAGCAACGTCTGGTCCGGATTTGTTGTCGGTCCCGTGAGATTGTCGTAGGTGAACCGGCCGAAAAACTGCCCCCTGGCGCCCATCTTTTGATCGAGACGGATCGAAAACTGGTCGGCGTTGGTGTCCACGTTCGACGGAGCTGCGTAGGTGCGCTCCCCGTACGCGCCTGTCGGCGAGTTCGGCAGTGGGTATCGCGCCAGAATCGCCGCAATCTCCGGATTGACCGGCACTTCCAGCGTGTCGGTCGTGCCGCCCGGGTAGGTCACCACATCTTCGCCCGCCCGCTCCGCCGCCGTCGGTACCGCCAGCACCTGGGTCGTCCCGAGGAGCTGGCGGAAACCCTGGTACTCGCCAAAATAGAACGTACGGCCACGGCCATCGTAGATGTGCGGCAGGATCACCGCGCCGCCGTTGGTGAAGCCAAATTCGTTCCGCCGAAAGGGAGGGATTCTTCCCGGGTCCGCGATCGATGGATGATCGAAGTAATTGCGCGCATCGAGCACCGAGTTGCGCACAAACTCGAAGAACGACCCGTGAAATCCGCTTTTGCCCGATCGCGTCACAATGTTGGTGAAGCCTGAGGCGCCGCGGCCAATCTCCGCCGGCATCCACCCGGAGCTGGATTGCAGCTCCTGAATCGCGTCAACATTGAAGTTGGTGAAGATGGTGCCTCCCATCTCGGGATCGCTGATGTCGGCGCCATCCATTGCGAACGCCGCTTCCACGCCCCGCTGCCCGTTGATGGCAAACTGCTGCGTGAAATTCGTCGCACCGTTGACATCGGTCATGGTTCCTGCGGCCAGCAGCAGCAGGGTGCTGAAATCGCGCCCATTCAGCGGCAACTCGCTGACGGACTGGCTCGACAGCTTCTCGCCGCCGGTTGTTTCGGTGGCATCGCGCGCAGCGCTCGCGCTGGGACTCAGGACCATCGGCACGAGAACCTGAGGTTGCATCGATACTTCGAGTGCGCCCCGGTCCGAAACAGTGAGGACGAGTGAGACCCCGTCCACATCGATGGCAGATGGAACTGTCGACGGTCGACCCGGCAGCCGGACGATGACGTTGTATCGCCCCGGCGCAATCGGCTCCAGGGTAAAGTGTCCGCCCCCGCCGCTAACGGTCGTACGTCGTTTCCGGTGCGCACCTGTGGTAACTACAGTCACCGTGGCACCGACGACAGGCGCGCCCGACGTTGTGCGAACCGTGCCCGCCAAAACCGTTGACGGCCCGGATGTCAGCTGCGCGCCAAGCTGCAACGCCATCATGAGCCCTGCCAGACAGCTCACGACTCCATTCCAGGCGGCCCGATGACGCCAAAGGAGTGGCCGCATGCGCTGCATCGAAGAGGTTTCTGAAATTCCTGTGCCGGATATCCTGCCTGTCCCCTGTATCACCTGTGAACTCTCCGGGGGCCGCGCGATCTTTCCGACGCTATCGGCAAATGCTGTCCAATTTCTGCACCGGCTCGGGTTCGAAATACGGATACGCCGTCCTGCGGACGTCCAGAAACTCGTCAGGGAAGGAATCGCCGTTCGGGAGTCCGATGTTCGGGTTGAGCGAGTAGGCCGGATTGCGTTCGACTTTCGGGAGCGAAGCAAAGCGAAAGCCCTCCCCGCGCAGCAGTTGCAACAGGCTGGGAAGCATGAGCGTAGTGAAGGACGTTTCGTGGAGCAGCAGCACGCCGGGAATCTCATGGCCGAATGCCAGCTGTTCGGTTTCCCGGCCCAGCCGGATAAACTCCTCGGCATTCTGCAAGTAGCTCTGTTTGAGCCAGGCGACTCCCGCCTCATCGTGTTTGACGAGGCAGCGGCCGTAAGGATCGTCCCAGTCGTCGTCGTTGAAGTTCAGCGTAACTTCTGCAATGCGATAGCCGTGGGATTGAAGCCAGTTGCGGACCTCGTCCCGTTGCTGGAGCGTGGCACCTTCTTCGAGATACGGAAAGCGAAACCAGTGCCAGTCCCGGTTGCCAGCGTACTGGCGCAGCAGCGGTTCGTTCATTGCGATGTTCTGTTCGAACTCCGCGGCGGTTTCGCTGGAAAGCGCGGGATGCGAAAAAGTGTGGTTGCCGATATTCATGCCTGCGGCAATCCAGACGCGCAGGGCCTGCTGCATGTCGGGATCATCGGCAACACCATCGCCATTCATAAACCCGTAGACACCTTTAAGGTGAGCGGCTCGAAGTTCGCTGGTGAGCTGCGTCGCAATCCCGGTACGCGTGTAGCCGGGGTGCAGCCCCCCGCCCGCGGGGAGATCGTCAAAGGTAAGCGCAACCACCGGATGACGGCTGAGGGCGGGAAGCTTTGGCGAAGCGGTCGGCGGAGTCTGACCCGCCGGTCCAGATGTTTGCGCAAAAAGCCCGAGGATCATTCCGCAGGTCAGCCACCAACCCCTCATACAGCTCATACAGCGATTCCCCTTGAGACGGCTTCCTTGCTCCAATGTACGCGAGCCCCACGCCGGTGTCTTTGCAGGCAGACGACGAGCAGAGCGCCGAGCACGGCGCAAAAGACATTCGCCCGGATCCACGCGCTCGAGACAACCCGTGCGCCGACAATCTGGCTGATTCTAATTGAAGTTATGGCGCGCCCTGAGAGATTCGAACTCCCGACCTACTGATTCGTAGTCAGTCGCTCTATCCAACTGAGCTAAGGGCGCGCTTGCGTCTGAACAGACTTAATTGAGGATAGCAGTTCCGATGGAGGCGAGCAACGCGGCGACGCCCAGAAGCGCCGCGGAAAGTCTCTGCGATCAGACACCGCGAAATGCACAACAGTCACGGAAGCCTCTGACCCGGTCAGCACCAATCGACGCGCCGGCGTGCAAGGCCGGAGGATTTTTTCGGGACGGAAGCAGGGGCGCTGTTCCCGGCATCCTCGATTTCCTCGTCGGTGAGAATAAAGCGCCGGATGTAACGCAGCGGCTCTTCCCAAACCGCCATTTGCTCCAGGTGGTATTGCCAGAGATTGTTGGACGTCGAGCGAGATGTACGGCGCGTAAACGACTTCCGCTGGATGGTCACGATGTTTCCGTTGCGATCCAGCCGCGTGTACTCGCGAGAGGGCAGCACGAAGGTGATCTGAGTTCCCTTCTTCCAGAAATGCGATGCAAATTCGTGAGAAAAGAGAAGAGCGTAATAGCGGTGACCATGCTCCAGCGTGTGCAGGGCGTGATCGATGCCCTTCCACTCCGGTTCAATGGTCTTCTCATACCACGCGCGGAACGGAAAGCCATGCGCGCGAGCACGCTGAATAATGTGGAGGATGAGTTCTCGGCGAGTCATCATGTTTTGTTCGCCTGACGGCAGGCGACGCCGCTTCTTACCCTATCGGCGCGGCCGGTGTTTCCACAAGAGAAAGGAACAGCCCCGTCGCCAGGAGGTAACCCCCGGCGATCAGGCTTCAGCGTATTCCATTTCCTGCTGCTCTTCGTCGACGCCATGGCGGCGCAACAGCGTGGGCAGGTTCTGCGAAAACGCGCTGCGCGGCATGACCATGTCGCAGCCGGCTTCGAGAGCTTTGGCCTTGAGGTCGCCCTGCAGGTGCGAAAGAAATCCAATGACCGACGTCCCGCGCTTGAGCTTTCCCTTGAGCTTCGGAATGAGGGTCAGCGGCTTGGCGGCCGCGTTGTTCAGATCGAAGACGATCAGAGAGGGTCGCTCCTCTTCCGGAGCGTCCACAATCCGCGCCATCGTTTCGGGATCATTCTTCACGAAAGCAACTTTAACTCCGAGTTTGCGCGCGGTCTCATTGATCTTCGCGAAGAAGAACAGATCCTCGATGAAGAGGAAGATGCGAGTCGGCGCATCCTCACGGATGGGTGGCGGGGCTTCCCGGCCGCTCGCCTCCATATAGAAGCTGTTGCCGTTCACGTTGCCATTGCCATTGCGGAACTCAATCGTGGAAGGCGGCGCGTCGGCGACATTGCCGTTAACACCACGATAGCTGTGGTCCATAGGCCCCACGAAGACGCGCTCGCGACGCTGCTTGTTGCGACGGCGCCCTCCGCCCTGACCGCCCTGCTGCTGACCGTTGCTCCGGAAGAACCGGCTCTGGCTGGAGGGCTGCTGCTTGAGCGGCTTCTGCTTATGCTGCTGCGGCGGAGGCTGAACCTGCTGATTCTGCGGCTGCTGGCCCTGCTGCTGAGCCTGAGCGCCTCCTTTGTTCCGCTTACGACGGCGGCGGCGGCGATGGCCGCCCTGACCCTGGTTCTGCGCCTGCGACTGATTCGACGCCTGTGCCTGGGGCTGGTATTCCGCCGGCGGCTGAGGCTGGTTCTGCTCTGTTGTCATGCTTGCACTTCCTGGTGCGATGGACTGTACGCCCCTTTTTCCCGTCCTGCCCTCCCGGCGGACTTCAACCGCGGGCTGGCCGTACACGGTGAGAACCCTTCTCACCGGGAATCGGGAGTCGTGATGTATGTCAGCTCCGGCTCAAACCCCGCATACACGCCGCGTTGAATGCAGCCGAAAAGTTTATGTTGCGGCAAAACGGAAGCACGCGCGCCCTCATCGCCGGAATCCCCACCGGGAACTCCGGGGAAGTACAGTCGCGCAACCGAATGCCACGTCGATCAACGGAACGCAATGAAATCGCCGTCCGATCCTGATTCACCATTCGCCCCCGGTTCGCTCTCCGCCAGCACATACGCAGCAGCGGGAGAAACCCGGGGCCGATTCCAGACTCTCGAGTGTAGCGGCGAGCCTCGCCGGTTTACAGCATGGCTTCAGCCGCTCGATGGGCAAATACAATACTACCCTGAGAGTTGATCCCCTGCAACTAATTTGATGCGGCCTTACAGGATGCGCGATGCAGACCGGTTCCTGCGCACAATAGAATGAGGCCATCCGCGTTGCGGATGGCCCTTCGTCTCAATGGCCAGTCACTGGCCCCCCTGAAATGCCTTTTCGTCCCTGCACCTGACGGAACAAATCGGGATATACATGGGCTTGGTTCGTTCCGGTTGGGGCAAAACCATCCGAGGGCGATGCTCTCATCAACCGGAATCTCTGTCGCAGCGGCCCCTCTGACGGAGGCCTGTGCGTCGCTGGCAACGTGATTGTTGCAATCGGATCGCCGTTCTGGATGTTAAAGAAAACAAACCATCTTAACGCCCAGTGATCGATATAAATCCTTCAGAATCTCGTAGACACGGAGCACCGGTTTCCGAAATTCCATAAGACCGGACCCATCATGGTTACTCCTGGCATCGGGGACAGAAATGCGTACCCCGGCCTGCCAGGACAATGCGGCGAATGGGCATTCCGCAGACCCGGCATGGTTTTCCTTTGCAGCCGTACACGCGGTGCTGCACCTGGAAGAAGCCCTTGCTGCCTTCGGCATCCACATAATCGGACACGGAGGATCCGCCGGCGCGGATGGCGGCGCGGAGGACCGCACGCAGGGCGGTGCGGAGCCGTCCAAGTTCGGCGCGCGTGAGTCGACCAGCAGGGCGTGTGGGGCGAATCCCCGCGCGAAACAGGCTTTCGTCCGCGTAGATATTTCCCACTCCGTGGAGCAGCGACTGATTCAGCAATGCGGCTTTGATGGAGAGCTTCCGTCCTCGAAAAAGGGCAGTGAAATCGGCAAGGGAGACCGCGAGCGGCTCGGTTCCGGGACCCTGAAAATCCCCTGGCTCGAGCGACAGGCGTCCAAAGCGACGCGGATCAACGAACCGCAGTTCACGCCCGGAACCCAGATGCAGCACGGCATGGGTGTGACGCATTTCCGGCGACCGGGGGGTGGCGATCAGTAGTCGGCCTGACATGCCCAGGTGCACGGTCCACTGGATTCGAGGGCGGAAGCTCGCAGATGCCTGGGGCGTGGGTTCAAGGTCGAAAACAATATGCTTGCCGACGCGCCGAACCTGCCTGATGCGTCGGTTGCACAGGGCAGCGGCCATCTCGTCGGGTGGCGTCTTGAACGGCTCTCGATAGCGAGAGAACCAAACGGAGAGAATGGTGTCGCCACGAAGCTGCCGATGCACGCCCGTGGCGATGGTTTCGACTTCAGGAAGTTCGGGCATGGGGCGCCAGGCTCGCGGCTGCCCCCAGCATACCGGATGGGGAATCACGGAAGGAGGGCGGCCCCCAGGCCGCAGGCATTTCCCGCGACGCGAAGCTTTCGGCTGTGCGGCCGAAGGATGAAGGCCCGTCACTGCTGCTGCCGCAGGCGGGTCGGACTTTTCCCTAGACTGCGGCCGGTTTGGGAGCCGCGGCTTCGAGCACGCCTGATTCCTTGCAGAACGCGGCGCCGATGAAGGTTCCGGCCAGGACTTCCACGAGATTCCCCAACGTCGTGTAAATCATGAGATTGTGCTGATGGCCGCTGATGTACAGATAGCCGGCGTTGGGCAACACATAACCGATGATCCAGACCGCCAACCCGACATTCAACGCGGTTCTATAACGAGTCCCAAGCCGTGGCTTGCACGCAGCATAGAACCAGATCGTGATCACGCCGGCGATGAGGCCCAAAATGCAGAAGCCCATGATCTGCCCGGTCGTAAAACTGCCCTGGTACGCGGCTGCCCACCGTGACTTCAGAATCACTCCATCCGAGACGTATGACAAAACGTCGATGACGATTCCTGCAACGATACCGCCGAGAAGCACGCGACCAAAGTTGATCTTACCCATTGACGCCTCCTTTCAGGGTTGGCGGGAGTATACGGCTCCACGGCAGCGGGAACGGCCTAAATTCGCAGGGGGTCGCGTCTTTGTCAATGCAGCCAGGCCGGAATTCGGGCGAAGAAGAAACGAAAATGCGGAGTAGAATCGGAAGATGCTGTCCCCGGTAACCCCAGCGCCGGAGCCTGCGGCCGAACCCTCTGTCCTGCAGTCGCTCGCGTGGGCGCACCCTCTGGTGCAGGAGTGGTTTGTGCGCCGCTTCGGCACGCCGACGGAGCCGCAGGAGCTTGGCTGGCCGCACATCCATGCGGGACGACCGGTGCTGATTTCCGCGCCGACCGGCTCCGGGAAGACGCTGGCCGCATTCCTGATCTGTATTGACGGTTTGATCAGGAAAGCGCTCGAGGGGAGACTCGGACTGGCAACCGAAGTCGTGTACGTCTCGCCGCTGAAGGCGCTCTCGAATGACGTACACAAGAACCTGGAGACCCCGCTGCGAGAGATTCAGCAGCTGGCGCTCGAGCGGGGCTATCTCTGCCCGCCGGTGCGCGCGGGGGTGCGAACCGGCGACACCCCTGCGGCGGAACGGCGGGCGATGCTTAAATCGCCCCCACATATTTTGGTCACGACTCCTGAGTCCCTCTACATCCTGCTGACCGCGCAACAGAGCCGTGAGCATCTGCGGCGCGTGCACACGGTCATCGTGGATGAGATTCACGCCATTGCCGATGACAAGAGGGGATCGCATCTGGCACTGAGCCTGGAGCGGCTGGACGCACTGGTGATGGGCCAGAACACGCTCATGGCAGGGGCAAGCCTGCTCCCGCACCCGCGTCCCTTGCGCATTGGCCTTTCGGCGACGCAGAACCCCATCGAGCTGGTGGCGGAGTTCCTCGAGCCATGGCGAGCGGACTCGCAAGAGCGTCGCGTAGCGATCGTCCGCGCGGGCGAGCGTCGGGCTCTTGATTTGGCGATTGAGGCGCCGGCGGACGAGCTCGGGGCCGTCGCGACGACATCGATCTGGGAGGGCGTGTACACGCGGCTGGCAGAACTGGCGATGGCGCACCGCTCCACACTGGTCTTCGTGAATACCCGGCGCATGGCCGAACGGCTGGCCTTTCAGCTGGGCGAGCGGCTGGGCGCGGAAAACGTGGCGTGCCACCACGGCAGCTTGTCGCGGAAGCTGCGCCTGGATGCGGAGCGGCGGCTGAAGCAGGGCGAGATTCGCGCGCTGGTGGCGACCGCATCGCTCGAGCTGGGCATCGACATTGGAACGGTGGATCTGGTGTGCCAGCTACAGTCGCCGCGCTCGATCTCAGTCGGAACGCAGCGCGTCGGCCGCGCCGGCCACTGGCGTGGGGCGGTTCCCAAAGGCCGCTTCTTCGCGGTCACGCGCGACGATCTGATGGAGCAGGCGGCGCTGGTGCGCGCGATGCGCAGCGGCGTGCTGGACCGGCTGGAGATTCCGGCGAAGCCGTTCGACGTGCTGATGCAGCAAGTTGTGGCGGCTTGCGCCGCGGAGCCGTGGGAAGAGCGGGCGCTCTGGGAGGTATTCCGGCGAGCGCATCCGTATCGGGATCTGGCATGGGAGGAGTTCGACAAGGCGCTGTGCCTGCTGACGGAAGGAATCGAGTCGAGCCGGGGACGGTACGGTGCGTATCTGCTGCGTGACCGCGTGCAGGGGCGCGTGCAGGCAAGGCGTGGCGCGCGAACAACGGCGATCACGAACGGCGGCGCGATTCCGGATACGGCACTGTTTCCGGTGATTTTGCAACCGGAAGGCGTACAAATTGCGACACTGGACGAGCATTTCGCGGTGGATTCGTCACCGGGCGATGTGGTGCAGCTGGGCAATGCGAGCTGGCGCATCCAGCGGATCGAGGCAGCGGGCCGCGTCCTGGTCGAGGACGCGCAGGGTGCGCCGCCGACGCTTCCCTTCTGGTTCGGCGAGGCTCCGCAGCGGACGCGCGAACTGAGCGAGTTTGTCTCGGAACTGCGCGAGGAGATCGACCGGCGCACGCGCAACGTGCTGCCGGGTTACGTGAGCCAGACGATGCCGGAGGTTGCGGACGCGGCCGCCTTCCTGAAGCAGGATTGCGGCGTGGACGACGCGGGCGCCGAACAGCTGATTGCGTACGTCGCAGCCGGGCGCGCTGTACTGGGGACGGTGCCCTCCCTTACCACCATTGTGGCGGAACGGTTCTTCGATGAAGGCGGCGGGATGCAGCTGATCCTGCATGCACCTTTCGGCGGACGGATCAACAAGGCGTGGGGGCTGGCGCTGCGCAAGCGCTTCTGCCGCGGCTTCAACTTCGAGCTGCAGGCGGCGGCCACGGACAATGGGCTGAACATCTGCCTCGCGGAACAGCACAGCTTCCCGCTGAGCGAGGTGTTTCACTTTCTCACGGACCAAACCGTTACGGAACTGCTGGAGCAGGCGTCGCTCGCCTCGCCGATCTTCAAAACGCGCTGGCGGTGGGATGCGTCGCGAAGTCTGCAACTGTTACGGTTCCAAAAAGGAAAGAAGGTCGCGCCGCAAATCCAGCGGATTCGCTCCGACGATCTGCTGGCCAGCGTCTTTCCGCAGGCGGCGGCGTGCTTCGAGAACATCGAGGGCGACATTCAGATTCCGGATCACCCGCTGGTGGGAGAGGTGATGCGCGACGTGCTCCAGGAAGCGATGGACCTGGAGGGTCTGAAGGCCCTGTTGCGCGCGATGCAGGAGGGACAGATCCGTTGCGTGGCCGTGGACACGACGACGCCCTCCGCCTTTGCGCACGAACTATTGAACGCAAACCCGTATGCGTTTCTCGACGATGCGGGGCTGGAAGAACGGCGTACGCGGGCGGTGCAGATGCGCGGCGTGGTGCCCGATGCGGTGCTGGGCGAGGCGGGACGGCTTTCGCCGGATGCCATCGCCGAGGTCCGTGAGGAGATCTGGCCGGATCTTCGCGATGAGCACGAGCTGCACGACCTGCTGTGCAGTCTGGTGGTCGTTCCGGCGGAGATGCTGAACGAGCCTGGGGCGCGGGACTGGGCCACGTTCCTGGCGCGGCTGGAGCGGACGGGGCGGGCGGCGGTAGCGCGCGTGAACGGGCGGGAGTATGTGGCCGCTGCCGAGCGAGCGGCGTGGCTGCGGGAACTGTGGCCGGCGGTGGAATTCCCTGTGGAAATGTGGGGAACTTCCGATAAAGTGCCCCATTTGAGTGACATTCTCGCAAAAACGTGCCAGGGCTGGTTACAAATCGTCGGGCCGACCACCTCGACGGGGCTCGCAGCGCGGCTGGGGGTGGAGCCTGGCGCGATCTGGCGCGAGATGCTGCGGCTGGAAGCCGCGGGAACCGTGCTGCGCGGGGTTTTCGAGCGCACTGCTGAAGCGGAACCGCCCGCGGACCACGAGGTAGAGTGGTGCGAGCGGCGGATTTTGCAGCGGATCCACAAGCGGACGCTCCATGCGCTGCGGAAGCAAATTGAGCCGGTCACGCCGGCGGCGTACCTGCGGTTCCTGCTGGACTGGCAACATCTGGGCGAACGGCGGCAGCTGACCGGCGAGCAGGGCCTGCTGGAGGCTCTGCGCGGGCTGGAGGGGTTCGAGGCGCCGGCGGCGGAGTGGGAGCGGAGCCTGCTGCCCCAGCGGGTCGCCGGATACGATCCGCGCTGGCTGGACGCGCTGTGCCTGACGGGCGCGGTGGGATGGGGCCGGATTTCGCCGCATCCCGCGTTTGCGGATGCAGCGAGCGGGGGCCCAAGGCGGGTGGTCCCGACCAGCATGGCGCCGGTGACGTTCTTCGTGCGCGAAGAGGCGCAATGGATGGATTTGTGCCTGTCACGGCGACAGATTCCGGAGACGACGCTGAACGCGGCGCTGGGCGGTATTGCGAATCGCGTGCGCTCCTGCCTCGGCGAGCGCGGGGCGATGTTCGCCGGGGATCTCATCCGAGCTCTGGGCGAGCCTGCCGAGGACGTGCATCGCGCGCTCTGGGAGCTGGTGGCTGCGGGTCTGGTGACGGCGGACGGCTTCGACAGCCTGCGGGCGCTGGTCGATCCCCGGCGCAAGCGGGAGTTCAGCACCCCTCGCAGCGGGAAGGCTAAAAACGCGGCCGGCCGCTGGGCGCTGCTGACCGAAGCCGAGGAGCCGGTGGCCCGCGGCGACGTGGAAGCCGCCGGCCGCGCGGCGGCGAGGCGGGATGCTCAGGTGGAGTCGGCGTGCCGGATGCTGCTGCGGCGGTACGGCGTGGTGTTCCGCGATGTGCTGGCGCGGGAGACGACGGTTCCGCCGTGGCGCGAGCTGGTGGCGATGTTCCGCCGCCTGGAAGCGCGCGGCGCGGTGCGCGGCGGGCGCTTCGTCTCCGGCTTTGGCGGCGAGCAGTTCGCGCTGCCCGAAGCGGCGGATGCGCTGCGCGCCGGCCGGTCCCGGACCCTTGGCGAAATGCCCCCGCTGACGATGGCCGCTGCCGATCCCATGAACCTGATCGGCGTGTTGATCCCCGGCGAGCGGACGGCGGCGATTGCCGGCAACACGGTGACCCTGCCGCCTGCGGAGACCCCGGCCGAAACCCCCGCGCCAGCGATGCCGGTTCCGGGCGCGTTCGCCTGGGGAGCTCCGGAGCAGGAGGGCGGCGCGCTTGCCTGAGTCCGGGGGCGCTCCCAATCAGCCACTGGTGGAGGGCGAGGACTTCTACCGCGAGGGTCCCTACGTTGTCTTCACCGAGGCGTATCTGCGGCGGCGCGGGCGGTGCTGCGGGTCGGGCTGCCGGCATTGTCCCTGGCGCGATCTGCCGGAGGAGCAGCGGCCGCGTTAGTCTTGAACGCATGAGCAAGCTGTCGCATTTCGATGAGGCCGGCGAGGCGCGGATGGTGGACGTGAGCGCGAAGGCCGAGACGCGGCGCGAGGCCGAGGCGTCGGCATTCGTGGCCATGAGCGCGGCGACACTGGCAGAGCTGCCCCGCAATCCCAAGGGGAATCCGCTGGAAGTGGCGCGGATCGCGGGGATTCAGGCAGCGAAGCGCACGGCGGAGCTGATTCCGATGTGCCATCCGCTGCCGCTGAGCCACGTGGACGTGCGCGTGGAACCGGCGGAGGGCGGAATTGCGGTCCGGGCGACGGCGGCGACGACGGCGCAGACGGGCGTCGAGATGGAGGCGCTGACGGCGGCGGCGGTGGCCGCGCTGACGGTGTACGACATGTGCAAGGCGGCGGATAAGGGTATCGTGATTCGCGAGGTGCGGCTGGAGAGCAAGTCGGGTGGCAAGAGCGGGACGTGGCGGCGGACGTAGCGGCCAGGGGCCGGCTTGCCAGCTTTCGGCTGCCAGCAATTCAGTCGTCAGTCATCGGTCGTCGATGATTCGCAGCGGACCTACTTTCTGCAGCGCGATGGCATAGAGAAACTATTTTGAGGGTTGGGATTACGACAAGCTGCTGATTGCATTTAGCTTGCGGGGTAATACCCTGCGGGTATTACCCTTCCGCTGCGATGCGATCGCGCTCGATGCGCCGGTGGACATCATCGCGGAAGTCAGTGCAGGTGAAGCAGTGGCAGGTTTGCCAGTCGTGGGTGTCGGGGGGAACGACGATTTCGGGGTCCTCGTCTTCGGGATTGCAATGGCTGACGGGCTGAAGCGTGTTGAGGAGGTGGCGGGCGGCGTCGGCGGACTCGGCGACGGAGCAGGAGGGATTGAGGGGCGGCTCGGAGAGGTCGCCGTCGGCGCTGATGAAGTCCTCGTGATCGCGGCCGAGGTGGCAGACGGTGTCTTCAGGGGTCTCTGCGGGGGTTTGGGCGGAGGGTTCGGTGACAGCCTGTTTGGGCGGGGCGACGGGCTTGTAGAGGCCGGGGATGGTGAGGGCAGCGACGCGCAGGGCGGCGATGGCGATGCGGGCGCGGACCGGATCGAGGCGATTGGAGAGGATGCCCTGAACGACCTGGGTGGAGACGAGCTGGAGGGTGGCGCGGTCTTCGATGAGAGGGGTGGAGAAGTTGCGCGCCTCGGGGAAGGCGGGGCGGCGGTAGCGGTAGTGGGAGAAGCAGAGATGGAGTCCGCCGACGACATAGTTTTTGCAGCGATGGCCGTCGACGGTGAGGGCGCGGCAGCGTGGGCGCGAAGAAGGGATGGGTTTGGCGTGGGCGGGGTCGAGGCGGCCGATGGGATACGGGATGGGTTCCGGGAGAGGTTGGTCGTTGGGCATGAATGCCTCCTTACGAGGTACGGGTTACGGTTTCGGGATAGGCGCCAGATGGCAGCGGCCGGTAGTTAGCAGGCAGTAGTCGGTAGTCAGAAAAAAGCGCCGCCGGTGAATGGGTCACCGGCGGCGGCGAGGAATGAGGAGAAAGAAAAAAGCCCGCGCGGGGCGGGCTTTTTGCTTTCTTTCTATCTAAGTTCAGAATACCAAGTTAGAAGAATTAGACTGCCAAATATTTTCATTGGTTTTGGAGGAGATCTTCATTGGAATCAACGGTGGTTACTTTGGTGAAGAGGTGCGGGGGTTGACAAGAAATGCAGGGGATAGGGGGTAGGAACAGGTCAGATTTTGCGAGGGTTTGGACGCGCGGCGCAAGGGACGCAAGGTGTGGCGCGGTTTCCATCGCAGGTGGTTGGGAAAGGCGCAGGGGCTGAAGCCCGGCCATTCCTGGATCGCTTGTGGCACGACTGAACAGCTTGCGGAAAAACTCCGGATGAAGACGGGAGGGAGACCGCAGCGGCTAAAGCGGGACTCATTTTGGGACCGTTTCGGCGCGAGTCAACTCGTGCCCTGATACAAAGCTCCTGTCTCCATGTGTTTTTCCGCAGCCTGTGAAGTCGTGCCCTGATACGGGGCCCCTGTCTCGGAGGGTTTTGGCAGGCTTTGGGGTCGTGCCGTGATGCATGGCGTGTGCGCGCCGCCCCTCCGGGGCTCGGGTTTTTCCGCGGCTTTCCCAGCACTGAAGTGCTGGGCTATCCTGCGTTGCACCTCCGGCGCGCGCGGCTGCGGCGTGGGCTGGGGCCGCAATGATGGAAAGCGCCGCGATGCAGGTCCTTCGACTGCGTGGACGGCGCCCATGGCGCGTTCCACTCCGCTCAGGATGACGGATTGTTTGGGGTTGCGGGATTGGCAGGAGTGCTGGGCTATCCTGCGTTGCGCCTCCGGCGCGCGCGGCTGCGGCGTGGGCTGGGGCCGCGGTGATGGAAAGCGCCGCCATGCAGGTCCTTCGACTGCGTGGACCGCGCCCATGGCGCGTTCCACTCCGCTCAGGATGACGGATTGTTTGGGGGTTGCGGGATTGGCAGGAGTGCTGGGCTATCCTGCGTTGCGCCTCCGGCGCGCGCGGCTGGGGCGTGGGCTGGGGCCGCGGTGATGGAAAGCGCCGCGATGCAGGTCCTTCGACTGCGTGGACCGCGCCCATGGCGCGTTCCACTCCGCTCAGGATGACGGATTGTTTGGGGGTTGCGGGATTGGCAGGAGTGCTGGGCTATCCTGCGTTGCGCCTCCGGCGCGCGCGGCTGCGGCGTGGGCTGGGGCCGCGGTGATGGAAAGCGCCGCCATGCAGGTCCTTCGACTGCGTGGACCGCGCCCATGGCGCGTTCCACTCCGCTCAGGATGACGGATTGTTTGGGGATTGCGGGATTGGCAGGAGTGCTGGGCTCATCAACGTTGCCCCTCCGGCGCGCGCGGCTGCGGCGTGGGCTGGGGCCGCAGTAATGGAAAGCGCCGCCATGCAGGTCCTTCGACTGCGTGGACCGCGCTGATGGCGCGTTCCACTTCGCTCAGGATGACGGTTTGTTTGGGGTTGGGGTTGAGGGATTGGCGGGATGGCGTCTTTTTCAGGGGCTGAAGCCCCGCCGTAATTGGACCGCGTTCGGCACGACTGAAGTCGTGCCCTGATACAAGGCCTCTCCCTCAGGGGATTGTTCGCGAGGCGTGGAGGCGCGCCCGGGGCGCAGACGATCTGGGCGAGATGGATGAGGGGTCGGCGAAGATTCCGGTGGAGGGGCAGCGCTATCCGGAAGCGCTCAAGAAAATGACGGGACGTTGAGGGGCGCCGGCGCGGGGAAGGCAGCGCGTCGGCGTATCATCAGACGAGCAGGCAGGCTGGACGGCCGCTGGCGGGGGCGACTCCGCTGGAGGAAAGTCCGGACTCCAGAGGGCAGTGTGCCGGATAACGTCCGGGACCTGAGCGTAAAGGCTCAGGGACGGCAAGTGCCACAGAGAAGATACCGCCCTGGTTTCGAAAGGGATTGGGGTAAGGGTGAAAAGGTGCGGTAAGAGCGCACCGCTCCGGCGGTAACGACGGAGGCATGGTAAACCCCACACGGAGCAAGACCAAATAGGGAACGAGACGGGCAGCAATGTCCGCACGCGCCGGCCCGGCGCGTCAACCCCGGAGGGGCATCCGGTAACGGATGGAAGTTTCGGGTAGGTCGCTGGAGCGACCGCAGCAATGCGGCGCCAAGAGGAATGGCCGTCCTCGACAGAATCCGGCTTACAGGCCTGCCTGCGAAAGAACAGCAGCCGTTGATCTGGGGTCCGTGGTAGGGGCCCACCCTGACGCTGACAACACTCGATCAGAGTGGCCTCCGGCTGACTCAAGCGATGCCGGGGGTGGGTTCAGAGAAGAGGCTGGCGACGTAGTCGAGCATGAAGAGGGGATGGACAGGTTTGGAGAGGATCTCGAAGAAATTGCCTTTCTTCGCGGCTTCTTCAGCGAGGGCGGGAGTGTTGACGTTGCCCGAGAAGAGGACGAGGCGGCAGCGGGGGTGGTTGTCGCGGAGAACGACGGCGAGATCGAGTCCGTTCATGCGCGGGAGCATGACATCGAGGATGGCGAGGTCGGGCTCCCAGACGGCGACGGTTTCGATGGCTTCTTCGGCCGAGAGCGCGGTGCGAACGGTGTAGCCGCTGTGGGTGAAGACGGCGGAGAGAGTCTCGGTGATCGCGGGCTCATCATCCACGATCAGAATTCCGCGCCCCGCCCCGGCACGCTTGAAGAGCCTGTGCTCGTAGGTCTGGGCCTCCGGAGGCGAATCCGGATCGCCAGTTGTGGGAAGGAACTGCGGCATGCGATGGACTCCCCGGCGCCGACCGTGCAGGCGGCAGAACCTTACAGCAGTTCCTGATGTCCAGGAGATGGATGTACAGGAGCTGTTATAGCGTTCGATTGGATGCGGAGCAGCACGAAGTTGGTCGCCCGCGCGGGGGGAGAAATTCTCAGCGGAAATGCTGCCAGCCGGCGGGCGTGAGTGGGGTGTGCGGGGCGCCTTTTGTTTTCAGCAGGATGCGGGGGCCATGGGGGCGAGGTCTGCGGATGGCGCCGATGCGATGGATGGGGACGCCGGCGATGGAGCGCGGAATTTTGGCCGAGGGAGGGGCGGTGAAGAGCAATTCGTAGTCTTCGCCGCCGTGGAGAGCGAGGTGAAGGGCCGAGCGCGCGCGGCGCTTTGAACCGAGCTGGAGTGCGAGAGGGTGGATGGGGAGCGCGGCTACTTCGATGTCTGCGGCGACGCCGGATTCTTCACAGAGATGGGCGAGGTCGGTGGAGAGGCCATCGCTGATGTCGATCATGGCGTGGACGAGCGGGCGGAGACGGCGGCCGACGGCGAGGCGAGGTTCGGGGTAGAGATGGGGATGGTTTGCCTCAGGGGCTAAAGCCCCTTTCTTCTTTGAGGCATTGATGGCACGGCTGAAGCCGTGCCCCTTCAAAGCAGAAGCACTGGCGAGAACTGGGGAGCCGTGCCCCTTCAAAGCAGAAGCACTGGCGAGAGTTGCGGAGCCGTGCCCCCTGAAAACTGAAGCTGTCTTGTCTGCGGGCGTCGTGGAGAGCGCGAGGAGTTCGGCAGCGGATCCGCCGAGAGCGCCGGTGACATAGAGGAGATCGCCGGGGCGGGCGGTGGAGCGGAGGCGCGCGGTGTTGCGGGGGAGTTGGCCGATGGCGACAATGTCGGCGGTGATCCGGCCGGGAGATTGGGCGGTGTCGCCGCCGGCGAGAGGGACGCGGTGTTGGCGGGCGAGGGCGAGGAAGCCCTGGAGGAAGCCGTCGAGCCAGGTGCGCGGCAGGCGCGCGGGAAGCGCGAGGGAGAGGAAGACCGCAACGGGGTCGGCACCCATGGCGGCGAGGTCGCTGAGGCCGCGGGCGAGGCAGCGGTGTCCTGCGGATTGGGGAGGGTGCCAGTCGCGGCGGAAGTGAACGCCTTCGAGGGAGAAGTCGGTGGTGACGCAGAGGTCGTGGTTGGGTTTGGGGCGAAGGAGAGCGCAGTCGTCGCCGATGCCGGCGATGAGGGAGCGAGAGGAGATGGACGCGGCCTGGCGGCGGAGGTCGCGGATGAGGGCGAGCTCGGAGGGGAGGGCTCGGGATGGGGTGGGGCGAGGCACGGATTTGAGGATACATTTTGCGGACTGAGAGGTTGATACACTTCGGTTGAGGCCGAGGCCGGGTCGATGATTCCTCAGGGGCTCAAGCCCGGTTCCCATTGGGCAACTTTTCGGCACGACTGAAGTCATGCCCTGATACAAAGCCCCTCTACAAGAGGATTCTTCCGCAAGCTGTGAAGGGGAAAAGTCTTCAGGGCAAGCGCGGATCGACCCACGATTCGGATTCAGCGATGAGTTTGCAAACGGACATTGAGCGGTATTTTGCGGCGGGGGCGGAGGCGGTGGGCGACTCCGGGGCGATGCAGGCGTTTGTGGAGCTGCGGGCGGCGCTGGAAGCCGGGGTCCTGCGGGCTGCGGAGCCGGATGCATCTGCGCCCATTGGGTGGCGGGTGAATGCGTGGGTGAAGCAGGGGATCCTGCTGGGGTTTCGGCTGGGACAGATGGAAGCGAGCGGCGTGGAGCTGTCGTTTGTGGATAAGGACACGTTTCCTCCGCGGCGATTTGTGGCGGACCATGGAGTGCGCGTGGTGCCGGGGGGCTCGGCGGTGCGGTCGGGCGCGTACGTGGCGCGCGGCGTGGTGATGATGCCGCCGAGCTGGGTGAATGTGGGGGCGTATGTGGACGAGGGGACGATGATCGACTCGCACGCGCTGGTGGGGAGCTGCGCGCAGGTGGGCAGGCGCGTGCACCTGAGCGCAGCAGCGCAGGTGGGCGGCGTGCTGGAGCCGGTAAACGCAAGCCCGGTGATTCTGGAAGACGATGTGCTGGTGGGCGGGAACTGCGGCGTGTATGAAGGAACAGTGGTGCGGCGGCGGGCGGTGCTGGCGGCGGGGACGATTCTGACGCGGGGCACGCCGGTGTACGACGTGGTGCGGGGCGAGGTGCTGCGGGCGGAGGGCGAACGGCCGCTGGTGATTCCGGAGGGCGCGGTGGTGGTGCCGGGGGCGCGCGCGGTGACGAAGGGTAAAGGGGCAGAGTGGGGTGTGAGCGTGTATACGCCGGTGATCGTGAAGTATCGGGACGAGAAGACGGAGCTGAGCGCGGCGCTGGAAGAGCTGCTGCGGTGAGTATGCGGACGCTGCGGGTGATTCCGATTCTGCGGATCTTTTCGGAGGAAAAGGCGCGGGAGTTTTATCTCGACTATCTGGGCTGCCACCTGGACTGGGAGCATCGCTTTGCCCCAACAGCGCCGCTCTATATGCAGGTTTCGCGGAATGGGCTGGTGGTGCACCTTTCGGAGCATTATGGCGACGGGTCGCCGGGGGCGCGGGTTCAGGTGGATTTCGAGGGCGTGCAGGAACTCCACGCGGAGTTGTCGGCGAAGAATTACCGATACTGGCGGCCGGGAATCACGGAGAGCTTTTGGGGCATGCCTCGGCTGAACCTGCTGGATCCGTTCGGGAACCAGATTGCGCTGTGCGAGCCGAAGGCGGGAGAGGGCGCCGCGCTGCAAGGGTGAGCTTCACAGGGGCTGAAGCCCGCTCTGTTCTGGGGCCTTTTCGGCACGACTGAAGTCGTGGCGTGATACAGGGCGTCGGCCTTGCAATGCTTTTGCGAAGGGGTGGGGTCGTGGCTTGATAAAAGGTTGCGTGCTCCGCGGCTCAAGCCGCTCTTCGAGGAGATCTGATCACCGGGCTGAAGCCCGGTGCTTCTACCGCAGCCCTGCTGCGCAGGGCCCTGATACGGGGGCGCAGGGCGTGATGCCCGTTCTCTTCTGGGGCGTTTTCAGCACGGCTGAAGAGCTTGCAGAAAGATCCCGTCGTGCAGGAAAAAACGTCCCTCAGCGGCTGAAGCCGAATTGATTTTGCCGATTTTTCGGCCCGGCTGAGCCGGGCCCCTTCAAAGAATCGACTATTTCCGCAGCCTGTGAAGTCGTGCCCTGATACGAAGCCCCTGTCTCGGGGTGCTTTTTCTGTGGGCTATGGGGGGTCTTCCCTGATACGAAGTTTGGTGGCTCCCCACTCTGCCGCGCGAGTTGCGCGCGACAAGGGTGGGGCACCCAGCCGGAAATGCAGGTCCTTCGACTGCGTTCGTCGCGCCGAGCGCGCCGAACTCCGCTCAGGATGACAGGTCTTACGCTCAGGATGACGGAGCTTACGCTCAGGATGGCAGATCTGATCAGGATGACAGAACTTATTCGATGGGCGAGATTCGGGGGCGGGAGAGCGGAGTGAGGTTTCCGCTCAAAACATTTTGAGCGCGGTGGGGTCGTGGTTGGTCTGGGCTTCTTCGAGCATGTGCTCGGCGAGGAGATCCCAACTGACGAAATGGTCGTCGCCTTCGGGCTTGCCGGTGTCGGGGTTGTAGCACTCGTTCATGCCGCCGGTGGCTTTGAGGTCGCGGATGAGGAGGTTCTGCGTGTTACGGGCGAGCTGGATGGCCTGCTTCGGATAGCCGTAGTTCATGAGGCCGTGCATGAGCAGGTAATTGGTGAGGATCCAGACAGGGCCGCGCCAGTAGCCGTGGACCGGATCGTAGAGGGGCTGATTGGGGGCGAGGCCGCGGATGCCGTAAGGAGTCCAGAATTCCTTTGGGTTGAGGAGATGCGCGTCGATCATCTGGTGGGCTTGCGCGGGGGTTGCGACGCCGGCCCAGAGGGGGACGAAGTCGGTCCAGGTGAGGATGTCGATCTTTTTTCCGGTGCGGGCGTCGATGTTGAGGTACATGCCTGCGCTGGGTGACCACATGAGCGTCTGGATCCGGCTCCTGAGGGCGGCGGCCTTGTCGCGATATTCCGCGGCATCGCGCGCGTATCCGAGTTTCGCAGCGAGGATGGCCATCGCTTCGTACTCGCGGTAGAGGTAGCACTGGAGATCGACGCCTTCAGTGGAGAGAGCGGGGCGATCGCTGACGGCGGGGTTGTTGTCGACGCCGCTTTCGACGCCGTTGAACCAGACGAAGAGGCCGTTGGGCTGTTGGCGGGTGTCCTCCCAGAAATGGATCGTGTCAGCGAGACGCCTGTACCAGGGGCGGAGCCACTCGACGCTGCCCATAGTGAGCGAGGCGCGGTAGGCGGCCTGGGCGAGGAAGGGCTTGCACATCTCGGGGAGCGCCCAGAAGGTGGTGGGCGCGATCTCTCGCGGCGTGTAGCCGGGGTCGTCGGCATTCTCGTTGACGAAGCTCAGAAAATCTTCGACGGAGCTGGCGAGCGGTTCGCCCTGATGGTCGTAGCTGAGGGCCACGCCCATGAAATAGCTGTCCCAGTCAAAGAGCTCGTAGTAGGGGCCACTGGGAACGAGGTAGGGATATCTGAGGATTCCCTGGGGCGGCTTGAGGATTGCCTGCTTCACATGGTTCTGCGCGAGCAACTGCGCCAACTGCGAGGACGGTCCTAGCGCGATTTGGGCGCTCGCTGTGAGCGCGCAGGCGAGTCCTGCCGCGAGGCATGCCGCTGTTCGGCGATGGATCCTCTGCGCAGGTTTCGATCGGCAACCCCAGGAACTCCGCGCCATCCGCCCCCCTTGCCTGAGGCTAGCAGGAAACGCTGGCTGCTGGGCGCGTGTCAGGTCCCAGCACGAAGATGTGCGGGCGCAGCAAGGGGAGGGAGTTTCGACTGTCTCCTGCACCCGGAATGACACGCACACCCTTTTGCGATGGGCTTGAGAACGGGACGCTAGATATCGCTGCCGACTGAGTTGAACGTATTGCTGATCTTCTTGCCGACGGTTTGCATGGCGGAGACCGCGGCGAGCGCAATCAGCGCCGCCATCAGCGCGTATTCGATAATGTCCTGCCCGGATTCATCGGCAAGCAGATTCGTGAGCATTCGATGCGATATGTTCATTGGCGTCCCCTCAGCGGTGCGAGCATGGGCGATCCAGTCCCGGCGTCGGATCGCATGCACAGATCCATTGTCTCAGGCGAATGGAAGCCGTGAAAGAGAGAACTGCTGTGTCACCTGCGACTTATGCGGCAGGGATGGATCGCACGAGAGTGTTAATGTGCAGACGGTGAACGGCACTCGGCGAGCCGCGCTATTGCGGTGCGGGGCCGCGGACGACCTGGACGAGGTTGTCGGGCTGCACGTATTTCGAGAAAGCGGCGCGGACCTGGTCAGCGGTAAGGGCTTCATACTTCTTTGCCGCGATCACGGGATCATTCAATGGGAGCCCGATGACGGCGCGGCCGAGGAGACCGCCGGCCACGGCGTCCTCACTGGATTCGCCCAAAGGAATGGAGCGCAGAAGGAGAGCTTTGGCCTGGCGGAGCTCGGCGGGCGAGACGTCCTGGGTACGCATCTGGTCGAGATCGCGAATGATGAGGGCGCGGGCTTTGGTGACGTTCTCCGGGTTGCAGCCGTACTCGACGGAATAGCTGGCGCGGGTTTTGTCCGCGCTGATATCGGCGCCGACGAAATAGACGAGGCCGCCCTCCTCGCGCAGATCGTGATAGAGACGCGTGGCATAGAAGCCGCCGCCGAGAACGTGATTGCCGAGTTCCAGGGGATAGTAGCCGGGGCTGAAACGGTTGATGGCAATCTGCTCGGAGAGATAAACGGCGTCCTGGACGCGTTCCGGATCGGGGACGTGCGCGGAGGAGGGCTTGTTGAGGGGGATGGGGGGCAGAGTGGTGTTGGGCCTGGGGCCGGTGGCTTTCCAGTCGCCGAACGATTTTTCGATGGCCGCCCTGGCTTCGGCTGGGGTGATGTCGCCGATGACGACGATGGTGGTGAGATCAGGACGCACGGTCGCGTCGTGGTATTGCTGCACGTCGGCGAGAGTGAGACTGGAGACGGTTTGGGGAGTGGTTTCGCGCAGAGCGGGATCGCCGGGCGGCAACAGAGCGACGGAGAGAGCGCGCGTGGTGCGGTAACCGGGGCTCTGGAGATTGCCGGCGACGAAATGCGCGGTCTGCATCTGGGTGATCCTGAACGCACGTTCGGGGAGCGCGGGATGAAGCTCGTTATCGGCGAGGAGCTGCACGCCCCGGGAGAAATACTGCTTCAGCACCTCGAGGGAGAAATCGTAACCGGCGCTCTCATTGGCGGCAATGTCGTCGAGGGCCTTCTGGAAGGCGATGCGATTGAGGGTGGTGGTGCCGTAGGAGTAGAGCTGGTCGAGGACGGAGGCGACGCCATCCTGGCCCTTCGGGGTTTGCAGATCGGAATCGTGCTTAATTCGGCCGACGAGCGTGACGGTGGGGCTGGTGGTGTCGGTGCGGACGATGAGGCGAATGCCGTTGGGCAGGGTGGTGTCGGAAACGGGCAGGAAGGTTGTGGGAACCTGAATTTTGTCCAGGGGCCCGGCAGCCCAGGCGGGAAGCTGAACGGGTTTGGTGGGGGCGACGGTGGCTTTTTCGCTGCCGCCGAATCCCTTGCCGGAGACGGGCTCAGGGCTGGGCGAGGGCTGCAGGATCGCGGTAATGGTGGGTGCGTTGAGCAGGTACTGTTTGGCAACGCGGTCGACGTCGGCGACGGTGACTTTGCTGATGGCGTCGATATCCTGCTGCGGAGAAGTGCGGCCTTCGGCGGCGAGCGCGGAGGACCACTCTTCGGCGAGGCCAGGGATGGAGTTGCGCTGGAACTCGGCCTGGGCAAGTTCGGAGCGCCTGGCGGCGGCGACGAGATCGGGGGGGACGCCGTGGGCGGCGTAGTTGGCGATGATGCCGCGCATCTCCTCGATGGAAGCTTTGACGTCGACGCCGGTGGGCTGAGCCACAAGGCCGAAGGCGACGCTGGCTTTGCGATAGGTCTCAGCGAGGCCGAATTCGGTGCCGAGAGCTTTGCCGGCGGGAACCATGCCGTAGAGATCGGCGCGCTGGCTGGCGAGGACGTCGCAGAGGATGTCGATGGCGGCGTAGTCGGGCGAGTCCGTACCCGGCATGCGCCATGCGATGAAGCCGAGGACGTAGGGGAGATTGCTGGTGAGAGTGAAGCTGGTGGACTGGAAGGGCTGCAGATGGATGGCCGGGTGCGGGGGGACCGGATGGCTGGGAATGGAACCGTAGAGCGCCCTGATTTTGGCCATCGTGGCCACGGGGTCCACGTCGCCGGCAACGATGAGGACGACGTTCGACGGAGAATACCACTTGTCGTAGAAGTCCTTCAGCATGGGGCCGGTGGTTTTGTCGAAGGAGGCTTTGGTGCCGAGAGGATCGTGGGCGTAAGGCGTGCCGGCGAACATTTCGGTGTTCAGGCGATCGATGAATTTGTATTCGGGATTGGAGAGGTCGCTGGCGACTTCCTGCTCGATGGCGCCGCGCTCCTTATCCCACTGGGCCTGGGAATCCTGAATGCCGGCGAAGCAATCAGCCTGAGCGCGAAGGGCAACATCGACATCGGCGGCGGGCACGGTAGCGAAGAACTGGGTGATGTTCTGCTGGGTATCGGCATCGTCGTCGCCGCCGAGGAGGGCGTAGATGGCGGCGGTCTGGTCGGCGGTCATGTCATGGCACCCGCGGAAGGCCATGTGCTCCTGCGCGTGGGCCATGCCGGGGAAGCCGTCGGGCGTCTCATTGCCGCCCGCGAGAACGTTGGCTTCGACGGTGACGACGGGGGCCAGGACGTTGCGGAGGACAACGACCTTCATGCCGTTGGGCAGCGTGGCGCGGACGGGCTGAACATCGGTGGCTGACTGCGCGCACGCGGCGACGGTGAGGCACGAAAGCACGAGAAAAGGCAGAGTCCGCAGTTTCAAGGCACATCCTCCGGTGGAACTTCCCTGCTTTGGATGTTAACGGAAGCGATCGGGAAAGCGGGCTCCGCAGGGGTGATTCTTACCGGGCGGCGGCGGCGCCGATGGCGCGGGCACATTCCGCGATGGCGCAGGGAGCGGCAGGAGCCGGTGCCGAGGATGGGAGTGGCTGGGTTCATGGCCGCGAATATGAATGCCGCAGACGGCGGCTAGCGAGATGATGGTCGGCGGTGCAGTTCGGTTCGGATGGCTGCGATTTTGGATCCGTTCTCCGGGTCCTCTTTCATGGATCTCCACCCTTCCTGCATGAGGGCGATGAGAATGCCCAGGACGAGTCCCGCGAAGGCTCCAATGATCAGAATGAGGGCGCGGTGGGGCGATGATTTGTGGTCCGGGACGATGGCCGGATCCATGACCTGAATGGGAGAGCCCTCTCTTGCCTCGTCCAGTTTGGCCAGTTCGTACTGGCGCGCCAGGACCTCGAAGATGGTTTCGTAATACTTCACGTCGCGCAGCCGACGCACGTAGTCGAGGCTGACCTGGGGCACCTTTCCTTTGGGGATGAGCAGCGAATTGGGGTTCTCCTGCGAGCCGGCAATCTTTGCCAGCTGTTCCTGGAGACCTTTCAGCTCCTGCTGCGCCTGGATCAGCTGGGAATTGCCGCCAGTGGCAAACGTCTTCAAGGCCTGAATCTGGACCTGCTTGGCCGCAACCTGCGCGCGCAGACTGATGGCTGTATCGATGAGCGCACTCGCCTGGCTGGTCGGTTCGATGACTCCCGAAGTTTGCTCCAGTTCCTTCAGAGATTCTTCCGCGTTGGCAAGGTTGTCTTTGGCCTGCTCCAGCTGGTCCTGAAAGAAAAGCGCCCGCTGACCTGCTTCGGTGATGGCCAGATGCTGGGAAAGGTCGCGAAATTGATCCACATAGCCGTTGGCGAGCTGGGCGGCGCGTTGCGGGCTGCGGTCCTCGACCGCGATATGGAGCAGGCCGTCCTTCTCGTTGCCGCGGATCGTGACATGAGCTTCGAACGCAGCGCGGGCCTGGGAGAGGAGCTTCGCATGGTATTCCTGCATCAGGCCGAAATGCTGGACCATCCCGTCTTCAACGGCGTGGCTCTTCAGCATGGAAATGTACATGTCGTTTGGGTTTTTGATTCCGAGGCCGCCGCCGGCCAACTTTGCCAGGGCATTGAGGCCTTCCAGCTCCGAGCCGAGAGCCGAGGATAAAGAGGATTCCTGCTGGGGGGGGAGCAGAATCACCTCAGCCTTGAACTCTTTGGGCAGGAGAAAGGCGAGAAGGGCGGCGATGAGAACGCAAATCCCGGTGACCCAGGCGACCGTCTTTCGCCGCTGCACGATGGTGAGAGTGAAGTCGAGCAGAGAGCTTTCGTTGCGGTCGCCGCTGCCGGAAGCTCCGGATGCCAGCGGCGGCCGGGTCGTCGTTGGGGATTCCTGGAGATCAGAAACGGACGTTTCGGTTGCCATTCAGTGTGTGCGTGTCTCCCTGATGCCGACGCTATCGCCCTTCTGCAAATCAACGACATGGACGCTCTCGCGTCTCAGGCAAGTTGCCAGAGGCGTTGCGACTCCAGGAAGATACTCAGCGCAGAACGCGTCAACATTCTTCCCGGTACACCAATCATATCGCTCGGATGCGTTCGATTCACCCCGGGGCCGCACCAGAGTTCCCCGGAGCGGCCGGACCGGGGCTTCCGGCAAGCCTGGCGGAAACCTAACCGGTTGGCATCCGTGGGGTTAGCAAGGATTGCAAAGGGGCCCCAGCGCATCAGCACGGCCGCAAGGCGTTCATCCGACCGCCTCGGGGCCGCGGCTACGCCGAGGTTTGCAGGGACCCGCTGCGCCGAGGATGCGTAAGAGGCGCAGACACCCTCTTCGTCTGCCTGCAGCGTTACAATTGGAGCTTCCCCGTGCAGTGCATTCGGTGCTGTCTTTGTCAGGGCAGATCATCGGCCCGTGACCGTCCCGAAGGACGGTCACGGGCCGGATGTTCGGTTCGAGATGGAGAGACTGGAAGGCCCAGGCCATGGCTGAACGCGTACACACCGATCATCCCAGGGATTGCGGTTCGCAGAGGAGCAACCAGCATCCGCTGCTGGCATGCGTCCAGGCGTTTTTGGCGCTGACCCTGGCAACCGGATGCGGGGTTTCTCTCGGCGGACCTCCTTCGGGAGCATTCCTGGGACAGGCGGGCGTTTACAACTATTCTCCAACTGCGATTCAGATCGGGAACGTGCAGCAGTTCTGGTGGTGCGGGCAGGCGACGAATCCGGAAAACCCGTCTCAGGACACCGATACCATCCAGTACGCGTCGCTCAATCTGACGACCCACGTCCTGAGTGGGCCGGAGACAGTGCTGGCAGAGACGCCGGGAGCCTGGGACTCGGTTTTTACATGCAACCCCAAAGTGATTGGAGGTGTATTTCAGAATCCCTTTGGCGATGGCCGCAGTTATTCCTACGCCATGTATTATGTCGCGACGGCCTCATCCGGCGGCGCCGGCAACAGCATCGGCGTCGCTTTTTCCGCGGATGGCATTCATTGGAGGAAGTATGGCACACCCGTTATTTCCGGGGTGAATGATCCAGGCTATGGAGTAGGACAACCGGCCGTCTACAACAGCGATGAAAAGTCGGGAATTTGGCTTTTTTACGAAGACTCGCCGGGCCAGACTCCCACACGCCATGTCGAGGCCATCTCGACGGACGGGATTCATTTTTCGGTTCAGGGGACACTGACGGAGAACGGACTCGACAGCCCGCTGACCGATCACACCTGGGGGGACATGGCATACGATGCGCAGGCACGCGAGTGGTATGCCGTGTTCAATGAGTCTTGCCGGAATCCGGCGACGACAGGGAATGTGCAGGAGCGGGGGCAGTCAGGGGTGCTCTTGTATCGAATTCCCGCAGACTCGCTGCTTTCAGGAAGCACGCCGTGGCAACTGCTCGGCTCGTTCGACACGAATTCGCTGGGAAACGAGTCTGTATTCATAGCGGGTCTGCTGCGCGACGAGTATGGGCGCGTGAACATCGGCCCCTATCCATCCATCGAGCTGTTTCCATCAATCTCCGATCCATACCCATCCTGGAGCGCATCGCCTGCCCAGGCGGCGCTTTCCGCGGAGCCTCCCCAATGGGATATTGGCAAGATTGTCTGGACACCCACACAGCCATTGCTGGCACTGAAAAGTTACTCGAACGGGATCGTGACGGAAGCTACGACGGGATGGATCGATGGGCCAGCCGGTTTCACAGTGCAGTCGACCCTCGGACATCTCTATCCAACTCCGCAACATGGGGCAACCCTGGCCCTTTATGGGTGTAAGGGCGGCAGTTACGATTATTTCGTCTCAACGGACAGTGCGTGTGGGGGAGCGAGAGTGCTTGGACTGGACGGGTTTGGTTATTCGAAGCCTGCGGCCGGCCTCAGTTTAGTGCCGCTCTATAGTTGCGTCTTCAGGCGAAGCCATTTTGTCAGCCACGATCCGAGCTGCGGAAGCGGCGCATCGGGGGGAGAGCTTCTGGGTTACGCACTTCCGTAACTGCTGACAACGCATCACGCCAGAAAAATATCTTTCAACATGGTCGAGAGGCCGTTCGAGTAGAGTCGATATTCGTTCCGCGCGGCGAGAACCTGGAGGACCCTGGGCAAGAGAGTTTGGGGAAGATGGGCTCTGCGCCGCAGGTGGTTGATCTTATCGTATGCGCTGGCTTGCAGCTCCTCGAAGCGGCCCTGGGGTTGCCGAGCCAGATGGGCGTGCAAGACTTCAAACTGGGTGGCAGTGGGGAGACACTCGTTCCTCCGTGCCCGCCGTGCAGCGGCGATCCGTTGCGGGAGCGAACCGGGCGACAGGCCGGCATGCTGCGCGCGATGAACCCGATAGCCAATCAGCGGCTCCGGCACTGCAGCGACTCCCGAATGGAGAACGAGCATCCAGGCAATCCATCCATCGTGCAGCCACGGGTCAGGAACCGGCAGGATGATGTCCCGCACGCTGGCGCGAATCATCAAAGCGGCGCCGGTCACGACATTCCGCTTCAGCAGGCAGGCGGCGAGAGAGCTTTCGACATGGAGAGAATCGGATGGCGGCCGATAACGCACCCGCTGCCACAGGCGACCACGCACGGGAGCTGAAGAGTCGTCGATGAGAGTTCCGTCGGAGAAGACCCCTCCCAAAGTCGCATCTTCACCGAGGATGCGGGCCAAAATGGACAGCTTCTGCGGGTACCAGATGTCGTCCTGATCGCTCAGGGCAATCAATTCTCCGCGGCAGAGCTGGATAGCTTTCTCGAAATTCTTCGCGGGCCCGAGGTTCCGTTCATTCATGAAAACGCGGACGGGAAACGGGGCAATCCGAGCGAAGTTCTCCAGAATCGCGAGGGTCTCATCGGAGGACCCGTCATCGCAGACGATCAATTCACCGGGAAGGAGAGATTGCTCCGCAATGCTTCTCAACTGCTCGCTCAGGTAGCGCGCTCCGTTCCACGTACACATGGCGACGGAGAGATGCACCTGCGCTTTGCCATCCTGCGGAGATACTGAAATTTCGTTCATGTCCCGAATACTCAATCCTCAGAGAGGAACCTGGCGCCCCCATCGGCCACGAGCAAAGTCCGCTGCTCCTTTGAGCATGTAGCCGATTTTCGCGAGCTTCTGTTGTTCGACGAAGAGAATGGCCATGAACTCGCGCACCATCTCCTGCAAGCTAAACAGGATCCAGCGCCAGGCACGAGGGTAATGAAATATCAAATAAAGCCGATTGCGGGTTATGTAATAGCAGCGCGCGGGACTGTGATTGGTCGCTGCCAGCTTCTTTGTGCCTATACGCCTGAATGTAATCTTACCGAGAGAGTGAAGCAGGATCGCCTTTTCAGACTGGGCGATATGCATGCCCATGGAGCGAATTCTAAGACAGTATTCGTTATCAACCGAGTCGATATAGAGTCTTTCGTTGAAGGGGCCGACTTTCAGATAGGTGGCTCGGCGCAACATGCTACCGGACGTCATTACAGTGAGGGGCTCTCCGGAAGGCAATCGGGGCATCACCATCTCGGTCATTGAGCGCCGATCGATGTACACGGGGCAGATGAGGCCCGGCGCCGATGCGGTGGCAGCGGTCTCCAAAAGCGCCGGCACAAATCCCCCGGTGACGGTACTATCCTGGTCGAAGGCAACGATCCACTCGCACTGATTGTCCACCGCAACGCGGAACCCGATGTTGAGCGCGGCGGCAATGCCAAGGTTAGCTTCGTTATAAATGACTGTGCAGGAGATCTGCGCCTGTACTTCCCTGACTCTTTCGAGAGCCGCTCCTGACGATGCATTGTCCACGACAATTAAATGTTTTACCTGGTCGCGGAGAGCCAAAACATTGCGAAGCAGATCCGCGCCGGGATTGTAGGTGACGATCACAGCGCAGACAGAGGTCAAGGGGTGGCGCTCCCGGTGCGGGATGGTCTTCTCTGCAGATGGAGCGGGGGCACGATCATTCTTCCATCGATTCTATGCGTGCCGGGCCCAAACAAGGCGACTGCGCGCAATACCAGAGAGCGGACTCCGAGCCTGCAGGACTGGAGGGGGCACGGGAAGGGGCGTCCGGGACAGCTTCAGCAGCAAAACGCCGGGGTGGGAGCGCTGTTCGACTGCATCGCTATAATGATCTGAGCCGAGGAATGAGAGCATGTTCCGGGGAGGGCGCAACGAATTGAGGAGTGCTCGCACCTCGATTGGATTGCTGCCGGGAAGCGTGAGACAGTGAAGCGGTCGGAATCAATGACTGAAAAAACCTGTATCGACGGCGGCAGCCTGTTCTCCCCTGCTCATTGACCCAAGAGAGAGTGCCCCAGGGCCAATGAGAAGTGCAAAGCTTTAGGATTGCATGATGTGTCCCGAGCAGAAGCCTACAACCCACGTTGCTGTGAGCGGGACGTTGCTGGCGCGGAATGCGCTTCTGAACCTTGCTGGCCGTGCAGTGCCGCTCCTGGTGGCGATTTTCACGGTTCCCTATGTGATCCATCACCTCGGGGCGGATCGATACGGTCTCTATTCGCTGGCCCTGATCGTGGTGGGCTATTTCGCTCTGTTCAATTTGGGGATCGGGCCGGCCACCACGAAATATGTGGCAGAACTGCTGGGCAGGGGCGAAACCGACGGCCTCGCTGATCTTGTGTGGACGGCGGTGGGCAGCCAGCTCTTTCTTGGTCTGGCAGGCGGCTTACTTTTGGCTGCGGCGTCTCCCCTGCTGGTGAAACATATACTCAGGATCCCACCTGGTCTTCAATCCGAGGCACGGACGGTTTTTCTGATCATGGCGGTGGCCCTGCCCGTGGATTTTGTCGCGGGCTCGTTCCGCGGCGTACTCGCGGCCTCCCAGCGCTTCGATCTTCTGAACGCCGTCAACATACCGGTTGGCGTCCTGATGGGCCTGATTCCAGTCGCTGCGATCGCGCTGGGTTACGGATTGCCAGCTATTGTGTTTGGCCTGGTCCTGCTTCGATCAGCCTCCGTAATCGTCGTCATCCTGCAGTCCCTGCGCATCCATCCGAGCCTGCATGTCATGCGCTTCCAGCCTGGTCTAGTCCGCGCTCTGCTCGGCTTTGGCGGCTGGGTTACGGCGGCCGGCGTCCTCGGGCCGATTTTGCTTTACACCGATCGCTTCGTGATTGGTGCGGTTGTATCCATTGCCGCCGTCGGTTATTACTCGGTTGCATTCGACTCACTGCAACGGCTTCAAATTGTCCCTGGAGCATTGGTGGGGCCTCTCATGCCTGCGTTCAGTTCGCTCCAGGGGGCAGGGGACTTATCGAGAACTACGGCTCTTTTTGTCCGGGCGCATAAATACATCTTTTTTTTCATTGCCCCCTGCGTGTTTGCGGCAATTGTGTTTGCAAACAACATATTTCAGCTCTGGATTGGTCATGAGTTCGCCCTGCACGCCACACTTCCTCTGCAAATCATTGCAGCAGGAATGATGATCGGCCTGATGGCGCCGATTTCAGGAGCGCTGGCGGAGGGAAGGAGCCGGCCTGACCTGCTCTTCTGGATCTATCTGGCTGAAGTTCCCATCAATATTGTATTTACCCTGTTCCTGGCTTCCCGATGGGGAATTGTGGGGGCTGCGCTGTCGTTCACCATTCGGACGATTGTAGAAACCGGCGTGCTTTTTGCGATTGCCGTCCGAAGCTTTGGGATGAAGTTCCGGGATGCGCAGGCCGCACTTTCAGCCGGAACCATTACGCTTGCAGCCTTTTCGGTCCTGATTTTGCCGTTGCTCTGGGTTGCATCTGCCGATCCTCTGCGCGACAAGATCCTCCTGTTCGGCTGCGCCATGGCGGTATATGTCATTGTTCTCTATTTTTACGCGCTGGATGAGATGGAGAGGGGACTGTTATGGGGCATGATCGGCCGGCGCCGGGCGCGTAAGCACGGTTCAACCGCATTTGATGGCGAGGATTGAGTCGATGAAAGTATGTGTCGTGAGTCACAGTGCGGGGGACGGCGGCGCGGAGCGTGTACTGATTGAGACTGTCGAGGTGCTTCGCGACGCGGGAATCGAGTGCCTGGTTGTGCTTCCTGGCGAAGGTTCTCTCGCCCAGGCGTTGCGGGTTCAGGGGACCACCTGCAAGGTTCTGAAGTACGGCTGGTGGGTGGGCGATCGACGGTCCGCATGGGAGCGTCTTCGATCCGGGGTCGCCTGTCTCCTCTCAGCCATCAGGCTCTCCGCATTTTTTGCCCGGAGCCGATGCGACCTGGTGATCACAAATACTCTGGCGACTCCGGCAGGGGCTCTTGCGGGGACGATCATGCGGCTCCCTCATATATGGTGGATTCACGAATTTGGCAGGGAGGACCATGGCCTCGAGTTCAATTTCGGAGAGAAGTTCTCGACCTGGCTGATCGATCGGACGTCTGTTCTGGTTCTGGTCAACTCCGTCGCGGTCGCCTCAAAGTTCCAAAGCCTGATCAGCGCCGGTAAGCTGCGCCTTCTTTATTACAGTGTCCACCTGAACTCCGTCGATACGAGTGGGGCGACGGCGGCTATTCCGCGCACGGGGAAACCTAGAATCTGCATTGCCGGACGAATCACGGAAGGTAAAGGCCAGAAGGACGCCGTCTGGGCTCTGAAGCACCTGAAGGACCGTGGCGTGGATGCCGAACTGGTCCTTATGGGTGGAGGCGGAAGCTACCTGGACGAGCTTAGAATTCTGGCCAGAGAGCTCGGACTGGAGAGCGATGTCGAATTTACCGGCCACATCCCGAATCCTCTGCCACTGATGGCGTCGTGCGACGTCGCCATCGTCTGCTCACGATGCGAGGCGTTTGGCCGCGTCACGGTCGAAGCGATGAAGCTCGGCAAGCCTGTTGTAGGTACCCGGTCTGGCGGAACTGTGGAGCTGATTCGAGAGGGGTGGAATGGATTTCTCTATGAAGCGGGGGATGCCGAAGATCTCGCCTCCAAACTGGAGATTCTGCTGAAGGACGGGGAATTGAGAACCAGGATGGGTGAAGCGGCGCGCGCATGGGCAACGGAGTGGTTTACCCGAACAAAGTTCCAGAACCACATCGTAAGCATCGTATCCCGGACTATCGATGCGCGGCACGGCGAAGAGCATTCCGCCGGCTAGAATTGGCCAATTCAGCCAGACCAAGAGAAAGATGAAAGTTGCGATTGTCACGGTCACGTTCAACAGCGAGCAGGTGCTCGAGGACTTCCTGCGCTCGCTGAAAGCGCAGACTTACTCGGATTACGTACTGTACGTTGTGGATAATGCGTCAACGGACAAGACGCGTTCTCTGCTTGCCGGTGGCATGCCGGCCGGGAGCGTCGTGATCGAGAATGCACACAATGCGGGGTTTGCGGGGGGAACAAACCAGGGAATCCGGCGCGCCCTGGCGGACGGATGCGATGCTGTGCTCCTGCTGAACAACGATGTGGTTCTTGACGGGGAGCTTCTGGAGCGGCTGGTGACGGGGCTCCGCGCACATCAGTGCCAGATCACGGCTCCCAAAATGTATTATCACGAGCCTCCGAACAGGATCTGGGCTGCCGGTGGAGAACTCCAGTCCTGGCTGGCCCGAGGGACTCATCGGGGCCACGACCAACTGGACTCAGAGCAATTCGGATTGCCGCGCAGAATCACTTTTGCTCCATTTTGCTGCGTGCTCATCGCGCGGAATGTCTTTGAGGAAGTTGGGCTTCTGGACGAGCAGTACTTTGCTTATGTGGAAGATACCGACTTTATGTATCGCTGCCTGAGGGCCGATATTGCCGCATGGTATATACCAGAGGCCAGACTGTGGCACAAGGTCAGCAGCCTGACGGGATTTCTGAGTCCTTTTGCGCTGCACTATGGGACCAGGAACAGAGCATACTTTATCAGCAAGAATCTGCCGCGTCCTTATCAGATTCTTCTTAACATTATTTATCCGGCTTATCTGACCGTGCGGTATCTCGCCAGACTCGATACTCGTGAGAAACACTGCATCCGGGTTCAAGCATGGACTGAGGGAAGACGGTTTCTCGCAAATAGACGGCAAGCCAGGGATAGCTAAGATCGATCCTTCAGAAGCGCATTCATCACCGCGGCAACAGCTTTAGGGGACTTATCCCCGCGGAAGCGTTCGAGGCGAGCTGCGCCTCTTTCCTTCAGCTCAGCCCGGAGAGCTTTGTTTCCGGCGAGGCGAAGGAAGGCTGCTGCAATCTCCTCCGGATTTGTCGGCTCGAAATACAGCGCGGCCTCGCCTGCAACCTCGGGAAGGGAGGCTGACCGGGAACACGCAATCGGGCATTCAAGAGCCATAGCCTCCACGAGGGGATAGCCAAATCCTTCATAGAGCGACGGAAAGATCAGAGCCTCCGCATGACGGTAGTATCGCTGGAGTTCCTCGTCCGTTACATGGCCGGTCCATACAATGCGCGAATTCGAGCGGGCGAGTTCCGCGTCGAGGGCGGTATCCGCATTGAGAAGACCTTCTCGTTCCCCAACGATAACAAGATCGTGGGGGATTCTGTCCTGAATCTGGCGAAAGGCCGCAATCGCCGCAATCAGATTTTTGTGCTTCTTTAAATTGCCGACGGTGAGGAAATACGGACCTGAGTGCGGGACCGGCCCCGGAGCAGCAGAGGTGGACCAGGAATCATTCAAACAGGGATACGCCACCGTAATTCGCTCACGGTCGATGCCGACGCGCCGCTCCGCCTCGGCGGCGGTGAATTCAGAAACACAGAGCACCGCCGAGGCGCGGGCGGCCACGCGCGAAAAGAGGAACCGCGCATACCAGCGCTGCAGAGGACTGCCCAGAGTTTCCGGGATCGCCAGCTGGCACAGGTCATGAATGGTGACAATCAATCGACCGCGATAACAGACCGGAATGTTGTACTGGGGGGTCCACAAAAGGTCCAGGCCGCGATAGAGGCCGCGCGGGACGGCGAGTTGCTCCGCGAAACTGAAGATGCGGGCATCGTGCTGCCGGAATCTGATTCTGGGGTCAGACGCCCACATTTCCCTCTTCAGGTCCTGCGGCTCGCCCAGGATCGTAATCTCCACAGCATCGAGCAAAGGCAAAAGGCCAGGCAGCAGCGTCTGCAGGTATCTGCCGATGCCGCTCCTGCGGTACATGCGGAGGTCGATGGCGATGTGCGAGCCGGCGGTCATACGAAATGAGGGGAACGACGTCGCCGAAACTTACCGGAAGAGCAGGGACAGAGCATTCTGGTAATGCAGGTAGACATAACTCTGAGCTTCCTCAGAAAAGTAAAATACGCCCCACAGGAATTGCCCCAGATAGAACAATACCAGAGCGTAGCCCGCCAGCAGCGATCGTGCTCTCTCTTTCACATCATCGAGGATTTCGGGAAAGACGATGATCTGATAAACGAGGAAGAAATAGGCCAATCTGCTGGCCACCGCGAAACCGCGAGCCAGATTGAGGATGACCACGCCGATGACGAACAGGTTCACGAGCGCTCGAAAACTCGCGTCATCTTTATGCCGGCGGAGGCGCAGGACGAAGAAAATGCCGATTGCGATGTAGACGGCGGACTTCAACATCTGGCCGGCTTCAGCCAAACTCGCGGTGCTGTGAGCGAAGGCATTGAGGATCTCCCCCAATTTGGCGGGCATCACAGGACTCGCCACGAACATAAAGCCAGAGATGATGAGCGAGGTTGGAATGGCCATACTGACCGCCATGGCGGCGATATAGAGCAGCGTGGGATACGACCGGCGGATGAGTTTGCAGGAGCAGAAAAGGATGACCCAATAAAGAAGCGAGGAATAATGGAAGAGGATGGAGAGTATCGCCAATCCTGAGACCTTCAGCAGCCGATGGCGAGTTTCCTTCTTCAGGAAGATGCTGGTCGCGTAGAAGGTGATGGCGATGGCGCAGACCTGGCGCATCTCGACAAAGAGATTGAGGAAGCAGGCGGGGATGGAGATGTAAAGGAATAAGGCCAGGCGGATATGACGGGTCAGGTTATTGATCCCGGCATATATAAATGCCAGTGTTATGGCCGTATAGACAAGATACAGGGCATGGTAATCCAGACCAAGCGCGCCCAGCGCTTTCGAGATGAGAATAAAGGTTGGCTCCATAAAGCCAAAGGTAAGAAGGTCGGGATCTTCATACATGTTCCTGTAGCGCAGGAGGTCGGGCGTGAAAGACTGGCGGAGGCCGGCGAAAATAACAAGCAAGGCCAGCGATGCGAAGATGAAGACGCGGCGGTTTGTCAGCTCGGCATGGACCGAGAGGGCAAGGTACGCTGTGAGGAGCAGCATCCAGGGCAGCAGATGGCCGAAATTATTGAAGAAAACGTCCATGCTCGTAATTCAGTCCAGCCTGCGCAGGTTCATCGTTCCATGGAATTGGCTGGCATCCTCCGCGGCTAGACACTCACGATCGGATTTCAATCGGTTCCCGCGCCGTGTCTTTCGGCAGTGGATCGCGGCGCGCGGAACACACTCTTTAAGCATCCCGACTCCGCGGCTGAACCTTCAGAATACAATACCCGTTGGGAACTGCAGAAAAATGGCCCTGCAGCCGCGTCGCGGCAGCCCAGTTGCTGAGTGGCACGCTGCATGCCGGTCTTTGAATCGCAGATCTGATGGATCGACATGAAAACCGAAGTGTCCCAGCTCAGCAAAATCGTCAGGTCTGCGCGATACGAAACGTTTTCAGCCCCATGGCAGCTGGACGGACAGATCGCGGCGGCGGCGGAGGGCGAGCCTTCGCACAGCTTTCTCCGGAACCCCGCAGGCCAGCTGGTGTACGTCTATCTGACGCGGTTTGTGCGAGCGGCTTCGGAGGCAGTCCTCGGACGTCCATTCAGCGGCCTCTCGGTTCTGGACTGGGGCTGCGGCAAAGGGCACGTCAGCAAGCTGATGCGCGATCTGTCTCCTGCCTCGGTGGAGAGCTGCGACATTGCTTCCGCGAGTGAGGATTCCGCCTTCGGGCAGGAAACGCCGATCATCCGGAAATTCGGGATTCGCGTAACGCCGCTCAACCATGAATCTCAGCTTCCTTATGGGGGCGCGAGCTTCGATGTCGCACTCAGCGTGGGCGTTCTGGAACACGTGCCCAACGATCGAGCTTCTCTTGCGGAGATTGGCCGAGTGCTGAAGCCGGGAGGACTGTTCTTTTGTTTCAATCTGCCGACGGTTTTGTCGTGGACGCAGAAGGTCTCCCACTGGAGAGGGGATTTCTACCACGACCGACTGTACAGCGAGGAACTGATCAGGAAGATGCTGCCGGCAGCGGGCCTCGAACTTATCGATTCCTGGTATCGGCAGATATTACCCAAGAACAGAGTGCATTATCCATTGTTTCGGATGTTCGAGAGGCTCGACCAGTTTGTAACGTTCCATACACCGCTTCGCTACTTCGCCACCAGTGTCGAATTTGTGAGCATCAGGCGCGACTAATCCGCGGCCGACGACCGAAGCGTGCGCCCAGCTAGTACTTCGTCATAGACGTTCAGAGTGCGGCGGATCATGAGGTCCGCGCTGAATTCGGAGCGGGCGCGAGCCCTGGCCGCGGCACCCATTCTTTGGCACAATCCCGGAGTCTCGAGCAACGTGTTGATGGCCTGAGCGAGCGCCGTGGAATCGCCGGGAGGAACGGTAATCCCCGTGATGCCGTCCGGGGACACTTCGGGAACGCCGGAATCAATATCGGTGTTGATGACGGGAAGGCCGGCAGCCATGGCTTCCAGCTGAACCAGGCCGAAGGCTTCGGCTCGCGTGATGGATGGGAGAACAAAGAGGGAGCTGGCGCGGTAATAGGGCTGCAGATCGTCGATCCAGCCGAGAAATTTTACTTTGCCGCATACGCCAAGGTTCTGCGCGGCTGATTTCAGATCGCGCTCGAGGGGGCCGGCCCCGATGAGCAGAAGAGTGGCGTTGACCGCCTGCATGGCCTGGAGGAGGCAAATGTATCCCTTATACGGCACCAGTCTGCCGACAGAGAGAATCAGAGGAGGTACCCAACTGGGCGGGATTGCGTCCGCGAGGGACGACGCGACCGGCTCCGGATAGTTCATTCCGAGGGGGATGACCGCGCACTTCGACTTAAACGGCGCGAGCTCTTCGGAGCTCTCGAGATAGCGATGAGACGTGACGATGATGCGGTCGGCTCGCCGCATCATCTCTCTCACATAAGGAGCGGTAAGCTTCTTCAGGAGCTTTCGTCCCAGGGTATCGGCATGATGCGTGACGACCAGAGGCCCGCGATATCCGGTGACGGCGACCGCGAAGGCTGCGGCCGGATTGGGCACATGCACATGCAAAAGCGAGGGCTTGAGTTTCCTGAGTTCAAGAGGGAGGGTGGGAGTTAACGGCAGGGATGCGACCACGCCCCATGTGGGGAGCCGCATGATGGTCGCTCCGTCCAGCCGCTCGATCTTTGCGTGAATCGCATTTCCGGCAGCAAGCACCTGAACGTTGCTCGAACCGCTCAACCCACGGACCAGAGTCTGCACATGAGTTTCTATCCCCCCGGGGTGGGGGGGATAGAATTTTCCGATGTGAACGATGGTTCGACGCATAGCACGGGAGGAACGGCGTTCAGACTACTGGTTGGCCAGAATGCCGATGGTCGCTGCACCCAGCGCCAGCTGCGAGAACTGAGCGAACAATCCCGTCCACGCCATGGCGGTCAGCAGGGCAGACGGCTTGACGACCTTCTGCGGCACAACGATGGTATCGCCGGGATTCATCGCCAAAGCGTCGAACTGATTGCCCCAGAGAGTGCTGGCGGCCGCACGGCTGATGACAGAACCGTCGGCGCGGATGATGAACGCGTGTTTGGAGTCGGCATCGCGGTCGGGGCCGCCAGCCAGACGGAGGTACTCACCAGCACGCATACCAGGACGGAAGAGGAACGAGTTCTGATCGTAAACGGCTCCGACGACGTTGACGGCGGCGGGCACGGGGGGCACGACAAACTTGTCGCCATTTTCGAGGACTATATCCGGGAGCACATCCAGGCCCTTGCTGCGCGGATTGAACTGAAGAACGATTCTTCCCGTCGCGCGGACCTGGCGTAACTTGGCGATCATGGCCTGCTCACTGGTTTGAGCGGCCGGGGCACCCGCGAGGGCTCCCGGGGTTGCGGCGGCAGCGGAAATCATGGACATCGCGTTGCTTTGCATTTCCAGCTCGAGCTGCTGGATATATTCATCGATGCGCTCCTGCTGGAGAACGCGGGTGGATTCGCGGGTGAACTGAGATCCGTAGAGATAGGCGCCGGGAGCAAAGCCACCCGCGCGGCGAACCAGGTCGCGCAGCGTTTCGCCGGGATGCACCGTATACACGCCCGCATGAACGAACTCGCCCTCAAGACGCACGAATTTCGTCTGCTGACTGAGGGGGACGTGGATGTCGGCCTGCGAGAAGACGGTGACCACGTCGCCCGGCTGGAGCAAGAGGTTTTGAGATGGATCGTGATTCAGGACGAGACGCCCGAGGTCGAAAGGGATCAGTTTGGTCCGGAGAGTGCCGGGGTCCAGCCGCTCGACCACGGCGTAATCCCAGTCAATATCAGGAGCGATCGGTCCGACCGTATTGCGGGGGGTCTGATTCTGGGTGGAGGGAGCGGTCAGCCCGGCTGCGAGCGACGCACTGCTGGCGCGCTGCTGCGCGGAAGGATTGGCGGCGGCGGAACTGGCGCCAGCAGAGGCGCCGGTCTGGCTGGTGGAACCGGTGGGGGCGGTGCCGGTTTGCGCGGCGGTGATATCGGAAGAGGTTGTAGCGGTTGCCGCAGCCGGAGCCTGGCCCAGAAATTGCTCGCGCGGAAGTTCCTCGGGGGCGCTGGGCTGCAGCAGTGGCGGGAAATTGAGGAGAGGCTCGAATTCCGGCGCAGGCAGCCCAAGCTGGGCGCGTTTCCACCAGTAGTCGCGGGTGATGAGAGAGGCCTTGTCGGGAATCAGATCGCTGAGACGCATGCCCGGATGCCATGCGAAGCGACCGGGGTTCGCGGTATTGCCGCGCAGGGTCACGGTCTTTTGATAGAGAGGCACGATGGAATAGAGCCGCACGAGGTCGCCATCGCGCAGCGGGGTGGCCAGACCCGCCGGATCCCAGTTGACGTCCATCGCATAGCGGTCGCGGTGCTCGTCGATGCGTTCGATGGAGACGCTGGTTTGGGACGCGACTGCCGTGGGTCCGCCGGCATAGGCAATGGCCTGCGAGAGTGGCTCGCCCGGGGTCGTCTCATAGATGGCGGGATCGCGTACGCTTCCCAGGAGGGCGATCCGGGGACCCACGGGAGGGATAAAGATGACATCGCCGGATTGAAGCGGCGCGTCTTTGGTCTTGTCGCCATGGAGCAGGAGCGCGTAGAGGTCGAAGACCGTGACCACGTTGCCGTTGCGGCGCAGTTCGATGCGACGCATGGAGCCGCTGGGAGAGGGTCCGCCGCTCGCGAAGATGGCGTCCACTAAAGTACTGAGAGAACTAACCGTGTAGACGCCCGGGGCGCGAGCCTGGCCGGTGACATACACCTGAACGGAGCGGATGCGGCCGAGGTCGGCGGTGAGATGAAAATTGCGATAGACCCGGCTGATCGCCGCGCGGAGGTGATTCTCGAGATCGGAGTAGGGCAGCCCCGCGACGCGCACCTGGCCAATCTGGGGCAGATAGATTTCGCCGGTGCGGTCGACGAGCACATCGACACTGAAATTCACCTGGCCCCAAACCCGGACGCGCAACTCGTCGCCAGGACCGATCACGTAGTCCGGGGGAACGGGCGTCATGTTGAGAGGAGAGAAGGTGGAGGGCATTGCATCGAAGAGGTCGGCGCCGAAAATGGGGAGCACCTGACCGGTGGTGGATGCGACGAACTTCTGGAACTCGGTAAGAGGCTGCGGCGGGAGCTTTACGGGTTTGGAGGGGCGGCCGTTGCTGCCAAACGACTCAACATCGCTGTAGTTGTACGCGAGAGGCTCCACCATGCCTGCCGAGGTTGTGGAAAGCGGTGAAATCGGCAGTCCCTGGCCTCCTCTGGCTGTAGAACAAAGGTCGGAATTGGCCATCAGGGGATCGGAGCACTCTGATGGATTTTGCTGGTTCTGATTGGGCAGGTTGGTGCTGCCTGAGTTAAGAATGTCCTGATTCTGCATGTCTTGTGCGCGCGCGAAGGGGCAGGCTGCGAGCAGGAGAAGGAGGAGCGACGCGAGGCCGGCAATGGGCCTGCGGGATCGACGGCAGAGGGCCGGGAAGGGGGCGAAAAACCGGCGTAAAGCAGATAACATGATAACAATGTTGTAATCAGCGGAGGCGGCGATGGAGTTCGCCTCTGCTCGAATTTGGGAAACGCCTGACTGTCCCAAACTTGCCTCTTTCTCCCAGGAATCCAGCATCTAACCTACTATTCTACCGGGTTCCTGATACTCTAAACAGGTTCCTGATTTTACTGCGGCGCAGATCGCAGAACCGAATTTACCCCAAGTGATTACTTTAATATCCGGGAGCAGGCCGCGCCGGGAATGACCAGGCCTGGATAGTGTGAGAAAACCCTGTACGTGGTGGTGGGTGGGATGAGTTCGCTTTTCTTCGATAAGATCCCGGACACCGGAGAAGCGCCGGAAAGGGTCCGCGTGCCAGTGGAATGGCAAGGCAAGCCTTCGCTGGCGAGCCAGGAGCGCATGGTGAGCGACGCAAGCCCATGGGCAAAATCTGCCCCGCGCCGTGCGATGGAGTTCGGGGTGTCCGCCGCGGCACTGGTGCTTTTGATGCCGGTGCTGGCCTTCGCGGCTGCCCTGGTGTGGCTGGATTCGCGCGGTCCGATTCTTTTCCGTCAGCAGCGCATGGGGCGTGACGGCAAAGAATTCACCCTGTACAAGTTCCGATCCATGCGAGTGGAAAAGGGGCAACAGACGTGCATCACGGTCAGCGGAGACGCGCGCATCACGCGGGCCGGAGCATTTCTGCGGCGGCACAAGCTGGATGAATTGCCGCAGTTCTGGAATGTGCTGCGCGGGGATATGGCGCTGGTGGGGCCCCGGCCGAAACTACCCCACCTGGAGCCGCTGCACATGACGTGCCGGCCCGGAATCACCGGAGCCGCGACGCTGGCGTTTCGCGACGAAGAAGCGCTGCTGTCGGCGATTCCGCAAAACGAGGTGGAAGCGTTCTACGAGAGATTCATCAAGCCGGCCAAGGCAACTTTGGATCTGGAGTACATGGGCACCGCCAGTTTCCGGAGCGACGTGGAACTCCTGTGGAGGACATTTGGCGCCTGCCTGAGCCGCACGGAGGTCAGCCAGCACCGGACGGTGACTCTGCCGGAAACCGAACGGTACGCCAACGATTACACGACGATGGCTCCGGCTCCCAGCCCTGAGATCTGACGTCCCATGGAGCATGGCCAGCCCTGGTTGGCCGATGCAATCAACTGTCTTTTCAACTGTCTTTCCGATAAAGCAGATCGCGCATAGCGCGGCGGCGGGCGGCGGCGGCTTCGGGATCATGGCTGAAGGTGTCGGCACCGGAGCCAGGCTGCTCGTCCGGTTCCGGTTGGCTGCAGGCGGGGCAACGATTGGCAAAGCCAGGTTTATCCGGGCGGAGTTCGAACTCCTCTCCGCAAACGACGCAGGTTTTGACGGGAAATGGCATGGTTTTGGTAGTAAGACGCGCGCGGCCTGCGGGAAGTTACACCCAGCAGGCCAGGTCGCACGTTCGCGCAGAATAGCCGTTTATTCGTTTATACAAAGGCCCTCAGCGACGGGACGTCAGACACGACGGCTGCGCAAATCGCCGCCGGTCATCTGCTTTGGCTGAGGAATGTCGAGGAGGCTCAGCATCGTGGGTGAAATATCCCGGAGTGAGCCGCCGGGCCTGAGAGAGAACTGGCTCGCGTCTTCCGCCACATAAATGAAAGGCACGGGATTGGTGGTGTGCGCTGTATGCGGACCGCCGGTCACGGGATCGACCATGAGCTCGGCGTTGCCATGATCGGCGGTGATGAGCCAGACCCCGTTGCGCTGACGAATGGCCTTCTCGATTTGGCCGAGGCAGGCGTCGATGGTCTCCACCCCTTTGACGGTGGGCTCGATTTTGCCGGAGTGGCCGACCATATCGGCGTTGGCAAAATTGACGACGATGACGTCGAAGGCGGTGTCGTTGACGGCTTTGACGACGGTGTCGGCAATGCCCTGCGCGGACATTTCCGGGGCGAGATCGTAGGTGGCGACCTTCTGCGAAGGCACCAGGATGCGATCTTCGCCGGGGAAAGGCTTTTCGATACCGCCGTTGAAGAAATAGGTGACGTGGGCGTACTTCTCGGTCTCGGCGGTGCGGAGATTGCGGAGATTTGCCTGAGCCATCATGTTGGCGAGCAGGTTTTCCATGGACTCCGGGAGGATGACCATGGGGAGGGTGAAGAGCTTGTCGTACTGCGTCATGCAGACGTAGTGGAGGTTGCTCGGGATCTCGCTGCGGGGGATGGTTGCGTCGAGTTCTTCGGCGGACTGGAGGTCGCGGCCGGCTTCTTTGGTGAGTCCGCTGTTGCGGGCGAGGACGCGGGTGATCTGGCGGGCGCGGTCGGCGCGGTAGTTGAACATGATGCAGACGTCTTCGTCGCGGATGACGCCGTTGGGGCGGCCGTGGCCGTCGGTGACGACGAAGGGGACGATGAATTCGTCGGTGACGCCATTGTTGTAGGACTCTTTCACGCGAGCGATGGCATCCTGGTACGCGCCGCCTTCGGCCTGGCCTTTGACCATGGCGTCGAAAGCCTTCTTTTCGCGCTCCCAGCGGCGGTCACGATCCATGGCGTAGTAGCGGCCGGAGACGCTGGCTAATTTGCCGCCGAACTCGCGCATTTTCTGCTCGAGGGCGGCAAGATAGCCGGCGCCGCTGGTGGGCAGCGTGTCGCGGCCATCCATGAAGGCGTGGACGAAGACTTTTTCGACTCCCTGCTGCTTTGCCGTTTTCAGCAGGGCGTAGAGGTGTTCCTGGTGGGAGTGGACGCCGCCGTCGGAGACGAGGCCGAAGAGGTGAAGCTGGGTTTTGCGGGCCTTCTGCATGGCCTCAACGAGGACGGGATGGGTGAAGAATTCACCGGCGGCGATCAGGGCATCGATGCGGGTGATATCCATCTGCACGACGCGGCCGGCGCCGATGTTGAGATGGCCGACTTCGCTGTTGCCCATCTGGCCATCGGGCAGGCCGACGAAATGATCGGAGGCGTGGAGGAGCGTGTTGGGGTAGTGCTGCAACAGCTTGTCGTAGACGGGTTTGCGGGCGAGCGCGATGGCATTGTTTTCGGTTTGCGGACGGTAACCCCAACCATCGAGGATGGTAAGAACAACAGGTTTTTTCAGGACAGACATCCAATCTCCTCATTTTTGCGGGATCGCCTGCCGATGAGGTCGCGCGGCGATCGCCGGGTGTCACAACTACGTAGTGTTTGTGCTATTATCCTGGAACTCATCGGCCAATCGAGAGGCTTTGCATGGTGCTGGAACGGCTCAGGCGCGTGACGCGCGACGGCCGCTGGATTCCGGAAATCGACGGATTGCGGTTTCTGGCGATCATGAGCGTATTCATGTTCCACATGGGCGGCGAGCTGAGCAAGCGCAGCGGCCACCATTTTGCACCCGAGACAGGCTACCTGGGCGCGTTCCATCCATTTGCTCACGGAGATCGTGGCGTTCGACTCTTCTTTATTATCAGCGGATTTGTGCTGGCGCTTCCGTTCGCGCGCCAATACCTGAGCGGAGGGACACATGTCTCGCTGCGAAAGTATTTCCTGCGGCGGGTCACCCGGCTCGAGCCGCCGTATATCCTCTCTGTTCTGATTTTCCTCACGCTTGTATGGGTTTACACGAGACACATTTCGGCCGACATGCTGAGGCACGGTCTTGCTTCGATGTTTTACCTCCATAACCTGATTTACGGAACGATGACGCACGTCAATCCGGTTTCGTGGAGCCTCGAAGTCGAGATACAGTTTTATCTCGCAGCGCCGCTTTTCATGCTGATGTTCCGGATGCCGGGCAAAGTTCAGCGGCGCCTGATCATGGGAGTGCTGATTGTGGCCATCAGCCTTGGGCAGTTTTTCGTTCAGGGCTCGCCGCGCAGCATTCTCAGCATTGTTTACTACGCGCAGTTTTTTGTGATGGGGCTGCTGCTCGCGGATATTTACGTTGCCGACGGCCATCGGCTTCGCTCCTTCTGGTACTGCGATATCGCGGGGCTGGTGGGCCTCGTCTGCATGTTCGATCTGCCGGGGGCGTTTGTGGCGAACCAGGTCGTGATGCCGTGGGCCATGTCGTTGCTGTTCGTTGCTGCGCTGCGCGGTGTCATTGTGCGCCGTTTCTTCTCGACTTCCTGGGTCGCCACCATCGGGGGCATGTGCTATTCGATCTACCTGATGCACTTCCAGTTCATTGCGGTCTTCTTTAAGGCGACCCGGCACTGCATTGTTGCGGGATTCGGGTACTGGCCAAACTTCCTGATCCAACTGATCGTGACGGGCGTGCCGGTCATGCTGGTTTCAGTGGGCTTCTTCGTTCTGATCGAGCGGCCGTGCATGGACCCGAACTGGCCGTCGAAGCTGAAGCGCTGGCTGGCAGGACGCGGGCGCACGACGGTGACAGTTCCTGGCGAACATGCGGTGGCGGCTCGCAACGGGGTGGACTGAAGCGCACTCGTCTCAGGCGCGACACCGCAGATTCGATGACCGGAATTCATGTTGTTCCCCGATGGCACCCCGCTGCCACTGTGCCGGGCTAGTTGTTGGGCGCGGTCCATGGATGCTGCGTCTGGTATTTTTCTTTGGCAGCCTCGATCTCGGCCTTGTGGCGCTCGAGCACCTCGATCATGACCTGTTCACCGAGTTGCTGGCCGGCGGCCTGGCTCTCTCTGGCAATCTGGGGCATGGCGGCCATCATGCGCTGTCCGGCTGGCGTTCTGTAGAAGGCGATGATCTGGGCGGCGTCTTCGGTGGAGAGGTGGGCCTGGTAGGTGTGGACGAGCATGGCCTCAAAATCGGCGCCGAGGAGCGTTTTCTCGAAATCGTCGAGGACGTCGGGGGGCATGTAGGGAGGCATGGACTGGCGGAGAGTGGGCATCATGCCATCGAGCATCTGCTTCGTCAGGTTGACGGTGCCGGTGAGCTGCATGAGCTCGTGGACCTGGTCCGCGGTGATGGGATTGGCGGGAGGTGGCGGCGGGATGGGGGCCTCTGACGGCTGAGGCGCGGCTTGTACCACCTGGGTATGGATGTCCTGAGGGGTCTGGCCTGCGGGCGCGTTCGGTTGCGCGCCGCCCGAGGCTGGCTCGGGCAGAGTGAAGACAATGTTGACCCGGGTTTCCACCTGCACAGGCGTGCCGTTCAGCAGATACGGTTTATAGATCCAGGTGCGGACAGCATCGAGGGCAGCCTGCTGGAGCATGGGCGGTCCGCTGACCACGGTTAGCTTTTCAATCGCGCCCTGCGCGGAGATGGAGGCGCGGAGCACGACGGTGCCGGAGACATGCGCCGCTTTGGCAATGGCCGGGTAGCGGGGATTCTCGCCGCCGATGCGTTGGCCAGCCATGATCCCGGACGAGACCGTGATGGTTTTGGGGGCTGAGGCAGCCGCCGGAGCCGCAGGCTGCTGCGCCCATCCGGGCAGGGTGAACAAGGCAAGAGCCAAAGTTGAGGTGCGTGGCAGAATTCTCCGCATAAGGCCTCCCGGCAGGGCGCGGCGTGGGTGCCGCGCCCGCGCCACCATGGTACGGCTATTGCCCGTAATTCACGGCTTCGAGGCCGAGAAATTCCGCGGCCTGGCCCAGCTCCTCCTCGATGCGGAGGAGCTGGTTGTACTTGCAAATGCGGTCGGTGCGGGAGGCGGAGCCGGTCTTGATCTGCCCAGCGCCGGTGGCCACAGCCAGGTCGGCGATGAAGGTGTCCTCGGTTTCGCCGCTGCGGTGGGAGATGACGGAGGTGTATCCGTAGCGGCGGGCGAGCTCGATGCACTCGAGGGTCTCGCTGACGGTGCCGATCTGGTTGAGCTTGATGAGGATGGAGTTGCCGGCGCCTTCCTCAATTCCCTTCTGGAGCAGCTCGGTGTTGGTGACGAAGATGTCGTCGCCGACGAGCTGTATTTTCTGGCCGAGCTCGCGGGTGAGCGTTTTCCAGCCGGCCCAGTCGTTTTCGGCGAGACCGTCTTCGAGGGAGACGATGGGATACTGGCGGACCCAGTCGGCGTAGAACGCAACCATCTCGTCGCTGGACTTCTCGCTCTTGTCGGATTTTTTGAATACGTACTTCTGCTTCTCGCCGTCGAAGAACTCGCTGGAGGCGGGATCGAGCGCGATGGCGATGTCTTCTCCGGTTTTGTAGCCGGCCGCTTCGATGGCCTGGAGGATAACCTCGATGGCTTCGACGTTGGATTTGAGGGAGGGGGCAAAACCGCCCTCGTCGCCAACGGCGGTGTTGTAGCCCTTCTTTTTGAGCACGCCCTTCAGGGTATGGAAAACTTCCGCGCCCCAGCGGAGGGCGTCGGCAAAGCTTTCTGCGCCGACGGGCATGACCATGAACTCCTGGAAGTCGACGTTGTTGTCGGCATGGGCTCCGCCGTTGAGGATGTTCATCATGGGAGTGGGAAGAACGGAAGCGTTGACGCCGCCGAGGTAGCGGTAGAGAGGAATCCTGAGGGCGTTGGCGGAGGCGCGCGCGGCGGCCATGGAGACGGCGAGGATGGCGTTGGCGCCGAGGCGTCCCTTGTTCTCCGTGCCGTCGAGGGAAATCATGGTGGCATCCAGCAGGCGCTGGTTGGCGGCGTCAATGCCGGTCAGCTCAGGAGCGAGGACGCTCTCGATATTTTCGACGGCCTTGAGGACTCCTTTGCCGAGGTAGTGGCTCTTGTCGCCGTCACGCAGCTCGACGGCTTCGTGCTCGCCGGTGGAGGCGCCGCTGGGCACGGCAGCGCGGCCGAGCGCTCCGCCTTCGAGGACCACATCGGCTTCCACCGTAGGATTTCCGCGGGAGTCAAGAATTTCCCGGGCATGAATTGCAGCAATTTCCGTCATAAGGTTCCTCGCAATGTGGTGCTGTAAACGGTCTTTGAGTTTGGGCCGCCGATCCACACGGATGAGCTCGCCTGTAGGGGTGCCAATGGTTTCCAGAAGGGTCATCGAAGGCTCTCTGCCCTCGTTTTTACGCAGGTTTCCAAAGAAAATTCTAGCAAAGCGGGGCGGCAAGGGAGGTGATCGCGGTCACGGGGCCCCCTTCAGGGGTGAAAAGCGGCGGGAGGAGAATTTGTCATCGCGCTGTCATGGGCATTTCACGCGCAATGAAGAAGATAGTATCGTGGTCAAGGCTCTTTGATGCCGACTCTCCCAGGCGCCTCCAGATTCTGCGAAGGCGGCGGACAGCATCAAACTTACTGGTACCCTCAGGCCGCAGTTTTCTCCGGAGATGATGAATTGCGTCGAATGCAAACGCGCGTACTGCGCCTGAAAGACGCCGCAAAGGATTTGGGGCGGTATCCGACTGCGATCTCTCTGCACAGCCACACTCTGCACTCGCGGGAAAGCCTGGAACATCTGCCGCTGCAGGCGGAGCGGATTCCGGTGCTGCGGGGAATCATCCGGCGCAAATTGAGCGACTACGAGGAGGGGAACGGGAAGCCCTTCGATTTCCGCCGGACGTGGTGGACGCCTCCGATGTCGGCGGGCCAGGTGTACGAAACAGAGCGAAGGCAGATCGAGAAACTGGGGATGAGGCCCTTCATCTCCATCACCGACCACGATTCCATTGCGGCGGGGCTGGAGCTGCGGCACCAGGCGGGGCGGCAGGACGCACAGGTGTCTGTGGAATGGACGGTGCCCCTTGCAGGCGATTATCTGCACGTCGGCATGCACAACCTGGCAGTCGATCGGGCAGCGGCAACGATGCTGGAGCTGCTGCGGTACACGGCGGACCCATCGAGCGGAGACCTCCGTGAATTGCTGGCCATGGTGGCCGAGAACCGGGAAACGCTGATTGTGCTGAATCACCCCTGCTGGGACGTAGCGCGGGTGGGGACGGCGGAACATGAGGGGGCGGTGCGGCAGTTTCTGGCGGTCTGTGGCGAGTGGGTTCACGCGCTGGAGGTCAATGGGCTGCGATCGAGCGGCGAAAATCAGGCAGCGTTGCGGATGGCCGAGGAAATGGGAATGCCAACGGTGGCGGGCGGCGACCGGCATGGTTGTCGCGCCAATACCGTGCTGAACGTCACGCGGGCCGAAGGTTTTGCGGAATTTGTGGCGGAAGTGCGGTGCGAGCGGCGCAGCGAGATCCTGCTGTTGCCCTCGTATGAGGAGCCGCTGGCGCTGCGCCAGCTGGAAACGGTGGCGGATGCGGTTCGGTATTACCCGCGTCACCCGCATGGGCGCAGGAGGTTCACGAGCCGGACGTTTGTGGACCTGGAAGGATACAGCGTGCATCCCCTCTCGTTTTACTGGGACGACGGAGCGCCATGGTGGCTGAGGATGCCGCTGGCGCTGATCGTGGCGCTGGGCAGCGACCCATCCCGCATGCTGCTGCGGCGCACGGTCTTTCGGGCGGGGGAATGCGATCTGATGGCGCAGGCTCCCGTGGCGACGGCTCCTGTGCAGGTACCCGAGCCGTCGTTGCAGGCATAGACCGAAGACGCGCCGATTCTCGTTCGGGAAAGAATGTGCGCGCGACAGCTCTCACATCGGCAATGGTTTCTCCTGGGGCTGGACCTGCGTGCCGGCGTGCAGATCGTCGGTGGGATGGAGCGCGACTTCGTCGCCGGCATGCAGATCCCCGAATACCTCCGTCAGATTGCCGACCGAGGCTCCGGTGGTAACGGTCACCTGTTCCACTTTGCCGTCGCGGATGCGCAGGAGGTAAGCCTGGTCGGCCGAGCGGGCGACCGAGGACTGGGGAACGAAGAGGGAAGGCGCGGGACGGTGCACAGGCCAGGAAACCTGAGGAAACATGCCGGAAGACAGCTCCATGCGGGGGTTCCAGACGTCGGCCTCGACGGGCATGGTGCGGGTGGAAACATCGATGGAATCCGCGAGCCGCGCGATGGTGCCGGTGAAGGTGCGCCCGGGAAAGGCGGGAACGGTGAAGGAGACCCTGGCGCCCGATTCGATTCCGGCGACATCCGCCTCCGGGACAGCGACAACGAGACGAAGGTGGGCGACTTCTTCGATGCGCACCATGGAGTGCTCTGAGCTCGATCCGGTTTCAGGACCGACCAGCGCGCCGGGGTGGACGTTGCGGCGGGTGACGACGCCATCGAAGGGCGCGTAAATGCGGAGGTAGCCCTCCATTTCCTGAGCAGCGTGGAGATTGGCGCGGGCGGCATCGGTTGTGTGCTGCAGCGCGACGACTCGAGCGCGGTCGGCCTGCGCGGCTTTGTCCGCCATGTCCAGCTCCTCGTCGGAGATCGCGCCGGGGGTGGCGGAGGCGGCCTTCAGCCGTAGCCAGGTAGCCTGATCGGCGGCGAGTTTGGCTTCGCCGGCGATACGCTGGTTTTCCGCGCTCATCAGCTGCGACTGGGCAGCGGCTTTCTGCGCGACGATTTCGGGAGCGGTGAGGATGGCGAGGAGCTGCCCCTTCTTCACCTTCGAGCCGCGATCGACACCGATCCACTGCACGAAGCCGCTGACGCGGGGAAAGACGCGGACTTCCTGGTAAGGCTGGAGCTCGCCGGGAAGATTGATGGACGTGTCGAGGCGCCGGGAGATGACGCGCACCGTATCGACGGGGATCGGCGCGGAAGGCTGCGCGGCGACGGAAGCTGCGGCGTGCCCGTCCGAGTCGCAGCCGGAAAGCGCGACGGCGAGAATCCCGGCGGCGGCGAGGAGGCCGATTGCGGTTGAGATGGAGCGGAACGTTGGTTTGCGGTTCATGAGGTTCTCCCTGAGATCACAGCGAAGCGTATGGACTCTGTTCGTCGGTGACATCGAGCGAAGCAGAGGAGCGATGTGCGTGTTGCTGGACGGCCGAAAAGATGGCGGGAAGGACGAGGAGCGTGGCGACGGTGGAGGCGGCGAGGCCGCCAATGACGGCGCGGCCCAGAGGGGCGGTCTGATGGCCGCCCTCACCGATGGCCAGCGCCATGGGCACCATGCCGGCGATCATGGCAATGCTGGTCATGAGGATGGGCCGCAGGCGCGTCCTTCCGCCGAAGACAGCCGCCTCAGAAGAGGATGCCTGGCTGTGGCGCCGATGGTGTTCCGCGAAGGTGACGAGCAGGATGGAGTTGGCGACCGAGACGCCGAGCGCCATGATGGACCCCATGAAGGACTGGAGGTTGAGGGTGGTCCCACTGATCAGGAGCGCGAGGATAACGCCGCAGATGACCGCAGGAGCGGCGGAGACGGAGATGAGCGCGAGGCGGATGGACTGGAAGTTTGCGGCGAGGAGAAGGAAGATCGCGACCACGGAGAAGATCAGGCCCAGGGTCAGATCGTGAAAGGTCTGCTCCATGGGAACGATCTGGCCGCGGACGTGGACTTCGACGCCGTGGGGCGGTGGGCCGGTACGGCGGATGGCCGCTTCGACCTGGCGAGCGGCGCGGCCCATATCTTCGCCCTGGACATTGGCGGTGAGCGTAATGACGCGCTGCATGTCGTAGCGATCGAATTCGCCAACCACCTGGCCGTAGCTGAGATTGGCCACGTCGCCAACATCGGGATGGTTGGAGGCGCCGCCGCTCATGAGCGGAATGGAGGCCAGATCATCGAGGGAGGCCATCTGCTTCTGCGGGACTTCGACCTGAACCTGATAACCGATACCGGTGGCAGGATCCTGCCAGAAGTTGCGGGAGACGAAGCGGCTGGACCAGGTGGCGGTCTCAACGGAGCGCGTGACCTGATCGACGGTCAGGCCGAGCTGGGCGGCGCGCTCGCGATCAATGTCCACATTGAGGCTGGGATACTGGAGCGGCTGACCGTAATGCAGGTCCCGCAGATGGGGGATTTTGGCCATTTGCGCCTCGATCTGCCGGGCGAAGGCGTGGTCGGCGGCGAGGTCGAATCCCTGGATATCAACTTCGATCGGGGTGGGGGACCCAAGATCCATGATCTGGTCGACAATGTCGGCAGATCCGAAGGTCAGCTCGGTCGTGGGCAGGTCGCGGGGCAGGATCGTGCGGAGACGCTCCTCGAATTGACTGACGGAGATGTTGGCCCCCTGGCGGAGCTGCACATTCAGCACTGCATCCTGAGGGCCGCTGGTCCAGAGATAAATCAGGTTGACGGGATAGCTGGGGGCATAGGTGCCGACATAGCCGATACTGAGGTCGACGTTGCCGGGACCGGCGAGCTTTTTGATGTCGTCGAGGGCCTTGAGCGCCATCTGTTCGGTGACCTCGATCCTGGTTCCGGCGGGAGCACGCAGACGCAGCTGGAACTGATTCTGCGGAATGTGCGGGAAGATTTCTCGTCCCAGCTGCGGGCCGAGCAAAAGAATGATGGCCGCGGCGACCGCGAAATAAGCGATGATCACCAGTTTGCGGGCGGCAAGAAGCCTTTCGATGAACCGCCCATAGCGGTCACGGAAGTGATCGAAGCGGGTGCGGCCCTCGCTCTCGTCCGCCCTGCGATGCATACGCCGGTTCAGCCAGATGTACACCACAGGTACGAAAGTGCTGGAGAGGAGATAGGAGGCGATCATGGCGAAGCCGACGGCCATGGACAGGGGGACGAAGAGCGCGCGGGTGACGCCGACCATGAGGAACGACGGAACGAAGACGGCCACGATGGAGAGCATGGCCAGGAGGCGCGGGATCAGGGTCTGACGGGTGCCGTCGAGGACAGCTCGGGGAATGTTATCGGTGAGCTGCAGATTGCGATGGATGTTCTCGATTTCCACCATGGCCTCATCGACCAGCATGCCGACAGCGAGGGCGAGACCGCTGAGGGTCATGATGTTGATGGTTTGTCCGGCGAGCCAGAGGCCGACCACGGCGGCGACGAGGGCGAACGGGATGGTGGTGACGACGATGAAGGCGCTGCGCCATTCCCGCAGAAAGAGGAAAACCATGAGCCCGGTGAGCAGGGCGCCGGTCGCGCCCTCGAGCACGAGAGCGATCAAAGCGCGGGTGACGCGTCCCGACTGGTCGAATTCGTAACTGACCTTTACATCCGGGGGGAGCACGTTTTCGAAACGGGCCATGCTGGACTTGACGGCGTGGACGACCGCGAGCGTGGAGGCATCGGCGCGCTTGGTGACGGGCAGATAGACGGTGCGGCGGCCGTTGACCAGCGCATAGCCGAGCGTCAGGTCGCTGCCGTCTTCAACGGTGCCGATATCGCGCATGAAGACGGTGGGTCCGGATCCGGTGCGTACGGGAAGATTGGCGAGGTCCTGGATATTCGAGACCACGCCGTTGGTGGGCGTGATGCGATCGAGGTCGCCGGTGCGGACATCGCCGGCCGGCGCGATCACATTGCCATCCAGGAGGGCCTTGACGACTTCCGCCGTGGACATCCGGTAGCTGTTCAGTTTGTCGCGGTCGACATTGACCACGATGGTGCGCGAGCTGCCACCGAAAGTGGCGGGGGAAGAGACCCCTGGCAAGGTAGCGAAGAGGGGGCGCACGCGGTTCAGGGCGAGATCCTGGAGCTCATCGACGCTGCGGGTTTTGCTGGTGAAGACAACGTAGCCGACGGGGACGCTGCCGGCGTCGAAACGCAGGACAAAGGGCGGGACGGTGCCGGGCGGCATGTAAGCGTGGGCGCGCTCGATGTAGGAGACAGTCTGGGAGAGCGCCTGGTTCATGTCCGTGCCAGGCTCGAAGGAGAGCTTGATGAGGGCGAAATTTTCGACGGATTTGGACTCGACGCTCTGGAGGCCGGAGATGTAGAGGAAATTCGATTCGTAGTAGTAGGTGAGATAGCCTTCCATCTGCGCAGGGCTCATGCCTCCGTAAGGCTGGGCCACGTAGATCTCAGGCAGATCGAGACTGGGGAAGATATCGCGGGGCATGCGCGCGATGGCAAGGATGGAGCAGAGCGCCACGGCAATGACGGCGACGAGGACGGTAAACGGACGGCGCAGCGCGCCATGAATCAGCCACATAAAAGTCAGTGCCCTCCGGCAGGCGTGTTGGCGGCCATGCTGAGAAATGGGGTGAGGTCGCCGTTCGCGGCGGCCAGTTCGGCGAGCGCTCGCCAGATGCCGAGGCGGGCGAGGGAATCATCCATCTCGGCCTGGGCGAGCAGATCCTGGGCCTGGGCCACGTCGACGCTGGTGGCGAGTCCGGCGCGGAAGCGGGCGGTGGCCTGTTGCTCGCCCTGGCGGGAGGCTTCCAGTTCTACGGGGGTGTTCTGCGCCACGCGACGAGCGCCATCGAGATCCGCGAGCGCGGTCTGCTGCTGGGCGGTGACGTTCTGCAACGTCTGCGTATAGAGCTGCTCCTGCTGGCGGAAATTCGCGAGCTCCACCTTTTTTCGCTCATGGATCGCGAAAAAGCTGGTGAGATCCATCTGCGCGGTGAGGCCGGCTTCCCAGTTCCAGGCGGAGAAATCCAGGCCGTTGGCTCCCGGCTCGACGGTTCCGTTCGAACGCTCGCCGCTGCCGCGCGCGGAAAGGAGCGCTTCCGGGGTGAAGTGGGGATACCAGGCGTGGTTGAGCACGCGGACCTTCGCTTTTTCCTCCTCTACGCGGCCCTGCTGCACGAGCGCGGCGGGATTGCGAGCGGGGGGAGGCTCGGCCCAACCCGCGTCGGGAGGCGTTTCAAGGAAAGCTCCGGGCTGAATGGAAACCTGCGCGCCGGCGAGGCCGAGGACCTGGGCCAGCGCCACACTGCCAACGTGCTGGTCTGTCTGGGCCTGGATGAGGCGGGTGCGGGCGGTGGCGACTTCGGCGTCGGCGCGCGAGGCGTCGGCGCCGGGGCGGAGATGAGCATCCACGAGGGCGTGGACGGAGCGAGCGAAGACCTGGCGCTGGTCGAGATCGGCCTGGGAGACGGTAACGCGTTGCTGGTCCGCCAGCAATGCGAGAGAAGCTTCGGCAACAGCGGAGGCCACACCGAGGCGGGTAAGGGTCACCTGCTGCTGCGTGCGCTGCTCGGTGGCCAGTGCGGAGCGAATCTCGGCATGGCGATAACCGAAGGTGAAGGGTTCCCAGGAGAGGAGAACGCCGGCGCCGGAAGTCCAGAAGGGGCGATTGGCATGGGGCGTGACGCTGCCCTGGGTTCCGGTAAGAATATTGGGATATTGGGGCAACAGGACGCCGAGAACGCTCTCGCGCGAGCCGCGGTCGCCCTGCCAGACGGTTTGAAGATCGGGCAACAGATCGGTTCTGGCGAGTGCCACGCTGGATCGAGCGGCGTTGTACTGCTCGAGAGAGGCCTGCACCGAGGGGTAATGGGCGAGAGCGTAATCGACCGCTTGCTCGACCGTGAACTCGCGGACCGGCGGACCGGCCGGCTGCTGTGCCAGCAGGGGCAAGCCGCCCAGAAAGAAAAGTGGGACCAGGGAACAAAACTTCCCTCTGCCAATTCGCATGAGCTCCAGAAACCTCCGGCAGGGACGGGCGCCTGGCTGGCCCGCACCGTGCCTGATAACCGATCCGAATCCAGCGTGGGGAAGGCGGATCGGGGATTGACGAGAGCCTCGCCTCTTTTCCGGGGTAAACGGAACCCGCCGCTGCCCGGCGATGCTCCCAACGGCGGGAACAAAGCCTGACGCAAGCGATGGGTTGCACCGCGGCGGTTACGCCCCAGTCAGACGAAGCGAATGAAGAGCAGTGGAATCAGCAGGACGGAGGAGAACGTCCGGGAAGGAAGAATGGGGAGGAGAATGGCGGGCGCTCGGCCGTACGGGCCTGTGCCGGTTCCGCTTCGACGGAGGAGGCGCGATTATCGACCAGGACCGCCAATTGCCGGCGGTGCCTCGGGTGATGGGAGGAATCCTCCTGGCCCGCGGCGACAGCCTGCAGCGATGGCAGCGGACCGGGAACCGTATTCTTTGCCTGGGTTCGCTCGCCGCAATCCGTGCCTGGGGCCAGCACCACGCGATGCGCGGCACGGAGCGCCGGACGCGCTGCGCTGTGCGGAGCCGCCAAAGCGAGCGACGGGAGCAAGAGCCAGAAAAGGATAGTCAGCTTACGCAGGCGGAACTCCTGTTTGTAGCTTTATAGTAACCGCAAAACTGGGGAAAGTGACCGAAATCACACTCCGGGCAGGCACTCCATGCCTACCCAGCAGACGGGTTGCAGCGCCGAAGAGTTGCGCCGCGTACTGGCAATTTGGTGTGTGAGGCAGGCTCGCGCTGAGGACAGGATCCGCATTGCCCCACAGCACGCCATGAAGAGCAAAGCCGGAACGACGAAGCCCGCAAGGCGATGCCGCTGGCGGCGATAGACAGGAATGGAAACGAAAAACCCCGCTGGACGGCTGCCGTCTGTTGCAGAGCCTTCCAGTGGGGTTCAGGCGTGGTTCATCGGTTGGAAGCAGAGCCGATCAGCCGGCGGTCCTTATTGTTGGGGCGCTGCCTTCCCTGGCCGGGGCGCCGTTTTCCCTGCCTTCCTGGTTGTTTGGGGCATCGAGCCGCAAGCCGCGTCCGTGACCTTCACGGGGGTCAGCGTGAGCGGCTGCAGCTGGTTCTTCCGGAGGAGCGTGTTGAAGTCAGTGATCTGCTGCTGTGCGCCCTTCCAGGCAGCCACGGTGTGGTTGTAGGTTTTGCAATCGTTCTCCGCGGTGGCGATCTGTGTCGGGGTGGGGGCCATGTCCAGGCCGACCTGCATCATGCTGACCATGGTGTTGTCATCGTTGTTTTCTTCCGCGAAGGATTTGTTCTCGCTGAGGTTGGGACCGGCCAGCATGCGGCGGATCATGGCTTCGATGGTCATGGGACCGGGCGCGCCACCGCCAATCTTTTTGAGATTGGCATCGAGCGTCTTCGCCTGCGCGGCGACGCCCGGGGGGAGCTTGCCCTTCATCAGCTTTGCGAGCTGGCTTTCGACGGCCTGGACTTCTGTATGGCCTTCGAAGGTCTGCTCCATGCCGTGGTACTCCATCAGGGTGATCCGGTTCTGGCTGCGCAGCGCGGCCATGAGCGCGGGGCTCTGGCCGACGCGCGGATCGTTCACGACGGTGAGCTTGCGGGTGTAGACCTGGCCGTCCACGGTGAGCTTGACGGTGTAAACGCCGGGAATGACCTGGGGGCCGTGCGGTCCGGGGGTGGTATCGTGCGCCACCATGTTCATCTGATTTTCGATGTCGTGATCGAGGGCTGGCGGGGTGTTCCAGTTCAGATCCCAGGCGAAGCGATTCTCGCCCACGTTCGTGGAGAGGGCGCGCGATTCGGGAGTGGCGAGCCAGTAGCGCGGGAACCACTGGCCTTCGATCGGGGGCGGGGGCGTGCTGGACATCGTGCGGACCAGATTTCCCTGGGCGTCGAAGACCTGGATCTGGATGGGCCCGGTCGGTTTCCGGCTCAGGTAATAATCGAAGATTGCGCCATAGGGCGGATTCTTCGCATGGGGCACTTCGACGGAGAAGGGCTGATCCCAGTTGGCGTTTTTGCGAGCCCGGATCGCGTCCTCCGGCGCAAAGAGATACGCCGGCGCTGAGCCGATGCTCTGGCCGTTTGCGGCGATCTGGCGCAGCGGCGTGATGTCATCGAGCACCCAGAAGCCACGGCCGTAGGTGCCGATGACCAGATCATTCTGGTGATGATCGGTGTGGACCTCGACGCCGCGAATGGAGGTGCTGGGCAGATTGAGCTGCAGCGACTGCCAGTGATCGCCGTTATCGAAGGTGACGTAGACGGTGCTTTCGGTGCCAGCGAACAGCAGGCCGGGTTGATCCGGATCGACAGCAATGCTGTTGATCCAGCTTCCGGTGCGCTCGTCCGAGGGGAGACCATTGACGATTTTCGTCCAGGTCTTGCCACCGTCGGTGGTGCGCCAGATCAGCGGCACGTCGGGGTCCTCCGTATCCGGCAACTTCTGGAAGAATTGCGGGGCGATGCGGCCGGCGACATAGGCGGTATCCATGGTGTCGCCCGCATCGATAGTGCTGAACTGCGTGTTGGGCGGCGCATCTGTGATGTTGGTGACGTTGGTCCACACCTTGCCGTGATCGATGGTCCGGTAGATTTGACCGTTGGAACTGACGGACCACATCACGCCCGGCTTGAGGCGGGAGATGTCGAAGTCCGCGATGGCAGGAGGCGGCGGGGGAAACGGCGGCCGCGCGGGCGGAGCGCCGGGCCTGGGGGCCGGCTTGCCCGCAGGGCCGGGGGCCGTGTTGGGTGCCGGCGCGGTTCCGGGGGGAAGGGCTGCTTTCACGGCATTCTTGCCAGCAGGGAGAGTCGCGGGTTTGGGCTGGGGTTTCGGTTGCGGCAGAGGCTGGCCGCAGGGAATCTCCGGTTTACCTTTGACGACTGTGAGATCAGGGCTGGCGGCGGTGAAGGAGTGGGCGCCGTCGTGCGAAACGAGCAGGCACTGGTAGGCAACGTAAAGAGCGCCGGGATCGAAGGCGACGTCGAATCTCTTCTGAAAATCGCGGTAGGCGCGGTAGTTTCGAGCATCGGCACCGAAGTTGGGCGCGACATTCTCCCACTGCCCGGTGGCCATGTCGATTTTGACGAGTCCGCTGCCACCGCCGCCGGGGCCGTAGCCCACGGCATAGATGATGTTCGGGTTTTTGGGATCGGCGCGGAGGACACCAAATTCCGAAGCAGGGACCGGGCTCCAGTCCATGATGTTAACCTGGCCAAAATTGCCGGCGTCATTGATCATGACGGCGCCGGTATCCTGCTGGGCGGCCATGATGTGATAGGGATAGGCATCGTCGGTCGCGACGTGGTAGACCTGCGCGATGGGCTCGGTGTACCAGAGGCTCCAGGTCTTGCCGTTGTCGAGGGTGACGCTGGCGCCCTGATCGGCGCCGACGAGCATGCGGGCGCCATTGGTGGGGTCGATCCAGAGCTTGTGGTAATCTTCGCCGCCGGGCGCGCCCTTGAAGGCGTGGAAGGTAACGCCGCCATCGGTGGAGCGATAGAGGGCGGTGCTTGCGGTGTACACGACATCGGGATTCTGCGAGTCGACCCAGACGCCGCAGCTATAGGCGCCCTGGCCGTTTTCGATGCGGGTGTCGTGCCCGGCCATGTGCTTCCATGTGGCGCCGCCGTCGTCGGAGCGGAAGAGGCCGGAGCCGTGCTCAATGTTGTTGCCGACGATGTACATCCGCTGGCCCTGGGTGTGCATGGCGATGGCGAGGCCCACGCGGCCGGGGAATGCGGGAATTTTGATCTGCGTCCATGTCCTGCCTTCATCGGTGGACTTGAAGACCAGCGGCGGCAGCTTCTTCTGACCCATGGTCATGCCGAACCCGAAGCCGCCGGTGCCCTGGGTGGCGGCCACCATGACGCTGGGGTCGTCGAAGGCGAAGTCAAGATCGCGCACGCCGTCGTAGCCCGCGGGCTTGAGGACGCTGGTCCAGGTCTGGCCGCCATCGGTGGAACGGTAGACGCCGCCACCGGGATGCTTTTTATCGCCCAGCGCGGAGACGATCACGAGGTTGGGATCCTTCGGATCGACGAGGATGGTGGTGATCTTCACCGTATCCTCGAGGCCGATATGTTGCCAGGTCTTGCCGGCATCGGTGGACTTCCACATGCCGTTGCCGAGGCTGCCGCCAATGGGGTCGCCGGCGCCCACATACACAATGTCAGGATTGGAGGGAGCTACCTGAATGCCGCCGATGCTGTCGACGCTGGTGATCTGATCGAAGATCGGGAACCACGTGACCCCCGCGCTGGTGGTCTTCCAGACGCCGCCCTGCGGTGTACCCATGTAGAACACGCCAGGCTGGCCGATGACGCCGGTCACCGTCGAGATGCGTCCGCCGTGGAAGGGGCCGTCGTCGCGCCACTGGAGGCCGGCAAACAGGCTGGGGTTCACCTGCGCCCCTGCGCTGAGGGCGAACGTGAAGATACAGGGAACAACAAGCGCGGCGGAAACCGCCCACGATCTTCTGATCATTGAGTTGTGACCTCTTACGGGGATGGCAATGGCCCGGCGCGTAGTATACAGGACGCTCAACTCCACGCGCTGTTGGCGGCCGGGCGGGCGCGGACTCATGAACGAGAGTGAGGAATTCGGCTGCCGAGGCGGCAGGATGCGGCCGCGCTCCCAGCGGAGGGCGGCCGCATCCTGATCAGTGCGCAGACGGTGTGAAGCACCAGGGTTGGTCCTTTACCGAGGTGAGTACCTGGGACTTCTGCGTGATGGTGCGGCTGAAGCAGCCACCGCGAGAATTGCTCCAGGTATAGGTTCCCGTGGACTGGCTGCCGGTGTTTCCCGTGAAGTTGCCGGAAGCGTCGAAGTTGAGCGTGTCGGTTGAGTCGACGGCGTTGTTGAGGCTGCTGCTGTCGACCGGCAACCAGTTGAAGCGCGTGCTTTTGTTCTTCTGGTCGGCCTGGTGGACGGTGGTGGTCTGCGCGGAGCTGCCGTCGGAATTCACGGCGTACAGGTAGTCGATATTCAGTGGATACTGGAAATCCTGTTGCCGTGTGACCGACTGTGGCCCCTGTTGGGTCGTCGTGATGGAATGCACCGTCGTCAACTGCTGCAGATTCTGCTCGTCGGTGGTTGCGTTCACGACGAATTGCTGGTTATTGCTGAAGTCGACGCTCTGCGACACGGTGGTGACGACGCGGCCATGCGACGTGTTCACGTAGCCGCTGATCGTGAAGTTCCGGCGCGACGTGGTGAGGATATTGCCGGTGGAGTTGCCACTCGAGTCCGTCGTGATGTTGTTCTGGATTTGCGGATTCGGTTCAGAGGCGAGGGTGTTGGAGATGAGGCCGCCGGGGGTCTTGTCGCGTCCGTGGTCGAGATAGACGAGGAGATTACCGGTAGCGAGGAAGTAGCCGTTGGCGTTGTAGACGCTGACGGCCACGGTGTGCGTCTCGCCATTGCCGAGCAGGCCGGCAAAGGGCGTGAGATTGACGCGATAGGGGACGAAGTCGAGCGTCTGCACGCCGGTGATCGGCTCCCACAGGAAGGGATCGATGCCGCCGGTGAAGATCCACGGGTAGACGGGAGCGACACCCGCGGGATTGCCGTCGATGGAGACCTCACCTTCGCGGAAGGCGGTGTTGCCGCAGCTTTCGAGCGGGCCGGTCTCGTTGTCCGGCACGCAGAAGTACCAGAATTCGTCGCCGATCTGGCTTTGCGTGATGACATCCAGATAGACGCGCTCGACGTTTTGCGGCAGGTTCAGCGTTTGCGTGATCTGGTCGCTGCCGGTGTTCAGTGTGCCGGCGTCACCGCCGGAACCATTGACCGGGATGACGATGTCAGGAACGCGGGGCGCAGGATTGCGAAAGTTCGCGGGATAGAATTCCAGCGCCGCGTCCGCGTAAATGAGCCCGTTGTAGGTGGAGTTATAGGTGTTGCCGAGGTTGGCTTCGCCAGTCTGGGCGGACTTGAAAATCGCCGAGAGATCGGTGACGTCGCGCTCGACGTGCCAGGAAGGGCTGAGGGCGGTGCGCGGTTCGGCGGTGGTGCCGTAGTAGATGTTGGCGTGGCCGAGATAGAAGGCGGCAGTGCGGTCATACTGCGTACCGGCCGTGACCGTGAAGTCTGCCGTGAAGACGACCTTCGCCCAGGGCCCGGGGCAAGAGGACGGCGGCGCGTAGCTGAAGGTCTGCGGCGTGTAGTTCTCGAAGACCATGTTCCGGAAGAGCTGGACGACGCATGGTTTGGTGGTGGGACGAGGGACAGTTGGCTCCGCGGTGGCAGGATTGGACGAGCCGACCTGGGGCGTGGGTGGGACAATGACAACCTGCGCGTGGGAGTTTGCCGCCGATGCGATCAGCAGCAGGAGGACAGGGACTATCCATCGCCCCGGAAGGAGCGAGCAGCGCCGTAACACTGGCATAGAAGAATCTCCTTTTTGCGAAATGAGTCTCCGGGCCGCTGCGTTGCGAGTAGCTTCGTTCCCGTGCTCCCGGAAACGATCAAAAAAAGTGCAGGAAGCATAGCATACGATCACGGAATCCAGCCAGCCGATCAGTTTCTCGGGTTTTGTGCGATGGAAAGGGTGGGATTCAGCCAGGGCGACGGGGCTTATCGACGTTCGAGCGTGATCTGTCCGCGATCCGCGCCGGTGACACCGCCGGAGACGACGATGGAGGAATTCAGAGCCGTGATGTCGAGCAGCAGCTCGTCTTTCCCTGATGCTGCGATCTCAAGGAATTGCGGACTGGCGATTCCGCCAATCCTGAGAGACACGCCGTAGAACCCCCGCACGGTTCCCGTAGCCGGGATGAAGCGCAGCGTATATTGCGCGGCAGCGGTGATGGTGTTGCCCAGATCGAGGGAGAAACGCGCATCGCGCCAATTTCCCACCAGGTTCGGAGCCCACAGCTCCGTCGCCGCGTTCCAGTCCGGCGGCGGGGGTGTGCCGATGTCGAAGACGGCGAGGGAGCGAAACCAGGGCAACGCGGCAGCTTCGGTGACGCGCAGACGCACAGCGTCCACTACGGCGGCGCGGAGCGGAAGAATGCGTTTGTGGCCGATGGCGGTTCCGTTTCCGAGGTGGGTCCAGGCGCTGCCACTTCTGCCTTCGAGCTGAAATGCGCGCACGCGTTCGCCCATCGCGATTTCTTCCTCAAGAATCGCTGTGTCGATGCGCAACGGCTTATCGAATTCCAGCGTGACGGTGCGGCCGGTGCCGCGGGTTGCGGCGAGCGGTGTTTTGAAGCGCCGCCGGATTTGCGCGCCCAACGCGGCCGCGGAGGCGCGGTCCCTGTCGTCGATGAGGCCATGGCGGTTGGGAGGGATGTTCAGCAGGAGCTGCGCGCCGCGCCCGACCGATCGATAGTAGATGGACATCAACTGATCGGGAGAGAGCACGAGGTTTGAGTTGGTCGTGCTCCAGAACCAGTCGGGGCGGCGGATGGACACATCAACTTCGTTGGGCAGCCACACGGAGCCGTTGGGATCGCTGTCGAGGGCGGTTGCGGTTCCGAGGCGGGCGAGCGAGGCGCGGATGCCATTCCAGCACGGATATGGCGCGTAGCCGTCTTCATTGCCGACCCATCGGATGGTGGCGGCGGGACCCTGGAAGACCATGGCGTTGGGCTGATAGCGATGAATCAGATCGACGACGGGAGTCACCGTGGATCCGTCGAACCAGATTTCGACCAGGTCGCCGTAGCGGGTGAAGAGCTCCGTCAGTTGTTCGCGGTAGATGGCGTTGTAGCGGGCCTGGAGCTGCGGCGTTTTGCACTTGCCGCCGATGCCGGCGCCAAAATGGCGGTCGGCTGGCGAGCAATAGATGCCGAACTTGAGCCCTCGACGGCGAGAGGATGCCGCAATCTCCGCGACGACGTCGCCTTTGCCGTTCTTCCAGGGCGTCTGCGCGATGCCGTAGTCCGTGGTCTTTGTCTGCCACATGCAGAACCCTCCTGCATGTTTGGCGACGAAGACGACGTAGCGTGCGCCGAGCGCGAGCGCCGTTTCTGCCCACTGGTCGGTGTTCAGTTCTTTGGGGTCAATGGCCGACAGCGGCGTGCTGAGATCGTCATATTCGCGATCCTGCCAGGTATTGGGCGCGAAATGGATGAACATGCCGACTTCAAGATCCTGCCATGCGATTTGCTGCGGCGTGGGGCGGGCAATGGCGCGACCGGCGTAGGGCTGGAGAATTTCGGCGCGCAGGAAGGGATCGGCGCCCCAACGGGCTGCCGCGAAAGCGGGAAGGGTGCGGAGGAGGTCACGTCTGTTCATCGATGCTCCACGTCAGACTACATCCGGATAAAGGAGCGTGCGCGTCGCGGCGTCTCCGGATGATGCCTGGGGCGCCGCCGTCTCTTGAAATGTTTTAAGGTTAATGTTTCAGCTTCGAGGAGGACAGTAATCATGCGCAGACGCGAATTCCTGAAGGGTTGGGCTGTGCTGGCCGCGGGAACGATGACGGCTGCGCCTCGGATGGCGCTTAGCGAAGAGAATGCCGGGGGCGCGGCCGAATCGCTGAAGAACGTGCTGCCGCTGATCGGCGCGGGCTGGCACGGGCATATGTTCCCGGGCGCGGTGGCTCCCTTTGGGATGGTGCAGGTGAGTCCGGACACCAGCGGCGCGCCCGAGGCCAAATGGAATGGCGAGTGGGATATCACCGGGTGGGACCACTGCTCCGGCTATCACTATCCGGATAACACGATTCTCGGCTTCAGCCACACGCATCTGCAGGGCACGGGCGCGTCGGATCTGGGCGACGTGCTGCTGATGCCTCTGGTGGAGGGGCGCAACTGGAGCTGGAATGCGGGCGCTCCGGGGCAACAGGCCGAAGCGCAGACCGAGGCGATCGGGCAGGATTCGGGCTGGGTGTTCAACCAATCAGAACGCGGTTATCGATCAGCCTTCTCGCACGCTACGGAAACGGCCCAGCCCGGCTTTTATGCCGTGCATCTCGATACTCCCGACGTGAACGCGGAGTTGACGGCGACCACACGCTGCGGCATGCACCGCTATCGCTATCCTGCGGCGGCGGACGGGACGCGACGAGGTCTGATTGTCGATCTGGTGCACGGCATCGGCTGCGAGGTGTACGCCGCGGAATTGCACATCGAAAGCGCGACACGGATCAGCGGCGTGCGCTCGACGCATGGATGGGCCGCGGACAAGCAGGTCTTCTTCGTCCTCGAGTTTTCGCAGCCGTTTGCGAGCGCGGAGGCGCAGGTGGATGGCACGGTGCGCACTGCCGCCGCGGGGGACCGCATCTCCGGGAAAGAAATCAAGATCATCCTCACGCAGAGCTCTTCGAGTCCGGCTCTCGTGGTGCGCGTGGGAATCTCCTGCACCAGCGTGGAGGGCGCGGCGAAGAATCTTTCCACGGAAATTCCGCACTGGGATTTCGATGCGCTGCTGCGCCAGAATCAACAGGCATGGACGCGGACGCTGGGCGTGCTGGACGCGACGCTGCCTTCGCAGAAGCTGCAGCAGACCTTCGACACGGCTGCGTATCACGGATTGATCGCGCCAGCGACGTTCAACGACGTGGACGGAACGTATCGGGGGCAGGACCACAAAAACTATCCGAATCCGGGATTCACGAAATACACCACGCTCTCCATCTGGGATATTTACCGCGGAGAATTTGTCTATCTCACGCTGACGCAGCCGCGCCGGATCGCGGACATTGTGAAGACCATGCTGGCGGATTACCAGCAACTCGGGCAGCACTCGCTGCCGGTCTGGCCGCTGTGGGGCAACGAGACGTGGTGCATGACAGGGTTCCACGTGGTGGGCCTGATCGTGGGCGCGTACACGCGCGGGCTGCGCGATTTCGACGTGGAAGCTGCTTATGCCGCCATGCGCGACACTGCGCTGGTGGGCGCGACCGCGAACGGGAACAAGGAACTGCAGGAGCAGTTCCGGACGCTGGGGTATATCGCCAGCGGCGGACGCCGGCAATCCGTTTCGTGCACGCTCGACTTCTCGTACGACTATTGGTGTGTGGGCGCGATGGCGGATCTGCTGGGGAAGCACGACGACGCGGCGATGTTTTACAAGCTCAGCCAGAACTACAGAAGCCTGTTCGATCCATCGACGGGCTTCATGCGCGGCAAACTGGAGGACGGGAAGTGGCGCGAGCCATTCCGGCCGGACCGCGAGTACTGGGAGGACTACACGGAGTCGGACGCGTGGCAGGCGACGTTCAACGTGATGCAGGACGTGCAGGGGCTGATCGATCTGTATGGCGGCGATCAGGGATTCATCGCCAAACTGGACGCATTTTTCGCGGCGGGCTCCGATGTTCTCGATTCGCCTCCGGATATCAGCGGAATGGTGGGCCAGGATGCGCAGGGCAACGAGCCCAGCAATCACATCCCGTATCTTTACTCGTTTGCGGGAGCGCCGTGGAAGACGCAGGAGCGCGTGCGGCAGGTGGCACGCCTCTACAACAACACGCCACAGGGAGTTCCGGGCAACGACGACTGCGGGCAAATTTCCACCTGGTTCAACTTCGCGGCACTGGGGTTCTATCCGGTAAATGCGGTCACGGGCGTTTACGTGCTGGGCAGCCCACTGGTGAAGCGAGCGACGCTGCGCAATGGAGTGGGCGGCACGACTTTCACCGTCGTCGCGGAGAACAACTCCGAGCAGAACGTGTACGTGCAATCCGTGGAACTGAACGGTAAGCCACTCGCGCGTTCGTGGTTCACGCACACAGACATCGTGGCGGGCGGGGAGCTGCGCTTCCGGATGGGAGGCCAGCCGAACAAGGGGTGGGGTGCGGCGCCTGCGGACCGGCCGCCTTCGGGACTGATCAAAAATCAGCCATGAGCACGGCGAAAATGAGCGAAACCGTGCCGATTGCGCATTTCGTGTAATTCCCTGGCCGCGCGACGATCAAATCAATAAGCTCCCTATAATGAGCGACTTGCTGGAATCGTGTTACGCAGGTGTAGCCATTCCCCGCTCCAAATGTGATCGCTTCGATCATTTTTATTGACCATCTCGGGAAAATCGTGCTTAGATTGTGGCCTCTGGAGATGCTTGCTCCCGGAGGCCCACTGTACTCATCCACGAAAATCCTGCTCGGCACCAGCCTCAGAGCCGACAAAACAAGACGGAAAGGAACAGACTCATGTCTCTTTCGAATCGGAGTCGTCGCATCCCGCGCATGCTTGTCGCCTTATTGGCTGTCCTGCTTCTGACGCCGGCGGCGTCCCTTTGGGGCCAGAACGCCCAGGGAACGATCGTCGGACACGTCACCGATCCCAGCGGCGCAGCCGTGTCGGGCGCAAGCGTGACCGTGACGGACCTCAGCACGAGTGTCACGCGCCATCTGACCACCAACTCCAGCGGAGATTACACGGTGCCCTACCTTAACCCGGGCACGTACTCAGTCACCGTGCAGGCGCATGGCTTTTCCCAGGCGACTGCTTCGAATCTTGTGCTGGAAGTACAGCAGACGCTTCGGCAGGATTTCGCGCTGCAAGTCGGCAACGTGAGCCAGACAGTGACCGTCTCGGCGACGACGCAAATGCTGCACACCGACGATACGACGATCGGCCAGGTGCTGCAGGAGAAGACAATCGAGAACCTTCCGATCGTGGGGCGCGACTTCACGAACCTGATGGTCACGAACGTGGGCACGACCGTTGAGCTGGGCGGCGATGAGGCGGACTGGAGCTACCACGGCATCAACAACGAGTACCTCTCTGTGAGCTCCGACGGCACGCAGGCGCAAAACCAGAGTTACAGCATCGATGGCATTAACGACACGGATTACGAGTTTTCGACGCCGATCAACATCCCCAACGAGCTCGCCATCCAGGAATTCAAAATGATGAACGGCATGTACGGCGCCGAATATGGACCGGGCGCGGTGCAGGTGAACGTCTCCATCAACTCCGGGACCAACCGGCTCCACGGAGCGGCGTATGAAGCGCTGGAAGCCAACTGGATGCAACCGGATAACGAATTCCAGGCGACTGTCAACAACGATCATCTGTGTTCGGTGACGAACAACTGCCCGTCTGGAGATACGTACACACCCGGGTTCACGCCGAGTGCGCTGAGCCTGCCGTTTCACCAGAACCAGTTCGGCGGCACGCTGGGTGGCCCACTCATCATCCCGCATGTGTACGACGGCCGGAACAAGACGTTCTGGTTCGGAAGCTACGACGAGGGCCTGTATTCGGCTGTGAATAGCCCCAGCAGCGTTTTTGCGCCGACCCCGGCCGAACTGAGCGGCGACTTCAGCAGCTGGCCGTTTCCCATCTACGATCCTTCCACCACGACGCCGAATCCGAGCTATAACCCCACAGGCACGTTAGGTCCCACGAACAGCCCCGTGATTCGCACGCAGTTTCCGAACAACCAGATTCCCGTACTCGATCCGGTTGCGCAGAAGATCGGCGCCTACTTTGGCAAGCCCAACAACTCGGGCTGCGATGAGACGGCGCACCTGCTGACCGGCTGCGGCAACTACACGGTCGACACCTCCACCACCAAGAAGCAGGGCATTGGCACGGCCCGTATCGACCAATACCTCGGTCCCAACGATCACCTGTTCTTTACGGCGAACGTCGGCAACCTGTCTCAGGTGGCCACCAGCATTTCCTTTGGCCAAAGCGGCACCACCTATGACCGGCCCAAACTTTTCGGCGGCACATGGACGCATACCTTCAGCGCCGACACGCTGAACCAGGCGACTCTGGGTTACAGCCGCGATCACTTCCTCACCGGCGTGACCACAGCCTACGGACCCGACCTGTCGGCTTTGGTTGGTTTGGCGAACACGGCGCCGAACCCGGTCACCTACGATCTGCCGAACGTCTGCTTCAGTCCGAGCATTTATTACTGCATCGGCGGCGGAGAGCCGACGACCTACGCGGACAACATCTACCAGGGCGTGGATACCGTCACGATGGTGCGTGGACGGCACACTCTGAACTGGGGCATTGACGTCCGGCGCATACAGCTGTTTGAGCTGGACAACTACCTCGGCACGGGATCCGTGGGCTTCAATGGCGAGTTCACGGCTTTGGTCCCGGGATTTGCGGGCAGTCCGTACACCCAGGGGGGCGCGTATACGGCCACGGCTCCCTACCAGGGCAATCCGGTCGCGGACTTCGATCTGGGCGACACCAATTCGGCGACCGGTCCGCCGCCGATCGGCACCGATGACTACCTGCTGTGGGGTACCAACTGGAATCTGTTTGTCAACGACGACTTCCACGCGACGAACAAGCTGACCATCAATGCCGGGCTGCGCTGGATGCGTCCTCCGAACTTCCACAGCGCGCATAACGACGGCTTTGCGTTCAATCAGGCGAATGGGGGCCAGTACGTCTGGGCGAACTGCAACTTCACAAAATCGATCATCGCCGGGATCAACGCGATGACGCCTCCCGGCACTCCCAACATGAACTTCCTGCAGTGCGGCGCCATCAACACGCTGGTTCCCATTGACAAGCGGGACTTCGCGCCACGCCTGGGATTTGCTTTACAGGCCATGCCGAAATTCGTGGTGCGCGGGGGCTTCGGCATCTTCTATGGGCTGTATAACCGCTACTACGACGGCACCCAGTACGACAAGGACTCGATCTACAACGAAACGGCGGCGACCTATCCTTCTCCGGCCGGCACGGAAACCCAGTCCACCGCAGTCCTGAAAAACCTCTGGGCGCCGCCGATCAGCGCCGATCAACTCTTCGAGACACCAGGCTGGGAGTTCCCATACAACCAGACAAACTGGCCGAAAAACCGCAATCCTTATGACCTGCAATGGATGCTCGACACGGAATACAGCATGAACCAGACGCTGATGCTGGACGTGGGTTATGTGGGCGACCACGGATTGCACCAGCCCAGCCAGGACATCATCGGGGCGGCGCGTCCTCCGAGCGTAGCCAACGATACGTGCAACTCGCTCGTGGACGCTTCGCAGGCGACGGGCAGCGATGCCTATTGCCTGTCCGACCCGAACTTCCAGCCCATGGATACGCGCGAGCCGTTTCCCAATATGCCGCCGTATTTCTACGCCAACATCAACGGATTCGGCTCGTGGTACAACGCACTCCAGGTGCAGCTGATCGAGCGCAACTATCACGGCTTCATGCTGCACGGGAATTACACGTATTCGAAGACGATGGACGTCACCTCGGGCGTGAATAACCTGTACGGTGAGCCGAGTCTGATCCAGGACCCGCAGAATCCCTACCAGGAGTACGGGCTGGCAGCATCGGATGAGACACACCGTTTCGTCGCCACCTACGTCTACACGGTTCCCGACCATCTGTTCGCTTCCCACTGGCTGAATGCGGTTGCGTCGGGATGGACGACGAGCGGCATCTATCAGTTGGGCAGCGGGTTGCCGTTCAGTGTCGGCGCCAGCGTCCCGGCCGATCAGATGGGCGAATACTACGGGGGACGCTACAACGCGAATTCGACCTTCCAGACGAAACCGGGCTTCAAGAGCAGCCTTTCCGAGTATTTCGATACCAGCAAATACTCGAACCCGGCTCTGGGCCGCTATGGGAATACGAACAAGAGCCCTGAGCGCACCCCCTATATCGAGAACCTCGATGCGAACCTGGGCAAGACGACGCACCTTGGAGAGGGAATCTCGCTCCTGATTCGCGCCGATGTTTTCAATTACGGAAGCAACTGGCATTCGCCGACTGCTCTCTACGGGTCGAAAATTTTCCCAGCCTCGAACATTGGCAACGGCAATTTCGGCTCGCTGATCCCAGGCGGAGACGCACAGTACGGCAACATCTCGCTGTGGAGTCCTCATGTACTACAGCTAACCGGCCAGATCACCTTCTAGGCCCCATGCACCGGCAGTTCACCCGCGGCTGCTATGCTGCTATGGCAGCCGCGGAAACCAAAACTGCGGTGGCTCGGATCGTAAGGGAGTCCGGAGAACGCGGTAGCCTGCCATGATCCTCGAAATCTGTGTCGATTCGGTGGAATCCGCGAGCGCGGCGGAGCGCGGCGGGGCGCAGCGCGTTGAGCTGTGCAGCGATCTGCTGGAAGGCGGGATCACGCCGTCGGCGGGCCTGATCGCACAGGTTCGGCGAAGGATTGGGATTGGGCTCTATGTCATGATCCGGCCGCGCGGAGGCGATTTCGCGTACACGCGGGAAGAATTCGACGTGATGCGCGAGGACATTCGCCAGGCGCGGAGACTGGGCGCGGACGGAATTGTCGTGGGGGTTCTCGATGAGCACGCTCGCGTAGACGTGGAGCGCACGCGCGAGCTGGTGGATCTGGCACGGCCGTTGCCGGTGACGTTCCATCGCGCCATCGACATGACGGCCGATCCTGCCGCGGCGCTCGACGACGCGATCAGGACGGGGGTTGCCCGCGTGCTGACCTCCGGCGGGGCGGCCAACGTCCTGCAGGGGCTGCCGCAGCTGTCGCGCATGGTGCGGGCCACGAACGAGCGGATTGCGATCATGCCCGGGGGCGGCATTTCCATTGAGACACTGCCACGCGTGGCGGAAGGCAGCGGGGCCTCCGAGTTCCACGCCAGCCTTCGCTCAGCTTCGGCCAGTCCTGTCGAATTTCACAAGCGCGGAGTGCACATGGGCGAGATTCGCGATCGCGAATATCTGCGCTTCACCGTCCAGGAAGAGACGGTGCGCGCCATGGCGCGGGCGCTGCAACAGCTCACCGCTCAACGGGCAGGGCTGGGGACGAGATGAGGGGCCGCCGCGCCGGCAGGGCGGCGCGATAGAATCTCGACATTCATGTCCAGCAAGACCGAACAACGGGCCAAGACGATCCTGCAGGTGCTGCTGCAACACGGGAGCGCATCGGTGGAGGAGCTGGTGCGCCTGCTGGGCGCGTCGGCGCCAAGCGTTCGGCGCGATCTCACGCGGCTGGAAAAGCGCAGCCTGGTGCACCGCACCCACGGCGGAGCGCGGCTGGTCGGCCAGATGCAGTACGAAGCATTCCGCTTCGATTCGTCGTTCCACGAGCGGGAGGGCCGCTTTCCGGACGAGAAGCGCCGCATCGGCCTGGCCGCCGCTGAACTGATCCGCGAACACGACACCGTGGGCTTTACAGCAGGCACCACGCCCACGCAGGTGGCTCGATGTATTCGCCATCGCAACTCGATCCATGTGATCACCAACGCGGTGAACATCGGCATGGAACTGAGCAACCTGCCCGCGCTGCACGTGACGCTGACCGGGGGCACGATGCGGTGGGCGGGCGCCTTTTCGCTCACGGGCCACACGGCGATCGAGATGCTGAGCGCAGTTTTTCTGGACAAGACGTTCATCGGCGCCTGCGGTGTCGACCCGCTGCGCGGGGCGACGACGATCGAGCCGGATGAAGCGGCGGTGTTTCGCGCGATGGTGCGCCAGTCGAAAGAGGTAATTGTCGTCGCCGACTCCAGCAAGATCGGGATGGTCAGCCCGGCGCTCATCTGCCCCGCGGCCGAGATCGATGTCCTGGTCACGGATTCCGGCATTTCCGCCGCCGCGCTCAGCGAGTTCCGAGCGCACAACATCCGGGTGATCTCCGTCTGAGCGGATGCGATCTTTACCTCAAACAGCAGCGGGACTAGTATCGATGCGACTCTGAGGAAATCGGGACGGAGCGACATAACCAGAGGAGTGCAGGATGAAGACGCAGGAGAAGCGAATCGCCGGAGCGCTCGATTTCCTACGCATCGAATTGCCATCGTGGGGATTCGCCAATACTGGCACCCGCTTCGGAAAGTTCCTTCAGGCGGAGGCGGCGACCAGCATCGAGGAGAAGTTTGCCGACGCCGCCGAGGTTCATCGTCTGACAGGCGCGTGTCCGTCGCTGGCGCTGCATGTGGAATGGGATTTGCCGAATGGGGCGGCCGACGCGGGAAAGATCCGCAAGCTGGCGGCGCAGTATGGTATCCGCGCCGGCGCCATCAATCCCAATGTGTTCGAGCGGCAGGAGTATAAGTACGGGTCGGTTTGCCATCCGGATGCCGCGGTGCGAAAAATGGCGCTGGACCACCTGCTGGAGTCGGTGGAGATCGCGCGGGAGCTGGGCGTGCGGGATGTGTCGCTGTGGTTTGCGGACGGATCGAATTATCCCGGAACACAGAGCATTCGCCGGCGGATTGAATGGATGGAGCAGGCGCTCGAGGCGACGCATGCGGCGCTCGATCCGGGCCAGCGGCTGCTGGTGGAATACAAGCCCTTCGAGCCGGCCTTTTATCACACCGATATCGCGGACTGGGGCATGGCGCTGCTGCTGGCGCGCCGCGCGGGCCCACAGGCGCGGGTGCTGGTGGATACGGGACATCATTACCAGGCGCAGAACATCGAGCAAATCGTAACGTGGCTGCTGCGCGAGGGGATGTTAGGCGGATTCCACTTCAACGACCGGCGCTATGCGGACGACGATCTGACCCTCGGCTCGATCGATCCGTATCAGGTGTTCCGGATCTTCCACGAGCTGTTGTCGTCGGGCGAAAACCTCGACGACGTAGCGTTTATGGTGGACCAGAGCCACAACCTGAAGGGCAAGATGGAAGCGATGGTGCAGACGGTGTGCACGGCGCAGGAGCTGTTTGCGAAAGCGGCGCTGGTGGATGGCAACAGGCTAGCGGAACTGCAGGATGACTGCCGGCTGGTGGAAGCGGAGGAGTGCCTGCGCCAGGCTTTCTGGTTCGATGTGCGGCCAGCCGTGAAGGAGTGGCGGCAGCGGCATGGCCTGCCGGATGATCCTCTCGCCGCACTGCGGGAGAGCGGTTATCTGGAGCGGATCCAGACCGAAAGGGGCGCGGCGAACTCGAAATCGGTATCGTCCTACGCGTAAGCCGGGAATTCAGCCTTCCGCTCCGCCACGATCGAAGGCCCCCGCGCCATTGCCGCGCCACCGAAGCGGAAGCCGCCGACACGCTTTGTCGATCTCGAAAGTCCTGTGGGACACTGCGAAACGGGAGGAGTTGTGACACAGACGTCTGGCCTGCATTACCTGAAAGACTTGTGGGACGAAACGCTGGCGGCCACGCTGGATGAGCCGGAACAGCTGCGGTACCGGTCGAACCTGCTGGGAGCGGATTTGCGCATTACGAACTTTGGCGGCGGCAACACCAGCTCCAAGGTGACGCAGGAGGATCCGCTGACGGGCGCCGCCGCGGAGGTGCTTTGGGTAAAAGGGAGCGGGGGCGATCTGGGGACGATCCAGCGGCGGGGCTTCGCAACGCTGTACATGGAGAAGCTGATGGCGCTGGAGCATCGCTATGAGGGGGTTGCGAAGGAAGACGCCATGGTGGAGTTCTATCCGCTGTGCACCTTCGGCCTGAATCCGACGGCGGCTTCCATCGACACGCCGCTGCATGCGTTTCTTCCCTTCCCGCACGTCGACCATCTGCACCCCGACTGGGCGATTGCCATGGCGGCAGCGGCGAACGGCCGCGAAAAGATGGAGGAGTTCAACCGCGAGTTCGGCCACCGGCTGACCTGGCTGCCGTGGCAGCGGCCGGGATTCGAGCTGGGCCTGATGCTGCGGCGCGCGGTCGAGGAGAATCCCGGCTGCGACGGCATTCTGCTGGGATGCCATGGCTTGTTTACGTGGGGCGAGACGCAGCGCGCGTGCTACCTGAATTCACTGACGATGATCGATGATTTGGGGAAGTTCGTTTTGCGCCACGTGGAGCAGAAGGGAAAGACGCTGTTCGGCGGAGCGGCGACGGAATCCCGGGAGAACCGGAAAGACCTGGCCCTGGAACTGATGCCGTTCCTGCGCGGCCGCATCTCCGCGAAGAAGCGGGTGATCGGCAGCTGGTCGGATGCGGCGACGGTAATGGGATTCGTGAATTCGAGGGATGCAGGGACCCTCGCGCATCTGGGTACGAGCTGTCCGGACCACTTCATCCGGACAAAGATACGGCCGTTGCTGGTGGCGGCGGACGCGAGCAATGATCCTGCAGCGCTGAGGGCGAAGATCGCGGAGGCGCTGGAAACCTACCGGAAGGAATACACCGCCTATTACGACGAACATGCGGAACCGGCGTCGCCGGCGCTGCGCGATCCCACTCCGGCGGTGGTGCTGATTCCGGGAATTGGGATGTTCTCGTTCGGAAAGAATAAAGCGGAGTCGCGGATCACAGGCGAGTTCTACATGAACGCGATCCACGTGATGGAAGGCGCGACGTCGCTGGGCGATGCGCGCCCTGGGTGTCAGGTGCCGCAGGCGGGAGCAGCGGCACGGTCGGAGGCCTTTCCGCTTCACACCAACTATGTCGCGCTGCCCGCGCGCGAAGCGTTCCGGATCGAATATTGGGCGCTGGAAGACGCAAAGCTGCGGCGGCAGCCGCCGGAGAAGGAATTGAGCCGGCGGATCGTTCTGGTCGTCGGGGGCGCGAGCGGGATCGGCCGCGCGGTGGCTCTGCTGGCGGCTGAGCGCGGCGCACACGTGATGATTACCGACCGTGACGGAGCCGGAGCCGAAGCCGTGGCCAACGAGGCACGAGCGGTTGCGGGGAAAGAGGCTGTGGCCGCAACGGCCGTGGATATTCGCCATCGCGATGCGATTGCGGCGGCGATGCGCGCGACCGTGGCGGCGTTTGGCGGGCTGGATCTTCTCATCAATACGGCGGCGGTGTTTCCTTCGGCGGCAGGTGAGATTGCCGATGCGATTTGGGCCAGCACGCTGGAGCTGAATGTGACCTCGAACTATCTGCTCGCCGATGAAGCGGGCAAGCTCTTCGCCGAGCAGCAGCTGGATGCGAGCGTGGTCCTCACCAGCTCCGCGAACGCCGTTGTGCCGAAACGCGGGAGCGAGGCGTACGACGTGAGCAAGGCGGCGGTGAGCCATCTGGTTCGGGAGCTGGCGGTGGCGCTGGGGCCGAAGGTGCGCGTGAACGGCATCAGCCCGGCGACGGTGGTGAAGGGATCGACGATGTTTCCGCGGGATCGCGTGACAGCTTCATTGAAAAAGTACGAGCTCGTGTTCGATGAGGCGGCTTCTGACGACGAATTGCGAGGCATCCTGGCGCGGTTCTACGCGCAGCGGACGCTGACACATCGACCCATTGAGCCGGAAGACTGCGCGCAGGCGATCCTGTTCCTGGCCGGCCCGCATGCGCGATGCACGACCGGGCACCTGCTTCCAGTGGATGGGGGCCTGCCGGAGGCCTTCCTGCGGTGAAGCATCGCCCGGCGCTCGCGGCCATCGATCTGGGGGCGGAGAGTTGCCGGGTGTCGCTGCTTCGCTGGAGCGGAGAACAGCCGCGCATCACGATGATGCGCCGCATTGCCAACGCGCCGCGGCACACTGCGTCAGGACTGTGCTGGGATTTGCCGGCGATCTGCCGGGAAATGGAAGCGGGCCTGCGCGCATGCGCGGAGCTGGCCCCTGAGGGCATCGACTCGATTGGCGTCACCGGCTGGGCGGTCGATTATGTGCGACTGGGGCGCGATGGGCAGGCACTGGGACTGCCTTTCTGCTACCGCGATCCACGCAACAGCGTCGCCATGGAAGCGGTACACGCGATTGTCCCTGGCGCCGAGCTGTACGCACGAACCGGCGTCCAGATCCAGGCGCTGAACACGATCTATCAGCTGTACGCGGACAAGCTGAGCGGGGCGGATGTTACGGCGCCGTGGGTGCATCTGCCGGAATATATCCTGCATTGGCTGGGCGCGCCGCGCGTGGCGGAATACACGAACGCCACGCACACCGGGCTGATCGATCCCATAACGAAGACCTGGAACGACGAGTTGTTTTTTGCCCTCGGCCTCGATCGGAACGCAGCGCCGGAGATCGTCGCGCCGGGAACGATGCTGGGCGCGCTGCGCGACGATTTGCGGCGGCTGCCGGCGCTGGCAGAAACACGGCTGATTGCGCCGGCCTGTCACGATACCGCCTCAGCCGTGGCCGGAATTGCCACGGCAGCTTCAGAGGACTGGGCGTACATCAGCTCGGGGACGTGGTCACTGGCGGGCATGCTGCTGCCGGAGTGCGTGCGAACGGCCGCGGCGGGTGCGCAGGGATTCACGAACCTGGGCGCTGCGGGCGGAGGGATTCTGTTCCATCGCGGCCTGCCTGGCATGTGGCTGCTGCGGCAATGCCTGGAAGCGTGGACTCCGCAGCGCACCTGGAACGTCGCGGATCTGATTGCCGAGGCGGAGTGGGCCGAGCCGCCGGAAGGCTTGCTGGACCTGGACGATCCCGCGCTGGCGCTGCCAGGGAATATGCCGGGATGCATCAACGCGCAGCGCAGGCGCATGGATTTTGCGCCGCTTCCGGAAAGATGCGAGGCAGCGCCGGGCTTCGCATGCCTGATCTTTCATAGTCTGGCGGCACGCTATGGCAGCGTCTTCCGCAGCGTTCGCGAGCTCACCGGACGCGATCCGAAGCGCATTTGCGTTGTGGGAGGGGGCAGCCGCAATGAGTACCTGAACCGGCTGACGCACGAGGCGACGGGGCTGCTGGTGGAGCGGTGTGCGGTGGAAAGCACAACTGCCGGAAATTTCGCCATCCAGTGGGCGAGGCTCGATCAGTCCGGCAACGGCGTTTCCCCATCGTCCATTGCCCAACGCGCAGCGCAGCTGAACGATGCGGCGCAGGAAAGCGAAAGCAGCTGACCGCGCACACGATTGACTTCGCCACGCCAGGCGCATACCTTCGGCTTTTGCTTCTAGAAACCTCGGGCTGAGGAGAGTTTTCATGCCGCGCCGTTCCATCCTGCCGTTTCTGCTTCTCGTCGCGTTCACTGCTGTGGTTGTTGCGCAGAACACGCCGCCGCCGGGCCAGCTCGACCCCACGCGCGGCATCGATCATCCCGTCCTCTTCTCTTCGTTCCATCAACCGCTGCCCGAGCAATATGTCTGGACTCACGATCCAGCTCAACAAACCGATCAGCAGGAGGCGGCGCCTCGCTATTTTCGGGTGCATTTCCATCTCGACACGGTACCGACTGTAGCGACGCTTTACGTGGCCGGGCCGCGCGTGGTGAATGTATGGGTGAACGGGCAGCAGGCTGGCCGATTCGCGGCCGAACCCTTCTCGCGACTGAAAACGCATGTCTTCTACGCGCAGATCGGGCAGGGGCTTCTGCACGCGGGCGACAACGTGATGGCGATTGAGGGCGAGGATGGCGATCAGCTCGTCGCCAAGATCCTTCCCGAAGCAGCGATGGAGCCTGCTCCCGCACTCCTCATCAGCGACGAGAACTGGAAGGCGACCACGCAGGCTGCGCAAGGATGGCAGAGCGCAGGCTTTGACGACAGTTCCTGGCCCGCTGTGGACGCGGAGGGATCCATTGAAGGCAACATCGACTTCTTCCAGTGGAATGACGACGCCGGCATGTACGACTGGCCTGGCTACGAGGGCGCTTCGCCGTTTCTCGCTCATGTCTATCTGCCGGCCGTGAAGGCGCAGGATGCTTACGCCGCCAGCGGCTCGTTCCAGAATGTGGCTGCCCTGACGTCCGCCTCACCGTCCCAGGACGTGGCCCAGGAGTTTACGGTGCACCTGGTCCCGGAGACTGCGGGCGAGTCCGCGCCGGGTATCACGCTTGATTTCGGCCGCGAAGTCACCGGCCGCGTGCAGATCATCTCGGATACCGATGCGCCCGCGCGCGTCTCCATTGCTTACGGTGAGTCGTGGGACGAACTCGAGGACGAGCCTTACCTGGGCGTCAACGAGCTCTATCTGCCGCCGCACGCCTCGGGGGTCGGGCCCAAATCCGCTTTCCGCTACGCCCGCATCCGCTTTCTGTCGGGACCGTCCACGCTGCGTTTCCGTGCGATTCGCCTCGAGGACATCTACTATCCGGTTCACTATCGTGGATCATTTGAGTCGTCGGATGCACTGCTGAATCGCATCTGGGAAACCGGAGTCTACACTTCGCACCTCTGCATGCAGGACGACATCTGGGACGCGCCCAAGCGCGACCGAGGCCGCTGGATGGGCGATACGGACGTGAGCGGGCGGGTGATCGACATGGCTTTCGGCGATCACTTTCTGGTGCAGGACACGCTGACGCGGCTGATTGGGCCGCTGCCCATCACGCAGCCGGTGAACGGCATTCCTGGGTATTCGTCGTTCTGGTTCACCGAGCTGGCCGATTATCTGCGGCACTCCGGGCAGGTTCAGTACGTCTCGGCCATGCACGATCGCATGCTCGGGCTGCTGCAGTACATGAATGAGGACTTCAACGCGCAGAACCAGTTCATCAACCATTCGCACGACTGGCCCTATGTCGACTGGGCTCTCGATCTGGACCACGATACGCCCGAGTCCCGCGAAACCACGGTACTCGAATACATCCGCGCCTTCCGGGCCGGCGCCTGGCTGCTGCGCCAGATCGGCGACACGGCGAACGCCGACCATTATGCCCAACGCGCCGATCAGCTCGCGGACCTTGCACGCTCCTCAGACTGGACGGCGGACTCCTATGGGCCGCGCTGGCAGACCAACGCGATGGCCGTGATCTCCGGCGTGGCGCAGCCGGAGCAGTACGCGTCGATCTGGCAGAACGTTCTGTCGCAGGTTGGCCAGAAGACGTTCCGGCCGAACGTCATCACGCCGTACTACGGCTCGTATGTTCTAGATGCTATGGCCGAAATGCATCATCGCGCACAGGCGCTCGCCTGGATTCGCGAGTACTGGGGCGGCATGATTGCCGAAGGCGCCACCAGCTTCTGGGAAGCCTACGATCCGGCATGGCCGAAAGACGATCCGCACGTCGATCTGCAGGCCGACGACACGGCCGGCTACCGGATCTCGCTCGCTCACGGGTGGTCGAGCGGTCCGGCGTTCTGGCTGATGGAGCAGGTGCTGGGCATCCGTCCCACGGCCCCGGGATTCGCGGAAACGACGATTCGCCCCGATCTGATCGATCTGGCCTGGGCGCGTGGCGCGGAGCCAACGCCGCACGGGCTGCTGGGCGTGGACCTGAGCAAGGCCGGCAGCAATCAGAGCCTGCAGGTCGGGATCGATTTGCCTGCCGGCGTCCGCGCGACGGTTTTGGTCCCGGTGGCAGCGGGTCATGACAGCGTGCTCGTCAACGGGAAAGCCGAGCGTGGCACGTCCGCTGAAAATGGCGCGCGCGTGGCGATTGTTCTGGACCAGGCCGGCCACTACACGCTTCGCGGCGAGTAGGCGGCGGTTGCCATGCGGACTGGGCCCGCGCGGCCGCAGGACGAGAGGTGAAGCGTCCTCGGCGAACTGGGACACTTCCCTGCTTTACACTGCCTGTCATGGTGGATGGGAAACGTCCGGTGCGTTACGATGCGGAGCGAGCCTGCCGCGAGCTGGCGGCGGCCGATCCAAAGCTCGGCGCGTTGATGCGGCGGGCGGGGCCGTTCGCGCTCAGGCTCAAGAGCCAGCACTCGCCCTTTGAGGCGCTGCTGGAGTCGATCATCTATCAGCAACTGCACGGCAAAGCAGCGGCGGCGATCCTGAAGCGGCTGCTCACGGCGTTCGGCGAACTGCATCCCGCGCCGGAGCATTTGCTGCAGGCGCCGGACGACCTGCTGCGCAGCGTGGGGCTGTCCGGATCGAAGACCAAGGCGTTGCGCGACCTGGCGGCGAAAACGCTGGATGGCACGGTGCCCACGCTGGCACAGATCCGGCGCATGCCGGATGACGAGATCGTCGAGCGGTTGACCGAGGTGCGGGGCATCGGGACATGGACGGTGGAGATGCTGCTGATTTTTCGACTGGGCCGACCGGATGTGCTGCCTGTGACGGATTACGGCGTGCGCAAGGGCTTTGCGCTGACCTTCAATCGCCTGCCGAAGAGCAAGCCATTTGACGCGTCGATGCTGGCGAAAGCTGATGCGATGCTGCGGCGGAGCGAGCGGTGGCGACCCTGGCGCAGTGTGGCGAGCTGGTATCTGTGGCGCGCGTGCGATCTGGCCGGCAAAACCATGGTGCTGCCGGACTGAGGGCGCGGCGCCAGGGGTTTTTTGCCAACTGCTCTCAGGCTGCACCGGGCAGAGCGCTGATTTGGTACCATTCCCGCCATGACTTCACGGCGCGATTTTCTCTCGCTCGGCGCGCTCACCGCCGCCGGTCTCTCCTCTGCGACGATTCCCGATGCGTTCGCGGATACAGCTGATTCCGTCAAGCAACTGAAGCCGCCGGAGAAGCCCGTGATCGTCACGCGGGTGACGGGAGACAACACCATCCAGGAGGCGTACCAGATGCTCCTCGATGGCGAAGACACGCTGACGGCGGCACATCACATCTGTCTTGGGCGCGAAAACGATCCGAAGGATCACTCGGTGGGGCTGGGCGGGCTGCCGAATGAGCAAGGGGTGGTCGAGCTGGACTCATGCTGCATGCACGGGCCGACGCGTTCGGCGGGGTCAGTGGGCGCTGTGCGGAATATCAGGAACGTGTGCCTGGTGGCGCGCAAAGTGTACGAGAACACCGGCCACGTGATGCTCTGCGCAGGAGGCGCGGAGGACTTCGCCGTGGACATGGGCTTTCCGCGCGAGAACCTGCTCACGGAGGACGCGCGAAAGATCTGGATCCTGTGGAAGGAAAATAATTCGCAGATGGACTGGTGGGGCCCCAGCATGACGCAGCCGGACTGGAAGGACCCCTACGCCGGCCGGCCGGCGCCGAAGCCGAGCGTGAATCTGCACGGGCCCGGAACGTCTTCGCTGCGCGAGGATTCGCCGGTGGAGACGGCTGACCAGGTGATCCGGCCAGGAACGGTCCCGCGGCATCCGACGCCGGAGTGGGCGGAGACGATCCGGGTGCGGACGAAGCGGTTGGTGGAGATGGCGGCGGATCTGGGCATCGCGCCGGAGAAACGGCTGTATGCAGCGCAGCAGATTCTGTGGCCGACGACGGGGACGATTCACGTTTCCTGCGTCGATACGAAGGGCAATATCTCCGGGGCCACAACGACGTCGGGGCTGGCATGGAAGCTGCCAGGGCGGATCGGGGACTCGCCGATCATCGGGGCAGGCTGTTATACCGACCAGGACGTGGGCTCGGCGGGCGCGACCGGGTCGGGCGAGGAAAATATCAAGGTGGCGGGCGCGCATACGATCGTTGAGCTGATGCGCCAGGGCATGCATCCGCGCGAGGCTGGGCTGGAGGTAATGCGGCGGCTGGTTCGCAACTACAACGGCGACATGACGAAGGTACGCCTGGTGGACATGGAGTACTACATCGTGCGCAGGGACGGCGCGTATGCCGGCGTCTCGCTGTGGAGCACCGGGTCGACGGGCAGGTCGCGGGTCTTCACGGTGAATGACGGGAACGGCTATCGGGTAGAGAATTGCGCGTACCTGCTGGAAGGCAGCTACCTGGAGTGGCCGCCGTTCTGATTTGCGAATGAGGGCAGGGAGAACACTGAGTTTTTGGGGAGCGGTGTTCGCCCTTCAAATGCGCGGTGAAATTCGAGGTTCGCGCTCCCGAGCTGCCCGTGACGCATCTGACAGGGCATGAGATACAAGCTGCTGGAAGAGCGGCCGCGCACCTACGCGCTGATTCTGGATACAGGCGATGAACTGGCGGCGGAGCTGAAGAGCTTTGCGCAAAGGGAAAAGCTGGGCGGGAGCAGCTTCCAGGCGATTGGGGCGTTCCAGTCGGTGCGGCTGGGATGGTTCAACTGGGAGTCGAAACAGTATGAGACCTCAGTGTCGCTGGACGAGCAGGTTGAGCTGCTTTCGCTGATTGGCGACGTCGCGGTGAAGGACGGCGCACCGCAGGTGCATGCGCATGTGGTAGTGGGGAAGCGCGACGGATCGGCGCATGGGGGGCACCTGCAAAGGGCGGTGGTGCGGCCGACGTGCGAGGTGATTCTGATTGAGAGCCCGCGGCACCTCGAAAAGCAGCACGATCCGGAGTCGGGGCTGGCGCTGATCCGGTTTTAGTGGGCGGGCTGCTCCTCCGCCGCTTCCCTTGCTGCGGCAAGATCGGCTTCGCGCGCCAGGCGCAGGGCGTGGCGCGTGGCCGAATACTGGGCGCCGCAGAGCAGCAGCAGCCCGGTGAGGAACGCCCAGATCATCAGGCTCACCGAGACGTCGAAGGCGCCGTAGACGGACTGCAGGTCAAGGTGTGGCAGGACGATCATGTAGACAAGGCGGCCGGCGTCCCAGGCGAGGCCGGTGACGATGGCGGTGGGCAGGACCGCGCGCAGCGGCAAACGGCGGTTGGGCAGCACCCAGTAAATGATGAGGAACATGCCCACGCTGAGAATGCCGATCGCAATCTGGAGAAAAACGCGGTGGATGAAGGCGAAGACGACGTTCTGCGTGTGCCAGAGGAAGAGCACCGTGAGCAGGCCGGTTTGCGCCGTGGCCACGAAGACGCAGAGCATGGCCAGGAGGGCGACGGTGAACGCGACTCCGAGGGAAATCACCTGATTGTGCAGGTAGGAGCGGTTCCTGGCCACGCCCCAGACGCGATTCAGAGCGACTTCCAGGGGCAGGAAGACGCCGGAGGAGGAAATGAGGAGGGTGATGACTGAAGCCAGCTGCACGCCGCCGCTGGGGCGGACGAGGAGGGTCATGTTCCGCACCACGAAGGCCTGATTGGAGGGAAGCAGGTCGTGGAGCATATCGATGATGACCTGCACCATCATGGGCGAGTGGAAGACCTGGCGGGCGATCGTGAACATCATCACGATAAAGGGAAAGATGGAGAGGATGGCATTGGCCGCGACGCTGAAGGCGTAGGTATGGACCTCGGTCTGCCCAAGGTAGCGTCCGAGCGCAACGAGAACCGGCCGCCATCCGCGGCCATGCGGCCGCTCGGGAGGCTTCGGGGTTGCCGGAAGCGCCGGCTGAAGGGCCGGGTCCGGAGGTTCGAGTGTATTGGTGGCGGCCAGGGGTCGGAATTCCTCTGAAAAAATCGTAGCAGAGCGGCTGCCGACGGCCTGGACGTGCAGGTGGCGCCTGCGGGGGCTTGAACCGGCCCGTTGGTTTCTAAAGTACCGCCTACTTTCGTAACACTCCGCAGAATCCGACCGCAGCGCTCACTTTTTACTTGATCTGGCGAGCGTTTCCTGCCATAAAAAGAAGCACGATTCTCCCCCCAGGGGGAGTTGGTTAGGAAGGCCAGTTTGTTCTGATGTACCTGCTTCATCGCTTTTGTAGCTGTACGGTAACCCACTGAGCTGCCCGTGACCGCCACTGCTGGGCGGGCAATGGCAGCTTTTGGTGTCTCTGCTCCTGCCGCGTTTCGGCGCGGGAGGGATGGGATACCCCGTCAGATGCAGGAGCCTAAATAGGGACGGAGAACAAGAAGGAGTATCAGGTGAAAGAGCATGGTGTTGTGAAGTGGTTCAATGGCGCAAAAGGCTATGGTTTCATCCAGCGGTCGAGCGGCGAAGATGTCTTCGTCCACTTTTCCGCGATCCAGGATTCGGGCTACCGGACCCTGAATGAAGGCGAGGCGGTCGAATTCGAATGCACGCAGGGTCCTAAGGGGCTGAGCGCAGCGAACGTGGTGCGGAACTCCGCGTGAGCGGGGTTCGCCGCAGTAGAATCGCTGGGAGTCGCTGAGAGCCTCCGTCGTTGGGGCGGAAGCCTTGTCTGCCTGCGGCCATCACAGAGAAAACAGGAGCGGTGCGCATCCCCGAGCCGGCGGTTCAAGGCGCGGCCGTTTGGATTTTGCGCATTGCCCAGCAAGCTGCCTCGGCGAGAACCGGGTCGGCGCCGGTGGCCCATTGCCTCAGAAAAGGCAGGAAGCGCGTCTGCCCGCTGTTGCCCATGGCGATGGCGAGGTTGCGGCGGAAGCCTGCTAATTTCGCGCGCCGGACCGGCGAGCCATTGAAGCGGCGCTCGAATTCCGGCTCGTCCATCGCGGCCAGCCAGTCGAGCGCAGGGTTGACCAGCTCGGGCCGGGGCGCCATCTCTGGGTCTGCGGCGATGGGCGCATGGCGGTTCCACGGGCAGACGTCCTGACAGATATCGCAACCGAAGATCTGGCGGCCGATTCCCTCGCGCAATTCTTCGGGGATCGCGCCGCGCTTTTCGATGGTCAGATACGCAATGCAGCGTGATGCGTCCATTTGCCGCGGCGCGGTGAGCGCCTGGGTGGGGCAGGCGTCCAGGCAACGCGTGCAAGAGCCGCAGCGGTCGGGAGCGATGGAAAGCACGGCTTCGCGCGGGATTTCGAGCGAAGTGACGATGACGCCGAGAAAGAGCCAGGATCCGATCTGCTGGTTCAGGATGCAGGTGTTCTTGCCCGTCCAGCCCACGCCGGCATAGCGAGCGTAGACGCGCTCCACCACCGGACCGGTATCGACAAAGCAGCGGGATTCGAACGGACCCAATTGTTCGGCGAGACGGTCGCGCAGGCGCTCCAGCCGGCGCAGGAGGACCTTGTGATAATCGGACGGCCGATCGCCTTTGGAAGTCCAGGCATAGCGGGCGATCCAGCCAGCGCCCTCCGGAACCGGATCGATCGACCGCGGCTGATCCGAGTTGTAATTCGCGGCGCAGACAATCACCGACCGCGCCCACGGCAGCGCCACCCGCACCGACGACCGCACAAGGTCGCCGGCGTCGTCGCGGCGCTTCAGATACTCCATCTCGCCAGCGCGCCCCGTATCCACCCACTCCGCAAATCGGCCGCGCTCGGCCTGATCCTCCGCCGAGCCAGGAGCGGGTACGGCCGCAATACCGGCGGTGGAGAAGCCGGCTTCGCGGGCGAGAGAATCGATGAGGGCGAGAGAGAATTTCATGCGGCGCTGTTCTCAGCGTAGGGCATGGGCAGGGAGGGCGATGCGCCTTTCGAGCCGAAGAAGTAAGTAGCCTGCCGGTACGAAGATGATCCCCAGAAAGCAGCACACAAACGGCACAAGCCACAGCTGCCAGAAGCCATCTAGCTTTGCGGAAGATGGATTGTCTCTGATGTATCGAACGCGAACCTGTTCTCCGACCTGAAATTCAGGTGGGCTCGTTCGAACGTTGGAATTGACAGTGTAGACGTTCCCCTGTTGGTCCTTAAAGGTGAACTGAGGAGCGTAGCTTGTGGAGTTTTGTTCCTCGTCTCTGACTTGGATGAGCTTTACGACGCTCCCTTGTGCGGTGACACTGCGAGCAAGCCAAACTGACCGATACATAGCGAATCCGCACCCTGCGAAAAGCAGGACGATCCCGCCGAAAAGCCATGCCCTGGAAAACGTCCAGAGCAATAGACTCAGCAGATCCGTCCGCCCGTGCTTGACCATAGAGGCAAAATACACCTCATCCGAGCTACGCGCTTCCGCGAGAACTGCCGGTTGCGGCCCTAACCGCCTGCTCGTATACTGGCACCATCGGGAGCCGGATGCATCGGTTTTCCGGCCCTCCCGAGCGAGGTGCGTCTTCAGTCAGAGCGTTCCGCTCACGAATGAAGTCCCGCCATCCGGCGATTCCGCGTGGCGCGCGGTGGTTCGCGTGCTGCGAAGTACGGCCCAAGGCTCCATCGACAGCCTTTCTGCCACCCTCTTTCCCGCCGATTGCCGCGTCTGCGGCCAACCGCTCGCCAGTTTTACCCTCCTTCCTGTTTGCGCATCCTGCTGGGATCATTTGCCTGCCCAGTCCGGCGCGTTGTGCTCGTGCTGCGGCGAGGCCCTTCCCTTCGATCCCGCGCTGGCGAACGAGACCCTTTGCCGCCCCTGCCGCATGACCGCGCCCCCGTTCCAAAAAGCCGCCGCGTGGGGCGTCTATCGCGACGGGCTGCGGGCTCTGCTGCACCTGCTGAAATACGACGGCATGCAGCCGCTGGCGAAGCGGCTGAGCCTGTTGCTGGCAGAGCGGATTCTTTCCATTCCGGAATTGCCCGGCGAACTGACCGTTGTGCCCGTGCCGCTCTTTGGCGCGAAGCGGCGGCAGCGCGGATTCAATCAGGCGGAGGCGCTGGCGCGCCATGTGATTCCTGTGCTGCACCGCCGCAGGCCGGAGCTGCGACTGGTGGTCGCGCCGGGGGTGCTGGTGCGGGAACGCGCCACGCAGAGCCAGGCGAATCTGACGCCGCATCAGAGACGGGAGAACGTGCGGGGAGCCTTTGCGGTACCGCGCCCCGAGGCGATCCAGGGCCGCGCCGTGCTGCTGATTGACGACATCTACACCACGGGAGCCACCGCGCGGGCATGCGCGCAGGCGTTGCAGCGAGCAGGCGCGGCGTCGGTGTGGGTCGCCACGGTGGCGCGAGCGCAGAAGGAAGAATCGGCGCGGCAGACGGTCACGGCAGAGCGGGGGGAGATCCCCATGAAAGAAGACGTTGCGTTCTGGGATCAGGGAGGCACGGCAAGTTAACGCGTCCGGAGTGGCGATCCGGACAGCAGCAGGCGGAGGCAGCATGTCGATCGGGAAAGCTGGAGTGCACGCGCGCAGGATGGCGCCGGTGAAGGCTCAGGAACCTCATGCCGAGGAGGGGCTGCGCGTGGTCACGACGGTGCAGGCGATGCAAACGCCGGTGCTGGTGCTGAACGCCTCCTACGAGCCGATCAACATTTGCGGCGCGCGGCGGGCGCTGGTGCTGGTGCTGAAGGGCGTGGCGCGGACCGAAGAAGAGCAGGGCACGGAGCTGCACTCCGCGCGCGTGCGCATGGCCATGCCTTCGGTGATCCGCCTGCTGGAGTACCGCCGCATCCCGCACCAGACGCGCGCTCTGTCGCGCAAGAACATTCTTCTCCGCGACCGGAACAGTTGCCAGTACTGCGGCGTGATTCTGCCCTCGGCGGAGCTGACTCTGGATCATGTGGTCCCGCGCTCGCGCGGCGGCCTCTCTACCTGGGAGAATCTCGTGGCCGCCTGCCACTCGTGCAATCGGCGCAAGGGGAATCACCTGCTGCATGAGCTCGACAACATGAAGCTGCTGCGGGAGCCGCGGCCGTTCACGCTGCACACCAGCCGCCACATCATGCGCATGATCGGCCACTCCGACCTGAAGTGGCGGAAGTACCTGTACTACTAGGGAGCAGGGGTCAGGGTGTCGGAACTGCGCTACGCCGTTCCCAGGGCTGGAGGATGCGCACCCACGCCATGCCCGCGGCTTTGGCAGCCTGAATGCCCATATCGGTGTCTTCGAAAACCAGGCAGTGCTCGGGGGCAACACCAAGTTTGCTGGCTGCCCGAAGGAACGGCTCCGGATCGGGTTTGGCCCTGGTGTAATCGCCCGCGCAGACCATGACATCAAATTTGTCGAGCAGCCCCATCGTCGTCAGGGATTTTGTCACCGACTCGCGCGTGCTGCCGGAGACCACGGCGAAAGGAATGCGGCCGTGCGCGCCCTCAATCTCTGCGAGCACTTCGGGAACGGCGGTCAGCCTGGGCAATAACTCGAAGTAAAGGCTCTCCTTGCGGCGCGCGACCTCGTCAACGGGCATGGCCAGGCCGTGCCGCTGATTCAGCGTGGAGATGATCTCGCGGACGGGCATACCCCCCCAGGAATAGAAGAGGTCCTCGGGAAACTCACAGCCCCACTCGCGCAGCGCCCGCTTCCAGGCGACATAGTGGAGGGGCATGGAATCGGCGATGGTGCCGTCGCAGTCGAAGAGGTAGGCCCGGAAATCGCCAGCAGGGAGGGTCAGCTTCATGGGTCAGCTTTGATTTTAACGGTTGGCCGGCGCCCTGGAAGTGGTGAGTGCGGGTATGCTGGTGGCGCAGGCTTTCGCTGGAGGTTGCCATGCGCTTCCCCAGGGTTTCAGCTTCCCGCCTTGTTCTTCCGGTCCTTGCGGCCGCTGTTTTGATTTCCAGTCCGGGAGCGCAGGCCCAGGCCGGGCAGGGAATGTTCGTCACGCCCATTCCCGGCGCGCCCTTCGTGGGCCTGGTCACGGTTCAGCGAACGATTCTGCAGCCCGGCGGGCACACCTTAATCGTCCACACCACGCACATGATTGCGCGCGACGCGCAGGGGCGGATTCGCAACGAAGTCTCCACGTTCGTGCCGCCGAACTCCACCGCGACGCCGATCGTTACCATGGTGCACTTGTACGATCCGCAAAATCGCCTGAGCACGATGCTCTACCCGCGACAGCAGCTGTTCCGGGTGTTTCCTGTCCGCAATCCGCCCGCCACCGACGCGCCCGCTGGCTACGCAGCGCCAGCAGGAAGCGTGCAGCCGCCCAGCCAGTTTGGGAATCAGCAGGATCTGGGCACGCGCAGGATCGCGGGTGAAGAAGTGCACGGCATGCGGGAGACGCAGAACATTCCGGCCGCAGAGAGCGGCACTGGCAAGGACATCATGGTGACCGACGAGTACTGGTACTCGTACGACCTGAAGATGAATCTGTCGGTGACGCACACGGATCCGCGGACAGGCAGCGTGACGATGACGGTCACGCAGCTCAACCGGACCGATCCCGATCCATCGCTGTTTGCGATTCCGGCGGACTACAAGCCCTTCGGCGCGCCACATCCGCAGGCTCAAAAATCCAACTCGCAATAACGGCGCGGAGCGCGCCCGCCTGAGCGGCCAGCTCCACGGGGCCCCGGCACGCCCGACGTTGGCGTGCTGGGCTGTTCACCACTCCATGGCGTATTGCGGAGAAAACGCCGTCGCCGCGCCGGATTTGGGCTCGCTGGCAAGTTCGAGGACGAGACGCTCGAGCACCAGGCGCTTGTCCGGCGGCTGCGACCGCAATTCCAGATCGGCGCGGGCGATGAGGCGCAGCGCGCGGGTCAGCTCGCGGCGCGATTTGTAACGGCGCGCCTGCCGGATCACGTCTTCCGCGGCGAAGGGCGGCATACGGAAGCCCTGCCACAGCGCCTGCCAGATGGCGCGCGAGTCGCGCACGTTCTTCTCGAGGATCACGAGCATCTGGCGGAAGGTGCGCGCCAGCATATAAAGATGCCCGATAGCCGAGTCTTCGCCGCCATCGCTGGCGTTGAGAAGACCGTGGAGCAGGCTGAGGGCGCGGGCGCGATCCTTCGAGGAGATGGCGTCCGTCAGCTCGTAGAGCGAGCGCTGCTTGGCAGCGAGCACCATGGTTTCCACGTCGCCGAGGGTTACGTGCTTCTTTGCTCCGGCAAAGAGCGCGAGCTTCTCCACTTCGCCGGCAATCAGCATCATGTCGGCGCCCAGCGCATCGGCCAGCTCGCGGGCCGCATCCTGATCGAACTGGATCTCGCGGCGCTTCGCCTCGGCGGCGATCCAGCGCAGCGCATCGGCTTCGTCGACGCGCGCCAGCTCCACCACGCCGCACCATTCGCCCAGAGTTTCCGTGATGCGCTCGAAGCGGTTGCGGTCGTCGAGATCCATGCGCCGCGGATCGGAGGGGATGCGGAGGTGGTCGGCGACGAAGATGACCAGCGCCTGCGGATTGGGCGAGCGGAAGTAGGCCTCGATAGCCGCGAACTCGTCTTTTTTCGCGCCGCGCGTATAAAGCGCTTTCAGGTTGCGGATAAAGAGCACCTGAAACGGCGCCATCAGCGAGGGAGTGCGGGCGCGATCGAGCGCCTCGAAGATGTTGATCTCGGCGAGATCAAGATCGGAGAGGCAGAAATCGCGCAGATCCGGAGGGACAAGGGATTCCACCACCGCACGGCGGCAGCGCTCGTAGAGAAAGACGTCGTCGCCGGCGAGGACGTATCCGGGCCGCAGCCGGTTCTCTTTGACTTCCGCTAAGAATCGATCCGTGGATGCGAAGCCGGCGCCCATCGGGTCCAGTCTACCGGTGGCCGATGGTGGGGCGAAAGGCTTTTTCCTGCGCGGTTCCCGGATCGGTACAGGAAATCCTGTGAAGCAGGGCCCGGCGGCATTCCCTGGCCGCCGGGAGTAAAGAGATCAAACCAGCTCGCGCACCCGCTCGTGCATCGTGGTCAGCATGATCTTCGAGCGATTCGGCTCACCGCGCGCGAGGGCTTCGGCAAGCTTCAGCGCCTGGCCCGGTTTGATCTTCGCCGGCATCGGCGCGGTGAACTGGTCGACGACCGCTTCGATGAGCATGGGGCCCTGGGTGCGGACGGCATTGTCCATCTGCGCCGCGCACTCTTTGGGCTCCGCGATCTGCATGGCGTTGAGGCCGCAGCCACGCGCGATGGCAACGAAGTCAGCCGGGTACAGGTCGCAGGCGTATTCGGGATTGCCCAGGAAGACCATCTGCTCCCACTTGATCTGGCCGAGGGTGTTGTTTTTGATGACGACGATCTTGATGTTGAGGTGATAGGCGGCCACGGTGATCAGCTCGCCCATCAGCATGCTGAGGCCGCCGTCGCCGATGATGCAGTAGACGGGACGGTCGGGGTAGGCGACGGCTGCGCCAATGGCGTAGGGAAGGCCGCAGGCCATCGTCGCCAGATTGCCGGAGCAGCTGTGCATCTGGCCGCGCCGCGCCGGAACGTAGCGCGCCCACCAGGTGGTGATGGTGCCGGAGTCAGAGGTGACGATCGCGTTCGCCGGGATGCGCTTGCCCAGCTCCCATCCGACGACCTGCGGCTTCAACGGCTTCTCCATGAAGGTGCCGCGCTCCTCCATCAGCTCTTCCCAGTCCTTCTTGCGTTTCTGCGCCTTTTTCAGGAAACCGTGGTCGTGCTTCTTGAGCAGCGGGATCAGAGCGCGCAGGCAATTCTGCGAGCTGCCGACCAGGCCCACGTCCGCCGGATAGCGAAGGCCGATGCGCTGCGGGTTGATGTCGATCTGCACGCACTTCGCTGCGCCGGGCTCGGGCAGGAACTCGATGTAGGGGAAGGACGAGCCGACGATCAGAAGCGTGTCGCACTCCTCCAGCGCGTCCTGGGAGGGTTCGGTGCCGAGCAGGCCGATGCCGCCCGTAGTGTAGGGGCTGTCGTCGGGCACAGCGCCCTTGCCGAGCAGCGCCTTGATCACCGGCGCACCGAGGGTTTCCGCGATCTTCTCCAGCTCGTCGGTGGCGTGCAGCGCGCCCTGGCCGGCGAGGATCGCAATCTTCTTGCCGCGATTCAGAATGTCGGCGGCGTGTTCCAGGTCCACCTGCGAAGGCAGATTATCCGAGTACGCGGGCGTGGCCGAGGTGTGGTGCGGCGGGTTGCGTTCGGAGCGCCCTTTCTTCTGCTCCTGCACCTGGACGTCGACGGGGATGGTGATATGGCTGACACCGCGCTGCTCGAGCGCGGTCCGAATCGCCAGATCGGCAACGCTCTCCATGTGGGCGCCGCTCATTACCCGCTCGTTGTAGACGGTGACATCCTGGTAGAGCTTGTCGAGCGCGACGTCCTGCTGCGTGAACGTGCCGATCAGGTCAGAATGCTGCATTCCCGTAATAGCAAGGACCGGATGGCCGTCCATTTTGGCGTCGTACAGGCCGTTCAGCAGGTGAATCCCGCCCGGGCCGGAGGTGGCGATGCAGACGCCAAGGCGGCCGGTGAATTTGGCATAGGCGCAGGCGGCGAAGGCCGCGGATTCTTCGTGCCGCACGTGGATGAAGCGGATGCGGTCTTTGTTCGTGCGCAGCGATTCGAAAACGCCGTTGATGCCGTCGCCGGGGAGCCCGAAAATGGTGTCCACTCCCCAGGCGATCAGCCGCTCGACCAATACGTCGGATGCATTCATGGTCAGTAAGCCCTCGGTGGATTGGAAGCCAAGGGAGGGCGGAGCGGTTGTCGGAAAATGCGGTACTGGCGGCGGTTGCCTGTGCAAGCCGGGCGTGTTCGAGGAAAGAGGGCGGCCTTTGGAAGGTCTTTCCGGTGGGTTCTGCGTGGACGGGGCAGACTTACCGAGCGGGTTGCTCCCAGGCGGGGATGGGCCGCTCGTCGGCAGGCAAATCGCGGTTCTTCACGCGATCGTAGAGGTACGCGTCGCTGACGGTGCCGAGAGCCTCGTTGTAGAGCGTAATGGAGCCGGTGACTTCCTTGATCTCCTCGACAAACTGATGGAGGATCTTCAGTTTTTCGGCGGTGGCGGGGAATTCTGCCTTGCTGGTGTGGAAGAACTTCTGGAAGCCGTGATCGTAGAGGTGGGCGATCTCGCCCCCGATGACAATGCCGGGGCGGACGGCCATGCGCAGGCCGGCCTCGTTCTGAGCGCGCTCGAGGACGATGGAGCATCCGTGTTTCGAGATCGCCACGCGATTTGCGTCCCCGGCGACATTCTGGACATCGAACTGGAGACGGCGGAGTTCGCTAAGGATATCGTCGAAGGTGCGCCGGCGCGGCTTTTTGAGCATGATTTCCTCGAAAATGGCGCGAAAGCTACACTGAAACTGAACCGCATCGCGCTGTTTTCAGGGTCGCACAAAGAGGCGCGCGCGGCAATTTCCCCGAAGTAATGGAAGCAATCGGAAGATGGCGACAGTGGTCCAGGAAAAAGCCGGGCTCCCCGGGAAGACGCTGCTGGAACGCATTGGGAACACGCCCCTGGTGCGCCTGGAGCGGCTGACCGCGAATCTGCCGGGAATTCAGATCCTGGGCAAGGCGGAATGGACGAATCCGGGCGGGAGCGTGAAGGACCGCGCGGCGGCGTCGATGGTGCTGGATGCGCTGAAGCGCGAGAAGCTCTGCCCGGGTCAGCGGCTGCTGGACGCGACCAGCGGGAATACCGGGATTGCCTACGCGATGCTGGGCGCGGGGCTGGGCTTCGGCGTGACGCTGTGCATGCCGTCGAACGTGTCGCCGGAGCGAAAGAAGATTCTGCGCGCGTACGGCGCCGAGGTGGTCTGGACCGATCCGGCCGAGAGTTCCGACGGAGCGATCCGGAAAGCGCGGGAGCTGGCGAAAGACCCCCGGTATTACTACGCCGATCAGTACGGCAACGATGCGAATTGGCGGGCGCACTATAACAGCACGGGGATTGAGATTCTGGAACAGACTGGTGGACGGCTGACGCACTTTGTGGCGGGGCTGGGAACGAGCGGGACGTTCATGGGCGTGTCGCGGCGGCTGAAAGAGACGAATGCGGCGATCCAGTGCGTCTCGATGCAGCCGGACTCGGCGTTTCATGGCCTCGAGGGACTGAAGCATATGGCGACGGCGATTGTGCCGCCGATCTACGACCCGAAACTGGCGGATCGCAACGTAGAAGTGCCGACCGAAGCAGCGCACGCGATGGCGCGGCGGCTGGCACGTACGGAGGGCCTGCTGGTGGGGATTTCGGCGGCGGCCGTGGTGGCAGCGGCGCTGCGGATCGGCCAGGAGGAGGCAGCGGCAGGGCGCGAGGCGACCATTGTGACGGTGCTGCCCGATTCGGCGGATAAGTATCTAAGCGATCGCTTCTGGGAGGAAGAGTGACGCTGCGGCTGAGCGTGCAGGTCTACGACGCCCTGCGGCAGCATGGCGAGGAGACGTATCCGCACGAGTGCTGCGGCGTGCTGCTGGGTCATTTTCTGGAGGAAGCGGGGCGCGCGGTGAATGCCGTCGAGGAGGCGGTGCGGGCGGGCAACACGCGCACGGATTCCGCGCACAATCGCTACAACATTGCGCCGCAGGAGCTCGTGAAGATCCAGCGGGCGGCGCGCGAACGCGGAGTCGAGATTGTCGGCTTCTACCACTCGCATCCCGACCACCCAGCGCAGTGGTCGCCAACGGACTTTGCCGAGGCGCACTGGATCGGCTGCAGCTACGTGATCACCGCGGTGGAAGAGGGCGCGGCGCGGGTGACGAATTCGTTTCGGCTGGCGGGAACGCGGGAGGAAGACAAGGCATTCGAGGACGAGGCGATTGAAGTGACGGGGCAACTTGACCCAGGGTATGAGCCGTCGCCGATGGGCGATGCGGCGCGGAAGTAGCGGAATGGCCGCGGTTTGGGGCAGAATAGAAACAGCGATGGTCCGGATTCTTCCATCCGAGCGGCCGAGCGCGCAACCCACTGGCGCGCGATGTTGCTGTTGTTGTCTCTAGCAACGGCAGCGGAAATCACATGCGGTTTCCATTTCCCACGCTTTTTTGAGCCCGCTCCAGGAGAACCCTCCCATGAAGATCGAAATTCCCTATCCGCTGCGCCCCTATACGGGCAATCAGTCGGCTGTGAACGTCGAAGCCGGTACCGTCGCCGAAGCCGTCAGCGGCCTAACCTCACGCTATCCCGATTTCCAGAAGCACCTGTACACACCCGACGGCAAGCTGCGCTCGTTTGTGAATCTCTACCTGAACGATGAGGACGTCCGCTATCTGCCGGAGCGCGAAGGCACAGCAGTGAACGAGCAGGACACGCTGTCGATCATCCCGTCGATTGCCGGCGGGGACTAAGGCATTTTCAGGGTTACCGTACCCTTGTTGCTTCTCGCAGAGTCGCCGCTCCCTGTTGGTCGCGTCGACTGGATATCCCGGCTTCGGTTTACAGCAACCCTGAAAATGCTTTAGCCGTCCAGGCGGACGCGCCTGCGCGCAAGCACTGGCCGTCCAGGCGGACGCGCCTGCGGCGCAAAAGCGCAGGGGCTCAAGCCCGAAAATATCTGGGCGGTTGAACGGCACGACTGAAAGTCGTGCCGCAAAGCCACAAAAAATGAACTGGGCTTTAGCCCCTGTCTACGAACGGCCCGAAACTTCCGGATAGCCGGTCACTCGCTAACCTCGGGACTTTTCTGCCAGAAAGAGAGTTGATACCCGATCAGATCATCTCCGTCATCAGGAATGTGGAACTCTACCTCACACGGGCGATCCGGCCATTGTCTAAAAAGCTTTGCTTCGTATATCTCCTTGAGCACATTGCCCAGTAAGAGGACCTTATCCTTTGAGCCGTCCTCGCAGCTACCTGAATGAATGTCGGCAATATGCAGGTGGTTCATGACCCACTCGACCGATTCGCGAGTGGCGCCTTGTCGGACCGCAAACCCCCTTAGGGACTCTTCCGAAAACCCTTTCCGCAGGATGTAACCATCGAATAAGACAAAGTCGGGCCAGAAAACGGAGGCATAGCCGACCGCTAGTGAGAAATTCCCCATGCAGCCGATCCAAGATTCGATGTCGATTCCGGCGCCGTTGTTCCAAGCAGCAAGTTCGGCCCTCATGCTCTCAGGCGTATTCATCTGTTTCCTCTTGTAGAGCTTGATGACAATTTCGATCCATTCTATTGCGGTTGTTCTCTCCGAGCGTGTGGTCGGCCTTCCGGACGTTTCGGTTTGCCGTCCAGGCAACTGCGCTTCGCACTTCGGGCCGAAGCCGAAAGCTCCGCCTTTAGAGCAAGCTCTTGCACCCGACAGGCCTGGGGCCGCATCCTTAGAAGAACCCCTTATGGCAACGACGACCGAACCCGTGACCCTCCCTGAGCTTTCCAACGACGAAGTAGCCCGCTACTCGCGGCACCTGATCCTGCCCGAAGTGGGCATGGAGGGCCAGCAGAAGCTGAAGGCGGCCAAAGTGCTCTGCGTGGGCACCGGCGGACTGGGCTCGCCGCTGGCGTTCTACCTGGCCGCCGCCGGCATCGGCACGCTGGGGCTGGTGGACTTCGACGTCGTCGACTCCAGCAATCTGCAGCGGCAGATCATCCACAGCACGAAGGACGTGGGCCGGCCGAAGATCCAGTCGGCGACGGAGAAGCTGACAGCGCTGAATCCCTTCCTGAAGGTCGTGCCGCACGAGACGATGCTGACCAGCAAAAACGCGCTGGAGATTATCAGCCAATACGACATCGTCGCCGACGGAACGGACAATTTCCCCACGCGCTACCTGGTGAACGATGCCTGCGTGCTGACCGGCAAGCCGAACGCCTACGGGTCGATCTTCCGGTTCGAGGGGCAGGCCAGCGTCTTCGCGACCAAAGATGGCCCGTGTTACCGGTGCCTGTATCCTGAGCCGCCGCCGCCAGGGCTGGTCCCGTCCTGCGCGGAGGGCGGCGTGCTCGGCATCCTGCCAGGGCTCGTCGGCGTGATCCAGGCGACCGAGGTGATCAAGCTGATCCTGGGCAAGGGCGACCCGCTGATCGGGCGCCTGCTGCTGGTGAACGCGCTGGACATGAAGTTCCGCGAGCTGAAGCTGAGGAAGAATCCGGAGTGCCCGGTCTGCGGCGCGAACCCGACCGTGACAAAATTGATCGACTACGAACAGTTCTGCGGCATTGTCCCGGAACAGAAGGCGGCGCCTGTGCAGAATGGCATTCCCCAGATGAGCGTGAAGGAGTACAAACAGCGCCGCGATGCCGGCGAGGACCTGTTTCTGCTGGACGTCCGCGAGCCGTTCGAATACCAGATCGCGCAGATGGGCGGGCATCTGATTCCGCTGGGTGAGGTGCCGCAGCGCATGGGCGAACTCGATCCGACGAAGGAGATCGTGGTGCAGTGCAAGAGCGGCGGGCGCAGCCAGCGCGCGGCGGAGTTCCTGAGGAAGAATGGCTTTGAGAAGGTGCACAACCTGGCGGGGGGCATCCTCGCATGGTCCAGCGAGGTCGACCCGAGCGTGCGCAAGTACTGACAGAAGAGCGTCCTCCCCAATTTGCCGAATTCGGGCGGATGTGGGTCTTCCCAGCTGCCTTTGTCCCGTTGAAACCGAAGAAACGCCGATGGTTGCGCGGCGGGGGTATACTCCGTGTGCCCGGCAATCCTGCTCGGTTTGACGCTTCCAGGCCGGGGTACGTATCGGGGGCCTGTTATGGACTTATTGGCACTACGGTTTCTCTTCATCCTGGTTCTTGCCACGGCGTGTTGGTTTTTCCGTCCCTTTGGAGCACCGTCCTGGGCTGCGGCGCTGGCGGGCGCGGCGGCAGCGGCGCTGATCATCTTTTTCGAGCTGCGCGTGCGGGCGCTGAGCCTGCGCCGGCTCTTCGGCGCGGTGATCGGCAGCCTGCTGGGGATCGCGGGCGCGTTCCTGTTTTCGCTGGTGCTGGGCAACAGCCTGCCAGCAGGCCATGCGCGCAGCCTGCTGCAGGTCGGCGTGCTGCTGCTGATGACGTATATCGGGCTGGTCGTTGGGGCCAGCAAGGGCGACCTGCTGAATCTGGCGGCGCTGGGCGGACTCTTCTCGAGCGAGCGCGGCGGCAAGCGCAACACGAAAGTTCTCGATACGAGTTCCATCATCGACGGGCGCATTGCCGATATCGCTGATACAGGATTTCTGGAAGGGACGCTGATCGTGCCGGAGTTCGTTCTGCGCGAGCTGCAGATGGTGGCGGACTCGTCGGACTCGTCGAAGCGGCAGCGCGGCCGTCGCGGGCTGGACGTGCTGCAGGCGATGCGCGCCAATCCCAACCTGAGCGTGCAGATTATAGAGGAGGATTTTCCGAATCTGCGGGAGGTGGATTTAAAGCTGATTGAGCTGGCGCGGCAGCATGAGGCGAAGATCGTGACGAACGATTTCAACCTCAATAAGGTCGCGCAGGTGCGCGGCGTGCCGGTGCTGAACATCAATGACCTGGCGAATTCGCTGCGGCCGGTGGTGCTGCCGGGCGAGAAGATGCGCGTGCTGGTGATGAAGGAAGGCAAGGAATACGACCAGGGCGTGGGATATCTGGACGACGGAACGATGGTGGTGGTGGATCACGCACGGCGCCAGATCGGCCGCCAGGTGGAAATTGCGGTCACCTCCGTGCTGCAGACGGCGTCGGGCAAGATGATCTTCGGCAAGCTGGACGAGACGCCGAAGCCGGAGCCGGTGCGGGGGCCGGTGGAAGTATCTTAAAGAAGACGATTACGCAAGTGTTACAGACGCGGGGGCGGGTAACCGGTAAGGTAAGGCTGGATACGTTTGCCTATGTCTGCTGCTGCTGAAGCCTCTCCCGCTCTTGCCCCGGAAGTTGTCCTCGCCGATTCCGAGGCGCTCGAGCAGACGCGCTCTCCGAAACTCAACCTGATCTTCGCGGTCACGCTGACAGTGTTCCATCTGGGCGCGCTGGCAGCTCTGTTTTTCTTCAGCTGGAGCGCGCTGGCGGTCTTTGCGGTGCTCTGGGTGCTGGGGCAGAACGTGGGCATCGCGATGTCGTATCACCGGCTGCTGACGCATCGCGGCTATACGACGCCCAAATGGGTGGAATATGCGATGGCGCTGTGCGCCACGCTGGCCCTGCAGGGAGGGCCGATTTACTGGGTCGCGGTGCACCGCATGCACCATCAGCTGACCGACCGGCCAGGCGATCCGCACTCGCCACGGGACGGCAAGTGGTGGTCGCACATGGGGTGGATCCTGCACGGATCGTTGCGGAACCGAAACCCGCTGCTCAAGCGGTACGTGCCGGATCTGGCGAACGACCGGTTTTATGTCTGGCTGAGCCGGTGGCACTGGGTTCCGGTGACGGTGGTCGGGATTGGCCTGTTCCTGGTGGGCGGATGGTCGTGGTTCCTGTGGGGGACTTTCCTGCGCATCACGCTGGGGCTGCACGCGACCTGGCTGGTGAACTCCGCGACGCACCTGTGGGGCCAGCGGCGGTTCGAAACGCGGGATGACTCCACGAACAACTGGTGGGTGGCGCTGCTGACGGGCGGCGAAGGGTGGCACAACAACCACCACGCGCATCCGGTTTCGGCGAGCCACGGGATGGCCTGGTACGAAGTGGACTTCAACTACTGGGGCATCCGGATGCTGGGGTGGATGGGCCTGGCGAAGCGGATCAAGGTGCAGAACGCGAGCGGGGGTCCGGCGCGGATTCTGCACCCGTAAATCCCCCGGACTGGAAACAGCTTTTTCCTAATTATTCTGCGGGACTGTACACTTTCGGGGCATGCTTCCCGGAAGATTTTCCCGCACATTTGCCCTGCCCTGGCTGTTGCTGGCGGCTTCATTGGCCGCAGCACAAACCACCGCAACACCCCACCTGTTCTTTCGCGTGACGCTTGGCTCATCGATTGGCCACGCCGAATCGGGGCGTGTGCTGATCTTCCTGGAGGCCGGCAGCGGCGCGAAGCAGGTCCAGGCGAACGAGTTTCATCCTTCGGCCACGTCGATCGCGGCGAGAGAGGTGACGGACCTGAAGCCGGGCGAGTCGGTCGATGTCGACGTGGATCAGACTGCGTTCCCTGCTCCGTTTTCGTCCCTGAAGCCCGGGACCTACGAGGCGCAGGCGGTTCTCGATGTGGAGCACACCTATGCCTACGACGGGCTGAACCCAGGCGATCTGGAGAGCGAAGTCGTCGCGCTGCCCAGCTGGACGCCGGGCAGCGGCAGCGAGCCGGAATTCGTGCTGAACCAGGTGGTACCCGAGCGGAAAATGCCGGATTTGAAAATGCCGGCGGATGTGCTGTCGGCGGCGGACGCTTCGACCCGCCTCGCCGACCTTGTGAGTCCAACGCTGACGGCCTTTTGGGGAAGGCCCACACACGTCCGCGCTTGGGTGGTGCTGCCGCCCGGCTACGCCGATCATCCGCACCAGCGCTACCCCACGGTCTACTGGACGCACGGCTTCGGGGCCATCCTGCCGTACGACCGGCTTTCCGGAATGCTGATGTACCAGCGCATGGCCGAGAAGAAGATGCCGCCGATGATCTGGGTGATGCTGGACGAATCGCTGCCGACCGGCACGCATGAGTTCGCCGACTCAGTGAATGACGGCCCGTGGGGCACGGCGCTGACTGCGGAATTCATTCCCTGGCTCGAGAAGCAATACCGCATGGACGCGCGGCCTTCGGGACGATTCCTGCAGGGGCACTCGTCGGGCGGCTGGGCGACGCTGCAGCTCCAGATCAATTACCCGCAGGTCTTCGGCGGCACGTGGTCGACGTCGCCGGACCCCAGCGACTTCCACAATTTCACCGGTCCGGATCTCTACGCGCCGCATGCGAATGTGTATTACCGGCCGGATGGCACGCTGTATCCGCTGGTGCGCGACCACGGCCATGTGATCGCCTCCTTCAAAGAGTTCGCACAGCAGGAAGTGGTGCTGGGCAGCTACGGCGGCCAGATGGCGTCGTTCGAGTGGGTGTTTTCGCCGCGCGGGCCTGATGGGCGGCCGGAGCAGATGTTCGACCGGAAGACGGGCGATGTGAATCCGGCGGCCGTCGCGTACTGGCACAACCACTGGGACCTGGCGAATGTGGTGAAGTCGACCTGGCCCGAGCGAGGAAGGTATCTCAAAGGAAAGATCCACCTGATTGTAGGGACGGCGGACACGTTCTACCTGAACGAATCGGCGCAGCTGTTCCAGCAGGTGCTTGAGGGGCTGGGAGCGGATGCGCATTTCACCTATCGGCCGGATCGGACGCACATGAACCTCTACGAGGAGCATGGCGACCGGCTGGCGATGATGGATGAGATCGCGGCGCAGATGTACGCCGTCGCGCGGCCGAAGGCGCACTGGAAGGCTCCGGCGGGGGAGGATGTGCTGGGGCAGTAATTACCGGTTCGGACTGAGACAGGCAGGCAGCGAGGTGATCTCCGGCATGTAATCACGGCGGACGTAGAGCCGGTAGCCGCTGGGGTTGACCATACCGGGATTCTTCATAAATTCCCGGTCCGCACAAAGGCGGTAATTCGAGCGAAGGTAGCCGGCGAACTGCGGCCAGGTATCCAGTTGGCCGTAAGCGCCCATCCCGGGAGGGTCGACGGGATAGAAGCTCAGGCTGACGACGAAGACATCCGGCGGGTTTCGCTGGAATTCCCGCCAATAGCGCTCCCTCATGCTGAGAATGAGGGGCTGCGTTGAATCGCCAAAGATGAAATAGTCATATGCCAGTCCGGTGGACTGGACGAGCTTCATTTCGTAGAGGGTGGTGTCGCAGTCCCCCGGCGTCGCCAGACACTGAACATGGCCCGACAGCTGGGAACCGCCGAGCGCATGAAGGTCCGCAGTGAGCGAATGAATGTATTGCATTGGCCAGTAGCCTTTCGCGGCTCTGGCAGCGTAGGCAGGAGCGATCGCAGCACAAACAGCGAGGCCGGCCCAGCCGATCCAGCGAGACCATCCGGTTCTCCGAGCCGCCACGGTCAGCTGCATGCCGGCCCAGAGCAGAAGAAAAGCGTATAGCGGATACCGATGGTAGAGGGATCCTTTGCCCTGCGCGAACCAGGAGAAAACTCCGACCGCCATTCCAGCGGTCAAAATGTTGCTCTCCCAATTCCACCAGGACCTGCAGACAAAAACGCTCACGATGAGAAGGAGCGCGAGCCAGTCTAAGGAAGGAATTGCGAGATTTGTGACAAGATCCCAAACACCTTTTCTGCCGAGGCTTGAATAATAGGGATCCACATGGAGGGTGAGGTGGAGGAAAGCGGCCACGGCCTGTTCATGGAGAAGAAAGGCGAAAACGATCGCTGCCGGAACCAGCATTCCGCCGGCGATGTATAGAAGCGCCCTGCCGCCTGAACCGCCTTCTTTACGCGCACGCCGGATGACAAAGGGAATGACCAGCGCGAAGACCACAGGCAGTGGCTTGACGGCAATAGCGGCCGCGAGGAAGCCGCCGAACCCGGCAAGCCAGACAGGCTGCTTTCTGCGGAACGCGAGAAACAGACAGGCGCATGCCCAGACGAGCAGGACCGCCATCACCTGGTCGCGCTCCCCCGGCACGCCGGGTCCGTCTCGTCCGTGAATCAATGCGAAGAGCGCAGCCGCGACGAGGCCTCCCAGCCAGTCGTAGGGCCACGCGATGATGAGCATCGCGCCGGCCATTGCCGCCAGCAGCAAATAGTCGAAGATGCGCCACGCCAGCGCGCTCTTCCCCAGAGAATGCATGACGCCCAGGTAAGCCAGGTAGATCCCGGGCATGTTCATTTCCGTGATATCGCGGTAGGGCGCTCTTCCGTGGTCCACCAGAAAACACATGTAGCTCATTTGCGCGGCGTCGTTCACCAGCGGCCAGCGGAGGGTGCGAACGGCATAGAAGGCGACCGATGCTGTCAGGCACGCCGCGATGACGAGGCGGGCGATTGTTACGGCGGGAGAGCGGGAGGGCGCGGCGAGAGGCTGAGCCGGATTCCAAACGCCGGCGAGAGCGTCCATCTGGATGGCCGGATCCTTCGTCACGCGAGGAAATCATTCTACCTTGCGCAGGCAGGCATGATTGGACTCTGGAGAGCTTGCGTTCAAAGCACCCCCGGGCAACGGCCGCCCATCCATCACCGCGGAATACGCTCGATATAATCATGACGACATCCCTAAAGGCCCGCTCTGCGTCTTCGTGGTGCGGTTGCGTGCCCGTGGAGGCCTGCGCGAGATACTCCCCGGGAAAAGACTGCGAATGTGAGGCACGTTGAATCCCATCCCTGTTGATTCCGAACGCCGCGCGGCCTGCGGCGTTTTCTGCGTTTTGACTGCGTTGCTTTGCTGCCTGATCCCCGCAGGATGCGGCAGGAGCGGTCCGGTCACGATCGGCAGCGGCATGGATTCGATCGACCGAGGAATCGTATTGCACACCGGGAATATCCTCGTGGCGCGCTACGTCATTCGGCCTCACTCGGCGGCACAGGTCACGATTGAGTTCGGGCCGACGACGGCGTATGGGCAAAGGACCTGGACCGTTCCGGCATCACCCGACCATGCGGCGGATATCCTGGTGGCGGGCATGCGTGGCGGGATGACTTACCACATGCGCGCGCTGGTCCGCTTTCCCGATGGGAGGGTGGTTGAGGACGCCGATCATACCTTCCATACGGACAAGTACCCCCGAAGACTCATGCCGCGCATCACCGTGCAGCAATTCGGCACACCGCAACCGGGGGTGGAATTGCTGGATCGCACGAATGTGACCTACCAGGCGATCGTGACCGATCTCGAAGGTCATGTGCTCTGGGCTTACCGCTATCCCGATTATCAGTCGACCAGAGACGTGCTGATGCACCACTACGAGTACGCCGCATATCTTCAGGTGCAGGAGTGGATTCATTGGGTTCGGCATCTGTTCGGCGCCAAAACTGCGGGCCATCCGATGCTCTGGGATCATTCTCTGTGGAGAGGCGTGCGACCGGATCAGATTTCGCCATCGCTCATTAATCCCATAAAGCTGCTGCCCAACGGAAATTTTGTCGCGGTGATCGGGCTGGTCTCCACGGCGCTGGTCGACAGTCCCAATGGAGCGCCGCCGCCGCGCACCACCATGGCGCTGCGCGAGTTCAATCTCGCCGACCAGACGGTTCAGAATCTGTCCATGTCCGAGCTCAACCGAAGACTCGGCTCGATCGGGTACAAGGGGCCGACGATTGAGATGCTTCACCATGAGGTGACTCTCCTGCCGGATGGGCACTTCATCGTGGTCGGAAACGGCACGCGTAATTATTCGAATCTCCCTGGGCGTCCCGGCAAAACACGGGTGGTGGGAGACATCCTGATCGAACTGGATCAGAACTTCAATCCCGTCTGGACCTGGAGTGAGTTCGACCACCTCAATATCGATCATCATCCGACTGACTTCCCTGACTGGACCCATACGAACGCAGTGGTCTACACGAAGGACGACGGCAATTTGCTCGTCTCGATGCGCACGCAGAACTGGATCATCAAGATCGACTTCCGGAACGGCAAGGGCACCGGAAAGATTCTATGGCGGCTGGGAGACGGTGGAGACTTTCAACTCATAGGCGGACAGGCGCCCAGCGATTGGCACTACGGCCAGCATGGTCCGGCCATCTTTGGAGATCGTGACGCCGGGGTGTTCGACCTGGGTGTGATGGACAACGGCTATGGGCGCACCGCGCCGGATGGAAAGATGTGCGGGATCAAGAGCAGCCCGGGCTGCTACAGTGCCGCTGTCATTTACCGTATCGACGAGAAAGCCAGAACCGCAACGATCATTTTCCGCAAGGTGTTTCCGCCAGCCCAATACTCTTTTTTTGGCGGAAACGTGCAGAATCTGGCTAACGGTGACATCGCCGTGGATCTGTGCAGTGTCGCCGGAAGTAATACCGACATCTACGACCTGACAAAAAGCAAGAATCCGCAGGTCGTCTGGCACATGCACCTGACGGACTCCACCGCCTACCGCGCCACGCGGCTGCCAAGCCTCTATCCCGGCGTGCAGTGGTAGGCGGCTGCGCTAAGCGACCGCCTGCTGCGCCTGTAAGAACGCCTGCTCGTGCTCCGGCGGCACCATAGCGAGCTCGCCCATGCGCCAGGTGTTCGGATAGGGCGTGGTGTGGACGATTTCCCAGTTGGGCGCTGCGAACTCCACCAAAACGGTGTTGTCGACGTCATTCAAAACGATGTTGCCGTTGGGGAGCCGGGTGCAGTCCTGGATCCAGCCTCCGTCGTAGGGAATCTTGCCGCTGATCTTCAGATCGTCGTCGAGCAGCACCAGCTCCTTGGCGAGGCTGTTGCAGAAGATCCATCCGCCGGGAATCTTCTCAAGGCTGTGCGGGCGGGCCAGGCCGTCGAGAATGAGCTCCGGCTTCTGCTGGTGCAGGGGCTGGCTGCGATCGATCTGGAGGAGTTGGCCCTGATGGAAAAGAAGACAGAGCACAAAGCGCTCGCCGGGATCGCGCATCACGGCGCAGTTGAGGTGCGTGGCCTGATAGCGGGTGTGATAGTAGCGATTGCGATGCTCGCCGCCGCGGCCGCTGGTACGGGATTCTCCGGAGGGAGTTTCCGTAAAGCCGTACTCGGCAGCCCACCACTCCCAGAGGACGTTGCCGCGCAGATCGACTTCGATGATGAGGTCGGTACCGGAGCAGGCAGCCATGAGGCCGCGCCTGGTGCGCTCCAGGCTGTGCAAATCGTTAAAGTAGGGGTGCGAGATGCGCTGCAGGAGCTTGCCCGGCTCGGGCTCGATGCCGATGCGGAAGATGTTCCCGGCTTCGAAATCGTTCATGTAGATGTAGCCGTCGGCAAAGCAGTAGCCGGCGGGATTGCCGAGAACCATGCCCCAGTCGGACTGCCAGATGCGCTCGCGGCGTTCCCAGTCGTAGACCACGAAGACGCCGGCGTAGTCGGCACGGCCATTAAAGGTGGGGCCGAGGTGTTCCGGAGGATGAAAGCTGTACTCCTCCTTCATCCAGGTCAGGGGCACCGGGGTCTGGCCATTGCCGGAGGTGAGACTTGTGGTGACTTTTTGGCCGGGAACCGGGGGGAGTCCTCCCTCCAGTTTCCAGCGCGCGCGAAGGCGCTCATTCTGGGTGGTGTAAACAGACGCGGCAAGCAACATCGGAATCTGAAAAATCCTTTGTCGAGAATCGTTTGGACAAACGGCCCGTAAAACGGCCCCTGGGGGAAGGTTATCTGTTCAGACGGCGGTGACAGCTGAAAGTTGCGGGAGCACCTTCATCAGCATACCGGAGGCGACCCGTGCGATGCGCATACAATCGAGGGTTTTGGGGGCCGGAAGCGGCCCTCCTGCGAGCTGGTTTTCTTCCCCTTTTCTTCCGTCAACCGGAACTCAACCGCTACAATCAGGCTGAGCACTCCACCATGGCAATGGATCAACTGGAAACAACGCTTATCAAGAATCTGCAGACAGCCGCCCGTTCGGCCGGGCTGGCGGTGCTCTCGATCGACGCGGGCACCGATTTCAATGGCCATCCCACGACGCGATTTCAACTGGCTGCCACGCCCGAAGCTCAGCCGGAGCGAACCCTTCTGCTGGAGCTCAGCGAGGCGTTTGACTTCCATCAGCCGGAGTTGCTGCCGGAGATGAGCAACCACCTGCGGGAGGCGGCGCAGCGGCTGAAGAATCCGCGGCCTGACGCGTATGTGACGCTGGCCGGGCTACCGGTGCGTTTCAGCCGCTTCGGCTGGCCGTTCCACCGGTCTTCCTCGGGAGCGGACACCTATATCGTGCATGGGACGGTGCACCTGGAGGACGGAACCAACTCTCCCCTGCACGCGCTGGTCTCGGCCAGCATGACGGTGACGTTTGCGGAGATTGTGCCGGCGCCGGAGCAGCCGTATGCGGAGACGTTCATTTACAACGCTGTGCGGAAGACGCTCGATCGCGGACAGCTGGAGATGCTGAAGAGCGGGAACCGGCAGCCGGTTCCGGTGACGACGCGGTACTACAGCCGCTGGCAGAAGAAATTCTTCTTCACGGACACGGACGACAACAGCCGTATGGAATTTCTGGCGCTCAAGGCCTTCTGGCTCTCCGGAGTGCTGGGAGCGGGGCGGCTGGTGTGGATCGCCGATCCGCGGGACGCGCAATACCTGAACACGTCCTCTGAGGAGCTGGCGCGGATGGCGGCGGAGCTGTCGCGGCAGGGTGTACTCGCGCTGGATGGCCAATTCGCCGCCGCAACGCCGACGCTGATGGCGCGCTCGGACGAGTACTACGCGAAGCGCGATGCCGCTCTGGCTGTGACGCGGCCCAGCTTCAACGAGGAGATGCGGGCCGGGCATACGAATATGTAGCCTGGGCCCGACGATCTGCAGCCGGCTCTGCCGCACTGATGTTGCGCGGGAACAGAGTGCCCAGCGCGGTCGTCGAGCCATTGCATCCGGGCTTTTGCACCAAGACAGCCTACCGGAAGCTCGCGGGAGGCGCCGCGGACGTCGTCGACTGTCTCGTCGCTGGGGACGCGGAGAGCAAGAAGGTCCTCAAGGACGAGCCGCCGGTTGCAGAGACGACGCGCGACGCGCCGCATCGCCACGCGCCCGGCTGTCGCACTGCGGCAGCCTTCGATCATGGCGAGCGGGGGATGGGGCGGGATTACGGTTGCGCATAATATCCGTCCAGCGTTCGCACCGTGGTTCCGGATTTGTCGAGCTTCACGCGAAGCGAATGCCACGCATTTGGCTTATCAGAGGCGTGCGGCTCAAATGTTAAATCGTAGCCTCCTGCAGCGTCCTGGGTGCAGCGGGAGATTTCCTGGGCGGTATTGTTTCCGCCGTAGCGCACCAGTCCGCCGCTGCGCTCGGCAAGAACCTGCACAGCGAGATTTCCATACTGGGAGCGGTCGAAGCGACTGACGGGCTTTTGGTACTGTTGCCACTCGACGGAATGCAGGCTGGCCACATCGTAATTGCCCTCCGGATCCACCGAGTAAACCGTGGTGTTGGTGAAACGGAGCAGATTGGAAGCAGTGACGATCATCCCGAAAATGTCCTTCTGTTCCTTCACGGAAAGCATGGTCGTATCGGGCATGTCGAGAGTCGGCCAGCCCTGGCTGATCCAGATCAGCAGTTTGCGCCCCGGATAGCCGGCCTCGTAGTCGACAATCGATTCGAAGGCACGGAGTGAGGTTTGAAAAAGGGCTTCGTTGCTGTAGATGTCATGGCTGGCTCCGATGATGCGCAGATCGGCAGTGTGCTTCGAGAGCAGGCCAACCAGAGCATTCCCATCCGTGGTCGGTTTCGTCTGCTGCAGGCCGGAATCGGTGAGAAACATCAACGCAACGGGAAACTGCAGACGTCCCTGGTTCTGACCGAGAAAATCCTGAAGTTCCTTCTGTTCGATGCTGAGAGCGCGAAACGGCTCATTGACCTGATCGACGAGCAGGATGATCAAAGGGGCAGCGGCCTGCGAGGCCGAAAAGGCCCGGATCGGCGTGGCATGATTATCGTCCAGCAACGTGAAGTCGGACGCCCGCAGGCCGGATATCGAATTTCCGGCTTTATCGGTCACAGTCACATGGATCGTCATCGGAGCGGGTTGCGACGGAAGACCGGCGGCAGGCTGCTGCGCTGCTGCCTGCACACCCCAGCTCGACGCACCCAGAATCGCACAAAACAGCGCTAATCGTACTCCCATCACTGCCTCCCATCATTCCGGATGCGAACCATTATGCGCCTGGACGCGCCGGACGGCGAACATCAGCAGGTTTGCTGAAAGCAAGTTCAGGGTTGAGCGTAATATCCCGGCCGTGTTCGAACGATGAGACCCGGTTTGTCCAGCTTTACGGCCACAGATCGCCAGGTGTCCGGTTTTTCGGAGATCTGAGGAGTGAATGCGATGGTGTACCAGGCCGCGCCGTCCTGGGCGCAGGTGTTCACTTCGCCCGCGACGTCATTGCTGCTGTTGAGCACCAGTCCCCCGCTTTGCTTCGCAAGCACCTGCAGGGCAAGATCAGCGGGGAGCGATTTCTCCCACTGCCGGACCGGTTTCGTAAAGCTCTCCCACACAAACGTACGGAAGCTGCCCGCGTCCCAGGTTCCTAAAGGATCCACGTCGTAGAGCGTGATTTGCGCCCTGGTCATTAGGTTGGACAAGTGAATGATCTCGGCGAAGATCTGGTGCAACTGGCTGTCGGTATAAATGATGGCTGGATTGTCGAAAATCGGCCAACCCGGGCCCAGCCAGATGACCTGTTTTCGGCCAGGCATCCGTTCCATGGCGCTGGCCAGCGTGTTGAGGGCGTTGACGACAGTCTCCTCGCGTTCCGCCGCACCCCAGAAGCCGGCGGCGCGCCCTATATCGCGCAACTGGCCGCTTTCGGTCTTGAGCGTGGCCAGGAGAGCCTGCGGATCATCCGAGGTCCTTCCCAGTTGCTGCACCCCGGTATCGTTCACCAGCAGCAGAGAAACCGGGTAGACCAGGCGGCTCTGGTGGTTTCGCAGCAAGTCAATGATTTGATTGCGGGCAATGCTGTCTCCACCGAAACGCATGTTGACGTTATCGAACACGATCACCGTTGACGCGGGACTACCGGGTCCGGGCGTGTGCGCGGCAAAAGCCCGAATGGGGGAGGGGGTGCTGTCGTCGAGGAGCGTGAAATCGCTCTGCTGCAGGCCGGAAACGGGGCGCCCCTCCTTGTCGGTGACTTCGACTGTAAGAGTGATGGGAGCAGGCGGAGCGGCAGTCCGCTGCGGCCCCGAAGCCGCGGGCTGTTTCTGTGCCCAAAGACTGGTTACCGCAAACATCAGAACCACACAGAACGTGCGAGCAGGGTTCATCAGGATGGCCCTCCGGAGCTTCAGACGCGCCAGCCCCCGAAACAGACTCGTATTCCGAGAAGAATGTTACGCTTTCCGCCGAATCGCCGCTGTTGCGCGGAGCGTCGCAAGGCTGCCTCTCGAACAGCCGCGCCGCGGCAAGTAGAATCAAAGATGACCATGACAGGCAGGCGTACAAGCGACGAAGCCGCCTCCAGCGCGGCAGCGGCCGGAACTGTATCCAGCGCCCGAACCACGGACGGCGCCGCGGGTTCCGGCCCCGAGGCCGAGATTCGCTACAACCCCGCGGCAATTGAGGCAGCCTGGCAGGAGCGCTGGGCGGCGCAGCCGGATCTGTATGCCGCCGAACCTGCGAACTGCGGCAAGCCCAAGTATTACGTGCTCGAGATGCTGCCGTATCCCTCAGGCCAGCTCCATATGGGCCACGTGCGCAACTACGCCATCGGCGATGCGCTGGCCCGCTACATGTGGATGCAGGGCTACAACGTGCTGCACCCCATGGGCTGGGACGCCTTCGGCCTGCCCGCGGAGAATGCGGCGCTCAAAAACAACACGCCGCCCCGCGCGTGGACGCTGAGCAACATCGCCGCCATGAAGCAGCAGATGAACCGGCTGGGCTTGAGCTACGACTGGCGCAACGAAGTCACCACCTGCCTCCCGGACTACTACCGCTGGAACCAGTGGTTCTTCCTGCGCATGTACGAGCGCGGGCTGGCCTACCGCAAAAAGAGCAAGGTGAACTGGTGCCCGCAGTGCGCCACCGTGCTGGCCAACGAGCAGGTGGTGAACGGCTGCTGCTGGCGCCACGAAGAGCAGATTGTGGAGCAGCGCGACCTGGAGCAGTGGTTCCTGCGGATTACGAATTATGCGCAGGAGCTGCTGGACGATCTGCAGCAGCTGGAGGGCTGGCCGGAAAAGGTCCGGACCATGCAGCGGAACTGGATCGGCCGCAGCGAGGGCGCGGAGATCGCGTTCGCGATCGAGAATCCCGAGGATGCGCCGGCTGAGGAATCAAAAGCGCGGCGCAGCGGCACGGCGATTCTGCCGGCCCGCGAGGGCGCGCGGACGCTGGGCAAGGTCAGCGTCTTCACCACGCGCGTGGACACGATCTATGGAGCGACCAGCCTGCAACTGGCGCCGGAGCATCCGCTGGTGCGTCAAATGGCCGCCAGCCACCCGGAGCTGGACCAGTCCGTGCGGGAGCTGGTGGAACAGCAGAAACAGGCGCGCGAAGCCGGGGACGTCGGCGCAATCGAAAAGCATGGCGTCTTCACGGGCTACTACGCGATCAACCCCTTCAGCGGCGAGCGGCTGCCGGTGTGGGTGGGCAATTACATCCTGCTGGACTACGGCACAGGCGCGATCATGTCGGTGCCGGCGCATGACGAGCGCGATTACGAGTTCGCGAAAAAATACGGTCTGGAGATACGGATTGTGGTGCTGCCGCGCAAAGCCGGCGGCCAGGCTGCGGAGAATGGCGAGCGCGATTCCCTGCTGCCGTACACGCAGGAAGACTCGCTGCTGATCAACTCCGGCGAGTTCAGCACTCTCGGCTGCGAGGAAGCGCAGCACAAAATGGCGGCGTATGCCGAGGAGCGGGGCTTCGGCAAGGCGACGGTGACGTACCGGCTCAAGGACTGGGGCATCAGCCGCCAGCGCTACTGGGGTACGCCGATCCCGATGCTCTACTGCGAGGCGTGCGGCATCGTGCCGGTTCCGGAGAGCGAATTGCCGGTTTTGCTGCCGGAAAACGTGGAGATCACGCAGCAGGGCGGTTCCCCGCTGGGGAAGCTGCCGGAATTCGTCAACGCAACGTGCCCGAAGTGCGGCGGCAAGGCGCGGCGCGAGACAGACACGATGGACACCTTTGTCGATTCGTCCTGGTACTTCTACCGGTATACGGACGCGAAGAACAGCACCGCTCCATTTGCAACCGATACGGTTGCGTATTGGTTTCCGATCGACCAATACATCGGCGGGGTGGAGCACGCCATCCTGCACCTGATCTACTCGCGCTTTTGGACGAAGGTGATGCGCGATCTGGGTCTGGTGAAGAACGACGAGCCCGTGGAGCGCCTCTTCACCCAGGGCATGGTGATCAAAGACGGCGCGAAGATGTCGAAGAACAAGGGCAACGTGGTCTCGCCCGACGACATGATCGCCCGCTACGGCGCGGATGCGACGCGGATGTACTCGCTGTTTGCCGCGCCGCCGGATCGCGATCTGGACTGGCAGGAAGACGGCGTCGCCGGGGTGAGCCGGTTTCTGGGGCGCGTGTACCGGTTTGCGACGAAGCACGCGGGACGGGCGACGCAACGTGATGCTCTGAAGAATGCTCTGAAGACGCAAGAGCTGTCGCCGGCTGCGCAAACCCTGTTGCGTAAGCTGCACCAGACCATCCGTAAGATTACCGAGGATTTCGGTGGGCGGTGGCATTTCAACACGGATATTGCCGCCGTGATGGAGCTCGTGAACGCATCGACAGCGGCTGAGTCCCACATTGCGGCAGGCGAATTTCCGGATGCGGTCGTCAGCGAAATTCTGCGGACGCTGACGCTGCTGCTGGCGCCGTTCGCGCCGTTTCTGGCCTGCGAGTTGTGGGAGCAGATTGGCGAGACGGGCAATCTGCTGCGGATGCCGTGGCCGAAATTTGACGAGGCGCTGGCGAAAGAAGAGCAGATCGAGATCCCCGTGCAGATCAACGGCAAGCTGCGCGCGGTGGTGCGGGTGGACGCGGACGCGAGCGAGGACACGGTGCGCGACGTGGCGCTGGCCGAAGAGAAGATCGCGGCGCTGCTGGACGGAAAAGAAGTAGTGCGGATGATCCTGGTGCCGCGCAAGCTCGTCAACCTTGTGGTGAAGTAGAAGACGTGGTCCCCGTTCCGTCCAGCCCGGCCGCGCCCCCCCGGCCCGCGGTCCCGCGCGACGTCTCCTTTATTGGCGTGCTCCAGCAATGCCGCAAACACCCGTCATGGCTCGCGCTGGAACTGCTGTGGCGCTGGGGCTACGGGATTCCGCTGCTGGCCGTCATCGCGTGGGAGGCGCAGCGCATCGGAACCGAAACCGCCGCGCGCGTGCAGGCCACCGGGGTCGGTAACTTCTCGCTGCAGGCGCCGATGGCGGGGGCGCTGGCGATTGGGGAAGCGTACTCGATTCTGTGGCCGCCCGTGATGCGCCTGCTGGCATGGCTGCTGCCGTGCGCCATTGTGGGCTGGGCGCTGGCTGCCGGAGTCGGTCGCAACCTGGTACTGCGACGCTACGATCGCAGACTGCCGTGGCGCCCGGGAGTGCTGGTCGTCCTGCAGCTACTGCGTGCGGCGGGGCTGTTTGCGATGGTGGTGGCGTGGTTCTCAGCGATCCGCTGGGCCGCCAATTTCAGCCTGACGGGTGTCTCGGCCGCTTCGGAAACCACAGCCGAGCCGAACCTCGTCCTGTATCTTGCCCTGGTCATCGGAATATCGCTCGCCGCAATTACGATCTGGCTGCTGCTGAGCTGGGTCTTTTCCATCGCGCCGCTGATATCGCTGCTGGAAGGCTGCGGCGTGGGCGCCAGCCTCCGGCGCAGCCTGCGCCTGGGGCCGCTCAAAAAGAAGCTGGTGGAGATCAACCTGGCGATCGGCTACCTGAAGCTGGCGGCGACGATGATGGTGATGGTGTTGACGGCCACGCCGGCTGCATTTGTGGTGGCGATCCAGGGAGTCTGGCTGTACGCGTGGTGGGGCGCGGTGAGCGTGCTGTACATGGTGCTGTCGGATTTCTTCCAGGTCGCGAGAGTGGTGGGGTTCGTCGAGCTGTGGGGACTCGCCGTCCATGCGGAGGCGCCCGCGGCGCAATAGCAGCGGGCCTTCTTTACACCTCCGCCGTTCCCTGACAAACTGGGCTGTGACCACCCCCTCCATCGTCATCCTCGATTTTGGATCGCAATACACGCAGCTCATCGCGCGGCGCATCCGCGAGCAGAACGTCTTTTCGGCCGTGCTGCCGTGTACGGCGACGCTCGAAGAAATCCAGGCGCAGAACCCCATCGGCATCGTGCTCTCGGGCGGCCCGTGCTCGGTCTATGACACGGATGCGCCACCCGCCGATCCCGCGGTGCTGCAACTGGGGCTGCCCGTGCTCGGCATCTGCTACGGCCTGCAATTCATCACGCATCACCTCGGCGGCCGCGTGCGCTCGGCGGAGAAGCGCGAGTACGGCCACGCTGAAGTGGAGATCGTCGACGCGCACAACGCTCTGTTTGCCGAGCTGCCCGCGTCGCTGCACGTATGGATGTCGCATGGAGACGAGGCGCTGGAGCTGCCGTTGGGTTTTCATCTCACGGCGAAGACGGCGAACGCGGTGGCGGGGATTGCGAATCCGGAGCGCCGCATCTGGGCGGTGCAGTTCCATCCGGAAGTCCACCACACAAAGCAGGGCACGGCGCTGCTGCGGAATTTCCTCTTCGGCATCTGCCAGGCAAAGCCGGACTGGACGCCCGAGCACTTCATCCAGGCCACGGTGGCGGCGATCCGCGCGAAAGTCGGCGACGGGCGCGCGATCTGCGCGCTAAGCGGCGGCGTGGATTCGTCCGTAGCGGCAGTGCTGGTGCATCGCGCCATCGGCGAACGGCTCACCTGCGTCTTTGTGAACAACGGCGTCCTGCGCAAAAACGAGTTCGAGAAAGTGCAGCAGAATATGCGCGACAAGCTGGGGCTGAAGCTCGTCGCTGCCGATGCGAGCCGGCGCTTCCTCGATAAGCTGGCCGGCGTCACCGATCCCGAGACAAAGCGGAAGATCATTGGCAATGAGTTCATCGCTGTCTTCGACGACGAGGCGCACCGCATCGCCGCGGAAACGCACGGCGTGGATTTTCTGGTGCAGGGCACGCTCTATCCCGACGTGATTGAATCGTCGTCCGTGAAGGGCCCCTCGCAGACCATCAAGAGCCACCACAACGTGGGCGGCCTGCCGGAAACGATGAAGCTCAAACTCATCGAGCCGCTGCGCGATTTGTTCAAGGATGAAGTCCGGCGCATTGGTCGCGATCTCCACATGCCCGACGACATTCTGCAGCGGCAGCCGTTCCCCGGTCCGGGACTGGCGGTGCGGATTCTGGGCGAAGTGACGGCCGAGCGCGTAGCGCTGCTGCAGGAAGCGGACGACATCGTGGTAACGGAGATCAAGAACGCCGGGCTTTACCAGCAGATCTGGCAGTCGTTCGCCGTTCTGCTTCCGGTGAAGAGTGTGGGCGTGATGGGCGACCAGCGGACCTATGCGTACACGTGTGCGATCCGCGCCGTGCATTCCGAGGATGGGATGACGGCAGACTGGGTTCCGCTCCCGTACGAGGTGCTGAAGACGATTTCCAGCCGCATCGTGAACGAGGTGCGCGGCATCAACCGCGTGGTCTACGACATCACTTCGAAGCCGCCGGGCACGATCGAGTGGGAGTGAGGATGCAGCTAACGAGCGGTCAGCTAAACGCCGGTCAGCGCCAATCCGGCCAGCGAAAGTCTGGCCAGAAAGACGGAATTGATCTACCCGCTTCTTCACAGGCCGTTTCTTCACTGACCGTTTCTTAGCTGACCGTTTCTTCGCTGCCTTTGGTATGCTGCCTCCTTGCTGACAATCCAGCCTTCCGGAGTGCCTTCCATGATCTCCCGCCGCTCTCTTCTCGCCGCTTTGTCGGCGTCCCTGCTCGTGCCCGCTGCCTCAGCGTTGCCGCAAACCAAGCCTGCCACGCAGCCGCCGGCGCCGGTCATCGGCACAGGGGCCATGTACGCGCGCGACCCTGCGCAGCCCGTCGATCAGCAGTACACGGCGCAGATCCTCAAGTACACGACGGAGCCGTACTTCAACTCCCCGCTCACGGATTATCTGCCGGCGTCGAAGACGGTTCCCACGCCGGAAGCGGTGCTGGGCGACGTCTCCGGCGCGCCCAACATGCTGCCCTACGCGGAGACGGTCTACAAGTATTTCCGGATGTTGGCCGCAGCCACGCCGCGCGTGCGCGTGTATACGATTGGGCACACCGAAGAAGGCCGCGAGATGATCGCCGTGGCCATTGCGGACGCTTCCCTGCTGGACCAGCAGCCGGCGAACGATGCGCGCCTGGCGAAGCTGGCTGATCCGCGAACGATTGGCATGGACGACGCCACAGCCGCGGCGCTGGTGAAGCAATCCTTCCCGGTCTACTACATCACCGGCACGATTCACTCGACGGAGACGGGCGCGCCGACCGCGCTGATGGAGCTGGCCTATCGCCTCGCCGTCGACAATTCTCCCTACATCCAATACATCCGCTCGCACATGATTGTGCTCATCACACCGGTGGTAGAGGTGGACGGGCGCGACCGCATGGTGGACCTGTACAAGTGGCATCGCGCGCACCTCGGCGAGAATTATCCGCGGCTGATGTACTGGGGCCACTACGTGGCGCACGACAACAATCGCGACGCCATGGGCATGAGCCTGGACCTGACGCGCAACGTCCTGAACACGTATCTCGGCTGGCACGCGCAGGTGCTGCACGATCTGCACGAGTCGGTGCCCTTCCTCTACGACAACACGGTGGGCGACGGCCCCTACAACGCGTGGATCGATCCGCTGCTCGACGGCGAGTGGGCGGCGCTGGGCTGGAACAACGTCTCGCAGATGACAGCCATGGGCATGCCGGGGGTCTTCACGCACGGGGATTTCGATACGTGGAGCCCGGGATATCTGATGTTCCTCGCGGCGATGCATAACGGCATCAGCCGCCTCTATGAGACCTTCGGCAACGGTGGGGCCGACACGGAGAAGCGGATCCTGGGGCCGGACGAATACGCGCGCACCTGGTACAGGCCGAATCCGCCGCTGCCCGTGGTGACCTGGTCGCAGCGCGACAACAACAACTACGAAGAGACGGCGCTGCTGACGACGATCTCGTATTTCGCGCAGCACAGCCAGCACTGGTTGCAGGACTACTATCTGAAAGCGAAGCGCTCGATTGAGAAGCCGGAGAACGCCGGCCCCGCAGCGTATGTTTTCCCGGCGCATGGGCAATCGCCGAGCCGCGAAGCCGCGCTGCTGCGCGTGATGGCTCTGCAGCATGTGGAGGTGAACCGGCTGACCGCGGCGGCGACAGTCACAATTCCTGCGAACCACGATGAGGCGAGCAAAAAGCTTACATTTCCTGCGGGAAGCTACGTGATCCGCATGGACCAGCCGTATTCGCGCATCGCCGACGCGCTGCTCGACCAGCAGTACTGGTCGCCCGACGACCCGCAAAAGACTCCCTATGACGACACCGGCTGGTCGTTCCCCGATCTCTTCGCCGTGCCGACGGTGCGGGTCACCGATGTTTCTATTCTGAAAGCGAGCATGGAGGGCGTGGAGAATCCCGGCGCGCCGGACGGAAACGTCAACGGCAGCGGCGCGGTCTATGCCATCAACAACGACGGCGACATTTCGCTGCTGGGCCTGCGCTACGCTCTGAAGGACGCGAAGGTCTCGCTGGCGCAGCAGGCCTTTGACGCGGGCGGTCAGCATTTCAGCGCAGGCTCGCTGATTGTCGAGGGGATCAGCGCAGATGCGCTGCGCTCCGCGATCAAAGCAGCGAATCTCGATGCAGTCAGCCTGGCGGCAGCGCCATCCATGAAGACGCGTCCGGCGCCCATGCCCCGCATCGCGATCATGCACACATGGCTTTCCACGCAAACCGAAGGCTGGTGGCGGATGGCCTTCGACAAGATGCATGTGCCCTACGCCTATATCAGCACCCAGACCGTGGCCGCGGAGAGCGATTTGCGATCGAAGTACGACGTGATCGTCTTTGCGCCCGTGGGCTACGCCAACACGCAGTCCATCGTGAATGGCATGCCGATGTACGGCAATCCCATGCCATGGGAAAAAACGGCGCTGACGCCCAACATGGGCCGCAACGACTCGACGCCCGATATTCGTCCCGGGCTGGGATTTGCAGGCCTGGAGCACCTGAAGAATTTCATCCAGCAGGGCGGCTTGCTGATCACATCGGAAGACACGGCGAGATTCGCGATTGACGAGGGCTTTGCGCCCGGAGTCTTTGTGAACCGCACCGGCAACGCGCGCGTGGTGGGCAGCGTGCTGGACGCCGAGTTTGTGGATCGCACAAGCCCGGTGGCCTGGGGCTACGCGCCCTCGCTCGCCGTCTACAGCGAGAGCGGTATGGCCTTCACGATCTCGGACACGACCTCGCCGCGCCAGCCAATGACGCAGGACGACTACCAGCGGCCCACGGGCCGCGGCGGCCCCAACGACCAGGACATTCCGGAAGGGCGGGCCTTCGTGCAACCGGAGCCGCTGCCCTCACCTGAACCCTGGCAGGCAACGCCGCTGAATGTCGACGAGGCGCGCAACAATCCCAGTCTGATTCCGGAGCAGGACCGCCCGGACGTGATTCTGCGCTTTGCTGCAGCGAAGCAACTGTTACTGTCGGGACTGCTGAATCATCCGGGGCCAATCGCGGAGAAGGCGATTGTGGTGGACGCGCACTACGGTAAGGGCAACGTGCTGCTGTTCGCGAACAATCCCGTGTACCGCGCGGAGACCATCGGGAGCTATCCGCTGGTGTTCAACGCGATTCTCGGCTACGACCAGCTCACGCACTAAGGGCCTGACTCGCGGTACAAGAAGGTATGGACAAGCTGGGGCTGATTGCCGGCAACGGCCGCTTCCCGTTTCTGCTGCTGGAAGCGGCGCGCGCGCACGGCCGCGAAGTCGTCGTCGCCGCGATCAAAGAAGAGACGGACCCGGAGATGGACGCGCGCGCGCGAGCGGATGCCGGCGTGCACGTCCACTGGCTCTCGCTGGGCGAACTGTCCCGGCTCATCGAGACGTTTCGCCAGGAAGGCGTCACGCAGGCCGTCATGGCCGGCCAGGTGAAGCACAAGCAAATCTTCTCGAGCATCCGGCCAGACTGGCGGCTGGCGAAGCTGCTGCTGAATCTGCGGGCGCGCAACACGGATATGCTGCTGGGCGCGGTGGCGAAAGTCCTCGGCGATGAGGGCATCGAGCTGATTCCCTCGACCGCCTACCTGGAGCCGCTGCTCGCCCAGCCGGGCCTGCTGACGGCGCGGGCTCCAGGTGAAGCAGAGCAGCGCGATATCGCCTATGGGCAGGAGGTGGCGCGGGCGCTCGCCACCTTCGACCTCGGCCAGACGGTCGTCATCGCCGCGCAGGCCTGCGTCGCGATCGAGGCCATGGAGGGCACGGACGCGACCATCGAGCGCGCCGGCCAGATCATGCGCTCTCTCGGCGATCCAGCCTCGACGCTCGAGCGCGGCCTCACGGTGGTGAAAGTCGCCAAGCCCAAACAGGATATGCGCTTCGATGTCCCGGTCATCGGCGTGCAAACCATCGAGACCATGCGCGCGGCCGGCGCTACCTGCCTCGCCCTCGAGGCCCATCGCACCCTGATCTTCGACCGCGGCGCGGTACGCGCCCAGGCGGACGCCGCCGGAATTGCCGTGATCGCCCTGGAAATCCGATAATGAACGTCCGGGCCGCTTGCGCGCAAAGGAGAGTCTCTTGTCGAAAGGCATCGTGATTGCGATTGTCCTGGTCGCTATGCTGGCCGTGGCCGGCTATGTTGCCGTTCGCATGTATGCCGTCGACCGGTCGAACGCTCCCATGCCGCACGCAGGGCAGATGGCGCCCGGCTTCACGTTGCCGAACCAGGAAAATCAGCCGGTCAGCCTGGAGCAATTCCGCGGCAAGTGGGTCGTCCTCTACTTCTATCCCAAAGACATGACCAGCGGCTGTACCATGGAGGCGCATCGTTTCGAGCGCGACCTGGCAAAGTACCAGGCCCTGAACGCCGTCATCCTCGGCGTGAGCGTGGACACGGTCGCCAGCCACAAAAAGTTCTGCACGAAGGATTCGCTGACATTCACGTTGCTGGCCGATCCCGGCATGAACGTCGTCCGCCAGTACGGATCGCTCGGCCATTTTGGCCCGCTGACGATCGCCAACCGCAACACGTTTCTGATCGATCCTCAGGGAAGAGTTGCGAAGGTATGGACGAAGGTGGATCCGGGTCCCCACAGCGAACAGGTGCTCTCCGCAATCCAGGGAATAGGGGATAGGGGATAGCCATTACCAAAGGCATGCTGCGCCTTGCGACGATGTCCTCTAAAAATTCAGCATGTCAGGATCTTCCATCCAGTCGCATCGTGATCTGGTCATTTGGCAGCGCGGCATCGAGCTCTGCACGTCCGTGTACGCTCTCACGCGAGCCTTTCCGCGGGAGGAATTGTTTGGATTGAGCAGCCAGATTCGGCGCGCGTCCGTATCGGTTCCCAGCAATATTGCAGAGGGGAATGGACGGCTCTCTCGTGAGCAGTACCGGCACTTCCTGGGAATCGCTCAGGGCTCGAATCTGGAAGTTCAGTCTCAGCTTGAGATCGAGCGCCGGCTCTCCTTCGGACACGCCGAAGAAATCGACAAAGCCGAAGCGCTCTCCTTCGAGGTCGGCAAAATGCTGACGGTCATGCTGAAAAAGCTCTGACGAGCCCTCTATCCCCTATCCCCTATCCCCTGCCTTTAAGGCTTCACCGGTGTCAGCGGATGCGGATTCTCCGGCGCATCCGGATCCACGCCGAAATCCCACACGTCCAGATTGATCTCGCCGGGCCCAAGAATCTCCATCAACGCATACTCGCCGATCGTCAGCGGCTCTTTGGGAGTTAGTTTCATCCAGTAGCCTCCCGGCAGGATCTGTGCCGTTGTGGGAACGATGTCCTCTGACTGCACAATCTGGCCGTTCAGCCGCCGCAGGCGCAGGGCGCCCACCACGCGCTCCCCCGGAACCACCTCCACGCGAACAATGGCATAGCGGCTGGTGGGCGAGCTGCCGGCATTCTTGTCGGGCACGGGATTCTTTTCATCCTGCGTGTTCACCACAAAGGCTGCTTCGGAATCGACCTGCTCATCCGCAAGCTTGTTCAGGCTGACGTAAACGGTGGGGTCGTTGACGTGAAGGCGGATTTTCGCGGCCTGCCCGTTGATGCGGACCGGCTCCTGCGCGCCGTGGAAGGAGCCGATTGCGGCGCGGAGGACATTGTGCGTGCCGCCCCGATTCACGTCACCCGCGGTCTGATGGAGCTGAATCAGCTCGGGAACGTTCTGGAAATTATCCAGCGCAAAGACGCCGTCGAGGTTGGGGAGCTGGAGACCGGCAGCGACGATGGGAGTCTGCTCCATCAGCGCCGTGCGTTCGGCAGCGGCTTCGCTGTCGATTTTCGCTGCTTCGCTCACCCCGGGGTTGGGTTGAGCGGTATTCGGCTGGGCTGCCGGTGGCTGGATCGGTTGGCCTTGCGCGTTCAGCGCGTGCTCCTGATTCCATTTGTTGGTGGCGGGCCAATCCACCAGAGAATAAGGCACCTCTTCCCAGTCATCGCGCTCTTCACTGAGGTACCGGACGCGATCCCCGACAATCTCGTAGCTGCGGACGAGCTGATAGCTGCCGTCCCTGAGGATGAGGCGCTTGCCCGTCACCACCTGAGCCCAGGCGACCGATGGATTGCCGGTCAGGCCCGCGAAGGGCGAAACCGGCAGCAGCATCAGCGCCGCAAGCATGGCCGAAATGAACCGCAAGGTTCGCATCGCATCCATTAGATACGCTCGGGTCGCCATCCGTCATCCGTTCGGCCCCAACTCCGCGCGGCGGCTGTTGTTTTTCGATATCCTCAGACGTATGCGTTTCCATTCAGTCCTTGGCGCGTGCGGGTTGGCGGTTTTCGTATGCTTCAGTGCAACGGCCCAGTCCGCTGCCCCTTCCGGTGCCGGGCAAAAGGTTTCCCAACAGACGCCCCAGGGCGGCGTTGCGCCCGGCGCGCCGCCGCTGCAGTTGCAGAATCTGCCACCCGAACAGCGCACCCTGACTCCCGCCGAACAGGAGCAGGTGAAGCGAGAGCAGGCATACCGGGCCGCCATGCGCGTCGCGAACCTGACCGCCCGGTGGGGTCCGGCGATGTCCACGCCCGGCGTCTCGGTGATGCTGGTGGAAACGGCCCGCGCGAAGAATGCCGCAGGTGCGACACAATTTACCTATCAGATTGCCGGCTCCGGTTTTCGCACGGGCGAAAAGCTGAACTTAGTGCGCTGGCCGCTCGGCGGAGGCATGCAGACCGTCATGGGCGGCCTGGTGCTGAACGCCCAGGGGATCGCTGTTTGCGGGGCCTCCGCAGAGACGGCGCCGGGGTCGTCGGGCGGGGGTCAGCCTGCAGCGCCTGGAGTGGCCGCCAATGCGGCACCCGCGCCCGGCTCCGCGCCACCACCCCCCAGTTGCCTGTCGACGATGCATCCCAACCAGCCGGTTACAATTCAGGCCACCGCCGCTCCTGGCGAGCCCATCCGGATAGCCCTGATCAGCGCAGACCGCACCAATGGCGCGGCGACTCAAGCCATCCCCTTCCCCATTGCTAATACGGATAAGAGTTGCAGCCTGCAGATCCTGCTGGGAGTGAAGGATGCAGACATGGTGGTGGTGGAAGGCGCTGGCTTCCCACCCAGTTCCACCGTGAAAATCGAAACCATCACGGGGGCGCAGGACCGCAATCTGAATGCAAAGACCGATCCCGGCGGCAAAATGGCCATGGTGATCCTGCCGGCCGTTGCGGGCCAGACCACGGGCACAACAACGGTGCGCTATGGCGGGGTCGTGGCTCCCGTCAGCAAAACCGCCCCGGCGACGGCTCCACCGTCAGCGCCGTCACCGGCAGCCGCCGACTCCGGCTGCTCCCCGGCGGTGACCTTTTCCTGGGGTCAGGGCAGTTACAAACCCCATTAGGGCCCTGGCGGCTGGCGAGACTGGCCGTGATCCTGCACCGTGGCCGCCCGCCAGGGGCGATTCTGCATCCATCCATGCAGGGGGTCCGGAGCGAGGGCTGTCGGCGCGAACGCAGCCCGGAGGTGCTTTTCGCGAACCCGGGGGTGGCTCCAGCTGTTTCGCCGTGATGAGTTGAGCCCGCCGCAACTGCTGGGATGGTCGGCCCTGGGGATCTTGATTTTCCTCTTCGTCTGGTTCCAGCTCCACCTGCTGTTGCTGGCGTTCGCCGGCATCCTGCTGGCAGTGGTTCTGCGGGCGATCACCAGCTGGATCGAGCGTCACACGCATCTGAACGGCGCTCTGGCCTATGCGGCGACGATCCTGCTGATTGGCGCCATCGCCTCGCTGATTGGCATGCTGCTGTTGCCCCGGGCCATCACCCACTTCTCCCAGCTCGCCCGCACCCTGCCCCAGTCCCTGCGCCGGCTGGAAGCTCCGCTGGAGCGCACCGGAACCGGACGGAAAATTCTTGCGGACATTCACCAGCTGATGCACGGGAGCGGGCTGACGAGGCACCTGCCGGAGATTGCGGGCTTCTTCACGAGCGCCGTCACCAACCTCGTGGTGGTCGTCGTGATTGGCTTCTTCGCCGCGCTCTCGCCGCGGGGCTACCGCGAAGGCGCGCTGCTGCTGCTGCCGGAGCCATGGAGGCCTCGGGCGCGGATGATCTCCAGAAAGCTGGAGCATCAGCTGAAGTGGTGGCTGCTGGGCCAGATGGTACCCATGGCAGCGCTGGGCGTGGCCAGCGCGATCGGCCTCCAGTTGCTGGGCGTGCCGCTGCCGTGGACCCTCGGCCTGATTACCGGGCTGGCCGTCTTTCTGCCGTATGCGGGCACGGTGCTGGCCGGGATTCCTTCTGTCCTGATGGGCCTGCAGCGCAGCCCGCACACCGCGGTGTACGTGCTCATCCTGTATACGCTGCTGCATGTGGCCGAGGGCTACTTCCTCACCCCTCTGGTGCAGCGCCGAGCCGTGCGCCTGCCCCCCGTGCTGACCATCCTGACGCAGTATTTCCTGTGGGCGGTGGCCGGAATTCTCGGCCTGGCCGTCGCCGCGCCCCTCGCCGGAGCCGGCATCGTCCTGGTCAAGGAACTCTACCTCCACGTCCCCGCCGAGCAGGAAGTCCTCCCCGAAGAAACCACCGGCCCCATGGCCGCGTGATGCCCCCCAGCTGACGACGATTGATAATTTCCTGGCCCCGGCGCAGGATAGACAAAAGGGATTCTCCCCATGGCAACGCGCGCAACCAACCCGAAGCAGGAGGCTCACGAGCTGATCGAACGCATATCGACCGCGCAGGCCTCCGCCGTCGTCACCCTCATTACCTCCATGCTCGATCCGGTGGACCGCGCCATCGCCAACGCGCCTTTCGAGGATGAGGAGATTAGCGACGAAGAGAACCGCGCCGTCGCCGCGTCCAGGGCCTGGCTTGCCGAGCATCCCGGCGATGGCATCCCTCACGAAGAGCTGCTGGCCGAGTTCGGCATCAAACCCGAAGACCTTCACAGCTGACAGGCTTCCGCGCGTGAAAAAGATCGTCTTCACTCCAGCCGCGCGCGCCGACGTGCGCCGTATTGACCGCGACACCGCCATGCGCATTCTCACCGCGCTCGACCGCTTCGCCCGTACCGGCGAGGGCGACATCAGGAAGCTCGTCGGCAACACCAACGATCTGCGCCTCCGCGTCGGCGACTACCGGGTGCGCTTCATCGAGAACCCGCCTGGCACCCTCTGCATTCACGCCGTCCTGCACCGCTCCGAAGCCTACCGCTGAACCCATCGCGAACGCTGGCCGGAGAGCTCTCGCGGCACCTCTCATCTGGACCGGGGTTTCAGGGCGCACGAGTGGAGTCCGGGCACGGCGGAAGATTCCACGAGTGAAGCCTCGGAGTAGATTCTCCTCAATTTCACGTGCCGTCCGAAAGGCGAAGCCAATGTCTATCAAGCCACGAGATGGCTGGTTAGATGCGCCCCCGCAAGAGGAAGGGACGCGGCCGGTTTACACGCCGCGACGCTCCGCCATGACCTGCAAGGTCTGCGAGCAAGGCACTCTCGAACCGAAGTAGGTGTTCCTTCCGACCCGCGTCAAGGTGGCCGCCCATGCAGAATGACGGCCCGAAGCCGCTGGCGAATGAACCAAATTCCTGTCCCAGTCGAGCAGGAAGTCCTCCCCGAAGAAACCACCGGCCCCATGGCCGCTTGAAGGGCATCAAGATGATCCGGCAGCGACGATCCCGGTTCTCTGCGATGAATTGGCGGAGATACGCCACTGTGACACGGGGCATCGCCTTCAGTCGCGCACCCCGCCCCGCTGCACCACGCCCACTACTGGCCTCCTGCGATCTTTAGGGCTCCTTACCAACCCTTCGGTTTGGTGATTTTGCGGCCTTGCGCGTCGGCCAGAACGCGCGGAAATTGACTGAGGGCCGTGGGGCAGGTTGGTCCTTCGGAGGTTATGTTGCGATGAAACTTTGCCATCTTTTTGGCACAGATATACCTGGCTAACCCACGCTAATCATCCCCGACCTTCAGGGAATCGGTAGCTGCCGCCATGGTGCACACCTCATGCTAAGATCTGCGTGAGAGTGACGTATTGGCCCCGCCTTGGCAGGCGGGGTTTTCACTTCAGAGCGTCCCTTTTATGGATATCCTTCAGAATTATCCAGCGAATCTGAAAAAGGTCGATCACGATCCACACAAGAAACGCAACGAGCGTCCAGAACTCAAGCCGTGACATGGTTCCAGAATTTTACGACGAAAAACTATGAACGACTTTCGCGGCTCGCAACTAAAGATCAAACGGGCCAATGAGCACATCGACGATCTTGAGAGACGGATGAAATCCTTCGCCGTAGGAGACGCTTACGCCCTTCGCATCGATGCGGACGCGGAAAGCGGCAGTCATCTCCTCCAGGCGACGATCGCTAAGGCCGTCCCAGATGATTTCGCCCTGATCCTCGGAGATGCACTCCACAATTTGCGCTGCGCCTTGGACTTCGCCATTTGCGACATTGAGTTCGCCCACACGCGCAAGTGGACCGAGAAGACCAGTTTTCCAGTGAGAGGTACCAGAGACGAACTTGTAGCTGCGATCAATGGCGGGCTGATAAAGAAGATTCCCGCCCCCATCGCCGCTTTCATTGTGGACACCCTACAGCCGTACAGCGGAGGGGATGGGGATCGCATCTGGTCCCTCCACAAACTTGAAATCCTCGACAAGCACCGGCTGCTGCTTCCATACATGCAACTTGGCGCAATTTTCAACATTCGACTGGAAGACGCAAAAGGCGCGCAAATCCCCGTTCCTAGCCCTTGGATCATCACTCGGACTCGAACCGCCTATCAGCAGCTCTTCGGAGAGAATTTGAAAATCGCAGACAAGGGACATCTCGGCGTTGCGATATTTTTCGAGCAGTCTTTGCCGTTGGGGGGCGAGTCGATTCTTCCAGCGTTGCGCGAACTTAGCGAACTGGTCCGCGGAGTCGTAGCCCTGCTGCGGCGAGAGTTCCTGATGATCAAGCAGCCCTGATGCTTGCCCATTCCTAATGCTTAGACCATGCGTCAAGGTTTTGGCAGATATGGGACGGGAGCATAGCTCGCTCGCCCCTCGCTGACCGGTACCTGGCTGACCGGCCCTTAGCTGACCGGTCCTTAGCTGACCGCCTCTTAGCTGTTCCTCCATGACCTTCGTACCTCGTCGCCCCCCAATTCCCCTTGCCTCCCAAATCGACGCCACCCTATCCTGAAATTTCGAAGAGCCCTGTCCATCAGGGCTCTTTCCTTTTGGCTCCGCTCAGGCGGCGCGCCCCTCCCGCTCTTTGACACCTTGGCCCGCAACGCCCGGCCCGCAAACAGTCCGCGCCGGTCGCCGGCAGGAAATTGGCTCTTCGCAGAGAAGCCGGGTAACGTCCGCAGGGTATTACCCCGCAAGTCGTGCAGAATCAGGGCGAGGAGGGTAATACCCGCAGGGTATTACCCCGGAAGTGCCCTCAAATCAGCCACTTCCAGAGACCCCTGCCAAAAAATATTTTCCTCCCCGGCTGGCGCGAGACAAAAAAGAGGGCAGCGCCCGAAGACCCTGCCCTGGGGAGGGTAATACCCGCAGGGTATTACCCCGCAAGTGCCATTAAATCAGGTACTTCCTGAGGCCCCCTCAAAAAAATGTTTTTCTCCCCCCAGGGACGCACGGCGCGACACGAAAAAAGGGCAGGTCCCAAAGGACCTGCCCCTGATCGATGAGAACCGCGCCGTCCTATCTGGCCGCGACGGCTTCCTTCTTCAGCCCGGCCTGCTCCCGCAGAGCGTCGGCCTTGTCGGTCGCTTCCCAGGTGAAGTCCGGCTCATTGATCCGGCCGAAGTGCCCGTAGGCTGCCGTCTTCTGGTAGATCGGACGGCGCAGCTTCAGGTGCTCGATGATGCCCTTCGGCGTCAGCGCGAAGTTCTTGCGGACCAGGGCGACGAGCTTTGTCTCGTCGAGCTTGCTGGTGCCGAAGGTGTCCACGAGGACGCTGACGGGATCAGCGACGCCGATGGCGTACGCCAACTGCACCTCGCAGCGGTCGGCGAGGCCGGCCGCGACGATATTCTTGGCGATGTAGCGGGCCAGGTACGCGGCGGAGCGATCGACCTTTGTCGGATCCTTGCCGCTGAAGGCGCCGCCGCCGTGCCGGCCCATGCCGCCATAGGTGTCGACAATGATTTTGCGGCCGGTGAGGCCGGTATCGCCCATGGGGCCGCCGATCACGAAACGCCCGGTGGGATTGATGTGGTACTTGGTGTTCTCGTCGAGCAGTTCCGGCGGCAGCGTCGCCTGGATGACGTGCTTCAGGATCTCCGCGCGGAGTTCCTCGGTGGAGATGGTCTCGGCATGCTGCGTGGAGATGACCACGGCGTCGATGCGAACCGGCTTGTGGTTCCGGTCGTACTCGATGGTCACCTGGCTCTTGCCGTCCGGGCGCAGCCAGGGCAGCTTGCCGTTCTTGCGGACTTCAGAGAGCTTGCGCGTGAGCTTGTGCGCCAGCGAGATGGCGAGGGGCATCAGCTCGGGGGTCTCGTTGGTGGCGTAGCCGAACATCATGCCCTGGTCGCCGGCGCCGCCGGTGTCCACGCCCATGGCGATGTCGCCGGACTGCTTGTTGATGGTGGAGATCACCGCGCATGTATTCGAGTCGAAGCCGTAGATGGCATTGTCATACCCGATGGAGGTGACGACACCCCGGACCAGCGCCTGGAAATCGACATAAGCGCGGGTGGTGATTTCGCCGGCAATCACGACCAGGCCGGTCGCGGTGAGGGTCTCGCAGGCGACGCGGCTGTACGGGTCCTGCTCGAGGCAGGCGTCCAGGATGGCGTCGGAAACCTGGTCGGCGATTTTGTCGGGATGGCCCTCGGTGACGGACTCCGAGGTAAAAAGAAATCTCTCGTTGGACAAAGGGGTTCCTCCAGAGATAAAGCCGGGTGGCAGGCGGCTGCAAGGTTCAGCCGGAGTGCACTTCTATGGTACCAGGCCGCACGGTCGCGGGCAAAAACTTCCAGCGGATGGAGCATGGGGCCTGTCCAGTGGGGAAAAACAGGGGCGGAACGAACGGGCTGGGCAGGCCGCGCGGTCTTGGGCGGTGGCAGGACGATCTCGGGAATGGCGGACGCCTGGCGCTGCGACAGCTCTGCGGAGCAGGCAGGTACCGGCATTCATCCTGCCAGAGGCGCATATTGTCGCGTGCCTATGCCAACTGCGTACGCTGCGGCATCCCTGCGCCTGTTACACTAACGCCTTCTCACGCATTTTGCGGAAGGGCCCGGGGCTATGAAACTGCTGATCATCGAAGATCAGCCGAACGACCTTCGGATCGCTGCCAGGGTCGCACAAGGCTGTGGATTTACCGACGTAGAGGGCAGATCCTCGTCCATCATGGCAAGAACACATCTGGAAAAGGGCCTGGCGGGCGAGCATCCGCTGCCCGATGCCATCCTGCTGGACCTGGACCTGGGCCACGACAGCGGCTTCGAGTTGCTCCGTTTCTGGCACGGCGAGCCTCGATTGTCGATCATTCCCCTCGTGATCTGGACCATCATGGGGGACCAGTATCGCGAGATTTGCCAAATGTTCAGGGTCAGTGGGTATATCAGCAAGAGCGATGACATTTCCCACCTTCGTGCTGCTCTCGAGGGGCTGTTCACCTAAGCGATCATCCGTCATTTTCAGCGAGTTCACTTCATGAGATTGCCCCATTCCGGACCGACTCGATTCACCGGTTTGTGGTAAACCAACTTACGTTGCTCCGAGTCGGCCATCCCAGTTCCGGCCGGGTGCATCCTCCCCTCAGTTTTTCCCAGGCAGGCGAAGATGAGCGATCTAGCAGAGATTATTGTCCGCAACGAGGAGCAGATCCGCAGCGACTGGATCCGCGATATGAGCCAGACGGTGCAGCGATCGGACCTGATGAGCAAGGCCGAGCTGAACGAGCAGTGCGGGACGCTGCTGAAAGCCGTTGTCACCGGGGTGCGAAGCGGCAACCCGGCGGATATCACAACCTCCGGGTTTGCAGAGGCGCGCGAATTCCTGGAGGGCGTTTCGGCCTCGCGTGCGCGCCAGGGATTTACCCCGACGGAAGTAGCGACCTTCGTTCTTTCGCTCAAGCAGCCCCTCTTTTCGGCCGTTCGCCGCGAGATGGGCAAGGCGCCGGACAAGTTGTTCGAGACAATCTGGGCGGCGACTGAACTTCTGGACCGCCTGGCCCTGCTGACGACCGAAGCCTATCTGGCGACACGGGAAGAGCTGATTTTGCGCCAGCAGCAGGAACTGATGGAGCTGTCGACGCCGGTGGTGAAGTTGTGGGAGGGCATTCTCGCCCTGCCGATTATCGGCACGCTCGACAGCGCGCGCACCCAGGTGGTGATGGAGAACCTGCTGCAGTCAGTGGTTTCGACCAATTCGAAGTACGCCATCATCGACATCACGGGGGTGCCCACGGTCGACACCCTGGTGGCGCAGCATCTGCTCAAGACCATTACCGCGGCGCGGCTGATGGGCGCTGAATGCATCATCAGCGGGGTGCGGCCGCAGATCGCTCAGACCATCGTGCACCTGGGCATCAATCTGGAAGACGTGATCACCCGAGCCAAGCTTTCCGATGCCTTAGCCCTGGCACTGCAGATGAGCGGACGCACCGTGGTGCGCAGCTCCGCTGCGGCGCCCAAAGCGGTTCTGGCCGGTCCGCTGGCCAGACAGGAGGGCTGAGTGGAACGCATTCCTGTTCTTCGCATGGGCAGCCTGCTGCTCATCACCATCCAGGTGGACATGCACGATAAGCTCGCCCTGCAGTTGCAGGACGATGTCACGAGCCGCATTGCCGAATGGGGCTCGACGGGCGTTCTGATCGATATCTCGTCGCTGGAAATCGTCGATTCGTTCATCGGGCGGATGCTTGCCAATATCGCAGCAATGTCCCGCGTCCTCGGAGCCGAGACGATCGTCGTCGGCATGCAGCCGGCCGTGGCGATCACCCTGGTGGAGCTGGGCATGTCGTTGCCCGGCGTGCGTACGGCGCTCAGCGTGGAGGCCGGCATGGAGCTGCTCTACGGAGCGGGAGCGGGGTTCCGCACGGGGAGCGAGGATGAGCGAGACGAAGCGTGAAACCCTCCCGCTGAGAAATTCGAACGACGTGGTCCTGGCTCGCCAGAAGGTCCGGCAGTGGGCAACGGAACTGCGCTTCACCCTGGTGGACCAGACCAAGCTGGTGACGGCGGCCAGCGAGCTGGCCCGCAACACGGTCGACCACGGTCGCGGGGGTTCTATGATCATCGAACAGACCGGAATGGGGCTGCGTGTCGGACTGAAGCTGATCTTTGAGGACCAGGGGCCGGGCATCCCGGATATTGAAATGGCACTCAAAGATGGCTTTACCACCGGAGGAGGCATGGGTCTCGGCCTGGGCGGCAGCAAGCGCCTGGTCAACGATTTTTCGATCGAGACAGCCCCGGGAAAGGGCACACGCGTCACAATTGCGAGATGGAAGTAACCTCTACGGAGTGGGTCCCGGTCACCGACGAGAGTTCAGTCGGGGAGGCGAGGCGCAAGTCCCAGCTGATCGCGCAGCGGCTCGGCTTCGACGAAGTGCGCTCCGGCGAGGTTGCGCTGCTGGCGACGGAATCGTCCCGCAATGTCCTGTTGCATGGAGGAGGCGGTCAGCTGGTCATCTCGGCGATGGCCAGCGAGGATCATCGCGTTGCCCGCATCCTGGCCATGGATCGGGGAACGGGCATCGCCAATGTCACGCATGCGATGACAGACGGCTACTCGACTTCCGGCACGATGGGAGTCGGCATGGGTACCATGCAACGCATCGCTTCCGCTCTTGAGGTCTTCACCGGCCGCCACGGCACGGTCGTACTGCTCGAAGTAGGCGAACCGGAGAAACCCAGCCCTCTGCATATCGCCGGCCTCGCCGTGCCATATCCGGGCGAACGCTTCTGCGGGGATGCCTGGACCTTTCACGATTCGCCGGAGCGAATGGTCGTCCTGCTGGCCGACGGGCTGGGACATGGTCGGGACGCTGCGGAGGCAGCCCAGGAAGCCGTGGCATCGTTCCGCAAGCGGCAGGATCTCGCGCCGGGTCAGATTCTGAGCTGCCTTCACGACGCCCTGAAGAAAACGCGCGGCGCTGTGGCGGCCGTAGCCGAGATCCGGCCCGGTGAAGGGACGGTGACTTTCGCCGGGATCGGCAACATTTCGGCAAGCGTCCTATCTCCGGAGGGCTCGCGCAGCCTCGTGTCGCACAACGGCACTCTCGGCATGGTCACCTCGCGCATTCAGGAATTCAAGTCGTCCTGGTCCCGCGACTCCATCCTGGTGCTGCATTCCGACGGTCTGCAGTCCCGCTGGGATCTGTCGTCCTACGCTGGGCTCTCCTGCCGCCATCCGGCGATTATTGGAGCAGTTTTGCTGCGCGATTTCCGGCGGCAGCGCGACGACGCCAGCGTGGTGGTCGTCAAGGCGGCATGAAGCATGTCGGTCCCGATCTTTCAACTCGCCCTGCGCACCGAGCGCGACGTGGTGCAGGCGCGCCAGCGTGCGCGCGAGGTGGCGGCCGAGCTGGGACTGGACAACCAGGACCAGATTCGGATGGCAACGGCGACGTCCGAAATCGCCCGCAATGCCTACCGTTACGCACGGAACGGGGCGGTGCAGTTTGCCGTTGGCCTGGATGAGCCGCAGTTTCTGGAGGTGACGATCACCGATTCCGGGCCGGGAATTCCCAATCTCGAGGAGATTCTCGAGGGGCGCTATCAGTCCACGACCGGCATGGGGATGGGCATTGTGGGGACGAGGCGCCTGATGGACGATTTCGCAATCGACGCCGGGCCTCGCGGGACCACCGTAAGAATGATGAAACGGATCCCGCGGCACCACGCGATGATGACCCAGCGCGCAGCGCGCGAACTGAATCAAAGGCTGCACGAGCGGACACCGGAAAGCCCCTACGAAGAAATCGAACAGCAGAATCAGGAACTGCTGAAGACCCTGCAGGAACTGCGAACCCGGCAGGAAGAACTCGAGATGCTGAACCGCGAGCTGGAAGATACGAACCGAGGTGTGGTCGCTCTCTATGCGGAGCTTGACGAACGCGCCGACTATCTGCGGCGCGCATCAGAGCTGAAAACGAAATTTCTCTCTAACGTCTCGCACGAGTTTCGCACGCCGCTCAACTCCATCATTTCCCTCGCTCGGCTCCTGCTGGACCGGATGGATGGCGATCTCACCGCCGAACAAACCAGGCAGGTCCATTTCATCGAGAGCTCCGCCCGAGATCTCCAGGAGATGGTGAACGATCTGCTCGATCTGGCCAAAGTGGAGGCGGGGAAGATTCGCATCCGCCCCAAGCAGTTCGAGGTGCACGAGCTGTTCAGCGCGCTCAAGGGGATGCTCAAGCCCCTGCTCGCCGACAACACCTCAGTGGATCTGATCTTCGAGGATGCTCGCGACCTGCCGAAGCTTTACACGGACGACGGAAAGGTATCGCAGATTCTGAGGAATCTGATTTCGAATGCGCTGAAATTCACGCCTTCCGGCTACGTCCGGGTTTCTGCGGCAGAACGCGAAGACAAACTGATTCTATTTTCCGTCGAGGACACCGGCATTGGCATCCCGGCGGAGTATCACGAGACCATCTTCCGGGAATTCAGTCAGGTGGAGAATCCGCTGCAGGAAAAGCATCGCGGTACCGGGCTGGGCCTGCCGCTCTGCCGCAATCTGGCGCTGTTGCTGGGTGGAAGGATCTGGGTGGAGAGCGAACCAGGCAAGGGATCCAGGTTTTACGCTGCAATCCCCCCTGTATACGTCGGAGAGTCGGCCGCGGCTGGCGTGGTGGAACGCGAAAGCCTCCCGGCTCCCGAGTTTGGCCGTGCACCGGTTCTCATTCTCGAAGACAATCCGGAAACCGCCCACCTGTGCGAGAGCTATCTGCGCAATACCGAATTTCAGCCAATTCTCTCATCCAGCGTGGCGCAGGCGGAGGCCTGGCTTGCGCGGCATACGCCGGCAGTCATCGTGTCCGATATCTATTTGGGTGACGAGACGGCATGGGGCTTTGTCGCGCGCCTGCGGGAGCGGCTGCCTGGGGTGCCGCTGGTTGCGACCAGCATCTATGACGAATCCAGCCGCGCGCTGGAACGGGGAGCCAGCCTGTTCCTGCCCAAGCCTATCGAGCGCGACGCGCTGTTGCGCGAGCTTTGCCGGCTCACGGGCCGTACGGGGACGCGCCGTCTGCTGCTTGTCGATGACAATGATGTTTCCCGTTATATCGTGCGCGAGCTGCTGCAGCAGCCATGGCTTGAGCTGGAGGAGGCCAGAAACGGCACAGAAGCGCTCGCGGCGCTTGCTGCCCGTCCGCCGGACGGGATCATCCTCGACCTGCTCATGCCCGACATCGGAGGTTTGGAAATCCTGCGCCAATTGCGCGCGAATCAGGCAACCGAGCGCTTGCCGGTTTTGATCTATACATCCAAGCAGTTAAGTGAATCTGAGCGCGCCGAGCTGGAATTGTGGCGAGTTCGTATTGTTCGCAAGGAAGATGTTTCGACTCGGCTGTCGGCTCAGCCGTTTCTCGACTGGTTGAACACCGCGGGGCTCGCGCCATCTCTGCCTGTATCCGAATCCAATGCCTGAACGGCAACCACGTATCCTCATCGTCGACGACCGGGAACAGAATCGGTACGTGCTGTGCCGTATCCTGCGCCAGGCCCGTTATGACTGCGTTGAGGCGAGCCGTGGTGGCGACGCCCTGCGGCTGGCCGCAACGCTGCCCGATGTCGTCGTCCTCGACGTGAATTTGCCGGATATGTCGGGCTTCGAGGTGTGCCGCCGCATCAAGGGCGATCCAGCCACTTCCCAGATTTCCGTTCTGCAGATTTCTGCAGCGATGGTGTCAGGGGAGAGCAGGGCGCGCGCCCTCGACGCCGGCGCGGACGGATATCTGATCCATCCGATTGAAGCCGAGGTTCTGCTGGCCACCGTTCGCTCGCTGCTGCGGCTGAAGGCCGCAGAGAGCGTGGCGCGTCATGCTGCAGACGAGTGGCAGGCAACGTTCAACTCCCTGGCCGAAGGCCTTGCCGTCATCAGCGAAGACCAGCGCCTGATCCGCTGGAATTCCGCCTTCGCCGATCTCTGTGGACCGGAGATTTCCCTGGCTGCGGGGGTGGACGCTGCAGCCCTGCTGCAGCGCTGGATCGGGACCAGCGAGCCGCTCTCAAGAAAGCCGCACGAACGGATGCCGTCAGAATTCACATTTAGGTCCAAAACCCTGCAACTCGCTGTGAACCGCATCGGTTCGGACTCTGAAATTGGACCCATCGTCATGGTTGTTTCCGACGTAACCGATCACAAACTGGCTGAGTACGCGCTGCGCACGGCGGAGAAGATCGCGGCCACCAGCAAACTCGCCAACGCCATCGCTCACGAGATCAATAATCCGCTGGAATCGCTGACAAACCTGCTGTATCTGGCGCGAGCCAGCTCCAGCGTGGACGTCATCCATCCCTACCTGGAAAGCGCCAATACGGAACTCTCGCGCATCTCCCGGGTTACCAGGCAGACGCTCTCGTTCCACCGCGATACCCACACACCCGTCGCGATCGACCTTGGCAGCCTCGTGGCGGAGGTGGTGGATCTGTTTCAGAAATCCGCGACCGCCCGCCACATTCGCGTGTCATTCGAGCGCCAGCCGACGCTCTCCATCTACGGATATCCGGGCCAACTCGGTCAGGTGTTTGGGAATCTGGTTCGGAACGCCGCCGAAGCCGCTCCACCCGACTCGGAGATTTGCATTCGCGTTCGTCCAGTTCGGCGCGCGGGCCGGGAAGGTACCCGTATTACGATTCACGATCGCGGCAACGGCATTCCGGAGAATGTGCAGAAACTGATGTTCGATCCCTTTTTCACCACCAAGGAGTTGCGCGGATCAGGACTCGGTCTTTGGGTGTCCAGAAATCTGGTTATGAAGCACCACGGCACAATTCGCTTCCGTTCCTCGACGCGCCCGCAGCACAGCGGCACTACGTTCGAAGTCTATCTCCCGGTCGGCGGCTTGACCCCGGAAAGCTATCCGTACGAAGCGTAGTGCGCAGCTGATAACGCAGGCCTGCCGAAGCCGAGCCGCTCTTTGGCACATGCCGAAGCCATGGTGCGCTGGCCACGCGGATGAGCCAGGTGATTGCGCGCCTTTGCGGTCACTCCATTCCCTGGACTGAGATTCTCCTCGCTGCATCCGCCCCGGTTGCCGGCTGAACAACTTCCGGAAATCCCCGGCATTTTGTCCGCGAGGGGCCGCATTTGGTAAGTTTGGTTACCACGGCGGCATCTGAGGGCGCGATGAACAGCACCGGAAAGCCTGGGTCCAAAAACATCGTCGTGTGCTGTGACGGAACAGCCAACGAGTTCGCTGAGGATCGCACCAGCGTCATTAAGCTGTATTCCGTTCTGGTTCACGACACCCCGGATCAGGTCACGTTTTACCACCCCGGCCTCGGCACCATGGAGCCTTCCGGTTTTCTCAGTCCTGCGACGCGGAAATTTGTCAGACTTCTCGGAAAGGCGGTGGGATACGGGCTGGAGAATGACATTCGCGATACGTACGGATTCCTGATGCAGTTTTATGAACCTGGAGACCAAATCTATCTGTTCGGCTTCAGCCGAGGAGCCTTCACGGTGCGGGCCGTGGCTTCACTGATCCACTGGTATGGTTTGATTCGCCGAGGCAACGAGCCGCTGATTCCCTACGCAGTGCGAATGCTGATGGCCATTCAGAAGGCAAGATCGCCGCAGGATGTTACCGCTTACTTCGAACTGGCTCACCAGTTTCGCGAGGCGATGGCGTGTGCCAAACCACCCATCCATTTTGTTGGAGTATGGGATACCGTGAGTTCAGTAGGCTGGCTCGATAATCCGCTGCATCTGCCGAGCGAAGCCAATAATCCCGATATCGAGATCGGACGGCACGCTGTTTCCATCGATGAGCACCGGGCGTTTTTCCGCACTCATCTCTGGCAGCCGCCGGCCGACAGCAGCAAACCGCGCGGCCCACTCGATCTGATGCAGGTGTGGTTCCCAGGGGTTCATTGCGATGTGGGAGGGGGCTATGCGGAGGCCGAGAGCGGGATTTCCAAATACGCTTTGAAGTGGATGATCGATGAGGCAAAGAGCGCGGGCCTCATCGTCGACCTAACGCAGGAATCCGAAGTGCTCGGCCTCTCCTCCGGGAGCCGGTATGTCCCGGCGAAACCTGACGCGATGAAGCACGAGTCGCTGAAGGGACTGTGGAATATTGCAGAATTCATTCCGAAGAAGCATTGGGATGCCGCGGAAAAACGGTGGAAACGGCGGATGAATCGGTATCGCCGACGTCCCATTCCCGCAGGCTCGCTCATCCACGAGTCCGCCTATCTGCAGGGTTCGGATTATCAGAAGCGATTTCCCCCGGATGCGGTCAAAGTTCCCTTATAGGCGCAGCAGGGCGGAGGCAGGCAGCGGAAGCGGGCGTCGCCGAGGGCAGCATCCAGGAACAGAATGATTTTGGGGGGACGAAGCTTCCCCGCTCCTGAGCACCCGTCTCGTCTCTATAATGGCCCGCAGCCTTCCAGGAAGGGTAAGCCAGGCCGTCTGGGGACGGTTCTCCAGCGGAGCAAACGGCCGCGCAGCGCCCGCCGGCGAGGCGGCAACGCGCAGGGACGAGGAGAAAGATGATGGCGCAAAGCGGACCCACAAAGATCGCGGTGCTGGGGGGAGGGATCTCCTCGCTGACAACAGTGGCGGAGCTGACGGAGCAGCCGGGCTGGCAGGAGAAATACGACATCACGGTCTACCAGCTGGGCTGGAGGCTGGGCGGCAAAGGCGCGAGCGGGCGCAATCTCGACCAGTACAACCGTGTGGAAGAGCACGGCTACCACATGTGGTTCGGTTTCTACGACAATGCCTTCCACCTGATGCGCAACATCTACAGTGAAAACGCTCGCCCTCTGGAAATGCCCATGGCGACATGGTCGGAAGCGTTCAAGCCGGTGAACTACTGGGTCATCATGGAGCACATGGATGACCGGTGGGTCAACTGGCCGCTGGAGTTTCGGGCCAATCCACTGACGCCGGGCGAGCCGCTGCCGCGGCCGACGATCCTCGAACTCTCGGGGCGCGCGTTTCGTTCCATGTCGGAGCTGCTGCAGTCGCTGCATCAGACGGACACCGCCAACGTGGACGACGATGACATGACGAGAGCGAAGTACATCCTGAAGCCGGAGACCTTTATGGAGGCGATTTCCGATCGGCTGAAGGCGGATGAGAAAGCTTTTGAGGTGGGCGTGCTGGCACGGATGCTCTACGATGCACTGGGGCGGATCGAGAAGCTGATCAGCGGCGAAGGTCTCCTGGCAGAGCATCAGGATTGCATCGTGAAGCTGCTGGACGAGTACATCGACAAGGTACGGACGGCGATCCAGGACAAGCTGGAGAAGAACATGGAAGCGCGGCGGCTGTGGATCCTGACGGATCTGCTGGGCGCCAATGTGCGGGGCATGTTTCTGGACGGCGTTGTCGAAAAGAACAGCTTCGACGTGATCAACGACTGGGATTACCGGGACTGGCTGCGGAAACACGGAGCAACCGAGTTCACGCTGAAATCTCCGCTGGTGGATGGATTTTACGCTCTGGTGTTCTGCGGCGATTACTACACCTACGAAGCGGGGACGGCGCTGCGCGCGACGCTGGAGCTGCTGCTGAACTACAAGGGATCCGTGTACTGGAAGATGGAAGCCGGGATGGGCGATATCGTATTCGCGCCGATCTACGAAGTGCTGAAGAAGCGGGGGGTGAAGTTCCGGTTCTTCCAGCGCGTGACCAGCCTGAAGCCGGCGGCAGACGGAAAAAGCATCGAGTCGATTGAGATTGGGCAGCAGGTCACGCTCAAGGCGGGCGATTACGATCCGCTGATCTCGGTGCGCGGGCTGCCGTGCTGGCCTTCCACTCCGTTGTATGACCAGATTACGGAGGGCGAGGAGCTGAAGGCGCAGCAGATCAATCTGGAGTCTTCCTGGACGCCGTGGCAGGACGTGGGCAGCATCACGCTGCGCGCCGGCGTGGACTTCGACCAGATCGTGCTGGGCATCTCGATCAACGCGCTGCCGATGATTTGCGGGGAGATCATCGAGGCGCAGCCCGCATGGCGCGAGATGCTGGCGCATGTGACGGCGATTCCCACGATGGGGATCCAGCTGTGGATGTATCCCGACATCGCGGGACTGGGCTCGCCGATGTGGCGCAACGAAATCTGCATGGTGAGCACGTACGCGGAGCCGTGCGACACCTGGGCGGACAAGACGGACATCCTCGTCCGCGAGTCCTGGCCGGACGCGCATACGCCGAACAGCATTGCCTATCTGACGGGACCGATGAAACCGCCGGACGCAGTGCTGAAGCCGTGGTCCGATCATGGCTATCCGGCGGAAGCGAAGGAGATCGTGAAGGGCTACGCCCAGGATTTTCTGGCTAACCACGCCCGGCCGCTGTGGCCGAACTGGCTGGATCCGCTGACATCGCAGCCACGCTGGCAGTTGCTGGTGGATCCGGAAAACCGCGTGGGCGAGCAGCGCCTGGACTCGCAGTATTTCCGCGCGAATGTCGATCCGACGGAGCATTACGTTCTGTCGGTCACGGGCAGCTCAAAGTTCCGGCTGGCTGCCAACCAAAGCGGCTATTGCAATTTGTTTCTGACCGGAGACTGGACGCGGACTCCGCTCAACGCAGGCTGCATCGAGGCGGCGGTGATGTCCGGCATCCTGACCTCGCTGGCCGTGCAGGGAAAACCGCTGGTGATCCAAAACGAACCGCTGGGGCCCGTATCGCTCACTTCCGCGGCAAAGGAAGGGTAAAGCGCGTGAATGCAGAAAAGAAGAGGATCGCGATTCTGGGCGGTGGCGCAGGCGCGCTGGCGGCTGCGTTCGAGCTGAGCGGGCTGCCGAACTGGCAGGAGCGCTTCGAGATTACCGTGTATCAACTGGGCTGGCGGCTGGGCGGCAAGGGTGCGAGCGGCAGGAATCGGACTCAGTTCAATCGCATCGAGGAGCACGGCATCCACCTGTGGCTGGGCTATTACGAGAACGCCTTCCGCACGATGCGGAAATGTTATGCGGAGAACGGCCGGCCGCTGTCGGCTCCGCTGGCGACGTGGGAAGAGGCCTTCAAACCGCATAACTGCCATGTGATGGAGGAGCCGACTCCGCATGGAACCGCATTCTGGCCAGTCTACTTCGCGCCGTTAGCGGGAAATCCCGGAGACGGCGGTGTTCCCACGCACTGGCAGACGCTGTGTTTGGCGGTGGATGGGATGCTGGAGACGTTCCGCTCCGCGGCCGGGTGCCCGCGTTCGGGATCGGACCCGAGGCTGCTGCCGGGCCTCGCGCGTTTCCTGTGCGATCTGGTTGAGGCGGTGGTGCTCGAAGCGGTGGAAGCGGAGCTGACGGCCATCGCCCAACTGATTCACGGCGCGGGCGGCGATGATGGACTGCGCCGAAGCGGGTTCCGGCAGACTCTGGTCGAAAAGCTGGACAAATTCTGGCAGTGGCTGTGGAGGCTGCTGGAACGGCACGTGGCCGACAACACTGAAGCCATGCGGTTGTGGCTGCTGATGGATTTTGGGCTCGCCAACCTGCGTGGCTATCTGGCGGACGATGTGATCGAGAAGGGCTTTGGTTCGCTGGACGACATCGATTATCGCGCATGGCTCAGGCAGCACGGCGCGTCGGAGATCACGCTGCACTCGCAGGCGGTGAACTGGGCGTACAACTTCATGCTGCATGACCGGTCGGAACTGTCGACCGGCGTCATGCTGAACGTGATGGGGCGCGCGCTGCTCGGCTGCAAAGGCGCCGTCTACTGGAAGCTGCAGGCGGGAATGGGCGACGTCGTATTTGCGCCGCTCTACGAAGTGCTGCGCAGGCGCGGGGTGCGGTTCCGATTCTTTCACCGGGTGAAGAACCTGGGGCTCTCCGCAGACGGACAGCGTGTGGACACGATCCGGCTGGGGCGCCAGGCGACCGTGAAAGAGGGCGACTACGAGCCTCTGTTCGACGTGCGGGGCCTACCGTGCTGGCCGAGCGAGCCTCTCTACGAGCAACTTGTGGAAGGGGAGAGGCTGCGGGCGGAGAAGATCAATCTTGAATCGTTCTGGACGCCCTGGCAGGATGTCGAAGAGGTGACGCTGCGGGAGGGCGTGGATTTCGACGAGGCAATTCTGGGGATTTCAGTGGCGGGGGTTCCGGCAGTCTGTCCGGAGATCATCGCAAGCCAGCCGGCCTGGAAGGACATGGTGGAGAAGGTGGCGACGACCGCGACCCAGGCCTTCCAGGTGTGGACGTATCCCGATGCGGCCGGGCTCGGCTTTCCCGTATGGCGGCAGCCGGCGGCGCTGATGCTGACGGCTGTGGAGCCAATGAACAGCTGGGCAGATATGTCGGATATTCTGCAGCGTGAAGAATGGCCCGGCGATCTGGCGCCGAATCACGTCGGCTATCTGTGCGGAGTGACAGATGCCGGCGTGCCGCCGCCTGGGGACCGCGACTTCCCCGCCCAGGAGCAGGAGAAGCTGAAGGGGATCGTCGTCGACTACCTGAATGAGCATACGGGGGGCTTCTGGCCAGGAGCACATAGGGAGACGGGCTTTGACTGGAATCTGCTGGCCGGCCGTTGCGAGGCGCAGGGTGAGGCGCGCCTGGACTCCCAGTATCTGCGGGTGAACATCGATCCGTCGGAGCGGTACGTGCTGTCGGCGCCGGGTACCGCGCGCTATCGGCTGGACCCGGGCAAGACGGGCATTGCCAATCTTTTTGTGGCCGGCGACTGGGTCAACACGCCGATCAATGCCGGGTGCGTGGAAGCGGCAGTGATGGGCGGCCTGGGAGCAGCGCGTGCCATTGCCGGCGACGACATCCAGATCGAAGGCGAGTCCTTCGCGCATCCGGAACGCGCAGCGGGCACCAGGAAAGGCTGACGAGCATGGGCAAAACGAAGATCGCGATTCTGGGCGGAGGCGTGGGCGCGATGAGCACCGCATTCGAGCTGACTTCGGAGGCGAACTGGCAGGAGCGCTACGAAATCACGATCTACCAGATGGGGTGGCGGCTGGGCGGCAAGGGCGCGAGCGGGCGAAACGCCGCGATGAGCCAGCGCATCGAGGAGCATGGGCTGCACTTCTGGCTGGGGTTCTATGAGAACGCATTCCGCATGATTCGCCAGTGCTACGCGGAAAATGCCCGGCCGCTGACCGATGCGCTGGCTACGTGGAGCGAGGCATTCAAGCCGTGTAACGAAGTGACGGTGGAAGACCACGTGAACGGAGAATGGATTCCCTGGCTGCTGACTTTCACACCGAATCCGGATACGCCGGGCGACACGGAGAAGCTTCCATCTCTGTGGGAAATTCTGGGAACGACCATCGAGTTTCTGCGGAACCTGCTGGTGAAGTCGAAGATCCCTGGGCAGGGTGCGGGGGAACACGAGTTGTTTGCGGGCAAAATCGCGGCCTTTCTCGGCGCGGTCGGCATGGAAGGAGCTGCCGGGGCGCATGCCGGCGAGCAGCTTCTGCGCGCGGTGAGCGAGCACGTGCGAAAGACCGCGGAACGAGGGGGGCAGCACGATCCCCAGGCTCATGAACTATTGCGCAGGATGCTGGAGACATACCGGCAATGGCTGGCGCGGCGACTGGGACAGGGCTCGACACCGGAAGAAGCTGCGGACCAGGAAGAGTGGCGGCGCTTCTGGATCATGAGCGAGTTCGCGCTGGTGAACATCATCGGCGTGATCGCTGACGGCGTGCTGGTGCATGGTTTTTCTGCGATCAACCAGTACGACTACAAGGAATGGCTGACGCGGCACGGCGCGTCGGATACCGTGGCCAACTGCGGTTTGGTCCAGTCTTTCTACGATCTCTTCTTCAGCCCCTATACAACCGTCGAGGCAGGGACGTATCTGAAGGGCATTTCGCGCATCCTCTTCACCTATCGAGGTGCGGTCTACTGGAGAATGCAGGCGGGGATGGGGGACACCATTTTCGCACCGCTCTACGAGGTACTGAAAAAACGGGGCGTGCAGTTCCGCTTCTTTCACAAAGTGCAGGCGCTGCATTTGTCTCAGGATGGCAAATCCGTTGCGTCGATCGACATGGCCCGCCAGGCGACGGTGAAGGCAGGCGAGTACGAGCCGCTGGTCAAAGTGCGGCGGCTGCCCTGCTGGCCCAGCGAACCGCTCTATGAGCAACTGGTGCAGGGCGAGGAGCTGAAAGAACGAAGCATCAACCTCGAATCGAACTGGGCCGACTGGCAGAACGTGGAGCCACTGACGCTGCTGCGCGGACAGGATTTCGACCAGGTTGTTTTTGGGATTTCGCTGGGGTCCATCCCCATGCTCTGCGGGGAACTGCTGGCTGCGAGCCCCGCCTGGCAGGCGATGGTGGACAATGTGCAAACCACAGCGACCCAGGCTTTCCAGGCGTGGTTGCTTGCGGACACCGCAGGCCTGGGCTGGCCTTACTGGCAGAACGAGCTGCCACTGGTGAGCGCCTTCACAGAACCGATGGATACATTCGCGGACATGAGTCATCTCCTGATTCGCGAAGAATGGCCGGCGGACGCGACGCCGCAGAGCATCGCATACTTCTGCGGACCGATGCCCGATGTGCCGCTGCCGCCGCCGACGGAGTATGGTTTCCCCGCAAGTCAGGCCGAGGCGGTGTACCAAACGTCGCTCGCATTCATGAATGAAAGCTGCGGAAAGCTTCTGCCGCGGGTTCAGCGACCCGGCGGAGGGTGCGATTTCGGCCTGCTGGCGGACGCGGCACGTGGAGAAGGCGAAGCCCGATTTCGCGCGCAGTGGTTTCGCGCCAACGTCGATCCCTCGGAACGGTATGTGATTACGGTGAAGGGCAGCACAAAGTACAGGCTGGCGCCGGCGGCATCGGGATTCGAGAATCTCTTCCTGGCCGGCGACTGGACCGACAACGGAATCAACGCCGGCTGCGTGGAAGCAGCAACGACTTCGGGGATGCAGGCTGCTGCGGGCATTCTGGGCCGGCCATCGCGAGCCGTCGGAGAAAAGTTTGGCGAGTTCGAAGCGGACTAAAGCGGCAGATTCATGCGCCGCAGGATGTCCGCGTATCGAGGGTCGCTGCGCATCGGTTCGAATTCCGGTGTTACGCGAATCTCCAGCAGCGACCGGTAACGTCCTGCGATGCCCTTTTCAAGGCAGGCGAAGGCCTGGTCATAATCGCCGAGCACCGCATAGACCATCGCCAGCTTGCCGGGATCGGCGCTGGAAAGATCGGCCATCTGGAAAATCGCACGCACCTCGTTGTGCAAACCCGCATGCGCCATGATGTAGGGCAACGCGCTTTTCGTCGGGTCGAGGCCCCACTCGGTCACGAAGGCCTGATACTTCATCAAGGCCTCCTGGCCGCGACCCTGCATCAGGTCGATCATGATCTCGATGGGAGGGAATTCGAGGTTGTGGTAGATATTCGGATCCAGTTCCCGGAGGTTCCTTCCCTGCCGCAGAGCCTTTTCGTAATCGCCGGTGCGGAAGTAAACCCAGGAGGCGGCAGCCGCCACAGGAGCAGACAGGGGATCGACCTTCAGTGCACGCTCGCACAGTTCTACCGCCTGATCGAAGCGTCCGAGAGTGAGCATGAGGAAGGCATAGGAAGTGCCGCCGCCCTGGCCTTCGGCCTGCCAGTGGATGGCTCGCTGAAACGCCTGCTCTGCGCGATTCCAGTCCCAGTCGTAGATGTAATAGATGAATCCCAGCGTCGCGTGCGGTTCGCCGAGCGTCGGGTCCAGCTCGATCGCGCGCAGCGCCGCCGCCTTGGCTTTCGGAAAAACATCGTCAGGCTCGCGATAGCGGAAGTATCCGCACAGGGCATACGCGTCGGCGGAAAGACCCCAGGCAGCGGCAAACATCGGATCCAGTTCGACGGACTGGCGGGCGAACTCGATGGCCTGAAAGACCGGCTCGGGCAGAAAGAAGCGCGCATAAGCGTGGCGGCCTTTCAGATACAACTCAAAGGCGCGGGGATTGCTGGTCTGGCGATGGGAAAGCCGCGATGTGATATCGGAGGTCAGATTAATGCGAAGAGCGGTGGTGATGTCGCCCGCAATAATCCCGTCGAGCCCGGCCAGATCCTGTTCGTCGACGCTGTACTGGTGCCCCCAGATCTGCTCGACAGAACTCAGATCCAGCAATTCGACTCCGATCGCGAGCCGGGAGCCGCGGCGCGTGAGGCGGCCGACGACCACAGTGTTCACCTTAAGGTCTTTGACGATCGCGGTCGAATCGAAAGAGCGGCCTTTGAAGTGAAAGGCGAGAGCACGGGGAGCGGTGCGCAGTTCCGGAATGGCTGACAGGTTGTTGATGATAACTTCGGTCAGGCCGTCGCTCAGGTAATCGAGTTCGGGGCTTCCGGTGTCGTTGGAAAACGGCAGAACCGCGATGGGCTTTCTGCGTGGGCGAGCGGCACGGCGGGTGGGACGGGGAGCAGGCGCAGGAGTACGGGGAGATCCAGCTGCGCGGTTCGACCCCGAAGACACGCGGCCCTGCTCGATGTCGCGCTGCAGACGCCGGAACTCCGTCCGCGCCGCATCGGCGCTCTGCAGGCGAAGATCGGGGTCCTTTTCGAGCATCGCCATGATGATTTCTTCAAGGCGGGGCGGAATGGACGGATCGAGGTTGGAGGGGAGGATGGGATCGGTGTTCAGGATGGCATGGAAGAGCAGCGCGGAGGTCGCGCCAAAGAATGGGCGCCGGCACGTGGCCATTTCATACAGCACGCCGCCAAAGGAAAAGATGTCGGTGCGCGGGTCGAGTTGGGCTCCCCGCGCCTGCTCGGGCGACATATATTCAAGCGTTCCAACTGCATCCTGAGGGCGGGTGAGCGGAGCGGCCGCGGTGAGGGCATCGGGCGACGATGTGCCGTCTGCGATCAGCTTGGCCAGTCCGAAGTCGAGGATCTTTGCCTGACCGTGGCGGGTCAGGAAGAGATTGGCGGGTTTGAGATCGCGATGGAGGATGCCCTTGCTGTGAGCAGCGCTCAGGCCGTCGCTGACCTGCACGGCAATTTCGATCATTTGCTTCAGTTCGAAAGGCCCCATGGCGATGCGGGTATTAAGGGGATCCCCTTCCAGCAATTCCATGCTGATGAAATGCCGTCCCTGGTCCATCCCCGTCTCGTAAACGGTGCAGATGGCAGGATGATTCAGGGAGGAGGCGGTGCGCGCTTCGCGGCGGAAACGCTCGACCTGCTCCTCGCCGGTGGTTTCCGGCAGCAACTTCAGCGCGACATGGCGGCCCAGGGTGAGGTCCTCGGCCTCATAGACAATCCCCATCCCGCCGGACCCGATCTGGCGGATGAGCCGGTAATGCGAGATGATTTGATCCAACATCGCCCTTTCTGTGCCGGAAGCCCCGCGAGTGCAGTATAGTCGAGACCTATAAGTCCTCCCCCCCATCGGTTTGGTGCATTCAGAAAATGCCTGGATCCTCAGCCCCCGACCGTCGGGCTGCAGGCAGGACGTGGCATCACACCGCCGTAAAATCCGAGCGCGAATTCTGGTGCGCGAAGGGAAGGCAGTCTGGTGAAGAGCGCGATGCGAGCTGCTCTGATTCTGATTCCCATCTGGATGGCCGCCGGTTGCGGTTGCGCAGCCGCACTGGACGCCACCGGCTCAGTGCGCGGAACCGTCCAGGACCAGCAGCGCGCCGTGATCGTGAATGCGGTGGTGCGCGCCAGAAATCTGGCCACGGACACGGTTCGAGAGACGCGGACCGATGCGCTGGGCGCGTATACGCTCCCGCTGCTGCCACCGGGGATGTACGAAGTGAGCGCCACCAGTCCCGGGTTTCGTGAGGTCGTGCGGACCAATGTCCGAGTTGAGATCGACTCATTTGTCGAGGTTGACTTTGTACTGCCGGTGGGCGGCGTTCATGAGCAGGTCACCGTGAACGGAGAACCGCCTCTGATCCAGTCGCGGAACGGTACTGTAGGCGAGGTGATCGACGCCACACGCATTGCGGCGCTGCCGCTGAACGAGAGGAACTTTCTCACGTTCGGGCTTCTGGCGGCGGGCTCCGAGCCGGGCACCGACGGTTCGCAGAACACGCTCCTGGGCAGCGCCATCAGCCTGGATGGCGTGCGCGAGCAGTCAAATTACTTCCTGCTCGATGGAGTTGACAACAACGACCCGTTTCTCAACCAATGGAGTGTGCTGCCCTCCGTTGAGGCCATCCTCGAATTCAAGGTGCAATCGAGCAATTCCTCGGCAGAGTACGGACGAGTCGCCGGCGGGCAGATTAACGTGGCGATCAAGTCAGGCGGCGACCATTTCCATGGAAGCGCCTTCGAGTTCCTGCGCAATCGCAATATGGATGCGAAGAACTACTTCGACTTGCCTGCTTGCCAGCCGGGGTCGGTTCCGGGCACATGCGGTTCGATTCCGCCCTTCGACCGGGATCAGTTCGGCGGCTCGCTGGGCGGACCCATCCGTCGAGGCCGAACCTTCTTCTTCGTGGCGGATGAGGAACTGTCGATGCGGCAGGCAATCACCCGCGAGGCGACCGTGCCCTCGCTGGAGTTGCGAGAAGGCTTGCTGGCGGCGCTTCCCCCGCCCGCGATCAGCAGCGCCGGCGCCACCGTCCTGAGCCTGATTCCCGATGCCAATGTGGGCGACCCTCTCACCTCGACGCGCTACATCGCCGCGCCGCTGCTGACCGAGACGGACCAAATGCCCATCGTCCGGCTCGATGACCACATCAGCCCAATCGACACGGTCTCCGGGCACTACGCGGTCTATGATCAGAACCGCTTCGACCCCTTCGACCCCGGCGTGCCTTCGTTCAGCAATCTGCCGGGATACGGATCGCCTGAAGATACGCTGGGGCAGAACCTGGGAATTTCGTGGGTTCATGTCTTTGGACCTTCGACCATCAACGAGGCAAAATTCGGCTTCAATCGGAATACCTTCGGGGGCTATCTCTCGAACCAGGGCAGCCAGACCATCCCCGGCTTCGCCACCATGCTCAACCGCCCGGTCGACCGCGGCTACCCGGATGTTGAGCTCACCGGCTACGACGGCATCGGGGGATCCACGAGCTTCCCCATGGATCGGCGCAACGACACTTTCAACATCGCCAACAACCTGGCATGGCATCCGGCCTTCAATCGCGGCCGCCATCAGATGAACTTCGGCGTGGATTATCTCAACATCGGCAACAACTCCTACATCGATGAGTTTTCGCGGGGCTTCTGGGATTTTCTGGGCGTCACCGGCAATTCCGTCGAGGACCTCCTGCTGGGCATTCCCGCCATAGCGGTGAGTGTCAGCGGAAATACTGAAGCGGATTTGCGCACCTCCGACACGGCGCTCTATGCACAGGACGATATTCGCGCGACTGCGCGCCTTACGCTGAACGCCGGCCTTCGTTACGAGTACAGTTCGCCGCCGTTCGACACCGGCAATCGCATGTCGATTCCGAATCTCTCGGCAAGTTCCGCCACATGCTCACCGCAACCGGCCTGCATGTTTATCCTGGCGGGAACCGATGGCATTCCGCGCGGCATCTACCGTCCTGACCGTGACGACTTCGCGCCGCGCGCCGGATTTGCCTGGAGGCCGCTCAACACGGATCGCTACGTTGTGCGCTCCGCCTACGGAATCTTCTACGATGTCACGATCCTGAATACCAACTTTGGCTCCCGGCTCAATCCGCCTTACTATCCGATAGAGACCTGGGTCAATTCGGGCACGCAGAACATCCAGACCATTTTCGATTCGCCGATTGTTTATCCTCTCGCTTTCACCATGCCGGAAAACTTCCGCGATGCCTACGTGCAGGAATGGGATTTTGGGAACCAAATCGAGGCGGCGAAGGGACTGGTGTTTGACCTGGCCTATGTAGGCAGCAAAGGCACACGCTTACCCTTGCGGCTGAATGTGAATCAGCCGGAGCCAGGCGGCATTCCGCCATTTCCTCAGTTTTCCACTGTGCAGCAAATCCAGTCGACGGCTGACAGCACCTATAACTCGCTGCAGGCGCGCGCCGTGCGGCGGTACAACAACGGGCTCGAGTTCCTGGCCGCGTATACCTGGTCGAAATCGATCGACAACAGCTCGCAACTGTTCAGCACCGCAGTCGATCCGGGCTTCCCGCAGAACTCAAACAATCTTCGCTCGGAGCGCGCCCTGTCCGACTTCGATGCGCGGCACCGGTTTGTCGCGAGCTACGTTTATCAGGCACCGTCGCTCGCAAATGGCAGGGGCTTTGCGCGCGGAGTTCTGCCCGTTTTGCTTTCGCACTGGACGTTTGGTGGCATCACGACGGTCCAGACCGGGCGGCCTTTTACCGTTAATCGTGCCGTGCTCCAGAGCCGCACCGGCCTTCAACCCTATATCGACCGTCCGGATCAGGTGAGCGATCCCATGAAGCCGGGCCCGGTGATGGCCAACGCCGATCCCACCTGCTACAAGACCGTCTCCGAGGGAGGCCGCGCTGCCGACGCCACTCGCACCGCCGCAAGCTGGTTCAATCCATGCGCGTTTTCCGACCCTAATTTGCTGGGCGAATACCGCTTTGGCACCGCGCCAAGGAACAGCGTCATCGGGCCTGGCTTCGTGGATTTCGACATCAGTGTGCAGCGCAATCAGCAGATCCGCGAAGGCGGCAGCCTGCAGTTGCGTGCGGACTTGTTCAACATCTTCAACCACCCGAATTTCGACGTTCCCGATCGAATCTTCGATTCGGCCACCTTCGGGCAACTGGTGTCGGCGAACGCCTACGGCAACAGGCCGCCTCGACAGCTCCAGCTTGGGATTCGTTACTCATTCTGATACTTCCAGTCAGGCAAACTTCGCGTTTCCGCGAGGCTTAGGCCACAGCTCAGGTCCTGGGAGACCGCACCGCGAAGGCGCCGCCGAAAGGGCGATTCGTGATAACGATGAAGAGCAATTTGGCGCCGGCACCGCGAACGAGCGGCTAGGAAGCGGCCGGGCCGGCTGGGAAGAGACTTGCCCACGAGGCATCGAGGCAAAGCCAGCGCTGCGTGCTGAACCAGCAGGTCGGTAATTCGGGAATGTGCAGGAGCCCGTGTCCGCTTTCGCACATCCATTCGGTACCGCACCAGGCAAGGAAATTCCACGACGGCTGGCCGACGCGGGCGGGGTTGGACAAGCGCCTGAGACAAACCGGGCAGCGCCTCCGCTGATCGTGGAAAGTCCAGCGAAATGCGAACAGCAGCGCGGGGAAAGCCGTTCCTAACTGAACATAGAGGGCGGCGGCGGAGCCAACAGCAGCACCCGCATAGGCGAGTGCAAACGACCACGAGCTTACGATCAACACCACAAGCACGATCTTCGCGAGAAGGAACAACCATCTGCGCAGAGAGCCGGCACACTCCAGACGTCCGCGGCGCTCAGCGTATTCGCCAAGACGCAGAGCTGTGGTTGCGGGAAGCGCGATGCATGCCGCCAGAAGCGCAAATAAGAAAATGCCGATGGGCTGGCCGAAAATATACGAAACGGGAACGCATTCGAACTGGGAGATCGCATCGTTTCGCTGCTCGAATATCAGGTGCCACGCGCCGGTTCTTGCTGCAAAGGCCGACGGGCGAAGGCGAGCGAAGACATATCCATCGGCGGTGGGCGGAATGGACTCAAGCTGACGGGAGTTTTCGGTGAGCAGAACCTGGATCTCTCCCGGAAGATCTGACCTTTGATCGGGAAGAATGCCGGCGACGACTACAGGATTGCCGCCCATCGTCGTTGTCGTTCCAATCAGATTCGGATCAGCGTGGAACTGAGTTCGCCAGACTGACTGGGTGAGAAAAAGATGGCCGGCGCTCGACACCGGCGACCGGGAGGCAAAGCCGGACAAATCCAAAACGCGCAGCAGATTCTGGCTGGCGACAGCAATAACCAGATTCACTGGTCGATGATGGCTCAAATGGATACGACGCACGGCGGGGCGGCAAAAGGCGATCTGGGTGAAGAGAGGGGATGCCACAGTCTTCCATTCCTGGAACTCTGACATGGAAATGCTCGGGGCCTGGGTTCCGTCATATCCATCGCTCGAGATGGTCACCAGATCGGAGGGCGTGTGCGCAAGAGCGGCCAAAAATGCCCGTCTGGGACCGGGGAGGAGAGAGCAAAGAAGCAGGCCCACCGCTCCCACAAGCAGCAGGTTTGCGCAACACCGCACCGCAGAGCCCCGCGCAAAAGTGGACCGAGCACGATCACTTATGCGATCGAGTCGGATCCAGAGCGCATCCTGAAAAGCGCCCAGTGCGAATCGCACTGGCTCGCAGGCGCAGGACCGGCACACGTGGCAAAGCTCGGCGTTCCACTCGGCGGCCCATTCGCGCCGAGCGCCGGCGGGAAGAACTCGGGATGCGAGCCCGATAACGAGCTGAGCCAGCGCCGCGGCACGGGAAGCTTTATCGCTCATGCCCGCTCCAATTCCTGGGCCTGCGGGATCATCCCTTCGAGCAAGGGATATCGCCTCCGGGCAGCATCCAGCGTTAACCGGCCCGATCGCGTCAGCCGGTAGTACTTGCGCGGCGGGCGCTGTGCCGCATCGGCCACGGACTGCTGCTCCCATTTCGACGCGATCAGGCCATCGCGTTCGAGCCGTCGCATGGCCGGATAGACGGTTCCGCTGGGGAGTCCCGTGACTTCCATCACGCTGAAGCCGTAGACATAGCCCCCATGGAGGGCCTCGAGAACCATGGCCGCGGTGTGCGAAAGTTTCGCTTCGACCGGCATGGCGGAATTGTAGCCTATGTAGCATTCTGTTGACGACCTTACAGCAGTATGCTACATAGGGAGAGGTGCACGGAGGCGCCGGCTGTGCTCGAGGTCGATCATCTTTACAGGAACTACCGGGGGATTCCGGCCGTGAGCGACGTTAGTTTCCGGGTCGGGCCCGGAGAGATCGTGGGATTCCTGGGACCCAACGGCGCAGGCAAATCCACCACCGTGAAAATCATCACCGGCCTGCTGCGGCCGAATGACGGCCGGGTCCTTTTCCGAAACCGCGACATTCACGACGACCTGGTCTCCTGGCGGGCCAGCTTTGGATATATCCCGGAAGAGCCGCACCTGTACACCTGGATGTCAGCACTGGAATATCTACAGCTGGTGGGCAGGCTGCGGGGCCTGGGCGAGCGATCGATTCGGGAACAGGCGGAGGGCTTGCTGGCGCTGCTGGATCTGGAATCCTGGCGGCACTCGCCGATGACGGTGTACTCGAAAGGCATGCGGCAACGCGTCCTGATGGCCGCAGCGCTGATGCACGATCCTCAGGTTCTCATCTTCGATGAGCCGCTGTCCGGTCTCGACGTGCTGTCTTCGCGACTGTTCCGCGACCTCCTGCGCGAGTTGACCGCGGCGGGAAAAGCAGTCCTGTACATCTCGCATGTCCTCGAAATCGTCGAGCAGGTCTGCGATCGCGTCGTCGTGATTTCTCAGGGACGGATTGTGGCCGATGCGCCCCCCGGCGAACTGATCCGGCTGATGAAGCAGCCGAGCCTCGAAAAGGTCTTCGCTGAGCTCGTGCGGCAGCAGGATACGCGTTCGACCGCACGTGGAATTCTCGAATTGATGAGGCGCGGCCATGCCCGGAACTGAACCCGCACGCGCGGCCATGCGGGATGAGGTACTGTCGCTGAATGTGCTGGCCGGCAAGACGGCCGGCGATCCGGAACATCTGTCTTCGTTCAGGGTGCTCATACGTCATTTTCTTGACCGGTTCTTCGGGAGCGAACTGGCTTCCGTGGAGGGCGACTCGAAGACGCGTCTGGTGCAGGCGGTGTGCGTCATCGGGCTTCCGCCACTGGTGCTCTCTCTCTACCTCTACACGCCGTACCATCTTCCACACGTTGTGCGATCGTATTGGGAACAAGCGGGTGACCACTACTTCTTTGTCCTGTACACGATGGTCGCCATGGGCCTGGTAACGATCTTCGAGTGGGACCTCCTGTTTCCGGATTTGCTCGACGTCTTCGTTCTGTCGTCCCTCCCTGTCAAGGCCATTCGGCTGTTGCTGGCAAGGGTTACAGCAATTCTGCTGCTGATCGGGGCGGCGATCCTTGCTTCCAGTTTTCTTCCGCCGCTGGTTCTGCCGGCAGCGACGGATCCTCCGGCGCTCTTTCGGTTTCTGGCGGCGCACTGCATCGCCGTCGTGTGCAGTGGAATGTTCAGTGCGACGCTGATCCTCTCGATGGAAGCAATTCTGCTCGCTGCCCTGGGAGATCGCTGGTTCCGGCGCGTCTCCCTGTGGATTCAGGGATTCGCCGCGGTCGCTCTGCTTTCCTCGTTGTTTCTTTACCCTGTCGTGTACGGGGTTCTCCGTGGATTGATCCTTTCCGGACACGAACGCGCACTCTGGTTCCCGCCTTTTTGGTTTCTGGGCATCTATCAGCGAATATTGGGTGGCACGGGCGAGCCACCGATCTTCGCAACTCTTGCGCAACTGGGATTGCTCGCAACCGGAACAACCGTGATGCTCACGGTGTCGCTGTACCCGCTGGCGTGGTGGCGGAGAACGGCCAATTTGTTGACAGGCGGGGCCAAGCGCGAGCGCCCGCGCCGCGCCTCAGCGCCTTTTCATCACGCAATCCATGCAACGCTGGTTCGCGTGCCCGGCGGCCGTGCCATCTGGCACTTCATCGGGCAAAACCTGCTGCGGGTGCCTCGTTATCGTATGGTTCTGGTTCTATACGGAGGCGCAGGCGTGGCTGTGATGCTCTCAGCGGCTCTACGGATCGTCGTGGAACATAACAGATTAGGTTTGGCTGTTTCGCGCGATGGATTGCGTGCAATGGTGCCGATTGGCGCTTTCTGGACCGTCTCCGGCCTGCGCAGCACGTTTCTCGCGCCCGCGGACCAGCGCGGCCGCTGGATTTTTCGCACTGTGCAGGGCAAACCGGCATGGCCGCATGTCGCCGCAGCGCGCCGCTGGGTTTTGCTCTGGAGCATGCTGCTGACGGTAAGCCTCGCGGCGCTGGCTTCTGCTCCGGATTTTCACCCGTGGAGATTCGCCGCCGTGCAGGGATTCGCAGCTGTTGCTTTGAGTCTTTTGCTGACCGACGCATTTTTCCTGAACGTGAGAACCATTCCTTTCACCGGCAGCCAATCCAGTTCTGCCACGAATCTGGCGCTGCTCATGATTCCGTATATCGGCTTTTTCCCTGCCATTGTGCTGTTCACTACGTCCGCCGAGCCGTGGCTGCAGGCGAGCCTCCTGCATCTCGGGCTCGCAACTGTCGTGGCAGCAGCAGCTCATATCTGCCTGGTCCGCAGCCACAGGACCCGCATCCGCGAGCAACTCCAGCGGATCGAAGCCGACGAAGACGAGGAAGAGTTTCCATTGCGGCTGGGGCTGCGGTACTGAGCGGAGGAACATCATCGTCGCGCCGTTGTGAAGAGCATTCAGAGCGGCGAAGGCTGCCGGAATTCAGATCGCAACCAAGGAGGGGAAGCGTGCTGGAACTACGACGGGTGACCAAGCTGTTCTCGGGGATTCCGGCTGTGGACGATGTGAGCTTTTCGGCGCGGCCGGGTGAGGTAACGGGCTATCTGGGACCGACATTGCGGCAGGTTTTGACGACCCATCGCGGACCGCCTTTGACCGTGGGATTCCTGATGAGCACGCTGACGATCCTCTGCCTGGCGGTATTCGGGTTGAGAAGTATTTTTTCACTGCCCGCATCGCTGAAAGCGAACTGGGTTTTGCAGGTGACGCAACTGCGCCCAGCCGAACAGTACATTGCGGCAGTGCGACGCGCAATGCTGGTCATGGCAACAGTCCCGGTTTGGCTGACAGCGGCGGGACTGGTCCTGTGCCATCGGCCGTGGAGAGCGGACGGAGAACACCTGCTGGTGCTGGCGCTGGTGGGTTCGATCCTGACTGATCTGAGCCTGATCGGGGTATCAAAGATCCCATTTGCGTGTTCGTATCTGCCCGGAAAGTCGAATGTTCAATATGTATTCTGGACCTTCGTCGGTGTCTTCGCGCCGCTGGCCATTCTGTTCTCCCGCTATGAGATGAAGATCCTGAACGAGGCTCTTCCGTTCGCGGCGCTGCTTGTTGCATCGGCGGTTGTGGCGTTTGCTTTGTCGCTCTTCAACCGCGGGAAAGCCCGGTCCGCAGTACTTTATTACGAAGATCTGGAACCAGAGATCATCACCACGCTGGGGATCGGTTCCTGGCAGCCGCAGAAATCTCAAAAGGGACCCTGACTTCCGGTGTGCGCATTGAACGCCGGCATCTCCAGGGTGCGAAACAACGTCAACAGCCCGGCAGGTTCATCCTCACCTGATTCTGAAACTTTCCTGATTCCTCTCCGGACTTGCCTGGCAGCTTTCAGCTTGTTCTCTCCAGCTGCGTCCCGTGGCTCAGTGGCTGCCTGAGGGAAGAACGAGCTGGTACTGTGTACTCTCCTGCCTGTTTTTTTCATTGGCCAGCTTCACGGCCGTTGCCAGCTCCTTCTCTGCGTCTGCGCTGCGTCCCAGGCGCGCCAGCGTGAGTCCCAGATAGTAATGGGCGGGCTGAAACCCGGGTGCGGCCGCAACCGCCTTCTCAAGAAGAGGGAGTGCCTTTTGGTACTTCTTTTGCCGATAGAGGACCTGCCCCGATTCGGTCAGCGCTCCACCGTGGTTCGGATTACGGGCCAGCGTTTGCTGAAAATCAGTCAGCGCCGCATCGAGATGGTTCTGATTGAGTTCCACGTCTCCGAGTTGGAACCAGGATTCCGTCTGATGCGGGTCCAGCCGAAGTGATTCCTCGAATTCGGCCTGCGCCTTCGCAAACTGCAGCCCGAGCTGATAGATCCGCCCCAATCCATAATGCGCACTGGCGTCGTTTGGCCGCAGCTCCAGATACGCGCTCATCTTCGCTGCCGCGGGTTCCAGTTGCCCCTGATCCAGGTACACCCGCGCTGTGGCGTATAGCAGCATCGGATCCTGCATGTGAAGCTGTTGTGCGGTATCGAGCGCTTTCAGCGCCTGCGGATACAAGTGCATCTCGTCTTCAAGAATGCCCTGATCGTAATAGAGCCGCGCACGGTTCGGGACATATCTCTCGCCTCGCAGCAATGCCTGCAGTGCATCGACCAGGTGTCCGGCGGCGCGCTGCTGTAACGCCAGATGCTCGCTGGCTTCAACCTCTCCGTTTTGGGCCTGCTCGTTTGCAGGATCGGCGCGCAGAGCTACCTCAAAAGCGCTTTGGGCTTCCTGGTAGTTGCCGGATTGCAGAAGCGAAGCTCCGCCCGCAATCGTCGTGGCAGAGTTGGTCTGGCCTGAAACGGCCGTTCCAGCCAGCGCCAGCCCGGCGATGAGGAGCATTGTTCGCACAGCGAGTCATCGAATCCGGAAATTGGATTCGCTCATCATTCTATCGAGTGTCGATGCCAGTTGCCGCTGGCCAGTGGCTGCAGGGAACCGTCAGCTTTGCGCCGGGCGCCTGCAAGGGCCCGCAGGGGCTGGCCCCCGTGCTCCCTTGCGCTCCCCTCCGGTGACTGACGCTCCGCACGATCGTCCGGATTCAGGGCGCTCCCGCGGACGACGCCCACTTCTTCCATAATTCAGGATCAGCCAGCATCCTGATATAGATCCCGCCGACAACCGAGCGGGCCTGAAACCCAACCTGGGCTCCCGTGACCGTGTCGAACCAATCGCTCAGCGGAACCCGTGTCGGCGTTTCCGTCATAAAGCGATAAAGGGGATGGATCATCGTTTCAAAATCATGCTGGTTGTCAGCCAGCGTGGCCGTCCACACGCTCCAGTCCAGCTTGGTATAGGTATGGCGGTTGTCGAGAGGTAATCCAAACTCATTCTGATGTCGCAGGTAAAACCGGACTTCTTCCTGCGCAACCGACGGCGGAAAGAGCTGGAGACCGAGAATGCGATCCCATACGAGGTTATATTTCTGGCTCCAGGTACCGGGAAGATCGAAGGCCAGCCGAGTGTGATCGCCGTCCGCAGACATCCGCATCCATTGCAGGGCCATCTTCCGGGCGTCCTGACGATAACTGGAAGCCACGGCGTCCTTGTGCAGCATTTGGGCGAGCTGCGCATAGCTGCCGATGGCGATGATCGCCTTGATCGAGAGATTGGCATTGTGCGCCAGGTGACCGGTGAAATCGTCTGTGCTGAGCTGGTTGCCAGGATCGAGTCCGTTGGCTCGCAGATAGTCGGCCCATCGCGATAACAGGGGCCAGTAGAGGGCTGCGAAATCGGCATTGCCTTCGGCGTGGGCGACCGCGTCGAAGAGAATGAGCATATTGCCGCTTTCCTCGACCGGCATCTGGTCTACCTCGCTGGTTGTGCCGCCTCCGTAGACCTGCCCGTTGGCCAGGGGATAGGTTCCCAGATCGTGTGGCGCAAATGGCCAGGGCCAGCGCGGCAGGCTGGCATATTGCATCACGGGCCGTAATTCCGCTTCCAGCAGCTTCGGATTCAGCAACAGGAAAAGCGGCGAGGCTGGATACGTGACATCCACGGTATCCGTGCAGCCGTTGCTGGAATTTTCCTTGGAAAAGTACAAAGGCGTTCCATCGATGTCGACGACCAGTTTGCCGGCCGCGATGCTTTGCCGATAGGCAAGGATGGCGAGCTGCTCGTATTCCTGGCCTCCCGCCTGTTCCAGATCGGAGGCCAGCGCGTGATCGAAAGCGATCGCACGAGAACGCAGCGGATCTTCTTCGCGTTCGGCCTCCAGCAGCATTTGCGCCATGGTCTGCCCGTTGCGCCGCCAGTAGTCCGGTAGTTGCCGGTGCAGAAATTCGATCGCTCTCCGATCGTCGTAGGCCAGCATAGCCTCGCGCGTAACGGGCGTTGCGAATACCTGGCCCAGGTTGAAGAAGACGGCCATGACGGGAAGATCGACGCGTGGAGGCCGAGGCATATCCAGGTCGTCGCTGTCTGCCGGCTCGCCTTTCTCCTCCTCCTTCTGGAATTCCTGCAATCCCACGATCTCCGTGGACATATCCGGCTGGTGCGGAACGGCGAGATCCGCCCAGCCCCAGTCAATGCGGAGGTTATCTCCGGCCTTCGCGAGCATCGGCTGCGCGCCGGTACCAACATGCATCACGGTCATATCGCCGACGCGGCTCGATCCCCACACCACGGGTTCATGGCCGTCGTTGACGGCGAGCTGAGCGCTCGCACTCACCGCGATGTGAACGGAATGGGATCGTCCGTCCACCGAGCGTGCGGTCCAGGTGAGATATGTGAGCGGCCTGGAGAGGACATCCAGGTCGCGGGGCAATGCGGGCGTGAAGAAAGTTGCGGTGAGATGGATGCCCTGGCCTTCGAAGTCGTAGATGGTACGGGTGGGCCAGATGGTCCGCTTTACCTGGGGCAGCGGCGGAAAATCCGAGTCATCTCCCATGAAGCGGAATGTCCGGCCATCAATGCGAATCGAGCCGTTCAGTTGCTGCTCCGTCCCGGTCCAGTGTCGCGTAGGCCCCGCCGTCAACGCATCGTCAAAGGACCAAATACTGAAGTAGGGATCGTGCAGCACGAGAGGAGTCGCGGGCGTTCGGACCGTTATCGGCTGCTGAGCAGGCAAGGAGACGGCACAGACAGCAATTGCCCAAAGTGGCAACATTCCAGAGAAGGGCAACCTGGTCACGACGCGATCCTCATTTTAAGCATAATGGGCTTCCACAAGGAAGGGAGCGTATCCGGCGATACGCTCCCTTTTGCAGCGACTATCGATGCATGTCGAAGCTTAAAACAAAAGCGTTCCGTTGATTTGTATGGCCCGTGGAGCGTTCGATTGGTAGGTCGGAATGCCGAAGTCGTAGTCCGCTGGATTCGTGTCCGGCGCGCCGAAAATATGGCGGTTCGGCGCATTCAGGAAGTCCGCCTTTAACTGAAACGTCAACCGCTCAGTAATGTTCGTATTCTTGATCAGGCTGAAGTCCTCTTCCATCCACGCCGGCATGCGAATGCCGGTAACGCGGGGTACGTCGCCCAGGGTGTAGGGCAGGTTATTCCCCGGCTGGGAGTTCAGCACGTTCACCTCCCGCACCTGGTCGTGAAAGGCTGGTTGCGCCCCGCCAGTTACATACGCTGCCGCCGTGGTCGTATCCGCCGCATTGAAGAAGCTGTTCGTGCTCGGATCGCTGCCGTTGGCGTCATTGAACGGATTAATGTGCTTCCATCCGCTTCGGTAGACCGCGCTCTTAATCGGAACACCCGGAATCAGGTCGTAGTAGATCGACTGCTCCCATCCTGGGATCCCAGTGGCGCAGCAAAAAGCCAGCGGCTCGCCATCCTGATAACGCTGGATACCTCCAATCTGCCACCCCCCCAGGACATAGCTGCCGATGCCATGGGACATATAGCGCTGACCTTTCCCGGCCGGCAGCGAGTAGGTGTAGCTGACAACAAACGTATTCGGCAGATCCTGAATGCTGATGGCTTTTTCCAGATGCAGATCCGCCGGATCCTGGACCTGCGGCTGTCCCGGGTTTGTATTGGGGAGGATACTGTCGTTATCGTCGAGCGTTTTCGCCCAGGTGTATGACCCCTGCAGTGTCAGGTCTTTAAAGTTGCCCTGCAGCGACACGAGCAAAGCGTCGTAGCTGGAGTGCCCCGTGGCCTGGAGGCAGCATCCGGAGTCGATAAAGTCGTACTGCGGAAACGGACGCAGAGCCTGCTGGATCGTGACACCATTGCCCCAGATATTGTAGTAATTCGGGAATGGGGTTGCGACTCCGTAGGTGTTGTTGAGGAGAGGAGCGTTCAGCTCCTTGCCGCCCGTGCTGAATTCCTTGTTGTAGGGCACATTGTTGATGTTCTGGTTGTTCGCCTGGAGATTTTGCGCCTCGCTTCCGATATAGCCGACGCTGAGGACAAGATTCTGCATCACCTGTTGCTGAACATCCAGATCCCAGTTGTAGATTTCGGCCGGACGTCCGGCAATCGTTTCGATATACGAACCGGGCAGATAAGCACCGTTGTAGAGTCCTGGATCCAGATCAGGAGGGGATGGGAACGCCGGGTATCCATTGTCGATCTCGAACGAAGGGTCGAAACCGTTCTTCGACGGGAAGACAGGGCTGGACTTGTAACCGGCGTCCATGGATCCGCCAAAGTCGTCGTATTGCAGCGGGCCGTAAAGAATTCCTCCGCCGCCGCGAACGACCGTCTTGTTGTTCATCCACGGCGGTGAATAGGCGAATCCGATGCGCGGTGCAATGTCCTTGTAATAGGTGTTCGCCCATCGGGTGTTGCAGCCGCTGCACTGCGAGCCAAAAACGAGGGCACCTGGCGTGCCCGTTTCGGGATCAATGGCAGTCGCGCTGAAGTCGGAAGTATCGTTATCCGCCTCCCGGCGGGGGACGTCCACGCTGTAGTTCACGCCGAGGTTCAGCGTAAGGTCATGTTTCACTCTCCAGTTGTCCTGGACATAGCCCGAGAAGTACCACGATATCCATCGCGACTGGTGATAGTAGAGGTTCTGAGTGCCACCACACGCGTCGCCCAGCAGTTCGCTGGCAAGTGCATTCCCGTTATTCGAGGAGCCCGGATACGCTGAGGTTTGTGCGCTGCAGAAGTTGAGCGTGGGGGAATTTCCATCGATGGGCGAGTATTGCTGGTATCGTTCATCCGCGCCAAAGGTGATGCTCTGCGCACCTTTCAGCCAGGAAAGATTGTCGACGAAGCGCAGCCCGTTATCGACATTGTCGTCGTTCTGCGCCGGATTGCCTTCATTTGCCGTAATGCCATTCGTGAACTGTGGGAAATTGAGGGATACAGCGTTCCCAATGCCTAACTTCTGCGCGTAATTGATCCCCTGAAACAGCGGGAACGCATAATTGACGCTGTTGGAGCGGTTGGAACCTACGATGACGTCGTTGAGCAGATCAGGAGTCAGGTTCAAGTCCCAGCCAAAGCGCCAGAAGTGCGTTGTGAAATCCTGCTTCCAGGTGTTCGGGTCGATCGGATACGGCAGGATCTGGGGTGTGCCCGAGACGCGGTCATTCTCGCGAGAACTGTACGAACTCCAGATATGATTCCTGGGGCCGATGTTGCTGTCGATGCGAATCGTCTCGGCGGTATTGATAATCGGGGACGTGCTGGAAAAGACATAATTATTGAAGACATTCCCGTTTGTCGGAGCTGGGAAATAGGCCAGCGCCGCAGCGGCCGCTTTGGATAACTCACCCGCATCGGACGCGGGGATTTTGTTGCCGGGGTAGGGAGTCCGGCACTCAACGCCGCCGACCACGGTCGTGGTTGTGGGATCGAAGATTTGTCCCTGGTAGACGGGTCCTCCGGTGCAGGGATTGGTTCCCTCCACGACGCTGGGATTGTAAAACGCTGGATTGGAGAAGTCGCCGGAGAGTTCCTGCGGCGTGGGGACGGTCGTTACCGTGGTAGCCCCGAGACTGTAGCGGAGTTGCTCCCAGGAGAAAAAGAAGAAGAGCTTGTTGCGGCCGTTGTAGAGTTTCGGAATCAGCACCGGGCCTCCCAGCGTGCCGCCGTAATCGTTCTTTTGATCGGCGGGCGTTGCATATTGAGCGCGGCAGGCGGGCGTATTGCTCGTGCCGGTGCAATTCTCTGCTCGGAACCCATTATTGAACCAAAGATCCGCGTCGAGATCCGTGTTGCGCAGGATCTCGTAGGCCATGCCATGGAACTTGTTGGTGCCGCTCTTGGTGGCAAAGTTTTCGATGCCGCCGGTCGTGCGGTTGTACTCGGCGGGAGGCACGGCATCCGTAACGGTGAGCTCCTGCAAAGCGTCCACCGAAGGCGCTTCCTCGTCGAACGAGGAGCCGTTTTCGCTGCGCTGCTGGCTCAGGCCGTCGATGAGCACTTCGGCGCCGAAGTCCTGGCCGCCGGCGAGCTTGTCAAAGAACACGCCGTTGTCAGTATTGTTGCTGGTACCGGGCCCCGTGTTACCGGGGAGCAGGAAGATAAACGCTTCCGGGGAACGGAGCGCGCCTACGCCCCCCAGAGTGAGGGGCAATTTCAAATATTCTTCGTTGCTGATCGATCCGGTGATGTCAGAACTCTGCGTCTGAAGCCGCAGGCCCTGGCCATTGACGGTGACGGTTTGCGTCGCGGAGCCGACTTTAAGGGTCACGTTGACGCCGGTCGTGATCTGCAGATTGACGCGGACGCCGGTCGTTTTGGAGACCTGAAAACCGGGAGCGGTGACAATGAGGTCGTAGAGGCCGATGGGGACCTCGGGGAAATGGAAGGCTCCAGCCGATGTGGTCACGCCGTCGAGCTTCGTCCCGGTGCTCTCGCCGATGGCCTGCACTTTCGCGTTGGGGACAACTGCGCCGGTTGGATCGGAGACCGTGCCGGAGATACTCCCGAACACGGTTTGCGCCCGGACTACAGACGTTGCCAGAGCAAGGAGAACAGCCAGAGTCAGCCCCCAAAGGGCCGTGTCCCGCAGGCCTTTCATCGCGCCTCCAAAAACTATCAGAGCCCGGTACGAGAAAAGAGGAGTTCTATTTTGTTGCTTATTGGGGAGTAAACATTTACTTAATTCCAGGGATGTAAACAAATCACATCGCGAATCGTAGGCTTCGATTCCGGAGGCGCACAAGGGGTTAATGGCCCAGCGTTCGTTAGTACAAATGACCCAGCGTCCTGGTTGCCCCGCAGGCAGGATTTAGTTTTCCGGGGCTGCGACAGCACCCAGGGCAGAGCTTCGCAGGGGAATCGCGTGCCGGCAGGCGTGTGGTGTAAAATTCGACCCCGCACCGTTGGCGCACCGCAAGCCGTTCATGGGGAGCTGGCAATGTCTTTTGGAAAATCACGCTGGAGGCGGGGAGCAGCGATCTGGATCGCGAGCGCCTTCATTCTGTTTGCAGCATGGTGGATTCACAGACGCGTCGTCGACAGCATCGTTCCGCACCGCGCGTACCCGCTGGTAGCTGCCGAGCAGAACCAGTGGCAGGCCGTCGGGGGCAAATGGGAGATGATCGATGGCATCGTCTACAACAACTCCTATGAGCGCGGGGCCAAGCTGCTCACCGGTTCCAGCTACTGGCGAAACTATACGTTGAAGACCGACCTTCGGTTTAGCGGGACGAATGCCGATATGGGCGTGGTCGTGCGCACGAACGATGAACGCGAGGGCACGGACACCTACGACGGGTACTACGTCGGTGTCCGTACTCTGGACGGAACCCTGGTGCTGGGCCGATCCGATTTTGGCTGGCGGGAAGCTCGTCCCGTCCTGATTCCCGGCGGTGTTCAGCCCATGATCTGGTACCGGCTGGTGGTCACAGCTTACGGGTGCGACATCGCGGCTTCGGTCGTGAACCTGAAAACGCTTCAATCCGCGGCAACGGCCCTCCATGAACCCTACTGTCTTGCCAGCGGTCGCATCGGCCTGCGCTCGCTCAACGCGGGAGGTATGTGGCGGAACATCAGCGTTGCGCCGGCGAGCCTGAACGATTATCTGGCGATCCGCCGGCAGGCCGCGTACCTCGAGCGGCTGGAAGTACTGCCGGGACCTCCATGGTGGACTCCCTGGCACGCGGTTCTGCTTTTTGGCGGGATCTTCGCTGTGATGCTGGTCCTTCAGCTTTTTTACTTCCGCATGCGGCAATGGAAGAGCAACACGATCATGCGCGAACGCGAACGATTTGCTCACGAAATCCACGACACGATGGCACAGAGCTTCGCCGGCATCGGGTATCAGATTCAGGGAATCCGGCACAGGCTGACCAGCGCGGAGGGCGCCGAGGTCATGGAGATAACAGCGCAGTTGAACGTCGCCTATCAGCTGGTGAGGAAGTGTCACGAAGAGGCCAGTCGAACGATCGCGATGCTGGGCTCGCGGTCGCCGTCATTTCAGGAAAATGTTCTGACGGCTCTCACGGACATTGCAACCGGTATTGCGGGCACCCAGATCAGGGTCGTTCCCGAGTTGCGCGGCAATGCGGGATCCCTGAACCTTCGCCTTGCGGACGCGCTGCTGCATATAGGCAGGGAAGCAATCGTAAACGCCATCAGCTATGCCGAACCGACGCTGCTGCAGCTGACGCTTTCGTATGCGGGCGACCAGGTGGAGCTGGTGGTCGAAGACAATGGGTGTGGCTTCGACTACAAGCCGGAATCTGCCGGCTTTGGAATTCTGGGTATGCAGAAACACGCCCGGGATGTGGGGGCAAGCCTGGAAATCACCAGCAGCCCGGAGTCGGGTACGCGTGTGTCGGTAAAGGCCGCGCTGCAACATGAGAGGCTTCGCACGCGTATCTTTCTCGAAACCAAGGCCAGGCTGTGGAAAATCCTGGGACAGGCTGCCGCGGGCTAGCTGGGGCGCTCACTCTCTGGTCAGGGGACGACACCCCGCGGCTATTCGGAGATTCGGATCAACCCCCGCCGGATCGCGGTTGTGACTGCGCCGGTTCGGTCTGCAACGCCCAGCTTTACGAGGCAGCTTGCGACGTGGTTGCGCACCGTCTTGTCACTGATGGAGAGCGCATCGGCGATCTCCTTATTGCTCAGGCCGCGAGCGACGAGCGCCAGAACCTCAAGCTCCCGCGCGCTCAACTCATCTCGACCTATATTCTCGAGCAGACGAGCGGCGATTCTGGGAGGGATGACCCGCTGATTGGCGTGGACTTTCTCCACTGCTCTGACTAATTCAGCCTGAGGTGTACTTTTCAGCAGATACCCCATCGCCCCCGCCTCCAGAGCCTCCATGATGTAGGAATCCGTCTCATAATTCGTCAGCACGAGGATCGGCAGCTTCGGCTGAATGCGCCGCAATTCGCGGATAGCGGCGGTGCCTTCCATCTCGGGCATGCGGAGGTCCATCAGAACCACGTCCGGCGCGCAGTGCTGGAGGGCAATCAGCGCTTCTCTTGCGGACGCCGCCATGCCCACAACAGAAATGTTGGTTTCACTTTCCAGCATGGTGCGCAAACCGACACGGACAACCGGATGGTCGTCGACGACCAGCACCTTGATGGGGTGGGGACTCTTTGCCACGTCAAGATTCTACCCGCACCGCGATCACGCTGGCACAGCGCACCGGGACCTACCGTGCACTGTGAAATGCAATCACGGTCACGCTCTCATACGGGAAGACATGTTGCAGCAACCGCCCGCTCAGGGCGTGCGCGGATTCTTGCGGTACTACCTGGGTGGGACTATCCGCATCGTTGCCTTCGTCGAGGTAATCCGCGCGCAGAGTTTTGATTTGGGCCAGGCCTTCGGGCACGAAGTGATCAAGGGTGATATCCGCAGGAATATCCGTGGAGGTGCTGCGATTGACGCAGAACAAATCGAGCGTCCTGTGGTCCGCAGAGGTTGCTGCGACGACGTCCAGGTATGGAACGTCAGAAATATCGGGTAAGCGGCTTACGCCGTGGGCTACGGAATAGCTGCCGGAATCGGTGACGACCTGCACGGGATAGACAGCTCCCGCCGTGGAATACATGCGGAACGCGTAATATGCGGGCGCCGCATACACCTGACCGCGGCTTTTCCAGATGCCTGCGAAGTCCATGATCCCGGTCATATCAGCGATGGGAACAATCGCGGCATGGCGCATGAGCATGTTAAGCAAGCCGGCGGTATCCACAGCTCCTCCCATGTTTGTGAAACCAGGGATGCCGGGCCGAGGGCCGACGAAAAGCCACTCAGTAAAGGCAATGTGCGCGCGGCGGGCGAAAGCCGGATATGTGTCGATCTGGTCCTGCTCCTGTTGTAACTTGCGCCCCAGTTCTGTCGGAAGCGCGAAAGCCGCTTCATCGATGAATTGATCGGAGGGATGAGCCTCGTCCGCGGCGCTCGTCGTCACCACAAAATGGGTCGACAGATCATTGAACGTCCCGGGCGGATTGCGCAACTGCACGGCATTCCACGGAGTGAAATCGTCCGGATCCTCTCCTGCGGCAATCAGCCGAGCGCCGGGGTCGACAGCGCGCACTGCCTGACTGAACGCCAGCGTGCGCGATGCAAGCTGATCGAGCGTGGGATAGCCAAGATTCCAGTTGCCCCAAAGTTCATTGCCGAGTTCCCACAGCAGACCACTGTGCTGGCGCCAATGTTCGTCCACATAGCGCACCCAGGCGGCCGCTTCCTCCGGCGTGCCGCCTCCAAGATTCAGCGCGATCTGGGGCTGAGCGCCGATGAGCTGGCAGAAATGGAGGAATTCGTCGGTGCCGAAGGTGTTGTATTCGGGGATGCCCCAGGCGAGGTTGCGCATGCTGATGCGTTTGTCTCGCGGCCCAATCCCGTCGCGCCAGTTATAGGACGAGGTAAAGTTACCTCCAAATCGGACCAGCGGAGTATCCATCGCCTTCGCCATGGCGACCACCTCGGGATCAAGGCCGTCCAGGGCATCCGCGGGCATCAGTGAGAACTCATCGAGGTCGACGCGCTCGTCACCCTCCACCTCGACAACAAAATCCGCAGGATCGAGGCGGTGCAGCTTTCCTGCGGGCAGGGTCAGCGTAAAAACGTACTTCGTCCAGGCGGGGTTGGATGCAGTGATCCGCGCAGAGGCGAGGACCTCGTCACTGTCGTGCGGACGGATAGAAACCGTGAGGCCGTCAGGCCCGCTCAGATGACGGGCATAGAGACTCCCGTTGTAAACGAGAATCCGCTGTACCGGGAGATAGATCTTCTGCCGGATCCCGGTTGGGTGTCCTGGAAGGCCATAGACAACCAGGGATTGCCAGGAATTCGCAGCATCGCCGTACTTCACTGCATAGCGGTTGCCTTCATCCACACGAAGCGGCTGCCAGGGCAGGGGCAGCCCTAGTTGCGAGGCGCGCGCCAGGGAGGGTTCTTCGCGCAGCATTCTGGCAATGTGCGGAGCGTCCCAAAGCCCCGACTCAAAGCTCGGATTTTGCAGAAGTTCTGCCCATAGCCCACCGTAGGTTGACTTGCCAATGGGTTCCAGAAATGCTCCGAAGATGGTCCGAGGGATCTCCGCGCCGGCGGAGACGGCTGCATCCACGCGAATGGTCGCTGTCGGCGGGATGGGCTGATTCACGACAACCTGAGCAAGCAAAGGACAAGGCAGAACGAAGAGAGCGAGTGGCAACAGGAGACGGAGCGAAGGATGCATCGTAGTATGCCTCGGGTTGGAACCAGGAACTTGACCGGGCCGCGCACGCAGACTGTACTATAGCGCCAGGCGCGGCCGTTCATACAGAGCACAAGCGGAGCGGAAGGAAGCTCGCCGTGGCTTCGCAGCGCGGCATCAGAGGCCACTGCGCCAGATGGGTCGTGAACGATGCGGCCGGAGAGAGCGACACCGATAGTCACGGATCATGCATCGTCGCAATTTTCTTAAGTCGGCCGTTGCGCTCGGAGGAGTGCTGGCGGGCAGGCGAAGCGGATTGGCAATGTCGCCGTACGCACCTCAGTCCGCCTTGCAAAAGCGCAGCCAGCAGCCAGAGCAGAAAAGCAGCAGCGGCGCGGGACAATTTATCGACGTCACAGAAGCGAGCGGGATCCGCTTCGTCGGAAGAGCCTCCCACACCTCGAAGAAATATCTGCCCGAGACGATGGGCTCCGGTGTGGCTCTCTTTGACTTCGACAACGATGGCCGCCTGGACATTTTCTTTGTCAACGGCGCTCCGATCTCCGATCCGACGCCGCCGGGTACGATCCCGAAGAAGGGCGGCCCTGAATATTGGAATCGCCTCTATCATCAAAAGCCCGATGGGACATTCGAAGATGTGACGGAGAAAGCGGGGCTACAGGGCGTCGGTTATGACATGGGCGTAGCCGTCGGGGACTACGACAACGACGGCTATCAGGACCTGTATGTGACCGGATATGGCGGCAACCGGCTGTACCACAACAACGGCGACGGCACCTTTACCGACGTCACCGAACAATCCGGTACCGGAGGCAGCGGCTGGTGCACCAGCGCCGTGTGGGTGGATCTGGATAACGACGGCCTGCTCGACCTGGTCGTGCTGCGCTACATGAAGTGGGACTTTGCAGACATTTGGTGCGGGGAGCATCGCCCTGGATACCGGGCCTATTGCCACCCCGACCTCTTTCCTCCGATCATGCCGCTCGTTTATCACAACGAAGGGAACGGCCGCTTTACCGAAGTTGCTGCCAAAGCCGGCATGAAGCCCGGCAAGGGACTGGGGGCCTCAGTGGCCGACTTCGACCGCGATGGGCATATCGATCTCTTCGTTTCCAATGACTCCATGACGGAGTTTCTCTATCACAACAATGGCAACGGCACGCTCACCGAAGAGGGATTGCTGAGCGAGGTCGCGGTCGATGGAATGGGCAATACCTATGCGGGCATGGGAACCGACTTCCAGGATTACAACAACGATGGGCTGCCCGATCTCATCGTCACGAATCTCGCGAATCAAAAGTACGCGCTCTACCAGAACAATGGTGACGGCACGTTCAACTACGCGAGTTATACGTCCGGCATCGGCGGCGTCTCGCTCCTTCATTCCGGCTGGGGCGTGTGCTTTTTCGATTACGACAACGACGGGCTCAAGGATCTGATCGTCGCGCAGGGGCACGTCATCGACAACATTCATCTGCAATTCCCCGACCTGCATTACCGCGAACCGATGCTCCTGCTGCACAACATCGGAGGCGGGAAGTTTGCGGATGTTTCGCCGGAGTCGGGCGAGATTTTTCAGGAGAGGTGGGCGGGCCGCGGCCTGGCCCGAGGCGATATCGACAATGACGGGCGCGTCGATGTGGTCGTCACCACCAACGACGGACCGGCTTATGTGGTGCGCAACGTGACGCCGAGCGACAATCACTGGATTACGCTGTTGCTTGTGGGACATAAGAGCAATCGCGACGCGATCGGCGCGGTCATCAAGCTCACGACTTCAAAAGGCCCGCAGTGGTGGACCGTCAGCACTGGCGGCAGTTATTGCTCATCCAGCGACAAACGGGCCCACTTCGGACTGGGATCAGACACGGTAGCAACGTCCATTGAGATTCAGTGGCCGAGCGGGATTCATCAGGTTCTGCACCAGGTGAAGAGCGACCAGATCCTTCGCATCGATGAACCCGTCGAGACGTGACGTCCGCGTTCAGGGGATGCCCACGTGCAGGGGATCACAGCGGGATGCCAGGTGAGCATCCGGGAAAGCAGGTCTACGATGTCGTGGAAGCTGGCGCCACTGTGCCTCACCGCCTGCGTGCTTTTCGCAGCAACGCTGGTCCAGGCACAGAATCGGACCACCCCCTTACCATCTGCTGGCCATCCGACCGCGAATGCGTTTGTGAATCCTCTGCTGCCAACGGGTGCCGATCCCTGGATCACCTGGAAAGACGGCTTCTACTACTACATGAACACCACCCAGAACAGCCTGGAGATCTGGAAGACTCGCAGCGTCCCGGAGCTCGCGGCCGCTGAGCATAAGGTGGTATGGTTGCCGCCAGCCACGGGGCCTTATTCCCACGATATCTGGGCCCCCGAGCTTCACTTTCTTCGCGGGTGCTGGTACATCTACTTTGCCGCCGATGCAGGCGCAAACGAGACTCATCGTATCTGGGTGGTGCAGAACTGCTCCCACGATCCGCTCGAGGGGGAGTGGCATTTGAAAGGCAAGGTCGCCGACAGCACCGATCGATGGGCCATCGATCCGACGGTCACGCAGAACCGCGACCGCCTTTATCTCATCTGGTCAGGCTGGCCGGGAACCCAGAACGGCCAACAAAACATCTACATTGCGGAATTGAGTAATCCCTGGACCGTCTCGAGTCCGCGCGCGCTGCTCTCACAGCCGGAGTACCCGTGGGAACGCGTCGGGGACTTGCCCTCGCGCAATCACGTGCTGCCGGTGCCCCACGTCAATGTGAACGAGGGACCTGAGATTCTGAAGCACGGAAATTCGATTTTCCTCATTTATTCCGCCAGCGGCTGCTGGACGGATTACTACGAGTTAGGAATGCTGCGCGCATCCGCAGACAGCGATCTGCTGAACCCGGCATCGTGGCATAAATCCGACCATCCGGTGTTCTGGCAGTCGCCAAAGGCGATGGCTTATGCCACCGGGCACAATTCCTTCTTCAAATCGCCCGACGGCACACAGGACTGGATTCTCTATCATGCCAATCCAGCTCCTGATGAGGGTTGCGGCGGAGACCGGGCGCCCCGCGCACAACCATTTGCGTGGAACGCCGACGGGACGCCGAATTTTGGGCGTCCCGTGCCGCTCAACGAGCCTTTGCACTGGCCCTCCAGCAGTCCTGTGCCGGCACACACAGAGCGCTGATCCGCCGCGCCCCAGGCATTTGCGAATCAGGATTTCCTGCTGGCGGGCTTGAGTTCGCCGGTAATGCCCTTGCCTTCTTCGACTGTGTAGATACGGTCTGGCTGGGGCACGCGCAGCTTTTCGACAGCGCCACTGGGCCAGTGCACCTCCACGTCTTCCAGGGTAGCGGCCGATCCCAGCCCGAAATGCAGCCGCTGATCGCTCGACGACAGATAGCTGCCCCCGCTTAGAACGTCACACCGCTGGCGTATGCCATTGGCGGTCACAAACATCTTCGCTCCCACAGCATCGCGCGGGCTCCTGGATCCGCCGATCAGCCTGAATTTCACCCAGTGGTTGCCATTCTCACAAACGTTGCGCAGCAGAACCGGATGCTGGTCGATGACGTTGATGACCACATCGATCCTGCCCTCGTTGAACAAATCGCCGAAGGCTGCACCCCGGCCCGGGATGACGTCCGCCAGACCTGTTCCCTCCACCGCAGGCACCAGATCGAATTTCTGTCCCTTCTGATTGTGAAACAGCAGCGGCCGCTCGGCGTACGTCATGCCCCACTCCTGCTGGTCCACCTGGGGATAGACGTGGCCGTTCACCATCATCAGGTCTTTCCATCCGTCATTGTCGTAATCGATGAAGGCGATGCCCCACCCCAGGAACGGAATAGTAGGGGCGGCAATGCCCGTCTGATAGCTGACGTCGGTGAAGTTCGCCTGCCCGTCATTGTGGTAGAGCAGGTAATAATCGTCAGAGAAATCTGTAACCGCGATGTCGAGCCTGCCGTCGTTGTCGTAATCGCCGACAGCCAGTCCCATGCTCGCTGTCTCGCGTCCTTCTTCATTGAGCGCAAAACCTGAGGCGAAGCTTGCGTCCTCGAACGTCCCGTTCCCTTTATTGACATAAAAATAGTTCGGGGTGGAATCGTCAGCCACGGCCAAATCGGGCTTTCCGTCGTCGCTGAAGTCGGCAAAAACTCCCGTAAACCCGTAATAGCCGTTGGGATCGCTGACGCCTGCCTTCACGCTCACATCGGTAAACGTGCCGTCTCCGTTGTTGTGGAAGAGATGATCCGGTTCGCCCTTCAATCCGCGCGGACCACACATGGTCTGCACACCCCGATAATTGCAGGACGAGTAGGAGACAGCCTTGCTTTCCGGAATCGGCGGGTTCCTCAGGTCGTAATGAATGTATCCCGGCACAAAGAGATCCAGCCGTCCGTCGCCGTCAATATCCCCCCACGTAGCTCCGGTCGACCAGTTGTCCAAAGTGACGCCGGCCTGCTCGGCAACGTCGGTAAACGTGCCGTTATGATTGTTGCGGTACAGGCGATTCTTTCCAAAGTTTGTGACATAAAGGTCGGGCCATCCGTCATTGTCGAAGTCGGCGACCACGACGCCGAATCCCCAGCGTTCGTTCAATACTCCTGCTTGTTCGGCGATATCGGTGAAGGTCCCGTCGCGGTTGTTATGGAAGAGTGCAGCACGGGGTGGAGGAGCTTTGCCCTCCATGGCCTCGTAGGTCGATCCATTCACGAGGTAAATATCGAGCCATCCATCGTTGTCGTAATCGATGAGCCCCACGCCGGAGCCGGCAACGTCGATAATGAACTTTTTCTGCCTGGTGCCCATCACGTGCATCCAGGTATCCAGGCCGGTGCCTTTCGTGATGTCCTGGAAGACCATCGGACCCGATTTGACGAAGCCGCCGGCGGTGATGGGCCTGTGCTCCGCATCGTAGACTGCCTTTTGTGCGGCCCCTGTCGAGCTGCCACCCATCGGCGATTGTTGCGCGATTCCCGGCAGCAGGGAGACGTCCACGCCGCAGGCCATCAACGAAGCGAAGAAGCTCTTTGTAAAGATGCGGCGGGAAACCAATCGGGGCGCTCCGTGATCGCGGAATCAATCTGGCGAAGCCCATTCCCTGGGGATGACCCCGCATCATCCTGGAGATTGTATATCAGCGAACTCTGCGTGCCCGGGCATTCGTCCGGACGCCGGGCCGCCGGGAACCAACACCGGCCGCGACCGCCGTCGATACTGCACGCAAAGGCCGTGCCTGGTACGATTGACTTTCTTTTTTGGCATCCGCTAGGCTGGCCCTGCCGTGAAACGAGCGACGACATGGGCGTTGAGCGCGCTTGTCCTTCTTACGCTGTCAGGTCTGGGGAACGTGGCAATGGCCCAGACAGCCCCCGCCAATTCGTTGCCCGAGCTGTTCCGGCAGGGAGCGCAGGATATACGCGCGGGCAATCTTGCGGGCGCGGAGGCGGAGTTTCGCCAGGCGACGCAGGCGGCTCCGAAACTCGCTCCCGCGTGGCTTGACCTTGGACTGGCGCAACTCCGCGAAGGCAAGCTGCCGGAGGCAATCGCAAACATCGAAACCTCGCTTCGCATCGATCCAGCCTCCCCCGGTGCGCATCTCTTCCTCGGCATTGCCGAATACCAGAGCAGCCATGCCGACGTTGCCATTGCCGATCTGAAGCAGGCCATTCAGGATGATTCGAAGAATGAGCAGGCTTATGCCTGGCTGGGCATCGTCGAACTGAACATTGGCCATCCGGACCAGGCCGTAGGGCCACTGGACCACGCCTCCGAACTCGACCCGAAGGACGAAAACGTCATCGATTATCGCGTGCAGGCGCACATGGCAGTGGCAAAAGAGTCGTATACCCAGCTCTATCAGCTGGATCCGACCTCCTGGCGCCTTCATCAGCTCAGCGCCGTCATCGATGCGCAGGCCGATGACCATCAGCATGCGATCGACGAGTATCTTCTCGCTATCAAGCAGGCGCCCGGCCAGCCCGATCTCTATGAATCGCTCGGGTGGGAATACCGTGCGCTCAACGAAAACGATCTCGCTGTCCAGGCATTCCAGCACCAGTTGAAGCTGGCGCCCCGGAATCCCATCGCCATGTACAACCTCGGGAGCGCAGAAGTGGAAAACGGCCAGCCTGCGGCCGCCGCGCCACTCCTGGAGCATGTCGTAAGTGTTTACGGCAAGCCCACAGAGGCCGATTATTATCTGGGTCGCGCCTTCGCGGCACTGGGCAAATACGATCGGGCCGTTCAGGAGTTTAGCCGCGCGACGCAGGTCGACGGTCAGGTGCAACTGCGGGCGTGGTACGAGCTCTCGCAGGCGGACCGGCATCTCGGCAAAACACAGGATGCCCGTGCCGCTGTATTGCGCTACGAAGCTCTCCGCGAGCAAAGCGAGAAAGCCAGTTCCGTAAACGTGCAGAATTTCCTCAAGCTGAACCAGGCCAATGCCGCAGCTTCAGGGAACAATCAGCAGTAATCTTCTCGCATTCGTCAGCATTCAACGCTTCGCGGAGGAGTGCGTGCCATCGAGGGCCGCTACTTTGGCGAACTCCGCCTTTGCCTGCGCCGTCTTGCCCTCCTTGTTCAATACACGCCCCAGCTGGAAATGAAGACCCGCGTCATTTGGCGAGATCGTCAGTGCCGTCGTGAGTTCGGACTCCGCGTCCGGGAGGTGTCCGAGCTGGAGATTCGCGCGGGCGAGCTGCTTCAGGGCCCGGAGGTTGCGTGGCGCAAGCGCCGCAGCCTGCTGAAGGATCGGAAGCGCCTCCGCTCCATGATTCTGGTTGAGCAGCGCGGTCCCGAGGTTCAGGAACGGCTCTGCGCTGGGATGCGTGGAGCCCTGCTGCCAGGCGATCGCCGTGCGATAGGCTGTGATCGCATCGTCCCAGTGAAACAGTGCCTCATACGTGAGTCCGAGATTGTTTTCCGCGTTGACATCCCGCGGCGACAACGCCAGCGCACGCTGAAAGCAAATCTCAGCGTTCTTAAACAGATTCTGCGTATATTCGATCCGCCCCATGTCGTACCAGCTGTCGGCCGAGCTGCCGTTCATCTGCAGGGACTGATACATCCACTTCTGCGCGTCGTTGTAATCTCCCAGCAGCACGTAATCCAGCGCCACCCACTTCAGATCTTCGGCCGAAGGATGGCGCAATTGCGCAGCCAGCGTATACTCGCGCAATGATGCCGCGGGTTGATTCTCGCGAAACAGCGCGTACGCCAGCATGACGTGCGCTTCCGCCAGGCTCGCATTGGAAGTGAGGATCTTACGCAGCAGGGGAATGGCCTGTTGATAGTGCTTCGCCAGAATGAGGTTCGAAGCAGCCTGTAGATCGGGCCGCGGAGCAGGACTTGTTGTTTGCGCGACTACCCCATACCCGATCAGGCCGGCCAGGAGCGCACAAGCCAGCGCAACCCTGAAGCAGCGGAGCCGACGGAAGCCCTGGTCGGTGTTCGCCCCCCTGCTATTCCGCTGTCTGACTGCCTGCGTGCCTGTCATCTGCATGAAGCCCGTTGATGGCCATTTTTCGACGCGGCGTTCTCTGTCGCCGGTCTCTATTGAGCCTACAGCACCGAGCGGACGGGTTTCATGGCTTCATCACAGTTTTCCAGAACGGATTTTGTTGAAGGAGGTCCAACCCGGAGTGGAATCGGGCGAAAGAAACAATATAGGATTTTGCTGTGCTGCGAATCGCTGCTGGCTTCCTTCAGGCTGTGGATCTTCATCGTAAAAAGGGTCTCCGATTTGTGCTTCTTCCCGCTGTGTTGGCGTGTCTGATCGCGCCGGCAGCTCGGCCCGCAACAGCGCGGGCCCGCGTCGTCACCATCCACAATGACGTTCCGCGCCTCGATACGCAGGGACATATCCTGGACGCCCACGACGGTTGCCTTCATTTCTTCCAGGGCCGCTACTACCTCTACGGAACCGCCTACGGTAAGACCGCCGGCTACACGATCAACAACCGCTTCCGCGTCTACAGTTCGCCCGACCTCGTACACTGGACCTTTGACGGGGAGCTGCTCAAGTCGCCGCCCGACGGCATCTACTATCGGCCCTACGTCGCATACAACCCCCACACCCACAAATACGTCCTCTGGTACAACTGGTATCCCAAACTCTGGGATGGCCGGGTGGGCATTGCCGTCAGCGAAACGCCGGTGGGCCCGTTCACCATCGTCAGCACCCGCGCAAATCTTTCTCATGCGCAGGACCATCCTGGCGACGGCAGCTTGTTTGTCGACAAGGACGGCACAGGCTACTTCATCTACACCACCATCGACGAGCATCATGCCATCCGCATTGAGCGCCTTGCCCCCGACTTCCTCTCCTCCACCGGGGAGGCCAGTGCCATCCTCGCCAGAAACTGCGAAGCTCCTGCGCTTTTTCGCCGCGGCAACATCTATTACGCCCTGTTCGATCACACCTGCTGCTTCTGCAAAGCCGGCAGCGGCGCCCGCGTCCTCGTAGCCTCCCATCCCCTGGGACCGTACCACCAGATCGCGAATATCAACATCTCCGGCGGCGAGCCGATCGTCCACGCACAGCAGACGTATGTTGCCCAGATTCCCACCCCCGACGGCATCGCCTACATGTGGATGGCAGACCGCTGGTTGTCCCGCCCGGATGGCGAAAAGGGCCATGACCTCCAGTACTGGGCGCCCCCGCTCCAGTTCACGGCCGACGGTTCCATCCTGCCCATCCGCAACGTGTCCTCCTGGAAGCTGGAGGTCGTCATCGGTACGCGTCGCTCGGTCGTGCAGCACCCCTACATCTGGCCGGCCAAACCTGTCGTCGGCACCGTCCGTATCGATCCCTGTTACGGCACGCCGCTGAATGCGCAGGGAGAACCTGTCCCGCCACCCTCCACTCAGTAGTGCTCCTATGCCAGAATTTGAAGCGTTTCCGCCCTCGTCAATACAATCATCTCTCTGGCTGCTGAAGGCGTTTCGTACGCGCGCGAGCGCCAACATCAGCTCGCGAATGCGCTCGCGTCCTCTCTTGGCACCTCAACTGTCTCGCCCCATCGGAGAAGTTTCAGTGACAGCGTTCAAAACGAACCTGCGCCACCTCTCGGCTCATGCGGGAAGTACAGCGCTTCGCATCCTCATACGCTCCGCTTTCCCATGGCTTTTGACGTGCCTGGCCCTGCCGCTCTTTGCGCAGAGTCCTTCCGTGACTTCTCCTGACGGTCGCCTTCGTTTGCAGTTGGCCATTCATCCTGCGAATGACGCAGGCCCCGCGGCCGGGCAGCTGGTATATTCGCTCTTCTTCAACGGACACGCGATTCTTCAGGATTCCGCTCTCAGCCTGGATCTCGCCGGCGGGCCGCCTCTCGGCGAGAACGTGGGCATTGCCTCCGTCGTTCCCGGTTCCGGCATCGATGACTACCAGGAGGTCGCCGGTAAGACCAGCCATGTTCACGATGCGTACAACAGTGTCGATGTCACGGTGAAGGAGCCTGGCGGCTCGGGCTTCTCCATGACGATCGAGGCCCGCGCCTACAACGGAGCCGTGGCCTTCCGCTATGTGGTGCCTCGCCAGCCGGGGATGTACCGCTATGCATTGCACGACGAGCACACTGAATTCGATTTCACGAAGGATGCCCGCATCTGGGCCATCGAGTTGCCCAACTTCCGCTCCGCCTATGAGAGCGAATACGTGCACCTGCACATCAGTTCGCTGGGCGCCCAGGGCGGCGAGCCCTCCAAACTGCTCGCAGGTCTGCCTCTGCTCACCCAGATTCCCGGGGTTGGCTGGCTGGCCATCACCGAAGCTGACCTTCAGGGCAACAGCGCGATGTACGTGACCAACCATCGAAGGCCGGGTCTGCCGGGCCAGGGCCAGTTCCGGCTCACCACGGTTCTCCCACCTCGTTTCACCGATATCCCTTCCTATCCAACCGTCGCGGTGGATGATTCGCTGCCGCACCACACGGCGTGGCGCATTCTGCAGGTGGCCGAAAATCCCGCCAGCCTCATCAACTCGAACATTATCGATGATCTCAATCCTCCCAGCCGTATTCCCGACACGAGCTGGATCCAACCAGGAAAAGCGGCCTGGGACTGGTGGAATGGCAACACCGGCCCCGATGGCAAATCCGCGAACAGCACGGCCATGGTGAAATTCTTCGTCGACTTCGCCGCCCGCTCGGGTTTCCGCTACATGCTCGTCGATGCGGGCTGGTCGAAACCTGGCGACATCACCCAGCTCAACGGCGACATTGATGTCCCCGGTGTGGTTCGCTACGCTGCGGCCAAAGGGGTGAAGATCTGGGTCTGGGCCAGTTACGACGATGCTCGACGCCAGATGGAGCAGGCCTTTCCGCTCTATGAGAAGTGGGGCGTTGCCGGCGTGAAGATCGACTTCATCCAGCGTGGCGATCAGCCGGGAATCGCCTTCTATTACCGGGCTGCCAGCCTCGCGGCAAAATACCACCTGATGCTCGACTTTCACGGAACGACGACTCCGTGGGGGATCAGCCGCACATGGCCGAACGTGATGGCGTACGAAGCGGTCATGGGGCTTGAATACAACAAGTGGAGCGCGCGCGACGATCCACGCCATCGCGCCACTTTGCCCTTTACCCGCATGCTCAACGGTCCGATGGATTACACCCCCGGCGGTTTCGACAACGCCACAGAGGCCGGCTTCGTTCCACGTGACGATCGCCCCATGGTCCAGGGCACGCGCGCGCAGCAGCTGGCTCTTTACGTGATCGATTTCGATCCATTCCAAATGGTGTCGGATGCACCCCAGGCGTACGCCGGGCAGCCTTCATTTCAGTTCATCCGCGATGTCCCCACTGCCTGGGACCAGACCCTGGCGCTCCAGGGATTCCCGTCCAAAACGGTCACCATCGCGCGGCGTAAGGGCCGCGACTGGTATGTTGGCTCGATCACGAACTGGACTCCTCGTACCATCACCCTCCCGCTCACCTTTCTCGGCAGCGGGGAGTACACCGCGCAGATCTATGCGGATGCGGCCGATGCTTCCGAGAACCCAAAACATGTCTCCCTCGAGACGAAAACCGTGAGCAGCGCCGATACTCTCACGTTGCACCTCGCGCCTGGAGGCGGTGCTGCGATCCGGTTTGTGCCCAAGAGTTGAATCCCTGGAGCGGGAAAATGGATCTGAAATTCCAGCAGTTGACCGGCCGATTTGTCCAGATCGAACCGTTTGTCGAAGCCCTGAAGGAGCACGTCCGCGCCGCGGTCGACTGCGACCCGGAAACCTGGGCCATCATGCCGGTGAATGCATCGAGCAATGGATTTGACGACTACTGGCGCGCAGCTTGCGGAGCGCCTGCGAGTGACCGCCTGGCTTACGCGATTCGCCGCCGCTCGGATGGGAAGGTTGTCGGTATGTCGACCCTTTACACGGCGCTTGCCAGCCAGGGAGGCGTCGAGATCGGCTCCACATTCCTGCACCCGGATGTCCGCAGTGGCCCCGTCAATCCGGAAGCCAAATTTCTGATGCTGCGGCACGCGTTTGCATGCGGAGCGGAGCGCGTTCAGTTCCGCGTGGATACGCGCAATCTGAGAAGCCAGGCCGCGGTAGCGAAGCTTGGCGCGGTCCGCGAGGGCGTGCTGCGCCGCGACCGGCTGACCTGGACGGGTTACATCCGCAACACGGTATATTTCTCGATCATTCGCGAAGAATGGCCGGCCGTAAAGCTTCGCCTGGAAGAGCGGCTCGCGCAATTCCGTTAGCTGACACACCGCCAGCGGTGCATCACGTTATCTCCCTTGTCGGCGATTTACGAAATCCACTCCAGAATCTGTTGCAGATTTCCCGGGCTGGCTGATTCAGTCCCCCGGGGCAATCCGGGCGCAATGGCGAGCGCTTCGTTGTGCCCTTCGAACCACACCAGAAAGGAAGCCTGGGCAGAATCCGCAAGGCGCTGCTGATCCAGCCAGATGTAATACGCCGCCATGTCTGCATCGAGCAACGACCCCTGAGGATCAGGCTCAACATCGTGAGACCGGCTCTGCATCAGCTCGTTCATGGGGCGCAGCCGCTGCCTCGGCGTAAAGCGGGCCATCAGAGTAACCGGTTCCGCGCGGCGCAGCGCCTCGCGCGCCGCCCACATAACGAATGTCGTGCTGAAGATCTGTGTCCCCTGGCCCTGGGTGAGCAGGCTCACGTCGAAGTGGTCCAGCACGCCATCTCTTCCCTCGCCTTTCATTCCCAGCTGCTGGGGATCGATGGTCGCCATCGTCACTTCAAGCAGTTCCGGGCCGCCACTACCCGAATCGATCACCTGCTGCATCCTGTCGAGAAGCCGGCTGCGCACCGGCTGCAGTTGGTCGTACGAAGAAATGGAGACGTGCGGCGGCGCGGCCACCGGTGTGCTGCCTTCGATATACCAGTGGTCGTAGGGGATGGGCCGAGCCGAGGCTCGAGCGGCAACCGCGTGTAGAAGCATCTCCAGGCCATCCGTGGGATCCACGCGCGTGAAATGGACTCCGTAAGGCCGTAACTTCCTGAAAAGCGGAAAACTGCTTTGCTCCACGCTTCTTCCAATGACGACAATGCCCAGACGCGCCTGGGCGGGAGACGGCGCCGGTGTCGCCCGCGACGCCCGTTCCGTAAATTCAGTGGCTGCCGACCGCAGGGCATCGATCTGATGCGTGCTCCACAAATACGCTGTGAGCCTTTCGGAAAAGTCATCGGGCATCTTCACCCAGTCTGTATCTTCGAGCTTTCGGTCGAGGCGAATCTGCGCGAAACCTGCAAACAGCGAATGAAGCTCCTGGGGATCCAGGGAAGCCAGCCAGGCGAGCTGTCGATCGATCTGCCCGCGCTCCGCCGGAAATTTCCAGTCGTACCGGATCATCTCACGCAGCAGGCTCGCCAGATAGATCAGGGTAAGCTGGCGCAGCAGGGAGAGATTCGACACCGCAAGCTGCCTTCCTGCCGGCGGATACTCCCTGAACTGGTCCGTGCGCAGCTGACTCGGCAGCATCGCCTACAGGACCTCCGTCAGTGCCTGGCCCCGGGCCATCGTGGGAGTGAATCCCAGCAAACCTCCGAGCGTCGGAACGAGATCCAGCGACTGCACAGGACGGTTCACGGAAACATTCTCGCGCACATGCGGTCCCAGAACCATCATCCACGTGGTCCGCGAAAGCGCATCCCCGGTTCGGTGATGCTGAAATCCGTTCCCGCCTGGATCTCCGTCCGCATCCCGGCCAAAGTCAGGCAGGATGAACATCGTCGTCCTGCCCGCATATTCAGGCTCAGCCTCCGCGGTCTTCCACAATTCGCCGCACAGCCGGTCCGTCCGCCGGATGCCCTCCATATAGAGGGAGTACGCTCCCGAATGCGCGATATCCATATCGTGCAGGGTCACCCACAGCAGGCTCGGGGCGAGTTGCTTCATCAGCTGCTTCACCACAAAAACGGAAAGCTCATCGGGGCTGGCGAGATTCCGTGCATGCGCGACGAAATCCACGACCGACACCCTCAGCACCTGCTCCAGCTGGGCCAGCTGAAACGGATTGCCGCTGATCTGCGGCGTGTAGAAAGGAGTTTCGTAGTTGTCGCGCAGCAGGTGCGTATACCCGCCGGCGTCCTCCTGCTTCAGCGCCGCCGCCAGCAGGTGTTTGGGCAGGATGACGCCTGCGCCCTGGCTGGGTCCATACAGCTTCGAATCGCTTGCACCCATGCGATTGAAGCCATTACTGGGCGCCACGACCCAGGCATCGGTGGCCGGCCTGTGCAGCCCCTTGCGGTAGTACTCAAAAACCGTCGGATTCGATGGCGGCACCATCGCGAAATTGTCGAAGCTCTCATAGACGCCCGTGGCCAGGCTGGCCGTCGCGACGTAGTGACCGAGGATGCCGCGATTCACAACCTGCGTGAAAAATGTCGAACGCGGAATGAGCTCGTTCATCAGGCAGGGAATGTTCTCCTGGCCTTCCGGGGCGAACGTCTCCTCATCGCGCGCGCCTCCGCCAAACGTGACCACAATGACCTTCTGACCGCGCGGCACTGCCAGTGCCTGCAGTGGAGCAAAACTGAGCAATGCTGTTCCGGCGCTCATGCCGAGCGCAGAACGCAAAAAATCCCGCCGGCTCAATCCGGCCTGGTCCGATGCTTCCCGTGACCAGTTGCTTTGCACCCGCCGTGAATGACTGCTTTGAATCTTTCTCCTCCTCTCGCTGCCGGATCGTGCCAGTTGCCTGCATCGCGTGCACGTTCCGGAACCCGGCGGTCGTCGCCCGCGTCCCGGAACAGCCCGCTCAGAACTTATACGTCATCGCGAACTGGATGAATCGCGCATCGGGCGTAAAGTTCCCTGTCTGCCGTGTGCTGGTGATCTGGCCCCCGTACGCGCCATCGTTGCTGTAAGACGGCACGGCGAACCAGGGCGTGTTGAGCAGGTTGAAGATGTCCGCCCGGAATTGCAGCGTTTGCTCATGATATGTGGTGAAGTTTTTGAAGATGGACGTATTGATCTGGTGCATGCCCGGTCCATACACCGAGAGCAGCGGGCCGCCGGCAAACTGCAGGACGGTCGCAGGATCGGTCACCGGACCCACGATCTGATTGCCCGTCGGCGTGGTGCCCGGCGCAACGATGTCGCTGCCCGGCCGTGGGTTCGCAAACGCGCAGGGGTTATACCATTGCTGCGGCGTCCCTACGTGGGTTGGACAGGTATATCCCGCCGGTAATCCGCTGTTCATCGATGGGTTGCCTCCGGCCGCCATCGGATTTGCTTTCACCAGCGGCGGCGCGTTATCCAGCCCGTTGGCGGTCGGTATGTCGGAGTACAGCGAAAAAGGATTTCCGGTTTGCGCGGTGAAGACCAGCGTCGCCGACCAGCCGCCAACCGCTTCATTCACGATTCCCGGATGGTTCAGGAAGCGGCGCCCAACACCGAACGGCAGATCGTAGTTGCCATCGAACGTGAAGCGGTTCCGCACGTCGAATGCTGAGTTCCTCATGTCGTCGCTGATAGGAAGAATGCCCGGGGCGCGATATCCGTAATCCTGGTTGTCCGCCAGATCGCTTTGCGCATTGTCAATTGAATGCGCCCACGTGTAGGACGCCATGAAGCCCAGCCCGTTGGCGTACCGCTTATCGAGCTTGGCCTGCAGAGAGTTGTAATGCGCGCTTCCGATCGCCTGCTCGTAATTCACCCCTCCCAGCGTCGGGAACGTTGCGTACTGATACATGTAGTCTCCCGGGAAGGAGAGAACGTGCGGCTGGAAGATGGGATACTCGACGTCTAGGTGGCGGGTGAGTCCGCCCACGTAAGACAGCGTGGCGGAAATTGTGTTCGTCAGAGCGTACTCGGTCGACAGATTGTATTCTTCGCTGTACGGCGTCTGAGCATTTGCGGCAATCGCGGTAATGGTGGGGAAGCTGATGAATTTCGCCGGGCCGTTGGGCGCCACGGTGGCGAAGCCGGTATTCATGGAAATCCCGTCCGTGGGGCACGACGTCGTGGTGCACGCTGGACTGGGGATGCTGGAGGTGAAGTTGAAAGGCACGTTCTGGGTCAGGTTCACACCGTAACCAAATCCCTCGAGTCCGCCGTAGAAGATTCCATAGCCAGCGCGCACGACGGCTCGATTGGTCATGCTGTACGAGATCCCAAACCGAGGCGCGAAATTCAGTTTCTGCGAGTTCACCAGCGCAGGATTACTGCTGGTGCCCACGTGAATGTTGTTCGCCGCCAGGATGCTGGTGAAGGTTTGCGGCACTGCACCCTGCTGGCTGTTCGGCACCTCGAAGGTTCCCGCTCCCGTCCCAATCCCCGAGGAAGTCACTGAAAGGTTCGCCTGCTCTCCGTCCGCTTCGGTCTTCGGTCCGAAAAAGTCGTAACGCAGCCCAAGATTGAGCGTGAGTTTCGGGGTCACGCGCCAGTCGTCCTGCCCATAGGCCGACCGCATCCAGCGGTGATCGTTTGTGAAGTTGGCAATTCCCAGCAGGGCGCTGTTCATCTCATTGGCCAGGAAATCCGCGATCCCTGACCCGGTGTTTGCGACGCCCGGAATCCCCGTGTACTGGCCGGTGTAGTTGTAGGCTCCAGGCGTGATCACAGGCTGCAGTTCCGCGGTGTTGATTCTCTGGAAATCCACGCCGAACTTCAGCGCGTGGTTCCCTACCACCTTCGTCAGGTTGTCAAGAATTTCGAGCACGTGCTCGTTCTCGAGAGTCGGATAGTAATACGGCGTCCCGAATCCGCTGATCCCGGAAATCGAAGCATCGACCAACCCGCCCAGATTGGGGGAGAAGGGAACACCACCCAGCCCCAGCGCCTGCGAAATATTCGAATTGGAATTGAACTGCTTCTCAGTGAAGTTCCCGAAGTTGTAGCCCACCCGGAATTCGTTCACCAGGGTGGGATTGAAGACGTGTGTCTCGCTGCCGGCGAAGTTCTCGCCGATGTTGGCATCATTCCCGTCTCCGTAGTCCCCGTCGAGGATCGAGCCGAGAGGGGAAGGCATGAACTGATGCATATTCGAATAGCTGAACCGGGCGAACGCCTGATCTCTTGAGCTGAGATCCCAGTCCACCCGCGTGTCGTACTGGAATGTATTGTTCGTGGTGTTGATGTTTTCCACATAGTTGTTGTAGACCGCGCCGTTGTTGGCGTTCGGCGTCGGATACATCTGGAGAATGCCCTCTGCCACTGAATCGATCTGCCCCGGGCAGAACACGTTGTTCTGATTGTTGCAGCTGAGCTTATCCGTTCCTCCCGGTCCACCCGCTGAACCCGGCTGATACAGTTGAATCGGAATTCCCGTGCCATTAATCGCCGGATTCAGCAGCTCAGAGAAGTTCCCCTGGCGCTCCAGCGCCGTAGGCACCGTGAACGTTGTCGGATTTCCCTGCACGATCCGGTTCGCCTGCGTATCTCCAAAGAAGAACAGCTTATTGCGCAGGATCGGAAAACCCAGCGTCGCACCAAACTGGTTCTCCCGGTACTCCGGTATCGGTCCTTTCGGGGCAAAATAGTCGCGCGCATCGAGGGCATCGTTGCGGAAATATTCCCACACGTCGCCGTGCACCTGATTCGTGCCGGACTTGATGCTGGCATTCACGACCGCCCCTGCGGAATGGCCGAATTCCGCGCTGTAGTCGGACGTTTGCACCTTGAACTCCGCCAGGGCGTCGGGAGGTGGCAGCACCACAAAGCTCGCCCCGTTCAGAAAGTCTTCGGTGTCCGTGTTGTTGTCCACTCCGTCCAGAATGAAGTCGTTTTCCTCTTCGCGCTGGCCGTTGGCGCTGAAATCCCCCGTTCCCGTCCCGCGTGAACCGTTGCCGGGAGCGGTACCCGCGCTCAACTGCGCAATGAATACCCAGTTCCTTCCATTCAGCGGCGTGTTATCGATCGTCTGGGTGGACACAGTCTGCCCCAAAGCCGCATCCTGCGTCTGCAGGACCGGAGGAGCGCCGGTTACGCGAACCGTTTGGGTCACGCTGCCTGGCTTCAGCTTCATCGGAACATTCAGGCGCTGCGCGATATTCAGATGCAGATGTTCCTGAACGACCGTTGCAAATCCAGGCGCGGTCGCCGTCAACGTGTACTCGCCGATCTTCACGGGCGAAAAAACGAAGATGCCGTCACTGTTGGTTTTGCCCTGCAAGGCGAGATTCGTTCCGATATTCGTCAGGGTCAGTTGTGCGTTGGGAATGGCCGCACCCGTCGTATCAGTCACGACGCCGGTGATCGTTCCCTGGTCGGCCTGCCCAAAGGCAAAGCCGCCGAAGAACAGAAGGATTCCCACGCCCATAAGGGCGCGAAACAGTTGCGTTGATCGGGTGTACCACGCAGCCCGGTTGGTTCTCATTGCGTCTCTCCTTGTCTCTTAAACCTCAAAGGTTGCCATTCGCATGACGTCATCCATGCAGGTGGTGGTTGAAAAACTTGCCTCGCGCGACCTCTGCAGCGTCGATCCCACGCGCATCGCCACCCTGCCGGTTCCGGACATCGTCACAGTCGCCGGAGAATGCAGCCCGTCCTCTCGCGCGAGAGTGATCCCGGCCGCGCGAATATGCGCCCGGCCCCGTTCCAACTCGAACTCTTGCGTTGGCTGGGGATTGCCGACCTTAGAACGAATCGATTGTTGCGCCTGGGGACTGCGGGTCTTCGGGACGGAAACCAGGCGGACAGTGCGGCCCGCGCCTGCGCCGTCTATCCTGCTCGAATGCCGCGCAGGCATAGAGCCGAGGCGGCAGGTTGCCGCCTGACACAGTGGGAACGACGAGTTCGGCCCCTGATCGGTCGCCCCTGACTCCAAGGCGCCGAGGGACAGGATGACTCCCAACCCCAGAAGCGTGCGAAACAACTGGATTGAGCGGCCTTGAGCATGCTGACCGGCTGCACTCTTCAATGTTCTGGGTTCCCTTCGATTTCCTCAGTCGAGTCAGGTCTGGAAGTTGATCCCTTCGCCATCATGGCTCGACCAAAGCAGCAGTTCCAGGACCCGCGTCCCGGAATCCGCGCCCCGATGCCGAGTGAATCGGGCGTAGGCCGGGCAGCAGGTCCATTGCGACCGTATCGCGCCCATCCGAGCGCAAAAAAGACAAAATGCCCCTCTGCTCTGTTGCACTGCGAGGCACAGAAGCTCCCGCGGCAATCAGCTTGTCAATCTGCTGTCAGGACAACCGAACACGCGCTGGAGAACGCGTCGTGCCTGTCCGATTGAATCGTTTCAGTGTGGACTGAAAGTACGCTCCGGATCCCGGCACTGTCAAGACTTTTCTCTTGTCGAAAATATCCCCAATATTACCTGTCAGATAACAATGTTTGGATGGCATCGTACTCGCTTGTGAAGCACTTCATCGTATACAAAGCAACACCGTCAACCGCAAGGATTTCATACCGTCGTTGTTACTTCATCGATAAGTTGTTAAGAATGCTACCTGCATGATAAAACCATTCAATACCATCTCTTCCGGGGTCACGCCCGTCAGAATTCTCAGCCTCATCCATGGCGCTCGCGCTGGCCGCCGCCGTGCAGCACTTTCAGGTCAAAACCGCCAACGTGGCCGCGCGATCGCGACTGAATATCCAGAGACCACCGGAGACTGTACCCTGATATCCTCCTGCTTCACCCTGCTCTGCGCCACACGTACGCAGCAAGTCGAAAGACCGCTCCAACAACGAATGCCTGATTGGTGAACATGGACGGGATCGAACCTGAAGGGTTTCGCGGCCAGAGGAACTCGCCCTGGCGGGCTTGCGGATCGGAGGAAGGCCGCGGGCAAAATCCTGAGCGGGCACAGATCGTGGAAGGAACGCTCCTCCAGCCAATTTCTCGTGAGTGAATGGCGGCCAGGGACGCCACCACACACACGTCCAGAGTCCAGTAGATATGCGGTGTTCAGAGCGTAGCGCACGCTGAGTTGCCCCCAAAGTTGCCCCCAAAGCCCGCTGCTTCGATCCAGGCAGGAATGCCGTTCCGGTCCTTTCAAGCCGGCATCATATTCGTTCCGCAATTCCGACCTCGCAGTTCACATCGGATAGTGGGCTCGGTGCATCGACGTATCACACCTCGCGAAATTTGCCCATACAAACGGTTATCGTAGCGGTTCAGAGGTATCAGAGGTAGAGGTCAACGATGAAAGTGATCGATCTGATTGAAAAGCTCCAAGCGTTCGATCCAAACGCTGACATTTTGGTGCAGATCGAGATCAGGAGATTTGCCTCCCCAGTCTGGATCGGGGTCATGGACACCTCCGGACTATTCGATGAACGCAAGGAATTTCGGCTGGTCATCTCAGCCTGGCAACCGGAAGACTACCTTAGGCCATCCGCCGAGGAACAGCAGAAGTGGGAATCGCTTCAAAGGAGACCATCACTCGAGCGCTCTTCGGAAAGCTGAACCCTGGCCGACGTTTCGGTAACTACCTCGCCGACGATCACCCCTTCTTGTATTGCTGATCGCTGCACAGAATTGCCTCAGGGGGGGCAGACAGGGGGCAGAGCTTTGCTCGATGGATTCTCCGATCGAGTGGTCAACGATCAACGCGCCAGCATCACTCAACTTCGCACCTCCGCGCAAAACGCTTTACGCCGAAAAAGCACCCAAATAACAGCGGCGCGCTACGGGCTTCGTCCTCACAATGGCAGGATTGTTTTCACAGTGGCCAGCGAGCGATAAGAGTATCCCTGCATTCTGAAGAGTGGCTATTGTACTTTGGTATTGGGCATCTGCAGCAGCGTCGAAACATTCAGGCAATGGTCCACCCGGCTCGGGATTCGATACCGTCGCGCCACCCCGGTGCCCCCACCGAAAATGATCGCTCTTCATCGGGACTGTCGTTTTGTCCCGCACAGTGCTGGCATTTCTATAGAGGGTTCGACCAGACGAAGGTATTGATCAATACTTTCGTTCACTTGTTGCAGTTCCGCTCGTCTGGCCTAATCACGTTATCGCCCTCGCTGCGCTGATCGCATGAGCGATCCAGAGCAGTGCTTAGCGGAGCAAAGATGCGCACGATCAGTCATTTCATCAATGGCCAAAGCGTCTCGTGCACTGGCTCCGTCACGGGTCCGGTATACGATCCGAACACCGGGCAGGTGCAGGCTCGCCTGGAGCGGGGCAAGGCCGCAATCCTGGCGGAAGCGGTCGCGGCCGCCAGGGCAGCGCGACCCGCGTGGGCGAGCACCGACCTCCAGCATCGGGCTCGGATGATGTTCAGATTTAAGGCCCTAATCGAAGAGCACAAAAAGGAACTCGTCCATCTGATGTCCTCTGAACACGGCAAACTCCTGGGCGACTCCATGGGGGAGTTGCAGCGTGGCCTGGACGTGGTGGAGTTTGTGGCCGACCCTGATCGATTACGCCGCACCGAGAATGAGGAGCTACCAGGAAGAGATCTTCGGCCCTGTGCTGCAGATCGTTCGCGCGGAAACCTTCGACGAAGCCCTGAGTTATCCGACGGTCCATAATCAGGGCAACGCAGTTACCGTCTTCACGCGCAGCGGGGGTGCGGCTCAGCGTTTCATTGCTGAGGCTGCGGTGGGTGTGGTGGGGGTCAACTTTCCGATGCCAACGCCGGTCGGCTACTACAGCCATGGAGGCTGGAAGGACTCCGCGTTCAGCGACCTGAACCAATATGGCGAAGACAGCATCCGCTTTTTCACGCGGACAGAGGTTGTAACGCAGCGGTGGCCTCGCGGCGGACCGGCCTTTGAGCTTTGAAACCGCGAATCCGGTCGAAGCTGGCTGCATCAGCATAAACACCATGACAGCACGCGTTGCTCTAAGCCGAAATCGCGGCTGTGCAACACAAATTGGGAGAATCATATGAGCCTGATAGACCGCGCGATTGCAGTAAACCGAAAGAGGCCCTGGCAAAGTGCGGCCTGGCTGACCAGCAAACCGTCTCCGAAAATCGCGATCCTTACGTGTATGGACCCCCGTCTGAACGAGCTGCTCCAATGGCTGGACATCAAGCCCGCTGATGCGGACGTGATTCGGAACGTTGGAACCGCGGCAACAGAAGATGTTGTGCGATCGCTGATGTTTTCGATTCACGTCCTCGGCGTGCGGGAGATCATGATCGTCGGCCACAGCGGCTGCGGAATGGAGTTGTTTTCGGAAGAGGACTTCGAAAAGCACCTCCACAAAGAGACCGGCGTCTGCGCGGTGGCTCCAGACAAATTCCACTGCTATTCGGACGTGAATGGGCAAACGCAAAAGCAGGTGCTAAAGCTCAGGTCTCACCCCTGGATTCCTTCGAACGTGGTGATTCGTGGGTTTGTCTTCGATTTGTCGACAGGCGAACTGAAGGAAGTCACGCCAGAGGAAGCCAATAATCAATTGGCCGCATGAGTATTCGCGGTTTGCCGTGCGACACAAGCCGCAGAGATGATTTCTACTCTGAGGTTGCGTGGCCGCGATCCTGCGAGCAACGGCTTTTGAAAGCAGGGAATCTGTCATGTTTTGCGGAATGCTCGAAGTCAACCCGAAGTCTGACCAGTTCGAGAACTATTTCGGAATGGCGAGGATGCTGCGGCCCGAACTTGAAAAGATAGATGGTTTTGTCGACAACGACCGTTACGCCAGCCTGACGCGCCCGGGATGGCTTCTCTCGTTATCAAGCTGGCGCGACGAGAAGTCCCTGGTCCGCTGGAGCATCGAGGCGCACCACCACAAGGTGATGCAGGCTGCGCGCGATCGGGTTTTCGCCGACTACCAGATGCACATCGGCGAGTTCGTTGCGGATACGCACTTGCCGGCTGGACAATCGCTGCTGCAGCAGCGCCTCGACGTAACTGAGACCGCAGACGGCAAGGCAATCACGCTGCTCAACGTGAAGCGAGATGCGGAATGGGTAAAGCGGGCCGGTACTGACGCAGTCATGAAGGTCCTCGGATTTGATCCTGGCGCGTCCAGGGTTGTCTCCTGGGACGTGTTCGACGCTGTGGCGGCCCCGGGCGACGTGATTGCGCTGGTGAAGTGGGACGACCTCGCGAAGGCTGAGGCCTTTAGACGAGGAATGACCTTGCCCAAAGGAGTACGCCTGCGGAACATCCGGGTCGTCCGCGATTATGGCATGTTCGATCGCCGCGAGGCACCGCAATACTTTGCCGAAGCGCACTCCGCGGCATGAAGAAGCGTAAGGCCATGTCGCGGTGCGGAGACCGAGGGTGGACGGCTGAAAAGTCCACCGGAATACCAGGAGCCTTGTGCCTTCAGTTGTCTCTGTGAACGTGGGTCTCCCACGCGACATTGTATGGCAGGGCAGGACCGTCCACACTGCCGTCTGGAAGCGGCCTGTCGCCGGCAGGTTGATGGCGCGGCGACTGAATCTCGACGGCGACGGCCAGGGCGATCTTGCAGGACACGGCGGAGAGCACCGCGCGGTGATGGTATACCAGCTCGGCTCCTATCGCTATTGGCAGGCAGTTCTCCAAAGGGACGATTTTGAACACGGTCAGTTTGGCGAGAACCTGACGGTCGATGGCCTGGCGGATGACGAGGTTTGCATAGGAGATCGCTACCGGATCGGCAGCGCCCTCTTTGAAGTGACTCAGCCGCGCGTCACCTGCTATCGAGTCGGCATCTGGATGAACAATGCAGCAATGCCGGCGCTGCTGGTCGCGCATCGGAGACCGGGCTTCTATCTCCGAGTCATCGAAGAGGGAGAGATTGGGATGGGGGACGAGATCGTGAAGG
>JASHNS010000080.1 GCA_030041515.1 Acidobacteriaceae bacterium | reverse complement strand
GAAGTGGGTGTTGTTGGGGACGACGCTTCCCTTCCCGCAGGAAACGCCGAAGAGGATGCGCTCGGCGGCGCGGCCCTGGTGGGTGGGGATGACGTGGCGATAGCCGAAGATGTCCTGAATGGAGTTGCGAAAGCGAGTGAAGCTGCGGCTGCCGGCGTAGCTCTCGTCGCCTTCCATCATGGCGGCCCACTGATGCGTGGACATGGCGCCGGTGCCGGAGTCGGTGAGGAGATCGATGAGGACATCGTCGGCGGGGAGCAGAAACATGTTGTAGTGGGCGGCGCGGAGGAGCTCTTCGCGCTGAACGCGGGTGGTCCAGCGGATAGGTTCGATGCTCCTGATGCGGAAGGGCTCGATGATGGTGCGCACAGGACAGCGTACAGCGTTCAGCGTACAGCGTACAGGGAGTGAGCCGGCTCGAAGCGGGCTACTCGTACGCGAGGGCGTCGATGGGATCTTTGCGCGCGGCGGCCCAGGCGGGATAGAGGGCGCCAAGGATGGCTCCGGCGAGCGCGATTCCAGAGGCCTCCAGGCGCCAGTGGGTTGTGAGCATGTAAGGCAGGGTCGGGAATTTTGCCGCGAGGAGGACCTTGAGCAACTGCGACAGAGCAAGGCCGAGGCCAATGCCGACAAGGGCAAGCAGAGCCGCTTCACGGACCACAAGGTTCACGATGTAGAGCTTTGAGCCGCCCAGGGATTTGAGAATGCCGATCTCGCGGGTGCGCTCCATCACGGCCGTATACATGGACTGGAAGATGACCAGGAAGCCGACGATGACGGCGATGACGATGACAGTGTTGAGTGCGATGTTGAAGCCGGGCAGGTGTTCGGGAGTCATCATGGACATCCACTCCGCCAGGGTTTGCACTTTGTACGAGGCGAGGCCGGGAGTGCTGTGGATTTCGTCGATGATGTTCTGCTCGTACTTGTTGTTGTCGCTGCGGATGTAGAAGAGAGAAGCATTGCCGGGAGTGCCCATGAGGGTGCTGAGCGTCTGCAGCGGCAAAAAGACGCGAGCCCCCTTGCCATGCTCCACGATGCCGGAGACGTGGAATTCATGGTTCATCAGCCTGATGGGGCTGCCCACGGTGACGTGATGTGAGCGGGCGTAGAGGTCGTCGACGATAATGCTGTCGGGACCAGTGAACGGGCCGCCGGCAAGGAAGACAAACGGGCGCAGGGCGTTGTAGCTGGAAAAGTCGATGCCGTCGAGCGACTGGACAGCGCCGCTCAGGTTCAGATCCACAGCGACGGGCGAGGCGGCGGCGACGTGCGGTAATTTGGCCAGCACGTCTGCCACTTTGGCAGGGACGGGCGCGCCGCCCACCGAACTGATGAAGCTGGCGTTGGGGGGCTGAACGATGATATCCGCGCCAATGCCGCTGGTTTCGGTGGCCGCCCCCTGCACGATGCCGACCATGATGGCCACCACGGAGAGGATCATGATGACTTCAATGGCAACAGCGAAGATGCTGATGGCAGTGCGGACGGGGCGGTAGAGGACGTTGCCGACAACAAGCTTGTTCATGCGCGGAGGCGGAGAGCCTGGATCCTTTCCAGAGGCATTGCTGAGAACGAGAGCGCAGCAGCCTGAAGAATCCAGAATAGCAACCCGGGGGAAAGGGGTCCGCGGGGCTATTGCTGAGTGAGCTAATAACCCTTCGGAGGGATTCCCAGATTTCGTTACCTTTGTACTATTTGTTCATTGTGGAAAACGCGCATTTAATTGCCGTTTCCTTTGACCAGAGACTTTGAGAGCTCTATGGTTTGAAGAAACTGCGAGTCCTGCCGGAAGGGAATCCTCCCAATGGGTCAATTCGGCGAAGAGTTACGCAGAGAACGCGTCTCACGAGGCGTGGCGCTGCAGACGATCAGCGAAAAGACAAAGGTGGTCACGCGCTATCTGTCTGCGCTGGAGGAGGAGCACTTCGAGATCCTCCCGGGCGGGATCCTGAGCAAAGGGATCATGCGGGGCTATGCGCGAACCGTGGGGCTGGACGAGGTCACATGGGTGGAGCGATTTGTGGCGGCAAGCCGTGAACACGGGATGAGCGTGGATGACGCCGGCTGGACGCAATTCGTTCAAAACGTGGGACGTTCGCGGACAAGACATCATCGATCCGACTGGTGGCGGCGCTGGAGCGGAGTCGGGATGCTGCTGCTGATCCTGGCCAGCTTCGGGTCGTTTATGTGGCAATACGTGAACACGCGAACGGTCGCGGAGACGGCGCAACCCCACTCCATGAACGCGACGCTGGATGGGGTCGCACGCCAGTAACTTATCTGCGCCGGACCCCGCGCAATCTGGTTACTTCTGTACCCTTCCCTGACTTTCAGTTTATGCATAGCCTGGGGCTATGAAGATCCCAGGATCCGTGTGGGCCTGTGCCCTGCTGGCTCTCTGGCCGGCGGCGATGCTCGCCGCAGAGAAGCCGCATTCTGTTGCTCTGGGAACGGTGCGGCACGAGCCGTACTCCATAGAGGGCGATCCGGCAGGCGCGCTGAAGGACGAGACGCATCTGGATGTTCGCCCGCTGGTGGTGGACGGCAAAGTGAAGGAATGGACGACGGGGGAGTCGCATCCCGTGACGGAGCGCAGCTTCACGGTGCGCCGCGCGGTCCAGTTGAACGATTCCCTGCCCTCTGACAAAACGCAGCACTGGGTGTGGCAGCGTGGGCCGTGGCTGCTGGTGGATCGCAGTACCGGCAAAGTGACGGCACTGCATCTGCCGGAGTTCGATCCTGGCGTATCGTAGGTGGTTTGGTTCCGGGACTATGCCGCGTATTGCGGGCTGAGCGCAACGCACAAGCAGTTGCTGGCCGTGGTCGCGCAGATCGCGGCGCGAAAGCCTCTGCTGAGGAAAAAGCTGGGCGCGTGGAATGAAGCAGCACCCGTGAGTCCTGCCTGCGCCGCGCCGATGTGGCAGCGCGAGCCGTTGCAGGTGAGCTTCGAGCCGACGGGAGCGGCGGCTCCGGTGAGCTTCACGCTGACGGGGGCTTCGGCGGTGCTGGTGGAAGAGGACAGCGAGAGCCAGTGAGAGGCAGCGGGGAGACGGTCAGGGAAGGTCCGGGTAGCTAAGGTCCGGGTAGCTAAGGTCCGGATAGCTAAAGTCCGGATAGCTATGAGCCGGGTAGCTGAAAAGCGGTTCGCTAAAGTCGGGTCAGTTGAGATCCGGCCGGCGGAACACTGGCCAGCTGCTCTCATGGCATAGCATGAATGCATGGAATCGCTGGACGAACTGCTGCGGCTGGCGGAGGCGGCGCACGGGCATTTGTGCGCGGGACAGGTGCTGGGGGTGCGCATGGCTCTGCTCGGATGCCGGCGGCTGGGCATCGAAGAGCCGCGCGGGCGCGACCGTAAGCGCCTGGTGACTTTCATTGAGATCGACCGCTGCGCCACGGATGCCATCGGCGTGGTGACCGGGTGCCGGCTGGGCAAGCGAGCGCTGAAGTTCCGCGACTGGGGCAAGATGGCCGCGACCTTCGCCGACCTGGAAACAGGCCGCGCGATTCGCATCGTGGCGCTGGAAAGCTCGAAGCAGCGAGCCAGGGAGCTGTATCCGGAAGTCGCAAACAAGAATGCGCAGCAGATGAAGGCGTATCGCGAGATGGACGATGCGGAGCTGTTCGGCGAGCAATGGGTCGAGGTCGATTTGGGTCCGAAAGAGATGCCCGGCTACAAGGGCGATCGCATCGTGTGTGCGGCGTGCGGGGAAGGGATCAACTACGACCGATTCGTGGAGCGCGAGGGCGCGACGCTGTGCCTCGGGTGCGCGCATCCGGAGCAGCGGTATTATCGACCGGCGCAAGGCGATCCTGTGCCGCCCCGGCAGGATGCTTCGGCGAAGCGATGCGCATGCGGATGACGCGCGTCACCACTCAATCTCCAGACATTTACAATGACCTAGCTGCGTGACTGCACCGGCAGCGCGATTTCTCTGCGGAGTGGAACGACCCATGCTAAATCTGGAAGGCCGCGTGGCGGCTGTTTTTGGAGTGGCGAACAAGCGCAGCATCGCCTGGGGCATTGCGAAGAAGCTGCACGAGGCGGGCGCGAAGCTGGCCATCGGATACCAGAACGAGCGGCTGAAGGCCGAGGCGCTGGGGCTGATCGAGGAGCTGCCGGGCGCGGAGCCGTTCCAGTGCGACGTGTCGAACGACGCGGAGATCGAACAGGTTTTTGCGGGGATGAAGGAGCGCTACGGAAAGCTGGACGTGCTGGTGCACTCGATCGCGTATGCGCCCCCGGAGGATCTGAAGAACGATTTTCTGCTGACCACGCGGGAGGGGTTTCGCATTGCGCATGAGGTAAGCGTGTACTCGCTGATCGCGCTCAGCCGCGGGGCTGCTCCGTTGATGACGGAGGGCGGATCGATCATCACGCTGACGTATTTCGGCGCGGAAAAGGTGGTGCCGCACTACAAGGTGATGGGCGTGGCGAAGGCGGCGCTGGAGGCGACGGTGCGGTATCTGGCGGCGGACCTGGGCAAGCAGAACATCCGCGTAAACGCGATTTCGGCTGGGCCGATCAAGACGCTGGCGGCTCGTGGCATCGGCGCATTGGGCGACATGCTGAAGTATCATGCCGACCGGTCGCCGCTGCACCGGAATACGGAGCAGGATGAGGTGGGCAAGACGGCTGTGTATCTGGCGTCGGATTTGGCCAGCGGCGTGACGGGCGAGACGATTTACGTGGACAGCGGCTACAACATCATGGGGTTCTGAGCAGGGGCTGAAGCCCAGTTCCTGATGGGCGACTTGCCGGCACGACTCAAGTCGTGCCCTGATACAAGGCCTTCCGGAACGTCCTCATCGGGCCGCGTCGATTCCTTCCCAGATGGAGCGGTCGACCGGAATGCCGTGCTCCATGTTCTCGGCGCGGATGCGGAGGGTTTGCTCGCCGGGATAGCGGATGCGCGTGCCCTTCCCTGCCGGTTGCGAGGATTGCAGGAACTGAATGGCTGCATTGGCGATGTCGTCGGGGCTGCGGCCGAAGGTTCCGGCGCCACCGATGGCGATGAAAACCTGGGTGAGGCCAGTTTCGCGCAGGGGGTCCGAAGGGATCTCGCATGTCGCCCGACCGCCGGAGAGGGCCGCGCCGATCAGATCGAGAATGAAGGCCAGGCCGGAGCCTTTCCAGAAGCCGATGGGCAACGGGCGCTGGGTGGCCTCAATCGCGCCAGGATCGCGCGTGAGTTCACCAGCCCTGTCGAAACCGCCTGGGACGGGGAGCGATTCTCCGCGATCGCGGTACGATTCCAGCGCGCCGTACGAAAACTGCGACATGGCGATATCGAGAACAATGGGACCGGTGGGACGGGGCACGGCCAGCACCAGCGGGTTGTTGCCGATGGTGGGCGTGGTTCCTCCCCATGGAGGCAGGTTGGGCATGGTGTTGGTCCAGCAGATGCCAATGAAGCCGGCGTCTGCGGCCTGCCAGCCGCAGGTGCCGCCGCGCATCCAGTGGTTTGTATTCGCGAGAGCCACGCAGCCGATGCCGGAGGTGCGCGCCAATTCGATTGCCCGTTCCATGCTGCGCCAGGCGTTGGTGTTGCCGGGGCCGCTCCGGCCATCCCATCGCTCCAGCGCTCCGCAGGAGGCGGTTCGCAGAGGAACCGCGTTGGGCTGAATCAGGCCACTGCGCACCATGGCCGCGAAACGGGGGAAGCGCCGGATGCCGTGCGAATAAACTCCGTCGCGCGTGGTCTCGGCAAAGAGGCGGGCGCAGAGCGCCGCGTTTTCGTGCTCAAAACCGAGGTTGTGCAGCGCGCGCGTCAGCCGCTCGGTGAGTTCGGGGAATGGTACTCGCAAAGCAGCAGCAGCTCTCGGGGAATTCAATACGCGATCCGCCATTGCATTAGAGGATAGACGAAGCGCATCGCGCGTCACGCTTCAGAGGAGAGGCTTCGCGGCGGCAGATCGCAATCGCGCACGCCGATGAGGTACAGCAGGCCGTCGAGCCCGAGGCGCGAGATGGAATGGGGAGCGCTGTCGCGCACCAGGGGTTTGGCACGGTAGGCAATGCCCATGCCGGCCATCCTGAGCATAGGAATATCGTTGGCGCCGTCGCCGACGGCGACGACCTGCTCGAGCGAGATCCCCTCGCCGCGCACAAGCTCCTCGAGCATGGCGGCTTTGCGCTGTCCATTGAAGATGGGCGGCAGAACGCGGCCGGTCACTACGCCGTCGGCGATTTCCAACTCGTTGGCGTGCACGTAATCGATGCCGAGGGTTTGCTGCAGGTGACTTGCAAAAAACGTGAAGCCGCCGGAGAGAATGGCGGTTTTGTAGCCGAGGAGCCGGAGCGTGCGGATGAGGCGTTCCGCGCCGTCGGCGAGGGGAACGGTGTGCAGCAGGGTGTACACGCGTTCGGCAGGGAGGCCGCGCAGGAGGGCGACGCGGCGCGTGAAGCTTTCGTCGAAATTCAGCTCGCCGCGCATGGCAGCTTCGGTAATGCGGGAGACCTGATCGCCGACGCCTGCCATTTTTGCCAGCTCGTCGATCACCTCCGCCTGAATCAGGGTGGAATCCATGTCGAAGGCAAAGAGCCGGCGGTTACGGCGGAAGATGCTCTCGCGCTGGAAGGCGATGTCGATGGAAAGCTCCTGAGCGGCGGCGAGAAAGTCGGCGCGCATGGCAGGCTCGCGCAGGGCTTCGCCGCTGACTGCCAGCTCCACACAGGCTGCTGCCGCGGGATCGCCGGGGGCAAGTTGATCGGAAAGGCGGTCGATGCGATCGACATTCATCTGACAGGCCGCCAGGATGGAGGTGACTCGCGCCAGGTGGTCAGCGGTGATCGACCGGCCCAGCACCGTGATGATGAAGTGCTGCCGGCGCCCTTCACGCGGCCACGGCTGCAACGAACCGGACGGAACACCGGTGAAATGTGCGTGGAGATTCAGCTCGCGTGCGCGCTCCAGGAGCTCGGCTTCGAGAGCCGCCAACCGGTCTTCGGAAGGAGCTTCGATGAGCATACCCAGCGAAAGCGTCTCATGCACGACGGCCTGGCCAATATCGAGAATGCCGATTCCGTGCCGCGCAAGGATGCTGGTCAATTCCGCGGTGAGGCCGGGGTGGTCGTGTCCGGAAAAGTGAATGAGTACGGCATTGCCGGGAGCCATCTACTTCCGAATATAGCGCAGGGGAAAGATGCGCCGATCGCCGCCGGAGAGATGTTTTACTCTGGATTCACCTTGAAGATCACGCAGATTCAGGTGAAAACCACCTCGGCGGATTATCGCGTTTATGTTGGGCGAGATTTGTTTTCGCTGCTGACACGGCGCATCGCGATGAAATCGGGCAGACGAATCCTTGTGCTCACGTCACCGGAGATCTGGGCGTTGTGGGGCAGGCGTTTTCTCGCTGCCTTTCCTGCCAGCGCGCAGCCCACCATACTCTTTTTGCCTGCCGGAGAACGTTTCAAGCGCATGGAACAGGTGGAGCGGCTGGCGGGAGAGCTGGCCGCCGCCGGCGCGGATCGCTCTTCCCTGCTGGTTGCATTCGGCGGCGGGATCGTCGGCGATTTGGGGGGATTTCTGGCCGCGATTTACATGCGTGGCATCGAGTACGTGCAGGTTCCCACCACGCTGCTGGCGCAGGTGGACTCGTCCGTTGGCGGAAAGACCGGGGTGAACCTGGTTGCCGGAAAAAATCTGATCGGCAGTTTCCACCATCCGGCCGCGGTCTTCGCGGACCTCTCCGTGCTGCAAACTCTTCCGGAGCGCGAGCTGCGCGCCGGTTTATTCGAGAGCGTAAAGGCGGGGATCATCCGCGACGCGGACTTGTTCCGGTTTATGGAAAGGAATGCGGCGAAGATTCTCGCGCGCGATCCGGATGCCCTGAGGCGAGTGATCAGCGCGTCGATTCGGATGAAAGCGGAAGTGGTGGGCATCGACGAGCGGGAGTCAGGGCTGAGAATGATTCTGAACTTCGGGCACACGATCGGCCATGCCATTGAAGCAGTGACCCACTATCGCAGGCTGCTGCACGGAGAGGCGATCGCCTGGGGCATGCTGGCAGCGCTGCGCATAGGGCTCGAGCGAGGAACGATTGCCGATGGGCAGGGTGCGCGCATGGAACAGACCATCCTTGCGTATGGGCCGCTGCCGCCGTTTCGCACGAGCGTGGAGCATCTGCTGGGTGCCGCGGGGCGAGACAAGAAGAATCGCGCAGGCACGCGGCGCTTCGTTCTGCCGCGAGGGATTGGAGATGCTGTTGTGGTGGAAGATGTGACCGACGCGGAGATTGCGGAGGCGGCGCGGTGGGTGCTGGAACGGGCGAGGTGACAGTTCCTGCGTTCGCACATCGTCCTAAACCGGGCGGATGCGGGGCCGGCTCAGGCAAGTACTACAACCGCAGATACTTCTCTCACTACTCCGAAACAGAACTGCGTTCGGGGCCCTGTTCGCTCAGAATGACAGGCTCAAAAGTGGGGATCGGGGGGCGGATCGCGCGCCGCCTTGCTCAATCGACCGCGAGGCTGAGCTGGTGGCGGACATCGGCGCCGCGCACCCAGAAGATGACATCGGTCGCGATGTTGGTGGCATGGTCGGCGATGCGCTCGAGGTTGCGGGAGATGAGGATGGCAGGGAGGGCCTGATCGGCGCACTCCGGATGATCCTGAATGCGGCGGGTCAGATCGTTGATGGCTACGCGATTCATGCGGTCGATCTCGTCGTCCATATCGAGCACGGATTCGGCTACGAGCGCATCGCCGTCCAGCAGGGACTGGATAGCGGTGCGGATCATGCGACCGGCGAAATCACCCATGCCGGCCAGGTCCACAGGCAGGTCGATGGGATCCTGATCGAGGAGGTCGAGCGTTCGCACGGCAATGCTGACCGCGATGTCGCCGATGCGCTCCAGGTCGGCATTGATCTTGATGACGGCGAGGATGAAGCGCAGGTCGATGGCCATGGGCTGTTCCTTGGCGAGCAGTTCGTAGGCCATCTCATCGACTTCGCGCTGCGCGGAGTTGATTGCCGTCTCATTGTCGCGCACGTACTGGCAGAGCCCGGGATCGCGCTGCAGCCACGCGTCCACGGCTGACTCGACAGCCTGCTGCGACAGCGCCGCCATGGCCAGCAATTTGTCCTTCAACTCCGCGAGCTGCAAGTGAAAATGGATCCGCGGCAATGTTGCCCTCCCGCGAGCCGAAAGCCAGCCCGCCCAGCATGGGTCAATCTTTGTATTGTGCATCCGCGCAGATCAATGGAATGCAAATTCTGTGCGGAATTCGGTTACTTCTCTGAGTCGCGAAACCTTCCCCGGCTTTCCGACGCCCTCAGAGCTGGAAGGTCAATGAGTTAGCTCAGCCGTTTCTCGGCTTCCTGGGCGGCTTCGTAAATCTGGTCGAAAGACTCCACGGCGTACAGGACCTTCTGTTCCTCGGAAACCAGGAACTTCTGCTCCAGGACCAGGTCCAGATCGAAGTCCAGAATCTTCGGACGGCCCTCGATCACGTGCGTTCCCTCGCCGTGCGACGAGATCAGCCCGCTGCCGTAGAGCTTTACCTCTCCCTTTTGCCGGATCACGCCAAACTCAACGGTGAACCAGAAGAGCCGGCCCATTTTCTCAAGCTTGTCCTTGTCGCCCATCAGCCCGGCGCAGACGCGGCCATAGTGCTGCAGGAAATCGGCAAACACGGGGTGCGCGTGCATGGGGACGTGGCCGAAGACGTCGTGGAAGATATCCGGCTCGGGCGTGTATTCCATCGACTCGCGGCCGCGGATGTAGGTGGTGGTGGGAAACTGGCGCGCCGCGAGCATCTCGAAAAATGCGTCCGGGGGAAGAAATCCGCTGACCGGCGTGGCGTTCCAGCGGGTGCGCGGAGAAAGGCGTCGATTGACCTGGCTAAGGTCCGGAATCGAATCTTCGCGGAGGCCAATCTGCTCAAAACCGTCGAGATATTCCTGGGCCGCGTGCTCGCGGAGCTGTGGCATTCTGCGCCGCACCAGTTCGGCCCAGATCGCGTGCTGTTCGGGTGTGTAGGCGTGCCAGTCCTGCTGAATCAGGTAGGGTTGAGCGACAGAAAGGACTTCGGGGGCAATGCTGGCGGCAGCCGCAGGAGGATTCATCAATACACCCCAACAAAACCTATGAGAATGTCACCCACGCAGCAGGGATGTCAATCTTTCTGAATGAAAGCGCGAGGAAACGGCTTGTGCACGGCGCTCCGCCGCGCAACTCAGCGTTCCTTT
>JASHNS010000079.1 GCA_030041515.1 Acidobacteriaceae bacterium | reverse complement strand
ACGATCGTGCTGGTGACGCACGAGGCGGATATCGCCGAGCACGCGCACCGGGTGGTTCATATCCGCGACGGGAAGATCTTCTCGGATCAGCCATCGTCGCGCGGGCGGGCCTGAGGGCGCGGAAGCGGGGAGCAAAGAAGAGGGCAGGCCATCCGGCCTGCCCTTTCTGCTGGGTGGGGGTTGGGGGGCCCGACGTCAGACTTCCGCATGCGGCTTTTCGGGGGCCGGATGCGATTCCGGATGGGACGCAGGGCGAGCGGCGTGCCGGCTCTGCGGGCGGGCGGCAGGACGGCTGGCCGGCCTTGCTTCGGGGCGAGCGGCGGGACGGCTTTCAGTTCTCGCCTGGGCCCGGGACTGGGGACGCGACTCGGGCCGCGACTGGGGACGGGTTTGGGTGCGGGTTTCAGGACGCGCAGCGGTGCGGGTTTCGGGGCGGGCAGCGGTGCGGGTTTCGGGACGCGTTTGGGTGCGGGTTTCGGTTCTCGCCGCGGGATGGCTCTGCGTGCGCGATTCCGGACGAGCAGCGGGGCGGGATTGCGGGTGCGCCTGGCGGGCGGGACGCGTTTGCGGGCGCTGCTGGCGGGCGTTGGCGGCGGGGCGCTGCTGGTTGCGGGCCGGGGCGGCGCCGACGCGGGTCATGGCAGCGTGCTGCGGCTTGCCGTGGTTGGTCTTGTACTGATATTCGGGATTGCGGGCGGCCACCTGGCGCTGCTGGAGCTGCTGGGCGGTGGGCTGGTAGTGGTGGGCGTGCATGGCGCGCTCATCCTGCGGAGTGGGGCGGGCGGGAATGCCACGGCCGCCGTTGAAGCTGGCGCGGGAGTGCCAGGGGGAATGCCAGGCGACGGGAGCGCGATAGGTATTGCGGAAGCCGCCGCCGACGTGCCAGACGGCGACGTTGTAGCGGAAGGCGTTGCCCTGCCACATGCCGCCGTAGAAGCCTTCCCCGGGGTAGCCGAAGCCGTAGTTGATGCCGCCGTAGAAGCCGACTTCGGGGCCCCAGTAGCCCTCGTTCCACATGTAGTTGCCGTTGACGAAGCCCCAGTAGCCGGGGGTCCAGAAGAGGCCGGGCTGGGGAGGCTCGACCCAGACGCCGGGGACCCAGTAGTAGCCGTCGGCACCCCAGGCCCAGTAGCCGGGCTCCCAGAGGTAGCCCTCGTCGGGGCAGGGGGGCTGTGCATAGACGGGCAGGACGGGGGGCGCGGTGCTGATGTTGACGGAAATACCAAACTGGGCAGCCGGCGAGGAAGCCGGGAGAAGCCCGAGCAGGAGAGCGGGGAGCACGAGCAGGCTGGTTCGCAGGAAAGCTTTCATAGGACGCTCCGTCCGTTGGCCGGGGAAAAAGCAGTGTGGCGCGCGGTGGCGCGCGGGGCCGGGCAACGATGAGGTACGATGCCGCGGCTTCGATTCGGGATAGCGGAGGGTTGCCCTTTATTTTGTTCGGGTCAGGAGGGACGGGGCAGGGATTGACCGGATGGTCACGGGGGACAGGAAGGGGGGAGAATTCCGGCGGGGCCTCTGTGATTTTTCGGGAGAGATTGCCGATAAGGGGGGAGACGGGAGTGGACCAAAGCCGTGTATTCCGCACAGATCGGAACGGAGCGTCGGGAACGGGGGGCGAGGGCCTGGGCAGGGACGACAGCCGAGGGCGAGGCAGAGGGGCCGCGGCCGGAAATCCTGCGGCCGGAGGCGCTGGAGCCGGCAGGGTGGATGCTGGGAGGGATGGCGGGGCGAAGCCTGGCGATGCAGCATCTGTTTGCGCGGATGCGGGCGACGGCGCCGCATTTCCGGCTGGCGACGGTGGAGGGGGAGGCGGGGACGGGGAAGCAGCTGACGGCGGAGACGCTGCATGGGCTGAGCCCAGCCAGGGCGGGCATTTTTGCTCCGTATACGGCGGCGGAATTTCTGGAGGACGCGCAGGGCTGTTGGGCGCAGGCACGGCAGGGGCTGCTGTGGCTGGCGCGGGTGGACGAGCTGTCGGCGGAGCAGCAGCGGGAGCTGCGGGATTTTCTGGAGCGAGCGGCGCACGAGCGGATGCGGGCGGGGGCGGCGCAGGGGCCGCTGCAGCTGGTGGCGGGAGCGAGCCAGCCGCTGCGGCGGCTGGCGACGGCGGGAGGCTTCCGCGCGGATCTGGCGGCGCATTTGACCGCGATCCGGTACGCGCTGCCGCCGCTGCGGGAGCGGCGCGAGGACATTCCGCTGCTGGCGGCGCTGTTTCTGCGGCGGTGGATGCAGACGCAGGGGCGAACGCTGCGCGGGTTTGGTCCGGGGACGCTGGAGCGGCTGGGGAGCTATGGATGGCCGGGGAACGTGCGGGAGCTGGAGACGGTGATTGCGGGGGCGGCGGTGGGGTGTCCTGGAGAGTGGATCCGTCCGGTGGATCTGCCGCGGCTGGAGTGGCGGGCGCAGGGGCCGCGGGCGGGGGGCGGGGCGGAGAGCGAAGATCCGAATCTGGACCGGGCGATTCTGCGGCACATCACGCGGGTGCTGGCCGGATGCAATGGGAATAAAGTGCGGGCGGCGCGGATGCTGGGCATCAGCCGGTCGACGCTGTACCGGTTGCTGGACGGGGGAGAGAGGGGAGAAAACGGAGAGCGGGCGTGAGGAGGTGACGGAGGGTGCGCATGCTGCGGGCGGGATGCCGATCCTGCAACCCGGGGGGCTGAAGTTCGCATCGAATCGGGCAGTCTTTTTTGGGGAAGCCGCTGATTTGTTCTGATTGTTTTCCCTGAAGCACTGCCACGATTTGGAGATGAGACAGGTGACCCGCAAGACCGCAGGAGCCGGCCCAGAGCAGAGAGCGGCGGCCGGAGTTTCACTGGCATCCAATTCCCACTCCCATCCAGGAATCCATCATCTGAAAACCGGAATTGACGGCCTCAACGACATTTTGCAGGGGGGCTTTCCGCAGGGCCACCTCTATCTGATCGAGGGCGACCCGGGCACCGGGAAGACGACGCTTGCGCTGCAGTTTCTGCTGGAGGGCATGCGCGGGGGCGACACGGTCCTTTACGTGACGCTGTCGGAATCGACCGACGAGCTGCGGCAGGTGGCGAAATCGCACGGGTGGAGCACGGAGGGGCTGGAGATCTACGAGATGATTCCTCCGGAGGACGACCTGAAGCCGGAGGCGCAATACACGGTATTCCATCCGTCGGAGGTGGAACTGGCGGACACGATCGCGTCGATCCTGCAAAAGGTGGACGAGGTGAAGCCGCAGCGGCTGGTTTTCGATTCGCTGGCGGAGCTGCGGATGCTGGCGCGCGATCCGCTGAAGTACCGGCGGCAGATTCTGGCGCTGAAGCGGCATCTGTCGGGGCGGAACATCACGGTGCTGATGCTGGACGACCGGACGAGCGACAGCAACGACGACCTGCAGCTGCAGAGCATCGCGCACGGGGTGATCTCGATGCAGAGCCTGGGGCGGGACTACGGGATCAACCGGCGGCGGATCATGGTGCACAAGCTGCGCGGGTCGGCGTTTCGGGAGGGATTCCACGACTACGTGATCCGGAAGGGGGGACTGCAGATCTTTCCGCGGCTGATTGCGGCGGAGCACAAGCCGGGATTCGAGCGGAAGCCGGTGCGGAGCGGTCTGGCGGAACTGGACGACCTGCTGGGGGGAGGCATCGACACGGGGACGAGCACGCTGCTGACGGGACCGGCAGGATGCGGGAAGTCGACGACGGCATTCCACTATGCGTATTGCGCGGCGGAGCGGGGCGAGAAGGCGATGATCTTCAACTTCGACGAGTCGACGGGGACGCTGCTGGACCGCGCGCGCGGGCTGGGGTTCGATCCCGATCCGCTGCTGGAGAACGGGATGCTGCAGCTGCAACAGGTGGACCCCGCGGAGCTATCGCCTGGGGAATTCATCTCGCAGGTGCGGGCGCTGGTGGACCATGAGGATCTGCGGGTGCTGGTGATCGACAGCATGAACGGGCTGCTGAATGCGATGCCGAACGAGCAGTTTCTGGCGCTGCAGCTGCACGAGCTGCTGTCGTATCTGGGGCAGCAGGGGATCGCGACGATCCTGACGCTGGCCCAGGCGGGAGTGATCGGCAGCGCGATGCAGTCGCCGGTGGACGTGAGTTACCTGGCGGACACGATTCTGCTGTTCCGGTACTTCGAGCGGTGCGGGGAAATCCGGCAGGCGATCTCGGTGGTGAAGAAGCGGAGCGGAAGCCACGAGCGGAGCATCCGCGAGCTGTTCATGGAACGGGGCAAGGTGCGGGTGGGGCAGCCGCTGGTGGAATTCGAAGGGGTGCTCACGGGAGTGCCCAGGCTGATTGGCAGTTCAGGTCATCGGGAGGGGTCCGCTGGTTCCCGAGCTTAAACCTTCGTCGCACGACAGCCGCACCATCGTCCTGGCGCCCACGGGGAAGGACAGCGTGCTGATTGCAGGGCTGCTGGGGCGGCGGGGAATGCCGTGCCACGTAGCAGCGTCGGTGGAGGAGCTGTGCCTGGAGATCGAGCGGGGCGCGGGTGCGGCGATCCTGTCAGAGGAGGCGCTTTCGGAGACGGCGATCACGCGGCTGCGCGCGGTGATCGACGAGCAGCCGCCGTGGTCGGATTTTCCGCTGGTGGTGCTGACAGTGGGCGGGCGGGTAACGATCCAGAGCGAGCGGCTGCGGGCGCTGCGGCAGCCCCTGGGCAATGTCTTTCTGCTGGAGCGGCCGATCCGGCCGGAAACGCTGCTGAGCACGCTGGAGATCGCGCTGCGGGGGCGGCTGCGGCAGTATCAGATCCGGGAGCAGATCGCGCAGTACTCGCGGGCGCAGGAAGCGCTGCGCCGCTCGGAGAAGCTGGCGGTGACGGGGCGGCTGGCGGCGAGCATCGCGCATGAGATCAACAATCCGCTGGAAGCGGTGACGAACCTGCTGTACCTGATGCGGGACTGCGGGGATGCGGAGAAGTCGAAGGGGTATCTGGCGTCGGCGGACCAGGAACTGGCGCGGGTAGCGGAAATCACGCGGCACACGCTGCGCTTTTACCGGGAGCCGAGTCATCCGGTGGATACGCAGGTGGAGAGCGTGCTGGGGTCGGTGCTGGTTCTGTATCACTCGCGGATGGCAGCGGCGAGTGTGGAAGCGGACGTGGAGATTTTTGCTCCGGAAGCGAGGGTGCTGGCGAGCCCCGGAGAGCTGCGGCAGGTGATCGCGAACCTTGTGGGGAACGCGATCGACGCAATGCGGCATGGAGGACGGCTGCGGCTGCGGCTATCAGAGGAATCAGGGCCGGGGAAGCCGCGCGTGCGGCTGACGATCGGAGATACGGGGTCCGGGATCCCGCGTTCGCTGCTGCCGACGATCTTCGAGCCATTTGTGACGACGAAGGGCGAGACCGGGACCGGGCTGGGGTTGTGGGTGACGGGAGAGATCCTGCGGCGCAACGGCTGGAAGATGCAGGTGCGCACGCGGCATGGGGCGCTGCGGTCGGGGACGGTCTTTTCGCTGGTGATGCCGGCGGCGACTACGGTGGCGGCGCAGGAAGAGGTCAGCGAGGCGGTAGCGTAAATCGCGACGGGCGTCCGGCGCCTGTATTCTGTCTTCAGTCCTCTCATGCGTCTTCGTTTTTTGCCGTTTGCGGGAGTTTTTCTACTGGGGTCGATGTGCGCGCGGGCGCAGAAGCCGCAGGTTTCTGCGGCGGCGGTGGCGCAGGCGGATCTGGCGGGGCGAACCCAATCCCTCAACAACCTTTTCGATGAGATTTGGCAGGAGATGCTGCGCCAATCGCCGCTTGAAGCGTCGAGGGAGGGGGAGACGCGTTTCGATGCGGCGCTGCCGGATTATTCGGTGGCAGCGTACAACGAGCGGATGGCGCAGGACGCGGAATTTGTGACGAAGCTGGCGGAGATCGACACAGCGGGGATGGCGGAAGAGGAGATCGTGAGCCGCGACGTGATGATCCACGAGCTGGTGCAGGCGCAGGAGGCGTCGCAGTTCAAGCCGTGGGAGATGCCGGTAACGGCGACGAGCGGGTTGCCGGCCGAGCTGCCTCGGCTGGCCGCGGAAATGCAGTTCACGAGCGCGGAGGATTACGAGGCGTACACGAGCCGGCTGGACAAAGTGCCGGAGGCATTCGGGCAGATTACCGACGACATCCTGCTGGGGATCGAGGCGAAGCGGGTGCCTCCGAAGTCGACGCTGGAGGCGCTGCTGGCAGAGATCAACGCGATGCTGGCGATGAAGCCGGAAGAGAGCGCGTTTGCGGCGCCGCTGCGGGAGTTCCCTGCCTCGATTGCGGCGGCGGACCAGGCGAATCTGCGGCAGGAGGTGCTGACGGCGATTGCGAAGCAGGTGTATCCGGCGTACCGGCGATTCGCGAAGTTCCTGGAGGCGGTGTACATTCCGGCGGGGCGGACGGAGGAAGGCGCGTGGGCTCTGCCGAACGGCGACGCGTACTACGCGTTTCTGGTGAAAGAAGAGACGACGACGGATCTGACGGCGGCGCAGATTCACCAGTTCGGGGAGAGCTGGGTGAGCCGCGATGACGCAGCTGAAGTGACGATGGCGAAGAAGCTGGGGTATCCGACGGCGGCGGCGCTGCGGGCGGCGATGGCGGCCGATGCGCGTCTGCACCCGACGAGCGGGGCGCAACTGGTGCAGGCATATCGCACGGATCTGGAGCAGATGAGCGCGAAGCTGCCGGAACTGTTTACGGCGGCGCCGCGGATGACGGTTGGGGTGAAGGCGATGCCGGCGTGGATGGAGGCGGAGCGCGGCGAGGCGTACTTTGAGCCGGACGCGCAGGGCGGGACGCTGTACGTGAATACGTCGAAGCTGGCGGAGCGGTCGCTGGCGGATGTGGAATCGAAGGTGTACGAGGAAGCGCTGCCTGGCGAAGGGTTCCAGATGTATGTGGCGCGGGAGCAAAAGGCGCTGCCGGCGTTTCGCCGGCGGATGAGGATTCCGGCGTTCACCGAGGGCTGGGGGCTGTACGCGGAACAGCTGGGACAGGATGCGGGATTCTTTCAGGATCCATATGCCGAGGTGGCGAGGCTGGAATACGACGAGCAGGCTTCGGCGGGGCTGGTGGTGGATACCGGCATCCATGCGGAACACTGGACGCGGCAACAGGGGATGGATTACTACCGGGCGCACACCGGGATGAGCGACGGGGAGATCGCGCAGGCGGTGGACCGGATGATTGCAGAGCCGGGCGCGGCGCTGGCGGCGAAAACGGGCGAGCTGGAGATGCTGGGGATGCGGGCGGCGGCACAGAAGACGATGGGAGCGCGGTTCGATCTGCGCCGGTTTGACGAGGAGATCATCGGGCCGGGCGCGCTGCCGCTGGGGATGCTGTCGGATCAGGTGGCGGCGTGGATGGAGAGCCAGGGCTCCGGGGTCCGGGCGGCGCAGTAAGGGCGGGCACGAGACAAAATCGCGGGGCGAGAGGGTTGCGGGGGGATGGTTTTGCGGTAGGATGGGCGCCAGTTCCCTTTCGAGGTCCTGCGATGATTGCCCTTTCGGCACCGGATGCGATTTCTCCCGCCGTGCGGCGGATGCGTCGTTTTCTGTTCGAACCGTTTGAGGCGGGGACGTTCCTGAAGCTGTGCCTGGTTGCGCTGGTGACGGAGGGTTTCAGCGGGAACTTCAATCATTCGTGGTCGCGCGGACACGCGCTGCACCGGCAGACGACCATCACGACGATTCCGACCGTGACGACGGCGGGGCCGTGGACGACGAACCACCTCACGCCGGCATGGTTTGCGGGGCTGGCGGCGATTGTGGCGATCTCCATCGTGGTGGCGCTGGTGCTGTTCTACCTGATCACGCGGCTGCGGTTCGCGTACTTCCATTGCCTGGTATCGAACACGCGGGAGATCGGGCCGGGATGGCGGCTGTACCGGAGCCAGGCGACGCGCTTTTTCTGGATGAATCTGGCGGTGGGGCTTTGCTTTGCCGCGGTGATTGCGGTGCTGGCGCTGGCGTTCGCGGCGCAGATCTTCCGGGTGATCCACGAGGCCGGCGGGCATCCGGCTGTGGGGCCGATGCTGGCGCTGATTTTGCCGGCGGCGCTGGGGTTCGTGCTGATGATCGTGGCCGCGATCGCGGTGGATCTGATCCTGCGGGACTTTCTGCTGCCGCATTATGCGCTGGACAACGCGACGGCGGGCGAGGCGTGGACTGCGTCGTGGGGGCGTTTTCGCGCGGAGCCGGGGGCATTCGTTGGGTATGGGCTGTTGCGCATCTTTCTGCCCCTGGTGGCGTGGGTGGGGATCGTCATGATTCTGATCCTGCCGATGATTTTCACGGTGGCGGCGGTGGCGGTGGTGGAGATCGGGATTCACGCGGCGTTTGCGCATGGAACGGGCGCGCTGCCGGCGGAGGGGATCGCGTTGCAGGTGGTGATCGGGGTGATTGCCGCAGCGCTGACGCTGCTGGTGTGGGTTGGGGCGGGCGGGCCGCTGAACACGGCGGTGCGTGAGTACGCGCTGGTGTTTTACGGCGGGCGATATCAGAGGCTGGGAGATTTGCTTGGGCCGCTGCCGGCGGCGGGGTGGACGGGGCCGGGAGTGAGTTGAGGCGGCGCCTGCGTGGCGCTGTTCGCGAGGGTGCGGGTGCGCGCGATCGAGTGGTCTGTGAACCGTGATCAGAGCCTATTCTGTCGCAGCATCTGTCGCAGCGGCGGCGCCCGAGGGTGGCGCGCCCGGCGTGCCTGTATCCTGAAGGGACCATGGCTGACAAGCTTGTCAATCTTTCCACTGCGCGCGTCGCGGTTCTGGGCGCGGGCAAAATGGGCGGCATCTTGCTGCAGGCGTTTCTGAAGCAGCAGATTCTGTCGCCGGAGCGCCTGCTGGCGACGGTGGCGCATGCGGAGCGGGCGGCGGCGCTGTCGGCGCAGTGGGGGATCCAGGTTTCGACGGACAACGTGGCGGCGACGGAGGCGGCGGATGTGATCCTGCTGGGGGTGAAGCCGTTCCAGGTCCCGGCGCTGCTGGAGGAGATCCGGCGGGCGCTGACGCCGGAGAAGGTATTGATCTCGTTTGCGGCGTCAGTGCGGACGGAGGCCATTGAGCGGGCAGCAGTGGAAGAGGTGGCGGTGATTCGCGCGATGCCGAATACGCCGTCGATGCTGGGAGCCGGGATTTCGGCGCTGTGCCGGGGCCGGTATGTGCAGCCGGAGCACATGGAATTGGCGGAGAGCCTGTTTGCCGCCGTGGGGCGCACGGTGGTGGTGGATGAGAAGCACATGGACGCGGTGACGGGGCTGAGCGCGAGCGGACCGGCGTTTATTTACATCATTCTGGAGTCGCTGGCGGAGGCGGGGGTGAAGGTGGGGCTGCCCAGGGACATCGCGACGCTGCTGGCGGCGCAGACGACGTTTGGCGCAGCGAAGATGGTGCTGGAGACCGGGTACCATCCGGCATTGCTGAAGGATGCCGTGACAACGCCGGCGGGGTGCACGATTGACGGAATTCTGGAGCTGGAAGAAGGCGGGTTGCGCGTAACTCTCATCAAAGCTGTCATGCGCGCGTCGCAGCGCGCGAAAGAGCTGGCGGCGGGATAGATTCCGAGGAGCCAGTTCGCCGGGGAGCCCGGGCAAGGCAGCGGGACCACGGGTGGGAAGTTTTGCGATGGCTCCACAGTCCTGGGCGGACCCCAATCCGGAATCGAAGGCGGGAGCGCAGCGCGGTCCGGAGCTGGTCTCCGCAGGTCAGGCGGGCGCGGCGCCGGCGGCGTTGCCCGAGGCGCGACCGGCGCGGGTGATCGAGTTCCCTGCCCCGGCGAAAACGGCGGAGCGGAGAAATGCGGCGGCTGCGCAGCCGCGAGCGTATCTGGCGCTGGAGTTCACGCTGCTGTACATCGCCGGGCCGGTGGCGCTGTGGATGCGGGCGACGGATGGGCTGAACGCGCTGGAGATGCTGTGGCTGGCGGGGGCGTTCTGCCTGACGCTGCTGCTGGCGGATCCAACATTCGATCGGCGGAAGCTGTGGAATTCCGGGCCGCTGCGGCAACAGTTACCGCAAATCGTGGCGCTGTTTGCGGCGGGGGCGGCGGCGATCGCAGCGCTGGTGCACGCGTATGCGCCGCGCCTGCTGTTCCGGCTGCCGCTGCACCATCCGATTTTGTGGGCCCTGATTTTGATCACGTATCCGATCGTCTCCGTGGTACCGCAGACGCTGGTGTATCGCGTGTTTCTCTTCCATCGATACGAATCGCTGGTGCGGCTGAAACCGAACCAGCGCGCCGCGGTGCTGATCGTGGTGAGCGGACTGGCGTTCTGCTTCTCGCACATTGTGTTCCGGAACTGGGTGGCGCCGGCGCTGACTCTGCCGGGAGGGTTGCTGTTCGCGACGCGTTACCACAACACGCGGTCGCAGTGCGTGTCGTCGGTGGAGCACACGCTGTATGGGTGCTTCCTGTTTACGGTGGGGCTGGGACATTATTTCGGGATGATTTGAAGGGTCCGCTGATCAGAGATCGCTGATCAGAGATCGGAACCCACCCTGTCGCAACGGCTGCGACAAGGGTGGGGCACCCGGAGGGTTCGGCCGCAGGTGGAGGAGAGAAATGCAGGTCCTTCGACTCGTTCGTTCGCTGACGCGATCGAACTTCGTTCAGGATGACTGTTCTTCTTCGCTCAGGATGACCGTTCTTACGCCTGGGGGTTGGTAGGCTGCTCGGCGCCCTGTTTTGCGCCGCGGGCTGCGCCCTTCGCGGTGTTCTTTGTTTTGCCAGCGGCCTTTTTGGTGCCGCGTTTGGTCGCGTGCCAGGCTTTTTTGGTGTTCTTCTTTGTGGCGTGCGCGGCCTTCTTTGTTGTCTTTTTGGTGGCGCGGCCGGTGTCTTTGGCGGCCTGTTTGGTTTTGTGGCCGGCGTCCTGCATGTCCTGGGAGGCGGTCTGCGCGCGGGCGATGATCAGGCCGGGTACGAGCAGGAGCGCTCCTGCCAAAATTGCTGTTGTCCAATGCCGAGTTCTTCTCATGACTTAGCAGGATGGCGCGGGAGGGGCGGCGAGTTGTGCTGGAAATGGGGAAATTGCGAGCAACCGGGGGGTTCAGGGCCGCGGCGCCGCGGATGCGGGCGATAGAATCGAAGGTGCGGATTCCCTTCCGGATGGCTTCCAGCGACAATTCGACACCGGCAGCGCTGCGGCGCTTTGCGTGGGGCGTGCTCGGGTACAACGTGGCGGTGATTGTGTGGGGCGCGGCGGTGCGCGCGACCGGCAGCGGCGACGGGTGCGGGGAGCACTGGCCGCTGTGCCAGGGGACGGTGGTGCTGCAGCATCCGACGATTGCGGCGATGATCGAGCTGGCGCACCGGGCGACGAGCGGGATCGACGTGCTGTGCGTGGTGGCGCTGGCGATCTGGACGTTCCGCGCCGTGCCGAAGCGGCATCTGGCGCGGGCGTGGGCGGTCGCGGTGCTGGTGCTGACCTTCAATGAGGCGCTGATTGGGGCGCTGCTGGTGGAGCTGGGACTGACGGCGAATAACGCTTCGCCGGCGCGGGCGTTTTATCTGGGACTGCACCTGACGAATACTTTGCTGCTGCTGGCGGCGCTGACGCTGACGGCGCATTTTCTGTCGCGGCGCAGCGGGGCGATGCGCGGGAGCTTCGCGGTGCGCGCGCCGGGGCTTGCGCTGACGGGACTGGCGGCGGTGCTGGTGGTGGGAGTGACGGGGTCGCTGGCGGCGCTGGGGGACACGCTGTATCCGGCGCACGATTTGTGGCGGGCGATGTCGCGGGATTTTGAGCCGGGGAGCTCGTGGCTGCTGCGGATTCGGTGGCTGCATCCGGTGTGCGCACTGCTGGCGGGGGTGTTCCTTGTGTGGATCGCGGCGCGGTCGCTCGGGCGCGCAGCGGATCAGCGGCTGGCAGCGGGGGTGGTGGGACTGCTGGTGGCACAGTACGCGGTGGGCATGATGGATCTGGCGCTGCTGACGCCGATCGGACTGCAGATGGCGCACCTGATGGTTGGGGATTTGTTGTGGATTGCCCTGGTGGTGCTGTGCGCGCGGATGTGCCTGGTGCCGAAGGCGGCGGTGGTTGCGGCGGAACGGGCGGCGGCGTGAGCGATCAGTAGTCAGTAGTCAGTGGTCTGAGACCGGGCTGCACGCGGGAAAAAAACTGGCGGGGCCGCGCGATTTGAGAAAGAGAAAGCGCCGGAGGATCGCTCCGGCGCTTTTTGTTTTGCCTCCACGCTGAACGGCGCTGTCTAGACCAGAGCGGGAGCGTGGACCTTGTCGTACCAGGAGCTGGCGGCTTTGAGGGCCTTATTGACGTTCTCGATGTTCTCGACGCCTTTGGTGTTGAGCCAGTCCTCAAAAGCTTTGGCGCCCTGTTTGGCGTAGACGGCAATACCGTCTTTCCAGGTGGCGCGGCCGCAGAGGACGCCGTTGAAGGTAGCGCCGGATTCGGCGGCAAGCTCGAGCGTTTCGATGAAGACGGGGTTGGAAACGCCGGCCGAGAGGTAGATGAAGGGCTTGTGCGTGGAGGAGGCGGAGAGGCGGAAGTGCTCGAGGGCCTGCTGGCGCGTGTAGGCTTCCTGGCCCTTGAAGGATTTGGTGCCGGAGACGAATTCCATCTGGATGGGCACCTCGACCTTGAGCACGTCGACGCCGTAGCGCTCCTTGCCGAACTCTTCCATGGAGCCGGTGACGATCTCGGGCTTGCGTTTCGCGTAGGCGAGGGACTTCTCGCCTTCGCCGTGGACGTCGTAGCCGACGGTTTCGAGGAAGAAGGGGATATCGTGGGCGCGGCACTCGTCGCCGATGCGCTCCGTCCAGGCATGCTTGTGGTCGTTGATGGCGGTCTTCTCGAAGGGGGTGTAGTAGAGGAGGACCTTGATGCAGTCGGCTCCGGCTTCCTTCAGCCGGCGGACGCTCCAGAGATCGAGGAGGTCGGGGAGGCGGCCGGGGAGCGCGGCGTCGTAGCCGGTCTTCTCATAGGCGAGGAGGAGGCCCTTGCCGTTGCGGCGCTTCGAGGCGGGGAGGCCGAATTCGGGATCGAGGAGGATGGCGGAGGCGTGCTTCGTGAGCACCTCGGTGACGAGCTCCTTGAACTCGACGAGGGCCGATTCGGGGACGTCGGCGACGCCCTTTTCTTTTGCCAGCGATTTGCGCAGCGAGCCGCGCTGGTCCATGGCAGCGGCGCCGATGACGCCGCGCTTGTCCGATACAGACTTCAGGCCGGCCAGTTTGCCGGGGGTCAGATGATTATTCGACATGAATGCTCTCCTCCGCTCTCGAAAAAAGAAAAACAGTGCCCAACCAGATTTTATCGTCCAAAGCGCACAGTTGGCGAGGACGCAAAGGTAACCACTGTTTTGACGGGGGCACGGGCGGTGCGGGTGGATCAGGCGAGAGTGCGCAAGCCCTGGACAACGAGGATGGCACCGATGAGGATGAGCCCGACGTAGACGACCTTGAGGAAAATGGCGCCCCGGAGGCGGCGATTGATGAATGTGCCGAGGACGAGTGCGGGGATCAGCGCGGGCAGGGAGATGAGATAGAGGCGGAAAACCTGGGGGACCCAGAGGCCGGAGAGCCAGTAGCCGAGAGAGACGACCAGGCCGGCGGGAAGAAAGTACGCCTGGAGCGTGGCTCGAAATTGCTGAGGGGGCCAGCGGCGCAGCGCGCCGTAGACGATGAGGGGCGGTCCATTCATGGCGTAGGCGCCGCCGAGGATGCCGGCGCAGAATCCGCAGGCGGCGAGGAGGCGCCAGCCGCCGGCGTGGACATCGGGGGCGCGGCGCGAGGTGAGGCTCCAGAGGCAAAAGGCGATGATGAGCGCGCCCAGGATGGGCTTGACCAGAGCGGGATGGCCTTTTGTGAGCAGGAGCATGCCGATGGGCAGGCCGGGCAGGCTGGCGAGGACCAGTCCGGTGGCGCTGCTGAAGTGAATTTTCTTCCAGTCGTGAACGATGACGACGCTGGCCACGGTCATGGAGAAGAGCAGGGCGAGAGGAGCGGCTTCGCGGAGGGGAATCCAGAAAGCGAGCAGGGGGACGGCGATGAGAGCTTCGCCGAAGCCGAAGGCGGAGCGAACCAGCGTGGCCACAAAGGCAACGAGGAGGACGTGGAGGGCGATGGAGTCGATCGGACTTCTCCCGTTCAGAGTGAATGCGGCCTCCAGCGGAATGAGCGGGCCGATTATGCGTTTTGGGCGGAAGCGGCGATGGCCTGGCGCTGGAAGTCAAGGAGCTCGCGGATGCCGGCTTCGGCGAGGTCCATCATTTCGAGGAGGCGGGCGCGGGGAAAGGCCTGACGTTCGGCGGTGGCCTGGACTTCGACGAGGCCGCCCTGCTCGGTCATGACGAGGTTCATGTCGACTTCTGCCTGGGAGTCTTCTTCGTAGGCGAGGTCGAGGAGGACGGTGCCCTCGACGATGCCGACGCTGGTGGCGGCGACGAGCTGCCTGAGGGGCGAGGCCTGGAGCGCGCCGGTTGCGACCATGCGGTTGAAGGCGATGGCGAGAGCGGCACAGGCTCCGGTAATCGCGGCGGTACGCGTGCCGCCGTCGGCCTGCAGGACGTCGCAGTCGAGGACGACGGTGCGCTCGCCGAGGGCTTTGAGGTCGACGACGGAACGGAGAGAGCGGCCGATGAGGCGCTGAATTTCGTGGGTGCGGCCGCCGATTTTGCCGCGTTCGGCCTCGCGCGGGGTGCGGGTGAGGGTGGCGCGGGGAAGCATGCCGTACTCGGCGGTGACCCAGCCGCGGCCGGAGTTGCGGAGCCAGGCGGGGACGCCCTGCTCGACGGTGGCGTTGCAGAGGACGCGGGTGTGACCGGCCTCGATGAGGACGGAGCCCTCGGCGACCTGAGACCAGCCTGGGGTGAGGCGCACGGGGCGCAGTTGGTGGGGAGCGCGGCCGGCGCTGCGAAAGAACGGATCCGCCATGGGGCCATTGTACGGGTTTGGGAAAGGAGCGCCGTGCGGTGCCGGGATGGGAAAAGAAAGATAACTCGCTGAAGGAACAGAAGATCGCGATGGGAGAGGGCGAGGAGCTTCCCGATACGGGACGGAAACGCGGGAACGGGAGGGCGCGGGAAGCAGGCGCGTGGAGAGTTAAGTGATTTTTTTTCATCAAGATGCAAAGACGGGGGAGATTGGCATGCAACGTGTTCTGTTTTGGGGCATGGCTGCACCGTGGTGAGCCCATGGAGCCGGGGCCTTCGATCCGGCGGGGGCGGGACAGCGACAGGAGAGGACAGCGCAATGGGAACAACGGCTCCGGCATCGGCAGTTCGAGGACTTCAGCTGTGGGCGCCGCAGGGAGAGGCGGCAGGGGAGGAAGACAGGATCGGGGAGGCGCCGGCGCTGGCCGGACTGGCACACGATGCGCGCAACCTGGTGACGGCGCTGCAGCTATGCGCGGAGCTGCTGGGGGAGCCTGGGGTTTTGGGGGCGGAACACGCGCACTTTGCGGGAGAGATTGCGGCGATGGCGGAGGCGTCAGCGGGGATGATGCGGAAGCTGACGGCGCTGGAGCGCGCGGAACGGAAGCTGGCGGTGGCGCTGGAGGAAAAGCCGGTGACGGATCTGGCGGACGAGGTGCGGCAACTGGGAGGGTTGCTGGCGGCGCTGGCGGGGCCGAGGATCGTGGTGCAGACGGCGTGCCTGCCGTGCGCGGGGGCTCTGAAAATCTCAGAGGAGAACCTGACGCGGATCCTGCTGAATCTGGTGCGCAATGCGGCGGATGCGATGCCGGAGGGCGGGCGAATCCGGATCACAGCGCAGCGAGGCGGCGGGGCGGGGTTCTACTGGACGCTGCCCGACACCGTGCGGGCGGGGGCGGAAGCGGCGCATGGGCCGGAGACGGTGGTGCTGACGGTCGAAGACACGGGGCCAGGGATCCGGCCGGAACTGCTGGAACGGATCTTCGAGCCAGGATTTTCGACGCGGCGAGGGCTGGGGCCGTGGCCGCAGGCGCAGCGTCAAGGACTGGGGCTGAGCCTTGCGCGGCAACTGGTGGAAGATGCGGGAGGAACGATCCGGGCAGGCGCGGCGGGACGGCGGGGAGCGCGGTTTGAGGTCGAACTGCCCATGACCAACGTAATCCCCGGATTACCTCCGGGAAGGGGGACGACGGCGGGGATCGAGGCACCATGATGCGAGGATGGGAGACAGGATTGGAGACTCGACCGGGCCCCCTGATGCCAGAACCGCTGGAATCCGCTGCGATACACGTGTTGATTGCTGATGAGGATGCGTCGATCCGCCGGGCGTGCTGCGAGATCGCGCGGATGGAAGGAATGGTGGCGCACGAAGCGGATCTGGGGACGCGGGGGCGGGAGCTGCTGCTGGCGCACGGCGCGGACATCGTGCTGGTGGACGAGAAGATCGCGTCGGGCGCGGCCTGCACGGTGCTGGAGGAGATGCGGCAACTGAGGCCGGATCTGGCGGTGGTGTGGATGACGTCGGCCTCGACGGTGCAACGGGCGGTGGAAGCGCTGCGCTACGGGGCCAGCGACTATCTGGTGAAGCCGTTCACGGCGGAAGAACTGGGGACGGTGCTGCGGCGGCTGGGACGGCGGCGCACGCTGGATGCGGCGAGCCGGGGACTGCGGGAGCGGCTGCGCGCAGGGAACGGGAACCTGCTGGGGCAGAGCCCGGAGATGGAAAAACTTTTCAGGATCCTGGGGCGGGCGGCGCAGAGCACGCATCCGGTGCTGATTCTGGGGGAGAGCGGGACGGGCAAGGAGCTGGTGGCGCGGGCGATCCACGCGAATGGGCCGGGGGCGGGGAAGCCGTTTGTGCCGGTGGACTGCGGGTCGCTGGCGCCGACGCTGATCGAGAGCGAGCTGTTTGGGCACGTGAAGGGAGCCTTCACGGGGGCGCACCGGCCGAATGACGGGCTGCTGGTGGCGGCGGGCAGCGGCACGGTGTTTCTGGACGAGATTGGGGAGCTGCCGCTGGAACTCCAGGCGAAGCTGCTGCGCGCGCTGCAGGAGAAGGAGGTGCGCCCGCTGGGGGGAAGCCACGCGGTGCCGATCCGGGCGCGCGTGCTGGCGGCAACGCATCAGGATCTGGAAGGCATGGTGGAACAGGGCAAGTTCCGGCGGGATCTGTACTACCGGCTGAACGTGGTGAAGCTGACGCTGCCGCCGCTGCGGGAACGGAAAGAAGACATTCCTCTGCTGGCGGCGCATTTTCTGGAGCGGAACAGCCGGGAGATGGGGCGGGCGTTCCATCTGGGGGCGGAGACGCTGGCGTTCCTGGCGGAGTATTCGTGGCCGGGGAACGTGAGGGAGCTCTCGAACGCAATCGACCGGGCGTGCAATTTGTGTTCGGGGGGGACGATCGAGATGGGAGAGATGACGACGAGCATTCGGGACAGCTGGATGCAGGCGAAGGCGAGCCGAGAACCGGCGGTGGTGAAGAGCGGATGGACTCCGGTGGTGGAAACGCTGGCGCAGATGGAGAAGCGGGCGATCCTGACGACGCTGGAACAGGTGAAGGGGGACAAGCTGCTGGCGGCGCGGTTGCTGGACATTGGAAAAACCACGCTGTACCGGAAACTGAAGGAATACGGAGTGACCCTATGAGCGCCAGAGAAAGCGTGGCGGCCGGAGCGCTGCTGATGGTCACCGCGATGGACGATGCGGAGAGCGCGGCGGCGGCGCTCGTGGACAGGCTGGGGATGACGGTGGAGATTGCGTCGACACGCGCGGCGGCGCTGCGGCTGCTGGAACGGCGCAGGTACGCAGCGGTGGTGCTGGATCAGCTGCTGGCCGATGCGGATGCGGAAGGGGCGGACCTGATCTGGATGCGCGCGGGGCTGGCGGTGCCGGTGCAGATGAGTTTCGCCCTGGCGGGCAACGCGCGGCTGGAACGCGAGGTGCGCAGCGCGCTGGTGCGGCGGAAGCGGGAGCAGCAACTGGCGGGCGAGGCGGCAGCGGCGGCGATGGACGCGGGGCTGAAAGACGCGGTGACGGGATTCCTGCTGGAGTCGCGGCTGGCCCTGGCGGAAGAAAACATACCGCCGCAGATCGAAGGCAGGCTGCAGACGCTGGCGGCCATGGCGGAGCAACTGCGCGAGCGGCTGAGCGTGCCGACGCGGGACGTGGCGGCCGGCGCGCGCGCCTGACGCGGGACGGAGCGGCCGGACTCTTCAAGAATAAGAGGACTCGCTCGCCGGAACGTTGTCTGGCAGCGGCCCGGTGTGCGCTGAAGCAGAGGCCGAGGTGTCCGCGGGCGCGAAGGAGCGGGGCAGGCTGGCAACGGGGCGTCGGCGGCGCTCCATCCCACGAAGAGAACCCAAATTCTCGGAGTGGGAGGAACACTCGATGTCAGAACCTCTGCGTGGGATGAAGATTGCGATTGTGGCGACGGATGGATTTGAGCAGTCGGAGTTGCTGGAGCCGAAGAAGGCGCTGGAGACGGCGGGAGCGGAAACGGAAGTGATTGCGCCGAAAGCCGGGGAGATTCGCGGCTGGAAGATGAAGGACTGGGGCGACAAGGTGAAGGTGGACCGGACGCTGGCCGATGCGAAGGTGGACGATTACGACGCGCTGGTGCTGCCGGGCGGGGTGATGAACCCGGATCATCTGCGCATGGATGCAAAGGCGGTGGAGTTCATCCGGGAATTTGCGGCGAGCGAGCGGCCGGTGGCGGCGATCTGCCATGGGCCGTGGACGCTGGTGGAAGCAGGCGCGGTGAAGGGGAGAACCTTTACGTCGTGGCCGTCGCTGAAGACCGATCTGAAGAATGCGGGAGCAACGTGGGTGGACGAGGAAGTGGTGGTGAGCGGGCACTTCATCAGCAGCCGCAAGCCCGATGACATTCCGGCGTTTGCGAAGACGCTGATCGGGATGCTGGAGGAGAATCGGAAGAAAGAAGCGGCGTGAGGGGATACTCTCCCGGGGCGCAGCGCCCATCCGGGATCGAGTGATCCGCGAACAGAATCCCACCGTGTCGTCCAAAGCCGGGACGACACGGGTGGGCACCCGGAGGGTTCGGCCGGCGATCGAGAATGAAATGCGGGTCCTTCGGCTGCGTTGGCGCTGTCAGCGCCAACTTCGCTCAGGATGACGGGGATTTCACTTTGGGGCGGATGTTGTGAGGGAGCCTCTCATACCCACCCTGTCGCGAGAGGCCGCGACAAGGGTGGGGCACCCGGCTCAGGATGACCGGATTGCTGGAGCGGCGAGGCGGACGCGGACGAAGTCGACGAGGCTGTCGGGGAGCCAGTGGGGCGGGGCGACGGCAAAGCGTGGTTTCGAGCGAACAGCGGGATCGAGAGCTGGGTCGCGGACGGCGGCAGCGGTTGCGGTGTGACTGGAACCGGAGCAGAGGATGGCGTCGGCGCGGGACAGGAAGCGGCGTGCGGAATCCTTGAAGTCGGAAGCGGCGGGATCGAGGACGGTGAGGCAGAGATCCGGCTGCAGGAAGTCGAGGACGCTGTTCGATTCGAGGATGGCGTTGGGCGCGGCGGCGATTTCCGCGTGGATGCGGGGCATGGCGTCGGCGAGGCGGCCGATGCGGGTGCGGACCCAGAAGACGCGTTCGGCGCCGGCCTGGAGGAAGCGCGAGGTGTCGGTGCCGGTGGCGGGGTCGCGTTCGGGGTTGACGGCGACGCAGGCGTCGGCGGTCTGGCAGGCGCAGGGGCGGCCGTCGGCGGTGCAGAAGCCGTGTCCGTACTGTGTGATCTTGAAGGCGGTCCAGCGGAACTCGGGCAGGCGGCGGATGAGCGCGGCGACGACGGAGGTCTTGCCGATGTTGCGCGTGTTGCCGCCGACGACGACGATGGCCACGTGAGAGCTCCCTGCTTTTCGATGCCGTGGAAGTATTGTCGGTGGGCGGCGGAAGGGATGCAAGGCGTAGTCGGTAGCCGGTAGTCAGCGATCAGAACTCACTCCGTCTTCCGGAACCGGGTCGACAAGGGTGGGCCCTCGGGATTTGACAGGGCCGCGCGTGACGGGCGATTCTTCGGGCGCATCCCACGTTCTGTATGGAATCCCACAAGAGTGTTTTGCCGCATTTTTTGAATGCCGAGGAACGGATTGAGCCGGACGGCCAACCGATCGTCATCACCATTGACGGGCGGACGCACACCGGGGCGGAGGGCGAGTTGCTGGTGGACGCGATCAACCGCGAGAAAGCGGGGCGCGCAGGCGGCAAAGAACTGGCGCAGGTTTGCTATCTGAAGCAACTGGGTCCGATTGAGACGTGCGACACGTGCATGGTGGAAGTGGATGGCCAGCTCCGGCGGGCGTGCGGGACGCGGGTGCGGGCGGGGATGGTGGTGGAGACGGAGTCGGCGCGGGCGCAGGCAGCGCAGCGCGAGGCCTTCGACCGAATTTTGGGCCATCACATGCTGTATTGCACCGTCTGCGACAACAACAACCAGAACTGCACCGTACACAACACGACGGCGCTGCTCGGGGTGGAGCATCAGACAATTCCCTACCGGGAAAAGCCTTACGAGAAGGACGAGACGAATCCGTTCTACCGGTACGATCCGGACCAGTGCATTCTGTGCGGGCGGTGCGTGGAGGCGTGCCAGAACGTGCAGGTGAACGAGACGCTGACGATCCGGTGGGAAGACGCGCATCCGCGGGTGCTGTGGGACGGGGGGGCGAGCATTGGGGAGTCGAGCTGCGTGTCGTGCGGGCATTGCGTGACGGTGTGCCCGTGCAATGCGCTGATGGAGAAGTCGATGCTGGGCGAGGCGGGATTTTTCACGGGGCTGCCGCGTCAGGCGCTGGAGCCGATGATCGACCTGGTGAAGGCGGTTGAGCCGCAGACAGGATTCGGGCCGATTCTGAAGCTGTCGCAGGCAGAAGCGGCGATGCGGGCGGCGCGGATCGAGAAGACGAAGACGGTGTGCACGTATTGCGGGGTGGGGTGCGCGTTCGATGTGTGGCATCGCGAGCGGCAGATCCTGAAGATCGAACCGGAAGCGGGACCGGCGAACGGGATATCGACGTGCGTGAAGGGTAAGTTTGGGTTCAACTTTGTGAACAGCGGAGACCGGCTGACGTCGCCGCTGATGCGCGATGGCGAGAGGTTTCGCGAGTGCTCGTGGGACGAGGCGCTGGATTTTATCGCGCGGCGGATGCAGGAGATCAAACACAAGCACGGGGCGGATGCGCTGGAGTTCATCGCGTCGTCGAAATGCACGAACGAAGAGAGCTACCTGATGCAGAAGCTGGCGCGGGCGGTGATCGGGACGAATAACGTGGACAATTGCTCGCGGTACTGCCAGTCGCCGGCGACGAAGGGGCTGACGCGGACGGTGGGCTACGGAGGGGATTCGGGATCGATTTCGGATATTGAGCGGGCCGACGTGGTGGTGATTGTCGGATCGAACACGGCGGAGAATCATCCGGTGCTGGCGACGCGCGTGAAGCGGGCGCACAAGCTGCGGGGGCAGAAGCTGATTGTGGCCGATTTGCGGAAGCATGAGATGGCGGAGCGCGCGGACATCTGGCTGCGGCCGAAGCCGAGCACGGACATGATCTGGGTGAGCGCGGTGGCCAGATACATTCTGGAGCAGGGATGGCAGGATCAGGAATTCATCGACGCGCGGGTAAACAACTTCGAGAAGTACCGGGAGAGCCTGGAGCCGTTCACGCTGGAATTTGCGGAGGAGAAGACGGGGATTCGGGCGGAGACTCTGCGGGAGGTTGCGGAGCAGATCGCGCAGGCGGAGAAGGTGTGCATCCTGTGGGCGATGGGGGTGACGCAGCACAAGCACGGATCGGACACGTCGACGGCGATCTCGAATCTGCTGCTGCTGACGGGCAATTACGGGCGGCCGGGGACGGGCGGGTATCCGCTGCGCGGGCACAACAACGTGCAGGGGTGTTCGGATTTTGGGTCGATGCCCAACAAGTATCCGGGATACATGGACGTCGACGATGAGAAGGTGCGCGCGCACTGGGAACAGGCGTGGGGCGTACCGCTGCCCACGAGCAAGGGCATGGACAACCACGTGATGGTGGAGGGGATGCACGAGGGCAAGATCAGGGCTCTCTATCTGATCGGCGAGGACATGATCAGCTCGGAGTCGAACAAGCATTATCTGGCGGCCGGCCTCGAGAAGCTGGAGCTGTTTGTGGTGCAGGAGATTTTCTTCACGCTGACGTGCCAGTATGCGGATGTGATCTTGCCGGGGGCGCCGTCGTTCGAGAAGGAAGGGACGTATGTGAACACGGAGCGGAGGATCCAGCGGATTTACGAGGTGATGAAGCCGCTGAAGGGCACGCGGCCGGACTGGCAGATTCTTCAGGATATTGCGAACCGGCTGGGCGCGCGATGGAGCTACGCATCGCCGTCGGATGTGATGGACGAGTGCGCGGGGATTGCGCCGCTGTTTGCGGGCGTGACGTATGCGCGGCTGGCGGGGTACAAGAGCCTGCACTGGCCGGTGGAGGCGGATGGGACGGATACGCCGCTGCTCTACAGGGACAAGTTTCACTTTCCCGATGGCAAGGCGAAGTTTCATCCGGTGGAATGGAAGGAGCCGGGCCAGCAGGAAGACGAGGAGTATCCGCTGCACCTGAACAACGGGCGCATGCTGGAGCACTTTGAGGCGGGGAACATGACGTATCGGGTGCCGGGGATTGCGATGAAGGCGCCGGATACGTTTCTGGAGGTTTCGCCGGAAGTTGCGGCGCAGCACCAGCTGGAGGATGGGCGCTGGGTGAAGGTGAAGTCGCGGGACGGAGAGATCAACCTGCGGGTGATGGTGACCGATCGGGTGAGCGGGAACCAGCTGTACGCGCCGCTGAACTCGCGGGAGCAGCCGATCAACACGCTGACGAGCAACAATGTGGACGTGGTGGTGCACACGCCGGCGTACAAGGAGACGCCGGTGCAGATTGAGCCGCTGGAGAAACGCGGGCGCCCGCCGCTGCCGTATACGAATCATCGATTCCACACTCCGACGCCGCAGATGGGGGTGGAGGTGGAACGGAAGTGGGCGCAGCCGCGTTATTCGATGCCCGGCTCCGGACTGGTGCAGATTGAAAGCAAAAACGGGAGAAAGGCGTAGAAGACGATGGCGAAGCCGATACAGCTGGATATCCCGGCGCGGAACCGCGAAGCGGAAAACCGCGCGCTGCTGGCGACGCTGCCGGCAGAGCACGCGGAGGCACTGGCCGATCTGCTGGAGCTGGCGGAGGATCTGCGGCGGCACAACGTAATCAACACGCTGCGGGGCGCGGTGGGCGCGGGCGGGGAGCTGATCACGTACGTTTCGCAGGCGATGGCGCAGCCGGAAACGGCGCGGGGGATGAGGAATCTGATTGCGCTGTCGAAATTGCTGGGGACGATCAATCCGGAGCTGATTGAGACGGTGCGGGACTCGCTGCCGGAGAGCTGGCGGGATCCGGCGGCGCGGGATGCGACGACGAAGACGCCGGGGCTGTGGAGGGTGGCGCGGACGCTGACGTCGCCGCCGGCGCGGCGCGCTCTGATGGGCGTGGGGATGGTGCTGGCGGGAGTTGGGCTGTATATGGCGCGGGAAAAGGCCAGCCGGAACGCATAGCCGGCGGCCACGCGGGGCCGTTCAAATTTGGTTCGGCGCAGCGGGCGCGGGAGCGGCGGTCCTGGGTTTTTGTGCGTGGATCGCGGTCAGATCGCGCTCGAGCATGGCGATGTCGAAGCCGGTGGGAGATTTGGCGTTCCGGGCGACCCAGTCGGTGCTGAGCACGGCGTAGACTTCCTCGGCGTAGCGCTCGAAGAATTCCCAACTCATCGTTTTGAGGCGACCCCAGGTGACACAGTAGACCGACTGCTGGTCGTAGCCGACGACGGCGACGCAGTGTCCCATCTTCGGATTGGGAGCGGCGTCGGCGGGGGACGTCGAGGGAGAGATTTCCCAGGGAATATCGGGCCAGCCGGCGGGTGGGCCGGCAACGGCGAATCCGGGAAGATCGAGGCCGACGTAGCCGCTGCCGAAGAGGTGAATGACGCAGCGCAGCTGGTCGGCGTGGCCTTTGTCGGCGCTGACGAAGGAGTGAATTTGATGGCCGCCGATGCCGGTGTTGCGCCAATACTTGAGGGCATCGAGCATGGAGACCATGTCCATGAGATGGTCACCGGTGAGCGCGGCCTGCGCTTTGATGATGTCGTCGTCGGTGAGAAAGACGCCGCGCTGATTGGCGGCGGTCCAGTGATGGATCATGTGTCCGGCGGCGGCGGAGGTGCAGCAATTGAAGCGATCGTTGGCGAGCATGGGCCAGACGGGAGTCTGCTCGAGCATTTCCTGAGCGGGAGGGATGGGGAGGGTGCGCACATCGACGTAGTTCCTGAGGCGGACGGTACGGGGGTCGTGAACGGACTGAATTCTACCGAGGAGCAAGGCGCCTCCGGTGGGTGGAAGGATGTTTGAGGTTCATTTTTTGAAGAAGGCGATGATAGCGAGGATCGTCGTGCAGCGGCTTGAGGCTGGGAAAGATTGAAATGTAAGCGAGGAAGATATCGCGGCGCTCGGCGGCTTTATCGAGCCAGGTGAAGGCGAGGTCGTGGTCGCCGACGGCGGCGGCGGCGACAGCGATGGCGACGGGCATGACGGCGCCGTTCTTCTCGTAGTCGAGAAGCTGGGTGAGGGCCTGGCGCGCTTTCTCGGGATCGCCGTTGCGCACGTGGGCGTCGGCGAGCCAGCCGAGGAGGACGGGCATGCGGCTGTTGGCGATGCCGTCTTCGAAGGTGCGGACAGCCTCCTGGGTGCGGCCGCTCAGTGACTGGGCGAGGCCGAGGGCGTAATAAAGCTCGAAATAGTGGGGCGAGGACTGGAGGGCGCTCTGCGCGAGGAGAATGCCGGCATCGTGATCGCCGAGATAGGCGCTGCAGATGGCCTGAGCGCCGAGCAGGGGGACGGAGAGCGGATCATAGCTGAGGCCGATGCGGAGCTGCTCGAGGGCATCCTCGAGGAGGCCGTGGATCATGAGGCAGGCGGCGTAGAGGTAGTAGGATTCGCCGCGCTGGGGGCGGAGCTCGATGGCCTTTTTGAGATGCTGGCGGGCATCGTCCCAGTTCCAGTCGTAATACTGCATGACGGAAGCGAGGGCGATGTGGCCTTCGGGGAGACTGGGGTCGAGGCTGATGGCCTTGAGGGCGGAGGTGCGGGCGAGGCCCCAGGCTTCGTGAGGCGGCATGGCGCCGAGAGTTCCCTGGAGGCAGTAGAAGTCGGCGACGCCGGCATGGGCGCCGGCGGATGCGGGGTCGAGCTCCAGAGCGCGCTCGAAATAGCGGCCAGCGAGCTGGATGTCTTCGAGGGTCTTGCGATTCCAGTGGTAGCGTCCTTTGAGGTAGACCTCCCAGGCCTCGGTGCGCATGGGCGTGGCCGGCTCAGGAGCGGAAAGGGTGAGGTGCTGAGCGACGGTGTCGCGCAGGGCGTTGACGACGGAGGAGGCGATTTGATCCTGGAGCTCGAAGACGCCGGAGAGCTCGCCATCGAAGCGGGCGGACCAGAGCTGAAAACCTTTGCGAACGTGGGTGAGCTGGGTATGGACGCGGACGCGGGTTCCGGAGCGGCGGACGCTGCCTTCGAGGATGACCCTGGCGTGGAGGGCTTCGCCAATCTCGCGGATATCTTTGGTGGCTCCCCTGAAGGCGAAGGCGGAGGTACGGGAGACGACCCGGAGGCCGGGGATGGTGCCGAGCAGGGAGATCAACTCTTCCGTGAGGCCGTCGCTGAAGTATTCGCTGTCGGGCTCCGCGCTGAGATTGCGGAGGGGGAGAACGGCGATGGAAGGGTCGGTCGCGGTGTCGGAATCCAAGTCGGGGGAATGGTGGGCAGCGGAGGATGGATCGGCACGCCGGGAGGGGACGGATTCGGCGCGACGGGCGAGCGCGTCAGGGAGGAATTCGGTGGTGGCATCGGATGGCGGGGCGGGAGCATTTTCGGCCGACGCCGGCTCCTGGGAGACGAGGGTGAGAAGGCGGGCAACCTCGGCAGCGGAGCTGTGGCGCTCATGGGCGTGGACGCGCAGGGAGCGCTCGACGGCGGCGAGGAGTGAATCGGGGAGGCCGGGACGGACCTGATGGAGGGGGATGTAGTCGCCGCGGGAGATGGCCGAGCAGGTGGCGGCGGGGGTGGTGTGGCGGAAGGGAGGATGCCCGGCAGCCATTTCGTAGAGGACGGCGCCGAGAGACCAGATATCGGCGCGATGATCGACGGAGTCTCCGGCCAACTGCTCGGGAGCCATGTAGGTGAGGGTGCCGAGGACGGCATGAGGGGCGGTCATCCTGGTTTCGTGGGCGATGCGGGAGAGGCCGAAGTCGAGAATGCGGACGCCGCCGGACTGGACCAGGAAAATGTTGCCGGGCTTGATGTCGCGATGCACGATGCCGGACATGTGAGCGGCATGGAGGCCGGTGGCGACCTGAGCGCCGATGTCGAGGAGGCGGGCGACGTCGAGGGCACCGCGTTTGGCGAGGAGATCGCCGAGAGTCTGGCCGCGGTAGCAGGCCATGACGAGGAGCAGCGCGCCGTCGGGAGCCTCTTCAACGGTGTAGATGGTGCAGAGGTTGGGATGATCGAGGGAGGAGGCGGCGCGGGCTTCGCGGAGGAAACGGGCGCGGCTTTCGGGATGATTGGAAATGGAATTCTGCAGAAGCTTGATGGCGACGGTGCGGCCGAGGCGAGTGTCCTCGGCTTCGAAGACGACGCCCATGCCGCCCTCGCCGAGCTTGCGGACGACGCGGTAGTGAAGGAGAAGATCGCCCGGACTGGTCGCTGTGGCCATGGGAAGACTCAACTAGGGGTGAGCGGGCACGAGAGCCGCCGATTCGCTGGTGATGAAGATCGTGCTGCGGAGAGACGGAACGGAGATGCGGTGGAAATTGGCAAGGATGTCGGTGAAGAGGCGTTCCAGGTGGGCGATGGTGGAAAGAGCGCTGACGGCAATGAGCTCTTCCTGCTGCTGTGTGAGAGGAAGCACGTCCAAAGCGGCGTCAAATTCGGCGACGTGGCCGGGGTCAAGTTCCGCATGGCGGAGGTGGCAGGACATGGCGGCGAGGGGGATGCCGGCGCGGCTGCTGACTTCGCGCAGGAAATTCGCGTCTGTGGGGCACTCCAGAACGGCGATGTAGCCGAGGTACGCGGCGGGGTGAACGTGGCGTATCCAATAGTATTGGGAGCCGACGAGGGCGGCGGCGCTGGGATAAGGCAGGCGATCGAGGACGCGGCGGCGATCGATGCCGAGGGAGGCGAGGTCAGCGAGGAGCCACTCGCCGTGGTCCTGCTCTTCTTTGGCATGGTCGAGGAAATAGGCGCGCAGGGACTCGCCCAGAGGATGGTCGCGGAGTTCTTCGCACTGGCGGGCGGCCATGTACATGGCGGGCGCCGAAGCGGCGGTGACTCCATAACTGGCAAAGAGGAATTCGGGATAGAGGACGCCAAGGCGCGGGTGATGCCAGACCTCGCCGATCAGATCGGTGAGGCGGCCGCGCGTGAGAGACAGAGCGGAGCGAAGCCGCCGGCTTCGGCTGGGCGGGGTATCCGGCGCGCGGCCACGTGGAGGATGTGCAGGCAAGGGATCCTTCCTAGAGGATCACCGTCCCCATGCGATGGGAATCGCCGACCGGGACCTTGTGGTTGAAGAAGTCGTCGCCCAGCTTGGCGCGGACGGAGATCAGGGCGTCCACTTCGGCGGAGCTGAGCGCATTGATGCTGTTGATTTCGTCGGGGGTGAGGGCGTGCTGGACCTCAATGAGGCCGGCTGCCTGCAGACGCTGGAGATTGTTCACGGTAGGCCTTTCTCCCTGGGAACGAGAGGTGGAATGCGCGGGGGACGCGGAGTGGTGGAATTCTAGCACGCCGTTTCAGGGGCTTCCAACCGGGCGGAGGGCCGGGTCGTGGGTCAATTTGAATCCACAGGGTCGTCTTTAAGCTTTTCTCCGATGCATTCCAGGAGTATCTGTTTTGTTTTCGGTTCTATGGTCGGATGGCCCTTGATTGCCTGAATCAGTTTTTTGTGAAAGTCTTCCGGCATTTTGCCTTCGATTCGATAGCGTCCCTGCGTTGCCTCGGCTGATAAAGTCGCGTGCAGCATGGGAATGAAATTAGAGGGATCGATGATCGTGTCGAGAGGGAAAAATGGAAGTTCCCCGGCCTTGTAAGAAATGCAGCAGTTCAGGAGGCTTTTGTCGCCCTGAAATCTCTGTGTCCTCGACGTGGCCTTGATGCACATGCAGTAAGGTGTCAGAAGCTTCTTCCCATGCTTCAGCACTACGAACAGTTTTTCACCCGGCTCCTGATTGGCGTATTCGTAATGAACTCGGAAGACTGAATAACGTGCCAGCTTTGCTGGGTCAAAAGCCTCAGCGTTCTTCAAAGGCCTTCCTCAGCAGGTAATTCTCAACCATCTCTTCTCGGACACCCGATAGCGCGCTCGCATCTTCCTCAAAGAAGTCCTCGAATGACATGCGGGATGCATCTTTGGTCTCTTCTTTCTTCTCCCACGCATTCGCCCATGCCGGCGTGTTGTGGGCGATGGATCGGACTTGGGTGAAACTCATCTTCCCGTAAAGCTTGAGAACCCTGTCCAAGGAATGGATGTCCGAGATGGAAAGCTGTAACGGGTCCAGTTCTTTCTGGACCTCGATACGCGGGTATTGCCACGACGAATCCAGCTTCACGAATTGCGCAAGCCTCCGCGCGTTCTCGTCTTCTTTTTTGGGAGGGCTCCCCAGCTTTTTGAAAGCGTTATATAAGTTCGACGGAACCGGGCCATCCTTCATGGCTGTGTACCAGTCCCCGGTAATAGGACGGCAATATCGGACGAGATGATCCTTGTCAGCGAAATACAGCAGTTTGAAAAGCTTCGCTTGAGTCAATTCTGTTGGTTTTTTGGAGGCTATATAAACCGTGGCCGCGATGGCCTTGTCTATATCGAACTTGAAATTGACGCTCATTCGCCTTTCATTCGCTCCCCTTTCGCGATTTTATCATTAATCTTCCACAGGATGCGCACCAAATGCAGTGCGGAAGTGTGCAAAACAGGTACGCGCACGCTCTTGTTTACATCGCGATCTTTAAGCCGTCCAGAATCGATTTCGGCTCGGTCAGTGAAATCAATTCCACAATGCCCCGAACAGGGCAGACGAGCCCCGCTTCCGTCGCGGGTGTGACACGGAGCGTCTGGTGCGCCCAGCAGAAACGCTATCGCCGTCGAAAGCGGCGCAGGCGTTCCCAGGATCAGCGTGAAGCGAAGGGATGGCACCCTCCGCCGTGCCGGTCATGCGCGACGTGGCGCGGATGGAGTTCCCTCCACCAACGCCGTTATCGTTTGCGCCCGTTTTTCTCTGCTCAAGCAATTCAGGATGCCTGTATCATGCTTGAGCGGTCATGCTTTTACAATGCAAAAAAACTACAACAGGATAGGGATTTCCACAGACTACTGCTAGATCATTCGCCGGAATTATAGCAGGGGTGCTATATACTGCAAAGAGTTCGGGCCGGGAGTGGTAGGACACTCTCCGGCCCGGCTGAAAGGATACCCCGGTGCTAATAACAACGCGCCCCTAAAAAGGGCGAGCGGCTATGGAAACACCGCAGGAACCAAACCTGCCAAGCGGGGCTACTCCGGAAGGGGAACGCCCCGCGCGGCTCTCTCAATTCTACCAGCGGAGGCCGCTGGTTTGCGCGGATATATGGAGGTAGCCAATGGCTACACCCCCGATTGATTACGATGCCGTCCTTGCCGATCTGGAAGCGAAGAAGGCGCACCTAGAATCCGCAATTGCCGCGATCCGCGCAGTTGCTGGGATGGCTGGACTCGGTAATGCTCCGACGCCTGGATCACCGTCCGGCGGAGGCGGCAATTCCATTGTGAACGGCAAGCCCGCGCCTGACGCATTTCTCGGCAAGAGCATCCCGGAGGCCGCGAAGATGTACCTGACCAGCCAGCGCAGGAAACTCTCCACGCAGGAGCTGATGGAGGCAATGGAGGCAGGTGGTCTTCCCGGCAGCAAGTACCAGACCGTCTACGCTATTCTAAGTCGCCGCGAAAACAAAGTCGGTGACATCGTGAATATCAAGGGCGATTGGGCACTCGCTGAGTGGTATCCGAACTATGTCAAGAAGTCAGCGAAGAAGGGCGCAGCGTCGACCACGGAAGACTCCGCCCCCGATGCTGGCGACGAGGATTTAATCGAGTCAATGACCGAGCCCTCTGGCTCTGCTCAGTCGGCCTGACGTTCCCGCTCCCATCTTTTCCGGGCGGCTGCAGAGGCTATTTCTCTGCGCCGCTCCGAGGAGAGCTTTTCTTTCCGCGCGATTCCGCCCTTTAGGCCCCCCCGTCTTCCCAGGGAAACGGCGGCAGCATCTTTTTTGTGCGGCTTGAGAACTTCACCAGTTGAAATTTCCGCCACTCGCAGGGCGTTCTGCGCGAAATCGCCTTTGGTTGACTGCTTCGGCATACCTCGATCATGCCACGTCAGCCCCGGCCTGGACCTGTGGATCGAAATTGCCGAGGGCTGCGCGCGAGCGAGGAGCGTGCGGCTGGAGGATCGCCAGGTGGAGAGCCGGGAGATGGACATCCGCCAATCGCCGGGAGGAGAGCGCTCCGATGGCGCTGAGGACGGACTGGGCGGGCGAGGAGGAGAAGAATCGACGGGCCAGCGGGCGGCCGGAGGCGGCGGCCAGGGTGCGGGAGCCGGGGAGCGCGGTGCATCGCGGAATATGCAGCGCGAGAAGGTCTCGCAGTTCGGCGCGGAGGATGGCATGGGGAAGAGCGCCACCGCTGCGGCGGCGCAGGGCTTCGAGCAGCACGATGCGACGATGGCACGCCGACCGAAGATGCTGCGGGTGGAGGGATTCGCTGAGGAGAAGGCCGTACGTGAGCGTATCGCGCAGGATGATGCGGGGCGCATGGGCGTGTTCGAGCATGGAACGCCATGGAGAGCCGGGGGAGACGAGCGAGTCGCGACAGCGCAGGAGGGCCTGGGCTGCTTCGCGATAGCCGCTGACGAGCTGGGGCATGACCTGGAGAGGCGAGACGCCGGTGGGCGCGTTGGCATGATCCATCAGCACCGCGGGAACGAACCGCAACTCGCAAGCGCCGGCGGGCGTGGCGGACCAGCGGGGCACGAGGATGCCGGGAACGGGCGCGGATTGGCCGAAGAGGCCGGAGACATCCGGCAAATCGGCGGAGCGATGTGTGGGCAGGAGGCCGGTCTCGAGCAGGGCGTCGAGGATGTGGGCCACGGAGGACTCGGCTGTTTGACGCGCCGAGGCCTCGGCGACGGACTGCGGAGTGCCGAGGGATTCGGCATCGGTTGGAGCGGGGCCGCAGGCTGTGGCCATGATGTTGGCGAGATGGAGATCGGTGATGCGGAGATGGGCAGCGAGGCAAAGCGTGGCGCCGGCGGCGTGCCACCATGCGGCGGATTGGGCGGAGTGAGGGTCCCAGGCGCGGAGAGCGGCGTGGGGATGGAGCGAGAGGACCCATCCATAGCGGCCGCCGGCTGCGGGCAGGGCTGCAGCGGAAGTGAGGCGGAGCGAGGAGTGGGCGTTGACGGCGCGGACCAGCTGATCCCAGAGCCACTCGCCGGTGACGGGGCGGGGCTTGTAGTAGATGCAGGTTCCATCGCAAAAGAGCAGGCGGAGGACGCCGTGGCCGCCGGCGTGGGCGTCCGAGGAGGCAGGCGTGACGACGGCCAGCGCGGGGAGAGTGGACAGGCCAAGCCAGGAGGCCAGATGAGAGGCGTCACGACAGAAGCGGCGATGGAAGACGGCGATCGACTCCACCCATTCTGTTGCCGCGTTTTTCAGAAGGATGAAGAGCACGGGGAAGCGGCGAAGGAGCGACTCTTCGTTCGCGGAGGGATCGAGCAGCAAAGACTGGGTGAGGATGCCGGTGAGACGGGAGCGGAGGGTCTCGATGAGAGGGGGAGAATCGGCCCACACTTCGTTGCATCCGTGGAAATCGAGAGAGAGACGGCGGCGCAGCTGCAGTTGGGCGGTCGTGATCCAGGGGTCGAGAGAGAGATGGCCCGTCCAGAGCGAGCGGCTGCGGTGGGCCAGGCCAGGATCCGGCACGAGGGTTCCCTGATAACCGAGGACCAGGAGACCGCGGGGGAGTGCCGGCTCAGGGACGGTCACGAGGGCCTCCAGGGAATGGCATGCTGACCAGTATGGAGGAAAAGCGGCCGAGAGGGGCGGCGCAGGCAGGGAGCGATTCCCTGCCCCGGGCGGCACCTATTCGTCGCGCAGGAGGATGACGGGGTCGACGGCGAGCGCTTTGCGGGCGGGAATCCAGGTGGCGACGAGGCCGAGGGCCATCATGGTGAGGACGACGCCGGAAAGGACGAGCGGATCTTTCGGAGTGGCCTGGTAGACGATGTGGGCCAGCACCTGCGTGGCCAGCAGGCCGAGTCCAACGCCGAGGGCCGAACCGATGGCCAGGACGCGGAAGGCGCGGCCCAGGGCGGCACGCAGCACTTCGCGCTGGCCGGCGCCGAGGGCGACACGGATGCCGAGCTCGCGGAGACGGCGGCTGACGGCGTAGGAGGCCATGCCGAAGATTCCGGTGACGGCAAGCATGGCGCCGAGCAGACCGAGGATGCCGAGAGCGACCGTGGCGACGCGCGCCGCAAAGAGCGCGGAGGCCATCTCCGAATCCCAGGTCATGACGCGGAACGGGAGGTTGGGATCGAGGCCGCGCATGGTTTGCTCCAGGGCGGCGGCCATCTCCTGCGCGTCGCGCTGGGACCGCACGATGAGAAAGGTACCGGTCGACTTGTGCTGCAGGAAGGAGAAGTACATGGCGGGCTGCTGATCTTCAGTGAGCGTGCGATATTTGCCGTTCTCGACGACGCCGACGACGAGAGCGCGGTTTCCGCCCCAGAACTTAAAGTGAGCACCGACGGCCTGCTGAACGCCGCCAAAGACTTTCTCCGCGAATTTGCGATTGACGAGAGTCGCGATGGGAGCCCTGGCGTCGTCGGCCATGGACAGGTCGCGCCCGGCGAGCAACCGCGTGCCCGCGGACTGGATGTAGCCGGGGGAGATGTTGTAGTTCATCGCGTCGGCTGCGTAGTTGGTGGGGCGATAGTCAGTGGTGGTGTCGGTATAGACATAGGAGTCGCCGCCGCCGAGGCCGAGCGGCAAATTGTCGGTGTAGCCGGCGGCGGTGACGCCCGGGATGGCGCGTATCGCATCCAGCATCTTCTTCTGCATTGCGGCGGACTGGTCGTCATTGTAGGCGGCCATGCGGAGGTCGCATTCCACGACCATGGCGTGCTGAGGATCGAACCCGAAATTGCTGTGCAGGGACCGCACGAGGCCACGGACGGCGACGAGCGAGGCGGTGACGAGGACGGCGCAGATGGCGATTTGTCCGCCGAGCAGCAGATCTCTGAGCGAGAGGCGATGGCCAGCGCCGGTGGCATTGGAGCCGGTGCGGATCATCTGCCAGGGATCGGCGCGCAAGACCTGGCGGACGGGGACGATGCCGAAGAGCAGGCCGCTGAGGACCGCGAGCGCCATCGCCAGGAGATAGGTGCGGGCATCCGGATTGACCGGCACGTTGATGGGGACGTTGGGGATGGGCTGCCATGCGCTGAGCAGGTGCAGGATCACGACGCCACCGGCGAGTCCGAGCACGCCCCCGGCCAGTGCGACCAGGACGGCCTCCGTGAGCAACTGGCGGAGGATGAGGGCGCGACGCGAGCCGAGAGCCAGACGCATGGCGACTTCCTTCGCGCGGTCGGCGGCGCGCGCGGCGAAGAGGCTGCCGAGGTTGGCGCAGGCGGCGAGGAGGATGAGGCCGGCGAGGAGCATCAGGCCGGAAAGAAAGGCGCGCGCGGGACCGCCCAGCATATCCCCGACAAGACCGGGACGGGCAAGAGTGAACCTGAGACCGTCGTCGTCATCCGGATACGCCCTGGCCAGCCCGGCGGCGACGGTGTTGAGGTCCGCCGCAGCCGCTCCGGGAGTTACGCCGGGCCTGAGGCGCCCGAGCACAAAGTAGGAGTGGTTGCCGCGCCATTGGAGATTGTTCGAGCCGTCGACGGTGGGCTCCTCGACCATGGGAATCCACATCGCCGGGGAGAAAAACAGCTCGGTGCCGCGGAAGCCGGGCGGGGCCACTCCCAGAATCGTGAAGGGATGCTTATTGACTTCGACGGCGCGCCCGACGACGCCGCGGTCCGCGTGGAAGCGCGTCCGCCAGTAGTCGTAGCTGAGCACGACGAAGGGCGCGCTGTTGTAGCCCTTTTCGTCGGAGGCATGGTAGAAGCGGCCGAGCCAGGGCTGGATTCCAAGCGCGTCGAAGTAGTTCCCGCTGGCGAGATAGGGCCACGCGGTGGAGGGGTTGCGGCCGGTATCCACGCCGACCGGGCCGATGATGCCTTCCGTGATGAGGTTCGCGAAGGTGTGATTGCGATCGCGGAGGTCGAGGTAGTCCTTATAGGATTGCGACGGCGAGGGGCCCTGATGAAACTGGCGCTGCACCATGTACAGGCTTCCGGCGCCGGGCAGATTCAGCGGGCGCAGCACGACTGCGTTCAGGACGCTGAAGACGACGGCGTTTGCGCCGATGCCGAGCGCCAGGGTCAGCATGGCGGTGAGCGCGAAGCCCGGGGACTTGATGAGTTGACGGAGCGCCAGCTTCACGTCGCTTCGCATGGCAGGAAGAACCTCGTCCTGCACTACGCGAAGCAGCGGCGATAAGTTCCGTGTCAGCTCTGGCTCATAAATCCGAGATAGGGGCTGGAGCCAAAGTTGGCGAAGTTCGGGAAGACCTGGCGAATCTGGCTGTCACTGAGACCGAACCATCGCGCCAGGGTGCCACCGTACTGGTCGACGGAGGTGGTGGGAATGAGGCGACCTTCTCCGACGTCGTTGGCCTGATCGACGCCCACCACCGGGTACTGACCATACATATCGTGGCCCTGGACTGCGCCACCGACGACGAAGTGATGGCTGCCCCAGCCGTGATCGGTGCCGTCGCTGTTGCTGGTGAGGGTTCTGCCGAAGTCGGAGGCGGTGAAGCTGGTGACCTGGTTGCCGAGGCCGGCGTCCACCATGAGGCCATCGAAGTATTCCAGGGCTTCGCCGAGCTGGGTGAGCAGGGTGGCGTGGGTTGCGGCCTGGGCATCGTGGGTGTCGAAGCTGCCCAGCTGGACATAGAAGATCTGGCGATTGACACCGAGGCTGGAGTAGCCCTGAATGATGCGGGCTACGGTCTGGAGGGAGGCAGCCAGCGGATTATCGGTGAGCATTTTGGTGGTGGGGTCGAGATACTGGGGCGGATTGGGGACGCCGCCGGGACCGGCGGGAAGCATGGCGGAGGCGAGCATGGCCTGGGCCTGAATGGAGCGGTTGACGACGACTCCGTACTCTTTGGCGAAGAGATTCGTTTCGTCGGCGGAGAGGATTTGGGAGAGAGCCTCAGAACCGGCCTGCTGACCGAAGAGGGGCTGGGAGAGGCCGTAGATTGGGATGGGCCCGGCCGGGGTCACGTTGAGCTGGAATGAGGCCTGTCCGGCGAGAAAGAGAGCGATGCCGGCGGTGGAGATGCAGGTGAACATGGAATTGGAATTCATGTTCATGCTCTCGATGAGGTCGGCGACGGCGCCGCCCCAGCCGACATGCTCGGCGCTGCCGCCATTGGCGGCGATGGCCTGCCAGGCAGCGGTCTGATCGAAGTGCGAGAACAGGGAGGCGGGAAGCGGGACGGAATTGGCATCCACCTGGGTCTTGGTGGCGGGGACGATGAGAGTGCCGGTGTTGGCGACGATGGCGGCGCGGCTGGCGTTGAAGAGATTTTGTAACCCTTTGAGATACGGATTGAGCGCGAACGTGCGGCCCTGCTGAGGGGTGTTGAGGGTGATGGGGAGCAGGTCATCGAGCGGGTAGGCGAGGCCAGGGGCGCCGGAGCGGGCCTGGACGAAGGCGTCATAGGAATCGGAGTCGGTGGCGATGACGGTGCCGTGGCCATCGTTGCCGCCCTGGAGGAAGACGCAGACGAGGGCGCGGTAATCGGTGGCGCCGGTGGACTGCGCCATGGCCGCCATGGAGTTGAGGCCGAGCATGATGGGGCTGGCGGCGAGACCGGACATGGAGGCCAGCGACGCGGTGCGGAGGAACTGGCGGCGCGATCGCTCGAATTTGCTGGTGATGTGGCACTTGCACATGGGGAAATCCTCCTAGAACTGCGCGGCGAATGCCGGCGAAGCCATGGTGAGATAGACAGCGGTTGCGACACGCGCATTCAGAGCGGCATTGATGGCGTTCTGGTCGCCGGAGGGAATGGGAATGGAACTGACTGCGTTGATGATCTGGCTGCGGAGAGTGCTGTCCATTTCGCCGGCCATGAGCAGGAGATTGAGGCGGTCGAGGAGGTCATCGGGGGTAGCGGCGAGGTGCATTTCGGCAGCGTAGCTGGAGAAAATGTCGGAGCCGGCCTGGGGGTTGCTGCCGATGGCATTCTGCATGTAATTGAGATAGCCGACGACGGTGGAAACATTGGTCATCTGCATTTCCGGAGCGACGAGGCCGGCCTGCTCGATGCTGGTGCCGGGGGGGACGTAGCCGGGGGCGAACCAGTTGAAGACGGTGGGGGAACGCATGGTCATCTGACCGAGGCCCCAGATGGGATCCTCGGTGCTGCCGATGCCCCAGGAGCCGGTGCGGGACTGGGCGGTGAAGGCACGCGCCCACTCGGTGTAGCGGAGGAGCGCTTCGCGGACTTTTCCATACTGGGGATTGCTGAAGTCATCGGCGGAATCGCGGGCCTCGGGATCGAGGAGGATGGCAGTGATGACCGCTTTCATGTCGCCGCGGACGCCGAGGCCATTGTCTTTGAAGACGGCAGCAACGCGACTGACATAGGCCGGGCTGGGGTTGCTGGTGACGAGATGCTGGATGAGCTGCTTACAGAAAAACGCGGGAAGGTTGGGGTGGTTGAAGAGGGTGTCGAGCGCGATTTTGAGATCGCCTTCAGGATCGGGGCTGCCTGAAGAAGGAATCGTGACGCCGAGGAATTGTTTTTCTTCGGTGGAATGATGGTCGGGGAAACTCTGCATGGGCAGGATATCTTCGCCATAACCGGGGCCCACGTACATGCAGCAGTTCGACCAGGCATTGGAGCCATCGTGTCCTGGGACGTTCCAGCTGAAGCCGGTGAAGACTTTAGCGATGCCCATGACATCGTTGTTGGAATAGGTGGGGATGGGGTTACCGGAGCCATCGAGCTTCTGGGAGCCGTCGTCGTTGAGCTGATAGAGGCCGATGGTGAAGAGCTGCATGACTTCGCGGGCGTAGTTCTCGTCAGGATCGGTGGTGGCGTTGCCCTTGTCGTTGCCGAGCATGGAGAGATACTGGCCCATCATGGGGTTGAGGGTGATGTCATTGAGAAGGGTGCGGAAGTTGCCAAAGGCATCCTGGCCGAGGATGTCGTAGTACTGAGCCTCGCCGCGGGGCTCGCCCTCGACGGCGGAGTTGTTGGAAGAGACGACGAAGATCTCAGAGAGGGCGTAGCGGACGCGCTGACGCAGCTCGTCGCTGCCGGCGAGGGCCTGCTGCCAGAAGTTGTCCTGGAAGTAAATTTCGCCGTTATCGTTCTGCTCGAAGAGGGCGGCATTGCACTTGAGGTTGGTGCTGGCGCAGGGGGGATTGTTGATGATGAGAGCCTGCTCGACAGAAGGCTCGAGGGGGACGGGGGGCAGAGCGAACTGCTCGTTGAGCCAGGCCTGGTAGCCGATGAGGGAGAGGTGATGGATGTCCGGATCGGTGGCGCCGAAGGTCGCCTGTTCGAGAAAGCGGGATGCGTCCTCGGGAGTGACGACGGGGACGGGAGGATTGCCCTGGACGGAGGCCACAAGGTCCGCGGAGGCAGCGGGGCCGGGATCCGGATTCATCACCTGCAAATCGAAGCTGCCCGGCTCAGTGAGCGTGAGCGTGGCGGTGAGTTGACCGCCGCTGTTGAAGGTGGTGGGCACCGGGTTCCCATCCATGAGGACCTGAGCGCCGGAGATGAATTTCTGGCCCTTCACGACGACCGAGGCCGTGCCTGTGGGGAAGGATATGGGGCTGGCGGAATTGAGGATGGGGATCGGGTTGAGGACGGAAATGTTCTGATTGATGGAGACGGCGGTATTGTCGACGCTGGTGATGGTGAGCTGAACGACGTTGCTCGGGACGGGCACCACCGCCGGAGCGGTATAGGTAATGGAGCCATCGGAACCGGAAACGGCGGTGCCGACCTGGGCGTTGCCCCCGGGGATGCCGTTCACCTTGAGGGTGACTTTGGTATTCAGGGTGCCGGTAACGGTGAGGCCGAGGCTGAGCTTGTTGCTGACGCGGACATCGGTTCCGTTACCGGGCTGCAGGGTGAGAACGACATTTCCTGGGCCGATGGTAATGGGCACATCGGGCGCAGTGGCGGAACCAGGATTGGGATTGCTCACGGTCAGGGGATAGGTTCCGGGAGCGGGTCCGGAGATGGAGGCGAGAAGCTGGCCGCCGGAAATAAATGTCGTGGGCACGGCGACGCCGTTCCAGAGGATTTGCGCCCCATAGACAAACTGCGAACCATTCACGGCGACGGTGGTGGGCGTGTCCTCCGCAAAGCCTGACGGGGTCACTCCACCGATCACGGGAATGGGGTTAAGAATACTGAGCTGGAGAGAGCCCGCGGGATGGGTTGGGAACTGCGGGGCGGTGCTGGTGACGGTGACCGTATTCGGAGTGGGCACGACGGCCGGGGCTTTGTAGAGGCCGGTGGCGCTGATGGTCCCGAACTCGGCATTTCCGCCGACCACGCCGTTGACGGCGTAGACGAGCTGCACGTCCGTTATATTGTCGGACGCGGTGATCTGCATGGTCTGGTTGACGCGGATCTTGTCCGAGGAGGACTTGAGGGCCGTGAAGTTGCCGGAAGTACCAACGACCTCGCCGCCACAGCCGGTAAGGACCGGGAGGGTTGCTAAAGCGATGGCGAGACAGAGTGCCGAGGCACGGGGGGTGATGCGTGCGAATCGCGCGTGCACGGATCCTCCTGAGGGATGCCCGTTCAGAGCAGAGGAGCGTTCCAGGCGGAAATTGTCGGATCAGCGTATCGCGACGCTGCATCGAGCTGCAATCTTTTTCGGGAGAAATCCGCCGGAGTATCTGCCACTTAAGTGGCATAGGCGGGGTGAATGGCGCGCCACTAGAGTAAAGGGCTTTTGGGGTTGGTACGCGCAGAACGACCTTGCGGTTCATGAGGGGGTTCTGCCCGTCAACACATGCCATGATGGAGCGCGCCGGCGCACCATGCTCCCGCTGGCGGCAACATTGGCTACAGCACTTTCACGGGTCTTCTGATCACGGCGCTGTTCGCAGGCCACGCAACCCGATGAACGCGATGCCCGGCGGCAGCCCCATGTGACCATTCGGGCCGGCTCACCCGCTACCCAGCATTCCCGCTGCGGCGTATCGCTGCCCGCCGCAACCTCGCGTACCCGCCTTTTGATTGTCGCCGCACCGCTTTCACCTTCCACTCCAGCACTTCGTCGTCGAGACATCTCACCAGGGACCTGTTGCCCAGGGCCACAGGCAGAGCGTGACCTTTGCAATTTGCCGGAATTGCGAGCTTCCCGATAAAGCGGCCAGTGTCCACATCCCATAAGCCGACTCCGGACCCCGAGAACTCGGGCGAATACGGCGCAAGCAGCCACCGGCCCTTATTCCACCAGACGGGCTGACCGTTGGGGCAGGAAGTCCAGGCGACTGGCGAGAGGTCCCGCAGCGTCTGACCCCTGTGAACATCCCAGACGCTCAGACGGAGTTGGCTAACCGAGTCCGGACCGCTGAAGATGGCAACGTATTTTCGATTGGGAGAATTGGCGGCGAATGACTCGTGAAGGCGAATGCAGGCCAGGAGGGGCGAACCGCGATTTGGTTTGATGACGACGAGCCATCACCCTACTGATTTTGAAGGCATCGGGGTGGCATTTGATTTTGATTCAAGAACGGGCCGCACTCCGGCCCCGCTCAGCGGCCAGGCTTCGGGTGGGTGTCCTGACTTCAACACACCGCCGCGAGCGCCACGGATGATCGGCAGTGTTGCCCGCAGCAACGCGCGTACCTGCGCCAGCCGTTTAATCGCCGCATCGGGAACCAGCAACGTAAGTGGCCGCTTTAACCGTCAGCCTGAGTGGCGGCTCCAGCTTCGATGCCAGCCCAGGGTCGGCGTGCCGCACTTCTTCGAGCAGGATCTCCGCTGTCCGTTGAAAAGCGCGGGTGAGTTCAACCGGTTCCAGCGAGCGAGCCAGGCACTCCGCGGCTCGTGCCTTATGTTCGTTGGGGAGGTCATCCAGCCCTCGACCCTGCACAGCACTTACACCGTGGCGCCTGCCCACCAGCGCCAGGGTGTTGTCGCGCATCCCGCTCAACATATATTCAGCCTGCAACAGGCGCGAGCGCGCCATGCTCGATCGCACATGGAGGGCGTACAGCCATGCCATCCCGATGAGCTCATTCGAATCCGGACCTGGGGCCGGCCTCGATTCTCCCGCAAGCCCGAAGATCACGCTGAATTTTGGACCCGTCGCACGAAATTCGCCGCAGGGCCAGAAGGAGAGATCGACCTGCAGGCTGTTATCGAGCAGAAAAACCCGGTACAGGATGTCGCCACGCCTGACGTCGCAGCTGGCTACCGCCTGGTGGTGGCGATACATACGCAGGGTCCAGTCAGCAAGCACCTGATCCATGTCAGCATCGGGCGACAGAGACAGCGCGAGGTCAATGTCAGACCAGCGATCCTCGAGCCCGACAGCTGCCGAGCCGAGATGGGCGGCACCGGCAATACGTGTGTCCGCCTTTGCGGCCGCAACCAGTTCCCCGCGAATCCGTTCTCGCTGCTGCGGAGAGAAGACCGTAAGGTCAGCTCTACGCTTCGCCACGATACCGGGCCCCACACCCCGGAAAATGAAAACCCGCCAGGATCGTCATCCATCCTGAGGATTCAGCCCAGCGGGGGCGCTGCGCCTTATGATTCCACAGGCAGTCCTCATTGCCCTCTTTGAGTCGCCGCACGCCCTGTCCGCACCTCGCCGGCTTTCCTGTCATCGGAGCTATCACCCCTATAACAACTCTGCAATGACTCACGCTCTCTGTATTGATTGATCGCCTCAATGACTGAAGCGACTGAGTGCCAGTCATCAGACCACGGGTATCGATTCATTTCCTGGGCATATTCAATAAAATAAATCACCCTGTTCAATCGTCTTCTTAGTTCCATAAGGACAGAGCGTTGACACTCAAGCTCGGAGATCACATGGCGCCCGGCAGGGGGTTCATTCGCGATCTCGTTACCGGCTAAGCCTAATACCTCAGCGAACACGAGCTTCTCCAGCCGAATCAGGTCGGCGCGCTGAAATGCGAGCCTGCCGGTAAAGGAGTTCCTGCCGGAGCTCTCCACGGGGCCGGAGCGGAGGTACTGTTCCAACACATGAGGCTTGACCCCAGTTAGCCGTGACAAGTTACTTAATGTACAGGTGTCGTTGACCGACGACCTTGTGCCGCTGCGTGGTAATACAGCAAGACCGTCTCGCGCATCGCTCGGCGGAGGGGCGCAGGCCGAGGGAACGGCCAGCCCACGTTCCTTCGATCTACCCTGCCATCGAGCTTTCACTGAATCAGCGCGGCTACCGTGCCGGCCCTCGCAACATGAGATGGTACGACATAGATACGTCAGAAGGTGCAATGCGTTGCAACGTACGTGCGAATCACAGAGCGGCCCAATCTGCTGACAGGAAGCACCTTTCCATTGTTGAGGTGCGCCGCAGCGTTTCCCGAACGCGGCAAGCTGAATTCGCGCACATAGAGAAGGTTCACCAGCGCGCTACGATGAATGCGGACGAAAGCAGCAGGATCGAGGCTGCATTGAAACTCATGCATCGTAGTCCTGCATCTGAGAGTTTCGAGGTCCGAGTGGACGAGAAGCCAATCGCCACTACTCTGCACCCATACGATCTGACGGGGTTCGAGGAGAATAAGACGCTCACCGCTCCTGATCACAATTCTGGCGGGCAGTTCGCGGCCGCGCAATTCCGGCTGAACTTCGAGATCGAGATGCGTTCGCCCGGAACTCCCCGACAGTTCACCGAAGCGATGGGCGGCCGGAGATGGTCGAATCCCCGTGACGCCGTAGTCTTTGTCCTGCAACACAGTTCCCAGAGACATGCTAACGGACTCCAAGTTTTCCTTCACGATGTAATTCATCGCCCGAGCTGGCATCGCACTTTCCTTATTCCGGCGCGGGGCATCCGAAAGTCATCCGAAGCAGAAAGCCTGATTTCACAGATACGCACCTTAACAAGATCGACTCTATGCCGTGAGAGCGGCCCTGCAACTGACACGCTCCTGCAACCTTCGACTGTAGTGTAGGCTAGTATCCAATCGACGGTTCGACAGGATGGCGCAGGTTTTTTCAAAGGAAAAACAAAGCTCCGCTGACTCGGCTTTCCGATTTGGTGAGTTCGAGTTGTACCCGGTGGACCGGCTTATCAAGCGAGCAGGCGTAGCGATCCAGTTGCAACCAAAAGCGTTTGATGCTTTGCATTGTCTGGTTCGGAACTGTCAACACCTTGTCAGCAAGCAGGAGTTGATTCATACACTTTGGCCGAGCGTACACGTAGCCAGTACAAACCTCACTAACATCATCGGCGATTTGAGGAAGCTGGTCGGACGCGACGCAATCCGAACGGTCTCGAAACACGGGTATCGTTTTGAGCGTGAGGTTGTGAGCGAACCAGGGGTGCTGCGATCGGCGTACGAAAGGTTTGTCCGCGCCAAAGAACTCGTCAACAGGCGTTCCCTGGAGATCATGTACCCTGCTCGCGAGCTTCTTTGGACCTGCATTGCGGAAGATCCTGGATTTGCATCAGCCTGGGCCTGGCTCGGCAGATCCTGCTGGTTTCTGGAGAAATATGCTGGTGGCTCGGCGACCAATGCCGAGCTGGCAATTGCAGCGTTTGAGCGGTCATTTGCGCTCGACCCCGACCTGGCGGCGGCGCACCAATTCTATACGCTGCTCCAGGTCGATACGGGGCATGCGGGCGACGCGATGACAAGGCTGTTCGACCGCCTTGAACGCCACTCGAAAGAACCGGAATCCTATGCGGGCCTGACCCACGTTCTGCGCTTCCGCGGTCTTCTGAGGGAGTCGCTTGCGGCGCATCAACGCGCTCTGAGACTTGATCCTTCGGTGACGACCAGCGTAGCTCCCACATATTTTTTCCTCGGAGACTACACCGCAGCTATCGGAACTTACAAAAGTGGGCGCGCCGCGTATTACCTGGACGCAGCGGCATGGGCGGCAATCGGAGACGAGCGACGCGCAATCACCCTGTTACGCGATCGATTACAGACCTTATCCCTTTCGCGACTGATAACATCGCTCATGGGTTCATTGCTGGCTATCCTTGAGAATCAAAGAGCCAAGGCCAGTCGATTGATGGCGACGATTGAAACCATCCGGGATCCGGAGATACTCATGTTTGTTGCGCGGCATTACTCCAGGTGCGGCTTTAAAGATTCTGCAGTAGCTGCCCTGAAGCAGGCGTTTCGATCTGGTTTTGTATGTTCGCCCGAGACATTGAAATCAGATCCCTGGCTGCGGCCGCTGCATGATCATGCAGAGTATAATTCAGTGTTACGCGAGTCAAAGAAGTTCGTTCAGGAGGCTCGCGCCGAGTTCGCTGCTCGCATCTGCCAGCCGGGAATCTGGAATCTATAGCCGGCACGACGTTCCTTTCCGGTGCGTACGCCACAACTGATGATGCAAAGAAGCGGGGAGCCGCGCTTACGGCCGCTGAGCTCCCATGTCTTCCAGCGATGACCGCCTTCTGCGGCGCGCGCGCATCCACCACAGCAGCCAGCCAGTGAGGATGGCAGTGCCGATCAGATAGAGCAGGTTCGATACCAGCCAGAGCAAACCACAAAAAAGCCCGATATGCCATTCGGATCGCCGCATGGAGGCCGCCGGAATCACCACCGTCTCACCCCAGTTCATGGCGATGAGGCGCGGCAAAAATCCCTGGCGTACGCATCCCTCCAGGTTGTACACGCCCACGTGCCGCGTGAGGCGGCTGGCGACGATCAGATCTCTGGAGAACTCCGACCAGTCCAGCGGTCCGTAACCTGCGCCAGGCGTTGCTGAGCCTGAGGTACTGCCAATCGCAATTCCCCATGCGTGCCGGCCGAGCAGGCTGATGACGCCTGCATCCGCCGGCCGTGCGAAGCTCGTGTACAGCATCACGTAAACCTGGTCGCCGCGCACATCCGGCGTGCGCATCAGCCGGTCTGCCAGAGTCGAGTGCACGGCATCCTCGGCCGGGACGTACGGCATCTCGTAAACCTGCACGGGAACGCCCCACGCCTGAATCTGCCGGACGATTTGCGCGCAGGCTGTCTGCGCCCGCTCCATGCTATCCACCGCGACGCTCCGGCGCACCAGCGTCTCTACCATCCGCCAGGGATGGTGACTCAGTTGGGCCAGCTCGCCAAAGTTTGGTTCGACATCGAGCCCGACAGCTGCCCAACGCAATTTGTTGCTGCGTGACCACTGCTCAAAGGCGGCAATGCGGGCCGCCGCCTGCGGCACGTTGTCGGCGTTCAGATACGAGCCCTGGCCGGCCGGCATCGCGATTCCGGCGACTACCCGAATGCCCTCCCCGCTGAGTTGCCGCACCAGCGCGGCCCTCTGCGGTGAATAGTCGGTTATGGGGATCGCCACTGTTGCGTGCAGCGCCTGGAGTTGCTCCGTAACACCCGGCTGCGCGAACAGATTCTCAGCCGCCTCCACACCCCGGTCGCAGCAGGCGAAACCCAGTTGCGGCTGAACTCCGGGCCCCTGAACGCGGAAGCCGCCGGAGGGAACTCGCATCGCTATCGGCCCTGAGGCGTGGCACGCGCCGATGATCAGACAGCTGCTCAGGAAAGCGACAAGTCCGCAGACCCGTCTCGCCGAGCCATCCATTCAGCGACTCCTTTCCTGCTGCCGATGCACATGCAGCGTGTGGTCATCGATGGAAATACCGGAAGCAACAGCTATACCAAGTTTCTTACTCCTCTGTGTCCGGAGAGCGCCCCTTGCGTATTCCCCAGCATATCCAGTTCGTATGGAAAACGGTAAACATTGTCGACGTCTTTCATTCATCGCAGAAATGTAACCGCTCATCGCAATTCAGCAACCTCAGGCCGACACTGCCCTGGCACGGCGATTGCATCGTCCGACAACAACGGTTCCATCCATCGCAGTTTTCCCGAGAAGTGACTTCTGATTACGTGCCAGGCGAATAGCTCAGCACAGGATGCCAGTGCCGAACTCCAGCGACAGCACATCGGATTGCGGAGATATCATGAAGAGACTGCAGGAAGTACAATCAGTTAACTCATGTGCTTCGCGCAGTGCCTGCGGAAACCGAGGTTCGATGGCAACCGGGAAGGAGCGAAACGGGATCAGCAAGCGTAACATGCAGCTCTTCCCCTGATCGAGCGAATGGATATCGAGTGAGGTGTCAGGCCGCCTCCTGTGTTTTGTCGAATTTGGTTCAGGCGAATGAAGAGAGGAGTGAGTGCGCAAACCTGTGAAGACCCAAGAGGAAAAAGGAACGAGCTTTCGGGCTTTGCATGAACGCAAGGAAGCTTTTGTTATCCCTAATCCCTGGGATGCTGGAACAGCTCGTTTGCTGGAAGCCCTGGACTTTCAAGCACTGGCAACGACAAGTGCGGGATATGCGTTCTCCCTCGGGATGAAGGATGGAAGACTGGATCGACCAACTACCATCGCGCATGTCAGGGCAATCGCCGAAGCGACGGACTTGCCGGTCAGCGGGGACCTTGAGAACGGCTTCGGGATGAGCCCCGAAACCGCAGCAGAGACGATTCGGCTGGCAGCCGGCGCCGGGCTGGTGGGCGGCTCAATTGAAGATGCAGCTCGATTTCCGGAGAACCAAATCTACGAGCTGGAGCTTGCAGTTGAGCGCATCCAGGCGGCAGCGGAAGCAGCGCAGGCGCTGGCTTTCCCCTTTACTCTGACAGCGCGGTGCGAGAATTTCCTCTATGGGCGCCTGGATCTCGAAGATACGATTACGAGACTGCGCAGGTATGGTGAAGCCGGGGCGCATGTTCTCTACGCACCAGGGCTGACAAGCGCAGAGCAGATCAAGGCCGTGGTGAGTGCCGTCGGAAAACCCGTCAATGTATTGATGGGGTTTCAGGGGATCCAATTTACCCTGGCGGAACTATCGGAAATGGGTGTTCGGCGCGTGAGCGTGGGAAGTGCGCTCAGCCGGATTGCGACCGAGGCTTTCCTGAGCGCCGCCCGCGAAATTCGCGAGACTGGTACGTTCACGTTCGCATCGAAGGCCATCGCGTACGCCGATCTGCAGCAAATGTACGGTACAGACAGGAAGCACGAGCCAGGGACCAAATGATCGGATTTTTCACGAGCTTTGAGGGGTCTTTTGACCGCCACTTCACTGGCAGGTTCCCAGGAGCTATGGTCTCATCATGAATCGTCGAGAATTTCTTGCCGGGTCCGCTGCCATTGCGGGAACAGAGGCGGTGGCGATGCGGGGGGTTAGCCTGCATGGCCAGGAAGGGAAGGCGGAGAACCCTGCGCCCACGCCACAAGAAGTTTCGGCCGCTCGCTTTCCCGATGGATTTCTGTGGGGAATGGCGACGGCGTCGTACCAGGTGGAAGGCGCATGGAAGGAAGACGGCAAAGGCGAATCGATCTGGGACCGGTGGACGCACACGGTGGGCAAGATACGAGGCGCCGGCACGGGCGATGTCGCCTGCGACCACTATCACCTGTATCCGCAGGACATCGGCATCCTGAAGCAGCTCCACCAGAAAAGCTATCGCTTCTCGATCTCATGGGCGCGCATCCAGCCCTCCGGCCGCGGCGCAGTGAATCAGAAGGGGATCGACCACTACAAGCGCGTGATGGAGGCCGTACTGGAAGCGGGGATTCGCCCGTTCTGTACGCTCTATCACTGGGATCTTCCCCAGAGGCTGGAAGATCTGGGCGGCTGGCCGAACCGCGATCTGGCTGGATACTTCGCCGATTACGCAGGCATCCTCGCGAAAAACCTGGGCGACCAGATTCAGGTGTGGGCGCCATTCAACATGCCGTGGAGCTTCACGAATCTCGGCTACGGAACCGGGGTTTTTCCGCCGGGGCGCGCGCGATACACAGACTTTTTGAGGGCCGCGCATACTGTGAACCTGGCGCAGGGCGAGGCATTTCGCTCCATCAAGGCGGCATCGTCCAAAGCGACTGTAGGGAGTGCGTACGGCATGAGTCCGGCGTATCCCAGGACCGACAGCGAGGCAGATCGAGCCGCCACAGCCCGCTACAACGCGATGAACAATCTCTATTTTCTGGAGACGGCCATGCACGGGCGATATCCCGACGCGTTTGTTGGCGAGACGCCCTATGAGGCGATGGGCTATCGTCCCGGCGACGGGAAAATTATGCAGGTGCCGCTCGACTGGATCGGATTCCATTACTACTCGCGCCGCTTTGTTTCCGCAGCGGCGCCCGCATCGCACAGCAGCAGCGGAGGGCTGGCGACGGAGACGGAGGATACGGGCCGGGCCGGAAACCAGTACACCGAGTTCACGGCGGTGATGCCAACCGAGGAACCGATCACGGATGGGGGGCTGGAGATTTTTCCGCGTGGCATCTACGACCTGGTGATGCAGATCTCGCACCGCTATAACCACCCCATTATCGAAATCACGGAGAGCGGATGCGGCTATCTCGATGGACCGTACGACCGTGACGAGGGGCGCGTTCCCGACACACGCCGCATCGAGTTCTTCCGCGCCGAACTTGCGGAGCTGGCGCGGGCCATCGCCGACGGCGCGCGCGTGCGGGCGTTCCATGCCTGGAGCGCGCTCGATAACTTCGAGTGGAACGACGGCTACACACAGCGTTACGGCCTGACCTACGTCGATTTCCGCGATCAGAAGCGCACCATTAAGGATTCGGGTTACTGGTATGGCAGGGTAGCCGCCGCGAACCGGCTCGATGTGTAGCATGGGCGATTGATCTCTGAACGGCAGCAGCGGATTCACCGGCTGTGTTGTTGCACAAGGGACGCAGGAAAGCTCGGAGGTCCTACTCGTTCCGCAAAGCGGCCATGGGATCGACGCCCATGGCGCGACGCGCCGGCAGCCACGCCGCGACGACAGCGACCACACTCAGCAGCAGCGCCCCACCCACAAAGGTCAGCGGATCGGCCGGCCCGATGCCGAAAAGCATCGCCGAGAGAAGATGCGCCAGCAGCAGTGCGGAGGGAATGCCAACGGCAAGGCCCCACAGGACCAGGGCGGCTGACTCGCCGATCACCAACCGCCGCACACCGGCCGGTGTGGCCCCCAGCGCGATCCGCACCCCAATCTCCCGGGTGCGCTGCGCTACCGAGAACGACACCACTCCGTACAGGCCAATCGCCGCCAGCAGCAATGCCAGCACGCTGAACAACCCCAGCAACAGGGTCTGCAAGCGGGGCCGCGCCACCGACACCTGGAGCGCTCCCGGCAATGACGCAATCTGGGTCACCGGAACATCCGCATCGATGCTGTGCGTCGCCGCCTGAATCGCGGCAGCAACCTCCTGCGTGCTCAACCTGCTCCTCACGACAACATCGCCGCCCCAGAGTGGCGCCTGGGAAAACGGAACGTACATCATGGGACCCGGCTTCCGGGCGAGCGAAACATCGTGAACATCGGCGACCACGCCGACAATCTTCCGCGCAACGTTGCCCTGCGGCGGAAACCCAAACGTCAGGCGCCGGCCCAGAGGGTTTTCGTGCGGGAAATAACGCTTCGCCAGCGATGCGCTGATCACCGCAACCGGGGGCGTGGAAGCCGTGTCGTCCCGGGAAAACACTCTACCCTGCAGCAGCGCGATCCCCATCGCACGGAAATACCGCGGGCCGGCGGAGACGAAGTCTGCCGTGATCGCTGCTCCGGGAGGCAGCGGCGGATTGCCGACAATGCTGAAAGGCAGGCTGACGGCTGGGTCCGCGATGGGCGCAGGCACCACGATCGCCGCGTCCTGCAATCCCGGCCGTGCCTCCAGGCGGGTCATGAGTTCTTTCATGAACGCGGTCCACTGATCCGGCTTCGTGTACTGGAGGCGAGGCAACGAGACGTTCGCCTTGACCACATGGTCGGTTACGAATCCTGGGCCAACGGACTCGAGCCGCGCCAAGCTGCGCAGGAGCAGTCCCGCCCCGGCCAGCAGCACCATCGCGAGCGCAATTTCTCCCGCAGCCAGCACCTTGCGTGCGCGCCGCGAGCTTCTCCCCTCGCCCGCGCGAGTTCCCTCCTTCAGATTCGCCTGAGGATCGGCGCGGAAGGCCTGAAGCACGGGCGCCAGTCCGAAGATGACGCTGGCCGCCAGCGTGAGCACCAGCGCAAACCCAAGCACGGCGCCATCCACGCGGACCGGATGCGGCCGCGGCAGATCTGCCGGCAGAAGGGAGGCCAGAACGCTCACCCCACCCCATGCCAGTGCCACGCCAGCCGCGCCGCCCAGCAGTCCCAGCAAGGCGCTCTCCGTCAGCAATTGCCGAGCCAGCCGCGTCCGGCTCGCGCCATGCGCCATTCTGACGGCCATTTCCCTGGCGCGCGCTGTGGCCCGCGTCAGAAGCAGGCTGGCCACATTCGCACACGCGATCAGCAGCAGTGCGCCCACCGCGCCTAACAGCAGCAGCAAGGGCTCCTGCACATCCCCCACAATGGCCTGCCTCAGCGGTTCAACTGCAGCCTGCCAACCTTGTTCGGCGGGATACTGGCTCGCCAGCCCGGCACTCAACGTCTGAAGCTCCGCACGCGCCTGATCCAGCGAAAGTCCCGGGCGCAGCCGCGCAATCACAGGCAGCATCCAGTGCGTCGCCGGCGGCCGTGTCCTCCACTTGCTGAACAGAGGATCCTGCGCCAGAGGGATCCACACCTGGTCGGCCTGGCTGACGAAGGGAGTCTGAAAGCCGGCCGGCATCACGCCCGCCACGGTGAAAGCGCGCTGATCCAGCATGATCGGGCGTCCGGCGATGGCCGGATCGGCCCCAAAGCGGCTACGCCACAGATTCTCGCTCAGGACCGCGACCGGCGCCGCGTCCTCCCTGCCATCTTCGGGCGCGAGGGTGCGGCCCACCAAAGCCTTTGCCCTCAAAAGCGAAAAAAACTCCGGAGTGACCGCCACTGTGCTTACGTCGTCTGGTTCGCCGCGCCCTGTGAGTGTCAGCGCATGGATCGGCAGGCCGGCGACGGCGCTGAACACCTGGTTGCGATCCTGCATCGCCAGGAACGCCGGCCACGACAGCCCCGCCTCTGCGATTCCGGCCTTCGGCTGGCCCTCGGAGACGCTTAGCAGCCGTGCAGGGGCGGCATACGGCAGAGGCCGCAGCAGAACCGCATTGACCACCGAAAAAATGGCCGCGTTCGCGCCGATCCCCAGCGCCAGCGTCAGCACCGCCACGGCCGTAAAGGTCGGCGACTTCGCGAGCATCCTTAGCCCAAAGCGCACGTCGAGCACAAGCGACTCCAGAGGCAGCATTCTCCGCTGGGCATGCAGCTGCTCGCGGAGCGGCTGCACAGGGCCGAACCTGAGCATCGCCTGGCGTCGAGCCTCCTCCGGCGGAAGCCCGGCGCGCACCAGGTCTTCCGTCTGCAGCGCCAGATGCTCTTCCATCTCATCCCGAAAGCGCTGGTCGTCGTGCCGCCCGGCCGCCGAGTGGCCAAGCCGCGCCGCAAACCGCCGCAGCGCATTCACAGCAGGTCCTCGGCCTTCGCGCGGAGGAACCTGCCGATAATCGCGGAGGTTTGCTCCCAGTCCTCCGTCTCGGCGCGTAACTGCTTCTGGCCCTGACGCGTGAGCCGGTAAAAGCGCGCCCGCCGATTGTTCTCGGAAGCGCCCCATTCGGAGGCAATCGCTCCCTCCTGCTCCAGCTTGAGCAGCACCGGATACAAGGTGCCCTGGTTCACCGCCAACAAATCGCCGCTGATCTGCTCCACGCGGCGCGCGATGCCGTAGCCATGCTGCGGCCCCAGAACCTGCAGCGTGCGCAAAACCATGAGGGCGAGCGTTCCCTGCCGGACCTCCGCCTTTTTCATCCCCGCACTACTCCTTTTGGCTACCCACAGGAAGCATGGCACGTTTTCTCTGGGAAAGCAACAGGAAGGATCCGCTGTGGCGCAGAGAGGGGCATATCCGGGCTTAATGTCCGCATCGCATCGATGCGTATCGGATTCAAGGCCGGCAAAACGAACGCGCGATTGAAGCCATCAACAGGTTGCCTATCCTGCTGCGCTCACTCTGCCGCCCAGCGCCCTGGTGTGACAGACTCAGGGCGGACGATCAGGCAGGCACGACCATGGCGCTCAGGCCACGCCCGGGAGACGGACTCGCACCAGTCGCAGGCCGCCCAGCGGTACCAGTTCCAGTGCCCTGCAGCGCCGCGCCCCAGAGCGGACCGAATCCTGACCGCGTTTCAGGTTGCCCACAAAACATACGACTGCGGGCAAGCAGTCTCTCAAGATTTCGATTCCGGGTATCGGCTGCCATCACTGACTTTCGAGGATCATGCGTCCGTTCAGCGGCTGCACGGGGCGGACATTGTGAGGATAGAGTTCAGCAAATGCCTCAATCTGATCCCGGGAAGCTTCCACAGGGGTCTTGAGCACATACCACGTGACCGGCTCAGTGCAGGGAGGAGCCGTTTGCGATCCCGTGTATTGGTAATAGCCAAGGTGCTGAGGAATCAGATCGGATGGGTTAATGATAATGCCGGTCACATCGGTCTGCCCCTCCACCCTGGGCATATGTTGCCATAACTGCTGCATTGTCCTGTTGGAAGCGCCTTCTATGATGAAGACGGCCACCCCAGCGACAGCACCATCGGCAGCTTGATACATGAAATGGGCTTCCATCTCGTATGGTATCCCGTCGATCTGCTCTTCACTGGGATGGTGAAAGTGAAACTGCGTCAATTGATATCGATTGTCGCCGACACTGAGCACATCTCCTCGTCCCGAGCTTTCGGGATAGTTCACGCGGATCGTGTGGCCATTATTGATTACATGTTTGAGAGGAAAGTTGCGGAATTCGATATGAAGGGCAGGAAGGTGCTCCTTTTGGGCGTTGCGAATATCTATGGGAGATTGGGACGTTCCGGTGCTGCACACTGAGTACAGGGGATCGAGCTGACCCCAATAAGCGGCCTGTTCATAGGTCCAGGGAGTTCTCCATGGCGACTTATAGCGCTCCTGATCCTGTCGATTCATCGTCGCGGGCGGCCATGCAGCTGGTGCAAGGACTGCAAGTGCGATCCATTTAGGCTGCAAGACCGCGTCTCCTTTCATGTGCGAATGCCTTACAACACAAACGACAGCACCCAGCCCGTGTTTGGCAACTCTCGGCTGATATGCTGCCCGTGACGCAGTGCGGCGTTCTCAAAAGTCGTACCGCAGAGCAAACTGCATCCGCCGGGGCTGGCTCATCTCGGAGCTGGCGATGCCAAGGTTGTTGTCCGTGAGCCCCGATCC
>JASHNS010000007.1 GCA_030041515.1 Acidobacteriaceae bacterium | reverse complement strand
CGGGACTGATTGCGATTTCTGCCGGCAAAGCATCTCCGGACCCGGTCATGCGCTTCGGCGTGACCGACGGCATGCGCATCAGCGAGTGCTCGAGCGGCGGACACCCGGCGGCGCTGCGGCTCAGCGATGGAACGTTGTGGTTTGCGACGTTAAAGGGGATTGCCGTGGTCGATCCCGCGCAGATGCCGCTGAATCAGATTCCGCCGCTCGTCGCGATCGAGCAGGTGAGCGTGGATGACGTGCCGCAGAGTTTGACGGCTGCGCTGCGCATCAAGCCGGGGCACAGCCATTACGAGTTCGACTATGCCGGCCTCAGCTTCGTCGCGCCGCAAAAGGTGGACTACCGCTATCAGCTCGTCGGCTTCGATCCCGGATGGGTCGATGCAGGAACGCGGCGAGCGGCATACTACACGAATTTGCCCCATGGGCATTATGTCTTTCGCGTGATGGCGCGCAACAACGACGCCGTGTGGAGCACGGCGCCGGCCACGACGAAACTCGTCGTCGAGCCGCATCTTTATCAGTTGCTCTGGTTCCAGTTCCTGCTGGCGTTGGCGTTGCTCGGGCTCGGTTATGAGGCTTGGCGGCGCCGGCTGGAGCGCGTGGAGCGCGAATTCCAGGCCGTGCTGGCGGAGCGCACCCGCATCGCACGCGAAATCCACGATACCCTGGCCCAGGGCTTCGTCGCGCTTTCTGTCCAGTTGGAGCTGATCGGGCGATTCATGGACTCGTCGACGTTGCTGGCGCGCGAGCAATTGGCGCGCGCACAAACGCTGGTGAGGATCGGTCTCGAGGAAGCGCGGGCGTCCATTTGGGAGCTCCGTTCGCAGGCTGCGGTACGCGAGGACCTGGCCACGCGTGTGCTGAAGATGGCCGAGGAGGTCGTGGGTGTCTCGCATGCCAAAGCGAAAGTGCACATGCAGGTAAGCGGCGCGTTTCACCCCCTGGAGACCGCGGTGGAACGCGAGACGCTGCGCATTGCGCGCGAGGCCGTCGTGAATGCCGTGCGCCATGGCGAGCCGGAGAATATTCGCCTGCGCCTCGAATTCGAGGGGAGTATCTTCGGGATGGAGATCCTCGACGATGGACGCGGGTTCGGCGGCGACCCGCCGGATGGGAGCAGCGGGCACTTCGGAGTGACCGGGATGCGGGAACGCGCGACCTCGATTGGCGGGACGCTGATCCTCGAAAGTAGTCCGGGGAAAGGCACCTCGGTGCGGCTGACCGTTCCGCTGGCGGGCATCTCGGCCGAGCCCACCGAACCGGCGGCGTTCGTGACGGATCAGGCCGATACCGAGCCGACAGAAACGGAGAAGACGGGGCAAGCATGACAGACAGCATCCGCATTCTGATCGTCGACGATCACCACATCGTGCGGCAGGGACTGGCCGCGCTGCTGAAGACCGTGCCCGGCTTTGCCGTCGCCGCGGAAGCAAGCGATGGCGAGCAGGCCGTTGACCTGTTCCGGAAGCACCAGCCGGATGTCGTCCTCATGGACCTGCGTCTGCCGAAGCTGAACGGCGTGGCGGCCATTGAGCGTATCCGCGCGGAGTTCCCCGCCGCCCGCGTCATCGTGCTGACGACCTTCGACGGCGACGAAGACATTTATCGTGCCATGCAGGCGGGCGCCAGGGGGTATCTGTTGAAGGGCATGGATCTAAACGAGCTGACCGAAGCAATCCGGACGGTGCATGCGGGCAAATCGCGAATTCCCTCTCGTGTCGCGGAGAAGCTCGCCGAGCGCATGGGCGGCTCTTCCCTCACAGCCCGCGAACTGGAGGTGCTGCAGTTGATCGTCGCCGGCAAGAGTAATAAGGATATCGGCACGGCCCTGTTCATCTCCGAGGCAACGGTGAAGACCCACGTGAACAGCCTGCTGAGCAAGATGGGCGTGGAAGACCGCACTCAGGCTGCGACCACGGCGCTGCAGCGCGGGATTGTGCATCTGGACTGAACGAGAGTGTGCAGGTTCCGGCGATTAAACCTAGAAGAGCGGGGTTCACAGATCACACAATGAGGCCGAAGAAGAATTTTCTGGTGGGTTATGGAGTGCTGGCTGTTCTTTTTGCCGGTGCCGCGTGGGCGCAGACAGCGCAGTACGCCGGATGGAGACAGGCGACTCCGGACGAGCTGAAGCAGGTGCTCCCGGCGCGCGCCGCCGTCGTCACCGAGCGCATCGAGACCGACATGAAATCCGCCTCCGGCATCACCGACGGCAACGGAAAATACATCGCCGACGTCGTCCTGATCACGGCCGGCTACTCTGCCGAAGGAAAGTACTCGCACTTCTTCCTTACCCAGGTGCCGCTCGAACTTGGCGGATCTCTGCGGCTCGCCCCGGGCGATTACGTCATTGGCTACCAGCGTGCGGACCAGGGCGTGGTGGTGCATTTTTATGACGCGGCCACCGGCCACGCGGTGGGCGACGTAACGGCGCAGCGAATGCCCAGCGGCTACCGTGTAGAATCGTTTCGCATCTGGCCGCCGGCAGAGCACCCGTATATCCAGATCGGCCGCTTCAGCATTGCGTATCGAATCGGAGGCTGAATTCAGGCATGGCAGAGACCGTGTCCCAGAGAGATCAGCGTGTGATCGAGGCCCTGAGCGAGAACTGGCAGGCCGAGATGCACGGCTATCACACCTATAAAACCCTGTCGGAACGCGAAGACGATCCGATGCGCAGGAAGACGCTGCGGCATATGGCCGAGGCCGAAGCCCATCACGCCGCGCTGTGGGCAAAACGCATCCGCGAACTGGGCGGTCCCATGCCCGTCTACGACGGTAAGCCCACCGGCGATGCCGACACCCTGGTGAACCGTCTGGGTGGTCCCGCCATGGCCCTGCGCCGCCTGGAAATCGACGAGAGTCGCGCGATCGCCACCTACGGCCAGCAGCTCAAGGAGCTGGGCGATGAGGAGAGCGTCGCCATCCTGCAACAAGTGATCGTCGAAGAGCAGGAGCATTATCGTGAGCTGAGCGAGCTCATTCGGCACCGCTATCCGAAAACCGCAGTGACTCCGCAGATGGCGCAGGAAGAGCTGAATGAGCTGCTGACCCGCCGCAATCGCAGCGGCCGCAAGACCGCGGGCTGGATTGGCGATGCGATTTACGGCGTCAACGACGGGCTGGGAGCAATCTTCGGCATCGTCTCCGGCGTCTCGGGAGCGACTCTGGGCAACAGCCACTGGGTGCTCCTCTCGGGTCTGGCGGGCATGATCGCCAGCGCACTCTCGATGGGGTCGGGTGCCTATCTGGCGGCAAAGAGCGAGCGCGAAATCTATGAGGCCGAGGTGGCCCGCGAGCGTGAGGCCATTCAGATGAACGCCCCCGAAGCCCGCGAGTTGCTCTCGCTCTATTACCAGGTAAAGGGCATCCCTCGCGACGACGCCGACCATGTCGTGGAGCACCTCGGGGAAAACCCCGAGCAGTTCCTGCGTGCGCTCGCCTCCGAGCGGCTCAACATGACCGAGGAAGGACTCAGCCAGCCCTTCGTCTCCGCATGGTCGGGCGCGTTATCCACTGCGGTGGGTGCGTTCATCCCGATCATTCCCTTCTTCTTCATGACCGGCTATCCCGCGGTCATCGCTTCGGCCATCGTCTCGCTCGCTGCACATTTCGCTGTGGGCGCGGCAAAATCTCTCATCACCGTCCGCTCGTGGTGGGCCAGCGGCCTGGAGATGACCCTGGTCGGTGCGGTCGAAGGTGTCGCGACGTACTTCATCGGCCTGGGTCTGCGCGGTATCGGGGTATAGGCGTGCTGCCGCTTCGCTTCCCGGCCCGGCTTTTTTGATTGTCGCCCTGAGACAAATCGAATTACTCTGGCCCTATGTCCGGCTCCGCCGTGCTCCTGATCGACTGCCCCGACCAGCGTGGCCTTGTCGCGCGCGTCTCTTCCCTGCTCTACGAGCGCGGCGCGAACATTCTCCATGCCGATCAGCACCGCGACCAGGAACTCGGCCTCTTCTTCATGCGCGTGGAGTGGGAGCTCGCCTCTGAGGAAGTCAGTGGATTCGACCTGAACGCCTTCCGCGCCGTCTTTGCCCCGCTTGCCGTCGAATTGCGGATGCGCTGGATGCTGACATCCTCCACGCAGCGGCCGCGCGTGGCGCTCTTCTGTTCCCGCTACCTGCACTGCCTGGCCGATCTGCTGCATCGCTGGCGCAGCGGCGAGCTCCTCTGCGATTTCTGCCTGATCGTTTCGAACCACCGCGACGCGGAACCACTGGCAGGCTTTTACGGTGTGCCTTTTGAGTATGTCGAGACCACGGCGGGCACGCGCGACGCCGCGGAAGAGCGTGCACTGACTTTGCTCGAAGAAAAGCGCATCGAGCTGGTGGTGCTGGCGCGCTACATGCAGATTCTTTCGCCCGCCTTCGTGAGCCGCTATCCGGCCGCGATCATCAACGTGCATCATTCGTTCCTGCCCGCATTCGTCGGCGCGCGGCCGTATCACGCAGCCCACGGCCGCGGCGTCAAGCTGATCGGCGCTACCAGCCACTACGTCACCGAAGTGCTGGACGATGGACCTATCATCGAGCAGGACGTAGCGCGCATCTCGCATCGCGATCAGGTCGACGACCTGGTGGCGCGCGGCCGCGACCTGGAACGCATCGTCCTTGCTCGCGCCGTCCGCTGGCACCTGGAGCGCCGCATCCTTTGCTATGGAAACAAGACAGTGATCTTCGACTGAGCCAGGTGCCTTACTCTGCCCTGAGAGCATCCACGGGATCCACGGAGGCCGCACGGCTCGCCGGCAGCCATGCGGCCGCCAGAGCGGCAATCGCGAGCAGCAGAACAGCCAGCAGCAGCAGGCCAGGACTCCCCGGATTCACCTCATAGAGAAAGGTGCGGATTACGCGCCCGCCAACGAAGGCCAGCGGGATACCCGCAGGTGCTCCCATGACGAGCAGCCCCAGGGTTTGACGGAGCACGAGCGAGGCGATGCCGCCGCGCGTAGCCCCCAGTGCCATCCGCACGCCGATCTCTGAAGTTCGGCGCGCGACCCACGAGGCAGTCAGGCCGTAAATACCGATGCCGCTGAGCAGCAGAGCCAGAACCGCGAAAAAGCGTGACAACACCGAGAGCAGGCTCTCGCGGGCCATCGATTCGTCAAGTTGCTCAGCGAGAGAGGTAGGATTCGTATCCGGACTGTCGGGCGCAAATTCGCGCAGCGCAGTACGATACGCGGCCTCCTCGTCGCTCAGCGAACGCCCGCGTATCACGAATGTAAGCGAGTAAAGATGGTCGCTCTTCGCCGTGATCGGCAGATAGACAACCGGCGGCGGCGCGTCCCGCAGGTTGACATAGCGCGTGTCGGCGACCACGGCAATCACGCGGCACACCTCTGTGTAGGCTGTGCCCGTACTCATGCTGCTGATGCGCTGCCGCACCGTGCGGCCGATTACCGGCAGCGCCGGAAACAGCAGGTTCATCGCTGTTCTGTTCAGGATGCAGGTGCCCGCATCGGCATCCGTGCCGGTAAAGTCGCGGCCCGCGAGCATGCGCGTACCCAGTGTCGCGAAGTAGTTTGCGCCGATCTCATTGGTTTCGTAGCGAAAGGGATTCGCGGCGGGTTCAGGACTTTCGTCCGAAGAGAACGCACCCACGTGGCTCGAGCCACTGAGAGGGGTGTCTTCCGCCACGCTCACATCATTGACGCCTGGCATTTGCGACATACGCTCCATCATGCGGCGATACACTTGCACGAGTGCCTCGCCCTTCTGCGGCAGCCGCTCGAAATCCGTATTGGCCAGCACAATATTGCCGGGGCGAAATCCGAGCGCGCCGGCGCGCAAATGGACAACGGTGGCTCCCAGCATCGCGGCCACAGCGACGAGGCCAAGCGTCAGCGCGAGCTGAGCGGGCAGAAACATGCGGCGCACAGCAAGGTTCCTGCGCGCGCCATGGCTCTGATTGCGTCCGGTGTTCCGCAGCGCCGGCTCCAGCGGCAGCCGGCTGGCCAGCCACGCCGGTAACAATCCAAAAACCAACGCGCAGGCAATCGCGCCGGCTGCCGTGATCGCCAGCAGCGCTGCGTCAGGATGGACCCCGAGCGCCCTCGCGGCCTCCTTGTTGTCGAGAAACCGCAGCAGCCAGCGATCGGTGATCCACGCGAAGCCAACGGCCAGCGTTCCGCCGGCGCAGGCCAGCAACAGCGACTCCACCAGGATCTGCTGCATGATGCGCACCCGCCCCGCGCCCAGGGCGGCCCGGACGGCCAACTCATGCTCGCGGGTTGTGGCGCGGGCCAGGCATAACCCTGCAAGATTCACGCAGCCGACGAGAAGCACGACGCCGGTGAGAATCTGCAGCACCAGCAGCGGCCGCGTGTAGGTGGCCCGCAACGTGCTCCACCCGGTGCCGCCGCGATCGACCCCGAAACCGGAATGCTCCACGACCGGCGTGTGCAGCACGGCGGCCGGCAGCGTTTCGTCAATCACCGGACGAAAGAGCGCGCGAATCTGCGCCGCGGCAACGGCAAAACGCGCTCCCGGACGCAGACGCGCCCAGGTGATGAGCCATACCGCACCCCTTTGGTTTAGTTGCGATCCGGCGCCGCGCAACACCGGCTCGTACTCGAGCGGCAAATAGAAATCCGGTTGCGCGCCGACCATGACACCCTCAAACCCTCGCGGGGCCACACCAACTACGGTGACCGTGTGGTCGGAGAGCGTAAGCGTTTTGCCGATGATGGAAGCGTCGCCGCCGAAGTGCTCCTGCCAGAATCGATAGCTGATCACCGCAGCCCACCCATCCGGGCCGCCGCCCTCGCGATCGTCGGCGGGCGTGAGCAGGCGGCCCGCTGCGGGGCGCAGTCCCAGGACTTGAAAGGTGTCTCCGCTGACCATCGCGCCGTCGTAGGTATGCAGGCCGGTGTCCTGTTTCAGAACGAAGAAGTACGGGCTCCAGCCGAAGATGCCGGAGAGCAGCGTCGCATGGCGGCGCAGCGATGCGATCATGAACCGATTCAGCGGAAGATCGGGAACCGCCGAGCCGTAATTCCTGACCACCAGCGAGATGCGCACCAGGCTGCCCGGATCGGGGACGGGCAGCGGGTCGAGAAGCAGCGCGCGTGTCAGGCTGAAGATGCCCGTCGTCGCCCCGATGCCGAGCGCGAGCGTCAGGATCGCGGTAACGGTGAATCCCGGAGACTTGCGCAGTTGCCGCAGCGCGAAGCGCAGGTCCTGCACCAGCCGCTCCACCCACAGCGCGCCCCAGATTTCGCGCGAGCGCTCCAGCGCCAGCAGCTCGTTGCCGAACTTGCGCTGCGCCGCCAGCCGCGCCTCGTCCGGCGGCATCCCGGCTTCAAGATTCTCTTCTGCTTCCAGCGCAAGGTGCGCGCGGATCTCCTCTTCCAGCTGCTTCCCTCGTTTGCTCCATCGCGTCAGCATGCGCAACCTTCAGCTGTCTGCCAGTTACTCAACCCGGAGTACCTCCATGGGATCGACCCGCGCCGCTCGCCACGCGGGGAGAAGAGCGGCGATTGTGCCGGCCAGCACCAATATGCCCAGGGCTCCTGCGAGGGATGCGGGGTCCAGAGCTTTCACGCCGAAGAGGAACGACCTCACCGAGCGCCCCACAGCCCATGCCCCGGCTAGCCCGGGAATGATGCCCGCGAAAACCATCCAGCCTGCCTGGCGCAGAACCAGTCTCATGACGCCGGCTCGAGTGGCGCCGAGGGCGATCCGAATTCCAATCTCCAGGGCGCGCTGACTCACCAAACAGGAAATCACGCCGTAGATCCCCACACAGGCCAGCACCAGGGCTAACGCCGCGAAGAGGCCGATGGCGAACGCCTCAAAACGCTGACCGGTAATCTCCCCGGCAAGTAAATCATCGAGTGTGGCCGCGTTCGCGAGCGGCAGCTCCCTGTCGAGCGCCAGCACCTGCGAGCGGAGAGGCGACACGAGAGCGTCCGGATCGGACGCAGCACGAAGCAGAATCGTTAAGTCGGTGCTGGGCGCCTGCGCAAACGGCAGGAAGATCTGCGGAAGTTGCCTGCTGCGGGGACCCGCACGTCGAATGGCGGCGGACACGCCAACGATGGAAACGGGCGTCTGGCCGGGTGAGCCGACTCCGAGGAGGATGCGTCTTCCAATAGGATTTTCGTTACGCGGGAAAAAGCTGCGAATGAACTCCTCGTTCACAACCGCGACTTTTGGCGTCTTCGGCCCATCCCGCTTGTCGAATCCGCGGCCCGAGAGGATTGGGATGCCAAGCACCTGAAAATAGGCATCGCTCACCGAGTCGAGAGGTACGAACGACCCCAGATCGTTCGCCGCGGGGATCGGCCGGCCTTCAATGCCGACACGCATATCGTTCTGCAGCCGAATGGGAAGACTGGTGGCAATGCTCGCGGCCTGAACACCGGGAAGTGCGCCGACGCGCTCGAGCAGCTGCGCAGCAAACGCCGCCTGCTGCGATTCGGCGGAGTACTTGTCTGACGGAAGAAATAGCTGAGCAGTCAAAAGTTTGTGGGGGTCAAATCCGTAATTCACTCTTCTCAACCGAAGGAAGCTATTCAGGAGCAAGCCCGCGGCCACGAGCAAAACGATGGCAGCCGCAACTTCTCCCACTACCAGCAGACTGCGAAGAATCGCACTCTCCCGCGAACCCGTAATTCGCGTGCGTCCTGACTGAAACGAAGCATTGAGGCTGGAGCTGTACAGAGCCAGGATCGGCGCAAAACCCGAGACGACTCCCGCCAGCATAGAGACCAGAACGGTAAACGCCAGCGCGGTGGCCTCGATGCGGATGTCCTGCGTGTTGAGCAGGCCACGGGGCAACAGTGTACGGAGCAGCATGTCGCCCCAAACACCGCCTATAAGGCCGAGGCTCCCTCCCATGGCTGAAAGGACGATGCTTTCCGTCACGAGCTGGCCCGCCAGGCGCGATCGGGAAGCGCCGAGAGCTGCGCGCATCGCGAATTCGCTGAAACGGAGGGAGCCGCGCGAGAGCTGCAGGTTCGCGACGTTCGCGCAGGCAATCAGCAAAATGAAAAGAACGGCCAGCATCAGCATCCAGAGGGGACCTCGGACATCGCCGGTCAGATGATCGTGTAGAGAAGGAACGCTGAGGTGAACGTCCCGCGTGTAACGGCCAAAGAATTTCGGCAGTAGAGGTAAGGCGTGGTCGTCGATGACTGAGAGGTTGGCCTGCGCCTGAGCGCGGGTGACTCCCGGCTTCAGCCTCGCGATGACCTGGATATACCAAATTCCCGAACGCGCATCGGCCGATGCCGCGAGAGGCAGGAATACCTGCGGCTGCTTGCCCGAGGTTGGACATCGAAAATCCGCGGGAAGTACTCCGACGATCACGTAGTCCTCGTCATCCAGAATGATCGGGCGCCCGAGAACCGCCGGATTACCCCCGTAGCGCGACTGCCAAAGCCCGTAACTCAATATGGCCGCGCGGCGGCCCTCTGGCCGATCCTCTTCGGGAGTAAAACTTCGGCCGCACGCGAGATTCGCACCCAGAACCGAAAAGTAATTCGCGGACACTCTCATGCCCGCAATTCTTTCTGCAGCGCCGTCTCCCGTGAGAGTGTAATTCCCCCCAAAATGCGTTGCCGCGATGCCGGAAAATACGTCGTTCTGATCTCGCCACGCAAAATATATGGGATGGGGAACAAAGGAACGATGCATGATCATTCTGGGAAATCGAAGCGTCGGCCAGACCAGTCGAGCGGAGTCTTTGTAGGGGAGGGGCCTGAACAGCACGGCATCCAGCACTGAAAAAATGGCCGTATTCGCTCCAATGCCCAGCGCCAGCGTGAGAACCGCAGTCAGCGTGAATCCCGGAGACTTGCGCAGTTGCCGCAGCGCGAAGCGCAGGTCCTGCACCAGGCGCTCCACCCACAGCGCGCCCCAGATTTCGCGCGAGCGCTCCAGCGCCAGCAGCTCGTTGCCGAATCTGCGCTGCGCCGCCAGCCGCGCCTCATCCGGCGTCATCCCGGCCTCGCGGTTCTCTTCGGCTTCCAGCGCAAGGTGCGCGCGGATTTCCTCTTCGAGCTGTCTCCGGCGTCGGCTCCATCCGGTCAGCATGGAATTCCTCCAGCTACGATCTGCTTTCCTGAGGCAGGGGTCTGAGGATGCGCGCCATCGCTCGGGAGAAGCGCTCCCACTTCGTGGCTTCGTGGTTCAGCGCCGCTCGCCCTTTTGCCGTCAGCCGGTAGAAGCGCGCCTTGCGGTTGTTCTCCGAGACGCCGTCTTCGGCGACGATGAGCTTCAGCTTCAGCAGCCGCTGCAGCGCGGGATAGAGCGAGCCGTGGCCCACGCGCAGCACTTCTTCCGATTCGCGCTCGATGGAGCGCGCGATGGCGTGCCCGTGCGCGCGCCCGAAGGCGAGGGTCTGCAAAATCAGCAGGTCCAGCGTGCCCTGCAGCAGGTCGAGCGGATTGTCTTTGGCATGAGTCGACATTCGACCTGACACTACAACTGGCTCAGGTCGAGTGTCAAGGGGAGCGACGAGGACCCCCAACAAAGAGGCGGCGGCTGATCGGCATCAGCCGCCGCCTGCTGGTTCCTGATCGAGCCTCTGTCGAAGCTCAGGCCACTTTGCCGCTCGCGCCCACCAGTTCGTGGCTCTCCAGGAGCTTCACCGGGTCCGCAACGTATTTAAACTCCGGCTCCTGGTTCCATGGGCCTCTCTTCGGCGCCCCGTTCGCGGAGAGGTGATAGTAGATGTTGACGGACTCGTCAGGCTTCACATTCCCAAACACCGGCTCGGTCAGCTTGCCCAGCGACTCCAGCGCCCTCATGAACATGTTGGTGTGGGCGATTTCCCGGGTCAGCAGATAGTGCAGGACCTTCTTCGTGCCCGCGTCGGGAGCTCGATCCAGCAGGATCTCATACGTCTCGCGGGCTCCGGCCTCGGCCGCGATATCCGCGCGCAGATCGCGCACCACATCGCCGCCCTCGTTGATGTATGCGGCGGTCCACGCCACACCTCCTTCATCGACCAGGTGAGGCCCGCGCCCGCGGATGGCGAAGATGGGAGCCATCTCGAGATCGCTCACCACCTCCTTCTGTTCGCGGGTGTGCTCCTCGATCAGTTTGCCCACCATCTCGAGATGGCCAAATTCCTCAAGCGCGACATCCTGCAGCAATTCACGAATTCCGGGTTTCGGGCAATGGAACGCCTGCACCCAGTACTGCAGCGCGGCTGTCAGCTCGCCCGTGGCACCGCCGAACTGCTGCAGCAGGAATTGCGCAAACACCGGGTTCGGCTTCCTGACTTCGATGGGAATCATAGGTTCTTTCCGATGGAAAAACATAAACAATTCTCCTTTGGGCCTGCAGCCGCCCGGAGGCGCAATCTCGCTTCCGCGCATCCGAGGCCCGGTACAAGTGGCTCGTTGTGGGTTGCGGGCGTAGGTGACCCGCTTCTCTTCTCGCTTTAGGGCGACGGGAGCGACGATCGGATCTGCTTCAATCTTGAACGTTCGACGCTGTGGCAGGGAAAAGTTGAACAGACGTACTTCCCGGCTCACCTTCGGAATTCGGGAATCTCAGCGGCAGACCCGCTCCCTGGAGCGGCTTCAGTCTAGTCGCGATGACCAGGCCTCCGCCGGTGCGAAACTTGATGTCGTCCACGTTCCGCCCCGGTGGCGCGTTTTGACGTCACGGCAAGCCAGGTGCCCGGCAGCGATGAAACAGCACAGAAGCGCAGGTTCGAGGCCGCGTCCTGCAACGTTCCTTACCCGCAATCGTTACCAGCGATAGATCGTGAGCTTGTCCACGTAAGCCGTCGAGGAGCCGCTCGCCCCCTCGCCATCGATCTGAAGATTCGTGACCAGCACCGAAGCCCAGCCCAGCGCAAACGATGAAGGAACGGTGGCGTCGATCGGTTGCTCGGTGCCATCGAGCCAGACAGAGTGGTATGTGACGTTGCCGGAATCGTCACGCGAGTACCAGATCTGAACGTGGTGCCAGGAGTTTGCAGCCCAGTCATGGACGTTGCAGGGCTGCTCCGAGCGGAGCCAGTGGTCGTCGTAGTTCGTCGGCGAGCCGGCGTTCTCCGTGTAATCCCACACATGAGCATTGCCGTCGCACTGGAAGCCGTAGATGACGGTCTGGCCGTTCGCCGTGACCTGGTTCATATCGAGCTCGAGCGTGTCCACACCCGAAGCTGAGCCGGCCAGATAAATCCATGCGTCGTAAAGGAAGTTGGTAGCGTTGGGGTCGGAGGCAAATGTGACCCAGTAGCGCTCGCCGCCCTCGTCCGTGTAAGTGGTGGCGAACTCGCGTGACTGGCCGCTCAGCGAGGGCAGCGTGGCCAGCGACATCGCGCCGCTCGCGGTCCCGCTGGTGCCGGAATCGTCCGCCAGCTTCCAGTTGCTGAGACTCTGGATGGCGCTGACGGCAACCGCGCTGGAGGGAACAACGGATGGCAGGCCCGAAGATCCCGATGACCCGGAGCCAGAAGAACCCGATCCGGAGCCGCTTCCCGATCCGGAGCTTCCAGATCCGGAGCTTCCGGAACCGGAGCTACCCGAACCGGACCCCGACGAGCCCGCGCCGCTGCTTCCCGAACTCGACGATCCGGAGCCTGAGCTGCTCGATCCGGACGATCCAGAACCCGAACCACTCGAGCCACTCGAGCCTGAACCCGACGAACCAGATCCTGACGAGCCGGATCCCGAGGTACCGGAGCTGCTCTTGCCTGAACCGGAGGTTCCCGATCCGGACGACCCGGCCCCTGAGCTTCCGGATGAACTGGAGCCAGAAGAGCCCGAGGAACTGGAGCCGGAGCCGGCCGAACCCGACGAACCTGATCCCGAAGTACCTGATCCCGAAGTACCGGATCCCGAAGTACCGGATCCGGAAGAGCCCGTTCCTGAGCTGCCGCTGCCCGAACTGGAACTTCCCGAGCCGGCGGAACCCGTTCCGCTCGCACCTGAACCTGACGAACCAGATCCCGATGAGCCAGCGCTTCCGCTTCCCGATCCCGTCGACCCCGAAGAACCCGATCCGCTGGTCCCGGAACTCGAAGATCCGGAACCCGAGCTGCCCGAACCCGACCCCGAGGATCCTGATCCGGAAGACCCGGACCCCGAAGAGCCAGAGCCCGAGCTTCCCGAGCCGCTGCTTGAGCCGGAGTTACCTGAGTTACCAGAGTTACCTGACCCGCTCGTGCCACTGCCGGACGCCCCTGAGGAAGCGCCCGACGTCTGGCTGGCTGGCGCGGCTGTGTCGCCGGCGACTGTGCTGCAACCGGTGGGAATCAGAAACAACGTGACAGCAGCGGCCAAAACCAGCGCCGCAGAGCGGGAGAGGGACGTCATTGAGGCCTCCGGCCCGCGAGCCGCCCTTGGGCGGACCACGGGTGCCACAGTCCCAGGGCAGGCCGTATCCGCCGCGCGGCGGTCGTGCTCCGGCTACTTCAGGACAGCAGATCAGGACAGCAAATTAGTTACAGCGGATGCCCAACAGTAACTTCAAGTAACCCCTATCTCAATGCCACGATTGGGGTACTATAAGTGACCTCGGTAATCTTGAATGCAGAGAACAGGCCCACTCAGCGAAGCCCGCGTTCACGGAACCGCGACTCCGCGAGCCGCACGCGAGGCCAAAATTCGACGAGCCAGCCAGGCCGCACCGGCCCATTCACTACGCCGGCTCAAACGAGGCCGCACGTTAAACTGAGTTTTGAATGAGCGAGAAGATTGTCGTCTGGGTCTTTCAATTCGTCACCCACATCATCAGCGCTGGCGGCTATGCCGGCATCGTCGCGCTCGTCACGCTCAACTCAGGCGGCGTTCCCGTCCCGTCGGAGGTCATCCTTCCCTTCTCCGGCTATCTGGTGTACGTGGGGCGCTTCCACTTCGCGCTCGTGATCCTGGCGGCCGCCCTCGGCTGCAACATCGGCTCCGCCATCGCTTACTGGATCGGCGCCCGCGGCGGCCGCCCTCTCGTCGAGCGCTACGGCAACTGGGTTCTGATGAGCCGCCACGATCTCGACCGCATGACCTGGTTCTTCTCGCGCTACGGATCGATCGCCGTGCTGCTCGGCCGCATGCTGCCCGTCGTGCAGACCTTTGTCGCTTTCCCCGCCGGCATCGCGCGGATGCCGCGCCTGCGCTTCCACCTCTACACCACCGCTGGCGCTCTGGTCTGGTATTCCTGCCTTTCCTGGTTCGGCATGAAGCTCGGCGAGAAGTGGCACACCGATCCGCGCTTTCAGCAGGCCTTTCACCGCTTTCACCTCGTCGTCGAGATCGCCCTGCTCGCGGCCTTCGTCTGGTTTGTCGGGACGCACTGGAAGAACCGCGTGCGGCCGAACGATGCACCGGCAGAGCGCTAGCCGCTCACTGCGCCGTTCACCGCCCAAAATCCCCCATTCACCACCGGTCATTTGCGAAATCCCGCCCGGGGCGAGACACTGACTGTTTGGTTTTGAAATTCTTTTGAATTCATTTTGAGACGCGAAAGGCACTGAACATGGCAGGCGAGAAAGCAATTCAGCCCGCAAAGGGCAAGCTGGGCGTAATGACGGTCGGCATGGGCGCGGTAGCCACCACGTTGATTGCAGGCGTGGAGGCCGTCCGCAAGGGGCTGGCGAAGCCCATCGGCTCGGTCACGCAGATGGGCACTATCCGCCTGGGCAAGCGCACCGACAACCGCACGCCCCTGGTGAAGGAATTCGTCCCGCTGGCCGACCTCAACGACGTCGTCTTCACCGGGTGGGACATCTTCCCCGAGGACATGTTCGAAGCCGCCAGCCACGCCGCCGTGCTGGACAAGGATCACCTGACGAGCATCAAGCCGTTCCTGCAGGCCATTAAGCCCATGCCCGCGGTCTTCGACCAGTACTACGTCAAGCGGCTGCACGGCACGCACGTCAAAGAGGGCAAGAACAAGTGCGACCTCGCGCAGCAGGTCCGGTCCGACATCCAGCGCTTCAAGTCCCAGGTCGATCGCGTCGTCGTCATCTGGTGCGGCTCAACCGAAATCTTCATGGAGCCGGCCGCCGTCCACCAGTCCGTCAAAGCGTTCGAGGACGGGCTCACGAACAACGACCCCGCCATCGCGCCCTCGCAGATCTACGCCTACGCCGCGCTCAAAGAGGGCGTCCCCTTCGCCAACGGCGCACCCAACCTCACCGTCGACCTGCCCTGCATGATCGAGCTCTCCCGCCAGAACGGGGCGCCCATCTGCGGCAAGGACTTCAAAACCGGCCAGACGCTGCTTAAGACCGTCCTGTCGCCGGCCTTCAAGGCGCGCATGCTCGGCATCAGCGGCTGGTACTCGACCAACATCCTCGGCAACCGCGACGGCGAGGTGCTCGACGATCCCGAATCCTTCAAGACCAAGGAAGAGTCGAAGCTGGGCGTGCTCGAGCACATCCTGCAGCCCGACAAGTACCCCGAGCTCTACGGCAACATCTTCCACAAGGTGCGGATCAACTACTACCCGCCGCGCGGCGATAACAAAGAAGGCTGGGATAACATCGATATCTTCGGCTGGCTCGGCTATCCCATGCAGATCAAGGTGGACTTCCTCTGCCGCGACTCCATCCTGGCCGCGCCCATCGCGCTTGACCTGGTGCTCTTCCTCGACCTGGCCCAGCGCACGCCGGAGCTCCGCCACCTCGGCATCCAGGAGTGGCTCAGCTTCTACTTCAAGTCGCCGCAGTCCGCCCCGGGACTCTATCCGGAGCACGATCTCTTCATCCAGTCCATGAAGCTCAAGAACACCCTCCGCCACATCATGGGCGAGGAGCTGATCACCCATCTCGGGCTGGAGTACTACGACTGAGGACTAGCCGTCCAGGCGGGCGCGGCTTCGCCGCAAAGGCCAAAGAGGCTCCTTCGGGAGCCTCTTTTTATTGCTCGTTTTCGCTTCGCGAGTTGATGGAGTGGCTTAGCAGTAAACTCGACTGACTCCAGGGGAGTTAGCGGTGCATTTGATGGAGTGCCTTGGAAGGTATAACAGCCGCGTCATATTATTTTGTTAGTTACCTGCTTGCCGAAGCGGAGCAATCCGCGGCGCCAGTCAAAAATCGCACCAGCTTTCGCGTAACGGAGGCGATATCTTTCAGCTCACATTCCCAAATTGTCAGCACCTTCCAACCAGCGGCCTTTAATGCAGTCAGGTGATGTGCGTCCCGCTCCTGGTTGCGCTGCAACTTCGGGGACCAGTAGCCCTCGTTCGTTCTCGGTTGATGCGCCATGCTGCAAGAGTGAGCGTGCCAGAAACAGCCGTGCACGAAAATGACTTTGCGCCGGGACACGAAGACAATGTCTGGTTTTCCCGGCAGATCCGCCCTATGGAGCCGATAGCGGAAGCCTCGCTGGGAGAGGAGGTGTCTCACGGTCAGTTCCGGGGTCGTATTCCTGCCCATGATCCGGCGCATGTTTTCGCTTCGCGTCATCCCTGCCTGAGCGCGCTTTCTCTTTTGCTTTTTAGTAGGTGGCATAATGAATCGGGATTCTCACTTCGATTCAAACACCCGCTGCATGTGAATTCCGTCTTGCCTTGAGTTCTTGGACCTCGGCGCGGACTCACGGTTTGCGCTTCGGAATGGAGCCTGATGACAGGACGGAAGAAAGCGACGCGAAAGCCCAAGGATGTCACACCTAGGTTTGGAATTGGGGAGTGGTTCGGAAACCGTGTGGCTGAGTTGACCGCTGCTGATAGGCAATATTTTGCAATGGAGCAATCCAAGAAGAAAAAGGAGCGGGACCAGCAGCCGTGCCCGTTCAAATCCTCGCAAGGAACCGGAGTATGCACAAAATCGGGAGGTGTGTGCTCTCTTCGCCTCTATGCCCACCGCCAGGACGAGACGACAGGACAGGTTGTGGGCGAGGCCGTCGCCGGTACAGTGGGGGGCCTCCGCGTCACTTGCCCCTACCGTTTCCACGAAGGCCTTGAGGTATTTCGCTGGGTCGGCGCACATCTTCTGGGCGATGATAACCCCCTTCTTGTCGGAGAGGTGGGCTTCCTTGAGGCAGCGGCAACCACCGACAGCAAAGGCGGGGACGATGTTGGCCGGTTCGACATGATTATCGTCAGTAACAAGACCGCCATAGACGCGCCGATGGAGTGGTGCGCAGTGGAGATTCAGGCGGTCTATTTCTCTGGTGATGCCATGAGCCGGGAGTTCACGGCGTTCGCAGATACGAATGTGAATCACGTCGTCTTTCCTGCTGGAAGGCGCAGGCCGGATTATCGCAGTAGTGGACCGAAGCGCCTGATGCCGCAACTGCAAATCAAGGTTCCTACTCTTCGGCGCTGGGGCAAGAAGATGGCGGTCGTGGTGGACCGCGCCTTTTTTGATTCCATCGGAGAAATGGACCGCGTAGCGGACATTTCCAATGCTGATATTGCGTGGTTCATCGTCCGATTTGATGAAATGCCTGGAGAGAAGCGCAGCCGCATGGTGCTTGATGAAGTCCGTCTCACCACTTTGGAGCGTTCGGTTGAAGGACTAACCGGTGGCAAACCTGTGCCAAAGCCGGAGTTTGAGCGGCGCATCGCAAGCAAGGCGACAAGCGCGCCGACACGCGCGGAAGCCGACGCAACAGGAGCAGAGATACCCGAGGAAGTTCCGGAGGAGAACTAGATGGCGACCGACAGATCAAACAGTTCACCCGGAATCGCGTCAGAAGTGGATTCCTCCGCCTCGGGTGCTTCCATCGCCGACAGCATAGCCTTTGCCACATGGAAGCCCAGCAGTGGGGGTACGGCGTTGCCTACCTGCTTGTATTGGTCCGTCCTGCTCCCCTGAAACACAAACGAATCGGGGAATGACTGGAGCCTCGCAGCCTCGCGCACGGTAATGGCACGGTCCTGGACAGGATGGATATACGCGCCCCAATGCACATCGCATTTCGTCAGAATGGTACAGGCCAAATCTGTTTTGCGGGGCCGACCGTAGCGCTTTGTGTGATCGCTTCTCTTTGCACGGCGCATCCCTTGTGGGAGCAGCGCAAACGGGAGATCCCTCCACGATCCGCCCGGCGGAATGTGCTTCATACGTTCCTCGTTTACTCGCGCCAATTGCGGAGCCTCATGATTTGTGACTACCTGCTCCGCACCACGGAGCCTTCTCTGATATTCGTTCCTGGGGGCGCTCGCGTAGTTTAGACTGCAGCCGGCACCGCCATTGGGCACTCGGGGCAGGTCAGATATGGCATCCCAAATGGTCACAAAATTGGGCAACCCAGGACCGTGGACCGCGGCGGGAAAGAAAATGGGCTGCGCAGTCCTGGTGGCGATGAAGAAGACGCGACGCCGCTCTTGCGGCACACCAAATTCTTCAGCCTTCAGTACCTTCATCCGAACCCGATAGCCCAGCTTGGCCATTCCACGCTGAATCTCTCGCACAATCGCTCCACCGGCGATCGAAGTGATTCCGGTGACGTTCTCCATCACCAGCCACTTTGGCTGGAGGCCTTCCACAATTCGCAGGTATTCTCGGAACAAGCCGGCGCGAGGATCATCAGCGCCCCGTTGATGGTTGTAAACGGAGTACCCTTGACACGGCGGCCCACCCACAAGGACGTCCACCTCAGCGCGCTTCAGACCTGTGGCACGAAGCAACTGCGAGGCCGTGACCTCTTGTATCGGGCCCGGAAGGAACCTCGCTTCAGGGTGTGTAGCTGCGAAAGTCGCGCCAGCGGTTGCATCGAAGTCCTGGCCCGCGAGCACGTGAAAGCCCGCTTGCCTGAACCCTTCAGAGAGGCCACCGGCGCCGCAAAAGAGATCTATGGCGGTGAGAGTCTTAGGAGCGGTCATAAGTGCTCCTTATCGTCAGCTTCAGGGGCAGCTGCACGTTTTCTTCTCGGTATTTCGCAATGAATTCCACGATCGCCTGCCGACCCAGCCACGCCAGTGAGACGCGGTGCCGGTCTTTGAGCGAGAGTAGCTCAGTGAGCTCGGAATCTGTCAGCGAAACAGAAAATCGATTCTTGGAACTGACGGATTTGGTTTTGGGTGTCACGTCTATCCCATTATGACACCAATGGCGCAGATTGCAGCAATTTGATGCAGTCTGCTGCACACTGCAGCACAACGATATGGGCAGCGACACATCATGTTCAGAGTAAAAGACTTAGAATTCCGATACACCCCGCCGATGGACTGTGCTAGCGCCAGAAAACGCAATTGCGTCATCACTTTTCCACCAGAGTCCAGGTAAGGACCGCAAATTAGGTTAAGAGTATTTGTAGGGTTTTCCATGTCTAGGAAAGTGAATCGCGCCGTCCTCGTCGGAGCCAGAAGGACACGCCTCGAGCTCGAAGACCTGTGGGCGATGGCCGACCAATCTGGCAAGACCCGCCCCGCAGTGTCCTTCGACGAGATGAACGCCGCCAAAGCCCGAACGCCCCGGCGCCGGTCGCGCGGAAGGTCGGCCAAGGTCCAGCTCCCGAAGTAGCGCTGCTGTGCCCCCCATTACCTTCGTTCCCCCATCCAACCGATTTTCCTTGCTCCAATTCCCCACCCCGCGCAGACTAAAAATGGAAACTGAATCAGGATTCGCAGTGACTCGAAGGACTCGCCCGCGCGAGTCCTTTTGCGTTGTGGGCCCGCCCCGTGGTGGACGAAATACAGGTGCCTTCGGCTTCGCTCAGGCCAGGTGCCTTCGGCTTCGCTCAGGCCAGGTACTTCGACTGCGTTGGCGCGCAATGCGCCAACTGCGCTCAGGATGACGGTTTTGTTTTTGGGGAGGAGTCGGGAGGGGATGTCGAGTCAGTCAACAAGGCCCCGATCCCCTGTTTTCAGCCCTTTGCCACAGGGCCGACACGAGGGGGGGTACCCCCTGAAGGTCGAGTACCGTGACCCAGGTACTGTAACCCAGGTCCTGTCACCCGGTCGCCGCGCCTCAGCGCTTTGCCGGCTCCGCTCCCGGTTCGGGTTGCGCCTCGTCGCAGTTGAGCTGGAAGAGCAGCAGCGAGCGCCCCGTCACCTGGTACTTGTCGCCGGTGTCGAAGAGCTCCTTCTGCTCCTGCGCGGTGATGTCTTCGATGTTGGTGTCGATCAGCAGCGACCAGGTGCGGCCGCCGTCGTTCGACTCCGGCAGCGTGAACTCGACCACGTCGTGGTAGCCGTTGACCACCAGCAGCAGCGTGACTTCCTTGCCGCGCTGCCGGATGCCGGTGGTCTGCGCGCGCCCGTCCAGCAGCATGCCGAAGCAGCGCATGTTGCGGTCGCCCCAGTGCCGGTCTTCCATCTCGCGCCCGTTCGCGTTGATCCACGTCACGTCGCGGACGCCGAGATCCTCGTCCCAGTTGCCGCCGAGGAAGAGGTTGCGGCGCAGGATCGGGTACTGGTGACGCATGCGGGTGAGCCGCTGCACGAATTTCGTCAGCAGCTTCTCTTTTTCGGCGAGCTCCCAGTTCACCCAGCTGATCTCGTTGTCCTGGCAGTAGGCGTTGTTGTTGCCCTTCTGCGTGCGCGCGAACTCGTCGCCGGCCTGCAGCATCGGCGTGCCCTGCGCCAGCAGCAGCGTGGCCAGCAGGTTGCGCATCTGGCGGTGGCGGAGCGCGTTGACCTTGGGGCCTTTGGTCGGTCCCTCGTAGCCGCAGTTCCAGGAGAGATTGTTGTTGTTGCCGTCCTGATTGTTCTCGCCGTTGGCCTCGTTGTGCTTCTGGTTGTAGCTGACGAGGTCGTTGAGCGTGAATCCGTCGTGGGCGGTGACGAAGTTGATGGTCGACCACGGGCGGCGGCCCTGGCTGTGGAAGATATCGGCGGAGGCGCAGAGTCGCTGCGTGAGGGCGGACGCGTGGCCCTCGCCGCGCCAGAAGTTGCGGACATCGTCGCGGAAGCGGTCGTTCCACTCTGCCCACTCGGGAGGAAACGCGCCCACCTGGTAGCCGCCCGGGCCGCAGTCCCAGGGCTCGGCGATGAGCTTCACGCTGCCGAGGACGGGATCCTGGCAAACGGCTTTCAGGAAGCCGCTGCGATTGTCGAAGCCGTTGGGCTCGCGCGCCAGGATGGTGCCCAGATCGAAGCGGAAGCCGTCGACGTGGGTCTGCTCCACCCAGTAGCGCAGGCTATCCATCACCATCTGGAGCACGCGCGGGTGGGTGACGTTGAGGGTGTTGCCCGTGCCGGTGTCGTTGATGTAGTACCGCGGCTTATCGGGCAGCAGGCGGTAGTAGCTCGCGTTGTCGATGCCGCGGAAGGAGAGCGTGGGGCCCTTTTCGTTGCCCTCCGCCGTGTGGTTGTAGACGACGTCGAGGATGACTTCGAGGCCGGCGTCGTGGAAGCGCGAGACCATCTCCTTGAATTCCTTCAGCGCGTCAGTGGGGTCGGCGGCATAACGCGGCTGCGGAGCCATGAAACCGATGGTGTTGTAGCCCCAGTAATTCGAGAGGCCTTTGTCGATGAGGTAGCTGTCGTTGACGAAGGTGTGGATGGGCAGCAGCTCGACGGTGGTGACGCCGAGCGAGCGGATGTAGTCGAGGACAGGGGGCGTGGCGAGTCCGGCGTAGGTGCCGCGGAGGTTCTCGGGGACGTTCTTGTTGAGCTGGGTGAATCCTTTGACGTGCAGCTCGTAGACGATGGTGTCGTCGAAGGGAACGCGCAGTTTGGGCAGGCGCTGCTGGCCGCGCCAGTCGAATTCGGGGTCGACGACGATGCACTTGGGCATAAAGGGGGCGCTGTCGCGCTCGTCGAAGGTGGTGTCGTCGCCGGATTCCATCTTGTAGCCGAAGAGGGCCGGGTTCCACTCGATCTGGCCGGTATGGGCGGTGGCGTAGGGGTCGAGCAGCAGCTTGTTGGGATTGAAGCGATGGCCCTTCTCCGGCTCGTAGGGGCCGTGCACGCGATAGCCGTAGCGCGTGCCGGGGCGGACGTCGGGCAGATAGCCGTGCCAGATCTGGTTGGTGTACTCGGGCAGCTCGATGCGCGCTTCCTCCTTCTGGCCGGACTCGTCGAAGAGGCAGACTTCGACTTTGGTGGCGTGTTCGGAGAAAACGGCGAAGTTGGTGCCTTTGCCGTCCCAGGTTGCCCCGCGGGGCAGGGGACTTCCCTCTCGGATGCGATAGTCTTTGCCGGTCATGCGTGCGTGTTTTTCCTCAGGGAGCAGACGGATGGAGCGATGGCGGTATGCGTGGGGTATCGCGCCTGCAGCATGGTTCGATGCGGAATACGCCGGGCGCGTCGGGGGTGATCTTCCGTGCGGCGAGGCCTGGGATGGCGCTGGAAAGTGGCGCGCGAGCGCAGAAGTTGCGTAAGCTGGTTCCCGAGATTGAATCAAGGAACCGGACGCGTGAAAAAACTGGTAGTGATGATGACCCTGGCCGCCACATCCGGAGTGCTGATGAGCGGCACCGCCGCAGCCCAGACTCCACAAGCTTTTGTGAACACGCTCATGCCGGAGCCGGCGCACCTGACCGTCGGCTCGGGCTGGCTGCCGATTGGCAAGGGATTCGCGGCGGCGACGGACAAGTTTCACGATCAACGGCTGGACGACGCGATCGCGCGGGCGATGGAGCAACTCACACAGGAAACAGGCGTTGTGATCCAGGAAAAACCGGCGGGAACGCGGGCTGGGCTGATTATCACCGTCGATGGGCCAGGCGAGGCCGTGCAGGGCGTGGATGAGAACGAATCGTATTCGCTCGACGTGACGCCGCAGGGGGCGCACCTGCAGGCCGCGACGGATGTGGGCGCGATGCACGGGCTGGCGACACTCGAGCAGCTGGTGCAGAATTCGGGGCAGGGGTACTTTCTGCCGGCGGTGTCCATCCAGGATTCGCCGCGTTTCGTGTGGCGGGGGCTCATGATCGACTGCTCGCGGCACTTCGAGCCCATCAGCGTGATCGAGCGGACGCTGGACGGGATGGCCGCGGTGAAGATGAACGTCTTCCACTGGCACCTGACCGATGACCAGGGCTTCCGCATCCAGAGCAAGATCTTCCCGCTGCTGACCGAGGATGGCTCGGACGGGCAGTTCTACACACAGGAGCAGGCGCGCGAGGTCGTGGCGTATGCGCGGGCGCGCGGGATTCGGGTGGTGCCGGAGTTCGACATGCCGGGGCACAGCACCTCGTGGGTGGTGGGCTATCCGGATCTGGCCAGCGCGCAGGGGCCATTCACGATCCAGCGCCACTTCGGGGTCTTCAATCCGGTGCTCGATCCGACGCGCGCGAGCACCTATGAATTTCTCGACAAGTTTATCGGTGAGATGGCGCAGATCTTTCCCGATGCGTACATGCACATCGGCGGCGATGAGAATAACGGCGTGGAATGGGCGCACAATCCGCGGATACAGGCGTTCATGCGCGAGCACGGACTGAAAGGGACGGCGGCGCTGCAGGCCTATTTCAACCAGCAATTGCTGCCCATTCTTCAGAAGCACGGCAAGAAGATGATCGGATGGGACGAGATCATGACGCCGGGGCTGCCGAAGGACGTGGTGGTGCAGTCGTGGCGCGGGTTCGACTCGCTGGCTGAGGGCGCGAAGGAGGGATACACGGGGATTTTGAGCGCGGGATACTACCTCGACCACATGGACAGCGCCGCCGATCATTACCGCGTGGATCCGCTGCCGGCTGGGAACACGCTGACGCCGGCGCAGGCCGCTCGGATTCTGGGCGGCGAGGCGTGCATGTGGGGCGAGTACGTGGATGCGGAGAATATCGACTCGCGCATCTGGCCGCGCACAGCGGCGATTGCGGAACGGCTGTGGTCGCCGCAATCGGTGGACAATGTCGACGACATGTACCGGCGGCTGTGGGTGGAAAATCTGCGGCTGGAAGCGCTGGGGCTGACGCAGATTTCTCAGGAAGACGCGAGCCTGCGCGCGCTGGCGGGGACGGAACAGATTGGCCCGCTGGAGACGCTGGCCGCGGTGCTGGAACCGGTGAATTTCGATACGCGCGGCGACTGGTCCGACAAGCATGGCGTGACGTCGCTGATGCCGCTGGATAACCTGGTGGATGCGCTGCCGCCGGATCCGCCATCGCGGCACGGTTTCGAGGAGCTGGTGAGCACGTACCTCGAAAATCCCGCGGCCCGGCCGGAGCAGCAGGCCGCGCTGACAGCGATTTTCCAGTCGTGGACTCAGGATGAGCCGGAACGGGTATTGCTGATGTCGGAGTCGCCGCGGCTGGCCGAAGCGTTGCCGCGCGCGCGGCAATTGACGGAGATGGGCGCGATGGGCCTGGAGGGGATTGGGTATCTGGCCTCGGGCGTGCCCGCGCCGCCGGGATGGAAGGCCGCGAAGCTGAAGATTCTGGACGAGGCGGACGAACCCATCGCGCTGACATGGTTCACAGTGGCGCAGCCGATGCGGGACCTGGTGAATGAGGTGAGGTGAGGCAGGGGATAGGGTTTACGGTATAGGATTCTTTGCGGGTCCGGCTGCTGATCTGGTGTCCTTCCTAAACCGTAGACCGTAAACCGTAACCCCTGCTGTTACATAATCCATCCGCCGCCGACAACCTCATCGCCGTCATAGAAGACAGCAGCCTGGCCTGGGGTGACGGCGCGCTGCGGCTCGTCGAAGATGGCCTCGACTTCCTCTGCGCTGGTCATGCGGATTGTGGCCGAGGCGGGCTCGTGACGATGGCGAATCTTGGCACGCACGCGCATTTCGCCGCGCAGCTCCGGGATGGAAATCCAGTTGAGATCGCGGGCGCACAGCGAGCGCGTGGTGGCTTCGGCATCGGCGCCGACCGTGACGCGATGGCTGGCAGGATCGATCTGGATGACGTAGAGCGGATCGGGCGACGCCACGCCGAGGCCCTTGCGCTGGCCAATGGTGAAGTTGTGGATGCCGGTGTGGCGGCCGATGGTCTCGCCCGTGGTGGAGACGAGCTCGCCCGCCGTGTCGGGGATGGCCTCGCCCTGCTCGTCGAGATACGCGGCGATGAAGCGCTTGTAGTCGCCGCCGGGGATGAAGCAGATCTCCTGCGAGTCGGGCTTGATGGCGATGGCGAGGCCGTGCTGCGCGGCAATCTCGCGCACCTCCGGCTTGCGGTAGCCGCCCAGCGGAAACAGCGTGCGCGCCAGCTGATCCTGCGTGAGGCCGAAAAGGAAATACGTCTGGTCCTTCGCCTGGTCGGCGGGGCGGCTGAGGATCCAGCGGCCGCGCGCGGGGTCATACTCGTTGCGGGCGTAGTGGCCGGTGGCGATGCGGTCGGCGCCGATCTGGCGCGCGCGGACGAGCAACTGGTCGAACTTGAGATGGTTGTTGCAGAGCGAGCAGGGGACGGGAGTGCGCCCACTGAGGTACTCGCGCACGAAGGGGCGGACGACATCCTGTTCGAAGCGCTCCTCCTCGTTGACGACGTAATACGGGATGCCGAGGCGCTCGGCGACGCGGCGCGCATCGTAGACGTCGTCGAGGGAGCAGCAGCGGCCGGTGACCTGCTCGGGCATGCCCTCCTTGCCGGCGAGGCGGCGCTGATTCCAGAGCTGGAGGGTGAGTCCGACCAGCTCGTAGCCCTCGGCGCGCAGCATGGCCGCAACGGTCGACGAGTCGACTCCGCCGGACATGGCAACGGCAATGGTGTTGTTGAGGGGCATGGGGCACCCAGTACCAGTATGACAGGACTGGCCGTCCAGGCACCCGCTTCGCCCTACTGGTTTACGCCGCTGGCCAGGAATCCGCCATCGACGACCAGCACCTGGCCGGTGACGAAGGAGGCCGCGTCGGAGGCGAGATAGACCGCGGCGCCGACAACTTCTTCGGTTTTGCCGAAGCGGTTCATGGGCGTGCGCATCTGCAGCTCTTTGCCGCGTGGCGTGTTGTCGAGCAGGTCGGCGTTGAGCGCGGTGCGGAAGACGCCGGGGGCGATGGCGTTGACGAGCACGCCCTTCTTCGACCACTCGACCGCGAGCGAGCGCGTGAGCGAGGCGACGGCGGCTTTGCTGGCGGCGTAGGCGGCGACTTCGTTGAGCGCGACAAAGGAATTCAGCGAGGCGATGTTGATGATGCGTCCGTAGCCGCGCTGGAGCATGTGCGCACCGAAGACCTGGCAGGCGCGGAGTGTCCCGGTGAGGTTGGTGTCGATGATGTCGCGCCAGTCGTCTTCGGGGAAGGTGAGCGTGGGCGCGCGCTTGATTTTGCCGGCGGAGTTGACGAGGATGTCGACCTGACCGAAATGCGCGACGGTTTCGGCGAGCAGGCGCTCGAGCGAGGCGCGATCCTGGATATCGCTGGCAAGGCGCAGCGACTTGCGGCCCAGCTTCTCAATGGCATCGGCGGTTTCGTCCACCTGTTGCTGACGGCGCGCGGAGGCGACGACGTCCGCGCCGGCTTCGGCGAGGCCGAGGCTGATGGCGCGTCCCAGGCCTGAAGTTCCGCCGATGACGACGGCGGTCTTTTCGTCCAGTTGCAAGCTTTTCAGGGTCATTTGGTCTCCGCGTGAACCAGGATAGCAGTTGGCGCCGGTTTGCCAAGGAAGACCGGGGCGATGTGGCGATCGAAAAGATTCTCCGTCACGTTTTTCGCGATCACCGCTTCGTTGGCTTCCAGCAGATCGAGATAGCGGCGGCCCATTTTTGCGGCCACTTTGAAACCGACGTGCAGGAGCTGCCGGAAGCTGCTGTTGTACGCAGGCGAGCGCGGATCGTGGCGGAGCGCCGACGTGAACTGCTGCGAGGTCCAGCCGGCGACGGCTGCAGGCGCGGGCAACTTGCCAGGATCGATGTCGATGACGGTCGCGTAAGGGTCGCACAGCTCGTCGCGGTGTGCGTACGCCTCGGCATAGATTTCCTTCGCGAGCGCGAGGCCGTCGCCACCGGCTTCGGCGAGGCCGATGATTTCCTCGAGCCAGGTGGTGCCTGCGGTCTTCAGGTGCACGCCGGAGTGCTTTGTGGCCTCGTGAATCGCGGCATAGATAGAGAATTTGTCGCTGCCGGAGTGGATGCTGAGCTTGAGGTTCCTCGGCAGACCGAAGTGGCGCACCGCCCAGGCAATGGCGGCGACGTCGAGATGAATTTCGCGGCGGAATTGCTCGACGTTGCCGGCGTAATCAACGCCCTTGTTGAAGCGGCCCGTGAATTTTGGAGCGATGGTCTGGACGGGAATGCCTTCATCGGCAATGGCGGCGAGGATGATGAGCAGCTCCGCGGGGGTTTGCGCCGCGTCGGTCTCGTCCATCGACACTTCGGCGATGAAGCTTCCCTTCCCTTTGGCGGCTTCGATCTTGCGGTACACCTTGCCCGCTTCCTGCACCGCGAAGAGGAATTTAGCAGCGGTCGCGCGCAGCAGCTCGGGCGTGATCTCGATGGGATCGCTGACGCCCTCGAGCTGGAGGCGGCCGGCGAGCGACGCGTGCTGCTTCACAAAGGTTTCGATAGAGGAGGAAGAGGCGGGTTTGCCGATCGCGTCGGCAACGTCGATGGTGTAGAAGTCGCAGGAAGAGAGGAAGCGATCGACGGTGGTCAGGTTGATGTGGTCCGCGTCGCAGAAATACGGCTTCTTCCAGCCCAGCGCTTTCACGGCCGCGTCGGCAGCGGCGCGGGCGGATGCAGGCTCCGAGCCGATGATGTTGTGCTCGCGGTTGGATTTGTTCCAGACGGGGATCACGTCGACGCCGGCCTGCGCTGCGAGGATGCAGGCCTGCAGCTGCGCCTTTGCCTGATGAGCGAAGCGGTCGCCCACGCCAATCGAAAGTTTTCCGAGCTCTGCTCCGTGCGTAGTCATGGACTCCTCAATTTGAGAATCGGTTGCGATGCGCCCAAAGGCCGAGGCCCGGGTTAGGAATGAAGAAAATCTCTTCGCCATCGACGGTATTGAAGCCGTACTTGAGCTTCGTGGGGTCGTAGCGGCGCTGCATTTCGCCGAGGTCGCCGAAAGCAAAGCCGACGCCCTCGATTTCCTCGCGCGTGAGATGGCCGGGGCACCAGGTGATGCGGAAGCGGCCCTCGGACGAGCCGTGGATGAGGTGCGCGGCGGCGCTCAAGTCGGCGGCGAGATCGGCGTTCTTCGCGACGGCGTCGAGCGTTGCCGGCGTGCCGTGGTAGCCGTATTTGCGGATGAGCGCGTCGATGGTGCGATCCTCGCCGAACTCCTTTACCGCCGGCGCGAGGATGATGAGATCCGCGCCGTCGGCGAGGGCCATGCGCGTGCGGTAGACCGCCTTGTTGCCGAGCCAGGTGCTGTGAAATTCCTGCGGGTCGAGATAGACGACGGCTTTGCGCAGCGGCTGGTCGAGCATTTCGAAGTTGACCTGGAGGCTGAGATCGGCGGCGCGGTGGAAGCACTCGGCGTCGTCGCCAATGAAGAGGCCGCGTGTGGCGAGGCCGCCGCTGGCGGCGCGGGCGACGACGGTCTGCACGTAGACGATGGGCAGATCCTTCAGGAAGCGGTCCGCGGCGTAGTTGAGCACGCGGCGCACGGGATTATCGGCACGGCCCATGATGCGCTCCATGCCGTAAACCGCGCCGAGATAGTGGCTGCGGTTGATGCTTTCGCGCCCGCCCGTGCCGATGAGGACATTCTTGTTGTAGTTGGCCATGCCGATGACTTCGTGCGGGACGACCTGGCCAACGGAGAGGATGAGATCGAAGCCGCCACGCGCGATGAGGCGGTTGATCTGCGCGGGCCATGCATAATGCAGCTTGCCTTCGGATTGCTCTTCGATGAATTCCGCCGGGACTTCGCCGAGGGTTTCAATATCGGTGCGCCAGTTGTGAATGCGGAAGAGCGACTGCGGCACGTCGCCGAACATGCGCGTGATCTGCGCCGGCGACATGGGGGCATGCGTGCCAAGCGCGGGCAGCACAGCCTCAAGGCGGTCGCCATAGTGTGCCCAGGCGAAGCGAGTGATCTCGCCGGCGTGGGAATGCAGGCGGGTGATGTCCGGCGGGATGACGAGGACGCGCCGGCGCGGGCCGAGCTTGCCGAGGGCCTCCACCAGCAGATCGTTCATTCGCTGATCGGAGAGATCCGTATCCGCGCTGCCGACATTGCAATAGAGGCTCATACTGCATTCTCTCCTTTCTTCATGCAGTGATCCGCGCCGGCGCCAGCTTCGGCGTGATGGCATGGATGACGATCAGCGCCAGCAGATACGCGACACAGGCGATGATGAACATCGGCACATAGCTGTGCGTGAACTTGACCACATAGCCGGTCGCCAGCTGCAGCAGGGCGCCGCCGATGGCTCCCGACATGCCACCGATGCCGATCACGCTGCCGACCGCGGCTTTGGGAAAGACGTCGGAAGGGAGGGTGAAGAGGTTGGCCGACCATCCCTGATGCGCGGCGGTCGCCAGGCCGACGAGGGCTACGACGGTCCACAGGTGATGGATATAAGGTGCGGCGAAAACCGGCAGGACACACAGCGCGCAGATGAGCATGGCGGTTTTGCGGGAAACGTTGGTGCTCCTGCCGGCCTTCAGCAGGCTGGAGGAGATCCATCCGCCGCCAATGCTGCCCACGGTTGAGATGCTGTACACCACGACGAGCGGCATCCGGTCCGCAGCCAGACTCAACCCGAAAGTGGACTGCAGATAGCGGGGCAGCCAGAAGAGATAGAACCACCAGATGGGATCGGTGAGGAATTTGCCGATGGCGAAGGCCCAGGTTTCCCGGAGCGGCAGAACGCGCCGCCACGGGACGGTTTCCAGCTGCTCGACAGGGTCGCTGAGGATCAGCTCCAGTTCCGCGCGGGAAACGCTGCGGTGCAGTTCGGGCCGGCGGTAGTAGAACAGCCAGCAAATCAGCCAGACGACGCCGAATCCCCCTGTGACGAGAAACGCTCCGCGCCAGGAGACCAGAACGACCAGCGTAGGGACGACGAGCGGGACGACGATGTTGCCGATGTTGGCGCCGGAGTTGAAGATGCCGGTGGCCAGGGCGCGTTCGCGCTTGGGGAACCACTCGGCGATGGTCTTGATGCACGCGGGAAAGTTCGCCGCTTCGCCCAGGCCGAGCAGGAACATCGCGATGCCGAAGGCGGCGACGGAAGACGCGGCTCCGGGCAGCATGGCTGCGACGCTCCACAGGCCGATGGCGATCGCGAAGGAGCGGCGGGTACCGAGCTTGTCGGTCAATCCACCGGCGATCAACATGCCGATGGCATATGCGACCTGAAAGGCGGCGAGAATGTATCCGTAGCGGACGCTGTTGAGGCCGGGAATGATGGTTTCGAGGAATTTCTCGAGATAGGCGATGACGCCGCGGTCGACATACGCAATGACGGTGGCGAAGAACAGCAGCGTGCAGACGACCCAGCGCTGGTGCGAGGTTCGGCTGCCGGAGCCGAGGCTCTGAAAGAACGAGTCCGATGCCGTGCCTCGAGTCGCCATTCCGTCACTCATGTTTGCGGTTCGATCCGAGGTACGCCCGGACGGGAGTTTTACAGCCGGTAAGCCTTCTTCACCAGGTTGTACGCCAAATCCCTGGCGACTTCCACTGCCTCGTCGTCGTCCAGGCGATGCTCGGCGACGAGACGCGCGAGCCACACGCAATCCATGCGGCGAGCGACATCGTGGCGCGCGGGAATGGAGAGGAAGGCGCGGGTGTCGTCGTTGAAGCCGACCGTGTTGTAGAAGCCGGCGGTTTCCGTCACCTGCTCGCGGAAGCGGAGCATGCCCTCGGGGCTGTCGAAGAACCACCAGGGCGGCCCCAGGCGCAGGCATGGATAATGGCCAGCCAGGGGAGCGAGCTCGCGGCTGTAGGTGGTTTCGTCCAGCGTGAAGAGGATCAGCGTGAAATTCTTCTCGTTGCCGTAGAGATCGAGCAGCGGCTGCAGCGAACGGACGTAGTCCGTCGCCATGGGAATGTCGGCGCCGACGTCGCGGCCGTAGCGCTCGTAGACCTGTCGGTTGTGGTTGCGGAAGGCGCCGGGGTGCAGCTGCATCACCAGGCCGTCCTCGACGCTCATGCGCGCCATCTCGGTGAGCATCTGGGCGCGGAAGAGCTCCTTCTGGGCGGCGTCGGCGCGTTTGGCGATGATCTTCTCGAAGAGGCGCGCGGCCTCATCCGCGCTGAGGTGCGCGGTGTGCGCGGTGGGATGGCCGTGGTCAGTGGCGGTGCAACCCTGCGCCTTAAAGCGTTGCCGCGTGACGGCGAGAGCCTTCAGGTAGTCGGGCCAGGTGGAAGTGTTTTCGTGAGTCATCTGGCCCAGCATGGCGACGTTCTCGTGGAAGCCGGCAAAGTCGGGATCGACCACGGAGTCGGGGCGGAAGGTGGGCAGGATGCGTGGCGCGGCGCCGCGCACTTTCCAGTCTGACTGGCGAATGGCCTGATGATCGGCGAGCGAGTCGAGAGGCGAATCGGTGGTCGCGAGGACCTCGAGACGGAAACGCTCATAGAGCGCGCGGGGCAGGAACTCCGGCGTGCGCAGGCGCTCGGAGATGACGTCGAAGTAGAGGTCGGCGGTCGCCCCGGAGAGCCGTTCTTCCAGGCCGAAGAGCTCGTGGAAGGCGTAATCGAGCCAGATGCGGGTGGGCGTGCCGCGGAACAAATAATAATGCTCGGCAAAAATGCGCCAGACGCGGCGCGGATCTTTGAGCTCGTCGACGCCGATTTCCAGGTCGTCGAGGGAGATGCCCTGGCTGTACAGCATCCGGTAGATGTAGTGGTCCGGCTGCACGAAAAGCTTGGCTGGATCGGGGAATGGCTCGTTGCGCGCGAACCAGCCGGCCTGCGTGTGGCCGTGGGGGCTGATGAGGGGCAGGCCGCGGATTTCCGCGTAGAGCCGGCGCGCAATAGCGCGGGTTACGGGGTTCGCCGGAAAGAGCCGGTCGTCGTCAATGAGCTTCATGGCTTCAGCCGGCATGATTTCCGGGTTACCTCCAGGACCGTCTCCATTTCACATGACCTTCGAGAGGTCCGACCACTAGAATACACTGCGCGGACGGGTGGAAGAGTGGTACTTTCGTCCATGATGCAAGAATCGCGCCCGAACAGGCCGCTAAAGCCGCGCAAAGGGGCGATACCGCAGAGGTTCCAGCGAGGGACCGGGAGAAGCGATGGCGAAGACCGATACGCACATGACCATGCGAGTGGTCAACCACATCCGGAGCATGATCGAGAGCGGCGGTCTGCAGCCGGGAGACCGCATTCCGCCGGAGCGTGAGTTTGCGCGCAAGCTGCGCATCAGCCGCGCCAGCCTGCGCACGGGCATCGGCTACCTGGCGGCGATGGGCGTGATGGATGTGCGGCATGGCGTGGGCACGTTTGTGGCCGACGGGCCGCCGGAGATCGGCAAATCGTCGCTGAGCCTGCTGGGTGCGCTGCACGGATTTCAGTCGTGGCAGATGTTCGAGGCGCGGCGCATCCTGGAAAGCGAGCTGGCGGCGCTGGCTGCTGAGCGCGGCCACGAGCACCATTTCGCCGCGCTTTCCGAAGAAGTCGCGGAGATGTACGCGACCGTCGGAAACGCGATGGAGTATCTGATTCACGACATCCGCTTCCATCGCGTGATCGCCCAGGCATCGGGCAATCCGATTCTGGCTGCGCTGATGGAGACTATCACCTCTGCTCTGTACGATGAGCGGCGGAAGACGGCAGAGCGTTCCCGTGACCTGAAGGAGTCCGCAGACCTGCACCGGGAAATCTACCGGGCGATCCGCACGCGCAATGCGGCCGAGGCGCGGGCCGTCATGAAGCGGCACCTGGCGATGGCGCAGTCGGCGCAGGACCTGGAGGCGATGGCCGGCGAGCCGAAGAGCGACGCACGGACGAGAAAAGGAAGACCGCGGCCGGCGGAGGTGTAGATCAGGAACCGGTTCGGGCGGAGCGTCCGAGCACCCGCGCGGAGCGAACAGGCTTTTTCGCGGACCGAACCAGTTTTGGGGCAGGCGATTCCGTCTCCTCGGAGCGGCTGTCCATCCACTCCTCCAGCCTCGACTTGCGAAAGCGCCAGCGATTGCCGATCCGGAAGGCCGGTATAAACCCAGTCGCTGCATAGCGATAGAGGCTATCGGAGCTGATACCGAGGTAGTGCGCGGCCTGGCGGATATCCATGACCTCGCGGACCTCGACGGTTTGGGCAGGCGCGGCTTTCATTGCAGCACGCCTTGTATACCACAGGACGAAGGCCCAAACCAACAGGGAATTTCCGATGGGGGTATCCAAAGGCCAACCAGGGCAGACGATTGGCCTGAGATGGGGTGCCCGCCGGCCTGGCGCAGCCAGCGGGCGTTTCCGTTCACAGCTTCGGCTCGAGGCCGCTGATGATCTTCAGGAAGCTGTCGTCGACGGTGCGGTTTTTCGCGATGGCTTCGGCCAGCGGGATGTCCTCGATCTTCGTTCCGCGCAGGACGACCAGACGCCCGAATTTGCCCTGGTGGACGAGGTCAATGGCAGCGAGGCCGTACCGCGTCGCGAGCATGCGATCGTAGGCCGTGGGCGTGCCGCCGCGCTGGGTGTGGCCCAGGTTCACGGAGCGCGTCTCGTAGCCGGTGCGCTTTTCAATCAGCTCGGCCAGGTGATCGGCAATGCCGCTGAGGCGCGCATGCCCGAAGGCGTCCACCTTCTCGCCTTTGGTGGCCTGCTCGCCGGAATCCGGGAGCTTGGCTCCCTCGGCCACCACGACGATGCCGTACTTCTTGCCGTGGTCGTGGTTGTGCTTCAGGATGGCGCAGACGTGATCGAGGTCGATGGGTTTTTCGGGCACCAGGATGACGTGCGCGCCGCCGGCCACGCCGGCCGTGAGCGCGATCCAGCCCGCATCGCGGCCCATGACTTCGCAGACAATGACGCGGTTGTGCGACTCGGCCGTGGTGTGCAGGCGATCGACGGCTTCGGTCGCGATCATCACGGCAGTGTCAAAGCCGAAGCAGACGTCGGTGCCGTTCAGATCGTTGTCGATGGTCTTGGGCACGCCGACGCCGGGGACGCCGGCCTGGATGAGCGCGTTGGTGACGGACTGCGTGTCGTCTCCGCCGATGGCGATCAGCGCGTCCAGCTTGTTGGCCTTCAGCGTGGCCACGCACTTCTCAATGCCGCCCTCGATTTTGCGGACGTTGGTGCGCGAGGTACGCAGGATGGTACCGCCCTCGGTGAGGATGCGATCGACCTTTTCGAGCGTCAGCGGGACCGTCGCGTTGTCGAGAACGCCGCGCCAGCCTTCGAGGAAGCCGATGAATTCGTCTCCATAATGAATGATGCCCTTGCGCACAGCCGCCCGGATGACGGCATTCAGACCAGGGCAGTCTCCGCCGCCCGTCAACACACCAATTCGCATTGCGTCCTCACTTCCTGATTGGGAAAAAGTTATGCCGGGCAAATGCGCCGGCGAGAATCAAAATCAGACCAAAGTGCCCCATCAAAATGATACTGGGGGACACTTGGCGATTCAAATTACCGAGGTGCCCGGGCGAGGGCGTCGGTCTGAAATATCGACCCTGGGGAGAAGGCGAACCCCTGCTTTCTGGTCACACCGAGAATGTGACGCGCAGATCGTGTCCCACCTTACGTCCTTGCGACAACGGCTTAAGCTATTCGGAAGAACCCTGGCAAGGAGGATCTGCAGCGTGGCAAAGCTCGTTTTCGGAATGAACCAGTCTCTGGATGGGTACGTCGACCATCTTAAAATCAGCCCGCCGGACGCCGTGCTCTTTCGTCACTTCACGGAGCACGTGCGCGGCCTGACGGGCATGGTGTACGGTCGCCGCATCTACGAGATCATGCGTTATTGGGACGATGACCTTCCAGGATGGGACGCGGAGGAACGCGACTTCGCTGCTGCGTGGCGGAGCCGGCCGAAGTGGGTTGTGTCGCGGTCGCTGAAGTCGGCCGGTCCTAACGCAACAGTTGTCGAAAATGACCTTGAGGCAGCAATACGTGGACTGAAAGCCCAGCTGACCGGAGAGATCGACGTTGCGGGGCCAGACCTGGCAGGAAGCCTCACCAACCTCGGTCTTATTGATGAGTATCGACTCTACATTCACCCCATCGTGCTCGGCCGTGGCACGCCATTCTTCGCCGGCCCCCGGCCGCCGCTCCGCCTTGTGGCCAGCGATCAAATCGGCAAGGACGTGATCAGGTTGACGTACATTCCTGCTTAGTCGCCGACTCGCCAGTTCCGTCCTGGTCGAAATCCGGATTTCAATCTGAGACACTCCCTGGTGCGCGGCGCGGGTGTTCCCCGCGCTCACTTCCGCTTCCAGCGCACGCCATCTTTCGAGTCTTCGAGCAGGATGCCCTTCGCGGCGAGGTCGTTGCGGATCTGATCCGCGCGGGCGAAATTGCGCGCGCGCTTGGCCTGCGTCCGCTCGTCGACGAGCGCCTGAATCTGGGCGTCGGACAATGCGAGGCGAGCGCGCACTTCGGGCGCGGCCTCGTCGAGGCGGCCTTCGCGCTCGGCCCACTCCAGCGTAAAACGCATCCACTGCTCGTCGTGGTCCTCGAGCACGGCGAATACGCGATCGAATTGAGCGAGGACGTCGAGGACGGCCGATTTGTCAGCTTCGAGGAAATTGCCAGCGTCAGCCTGCGCGTTAACAAATCGCACTAAGTCGAAGATGGCTGCCCGGGCTTCGGCCGTATTTAGATCATTCGCCAAGGCGGCATAGAAGTTATCAAGTGCTTCTTTGGCTGCGTCCCCGATTTCGTTTGATACGCCGCGAGAGCCATGCGAGAGGCCCGCTGGCCACGCCGTCTTCCGGATGCGGTCGCGGAAGTTGCGCAGCCGCTCGACGGCGACGGTCTCGGCTGCCAATCCTTCGAAGGTGAAGTTGAGCTGCTGGCGATAGGGCACGGAGATGAGAAGCATGCGAATCGCCGAGGGCTTGTAGCCGCGCAGCAGCAGGTCGCGCAGCGTATAGAAGTTGCCCTCCGACTTCGACATCTTGCGATTTTCGACCAGCAGAAAACGCACGTGGAACCAGTGCCGCGCAAAGGTGCGGTGCGAGGCCGACTCCGACTGCGCGATCTCATTCTCGTGGTGCGGGAACATCAGGTCTTCGCCGCCGGCATGGAGATCGAAGCTGTCGCCGAGGTACTGCATGGCCATGGCGCTGCACTCGATGTGCCAGCCCGGACGGCCCGGGCCAAGCTCCGTTTCCCACTTGTGTTCGCCGGGCTTGGGCGCTTTCCACAGCGCGAAGTCGCGGGCGGAATCCTTCTCGTACTCGTCCACATCGATGCGAGCACCGTCGCTGATGCCCTCGAAATCCTTCTTCGAGAGCTTGCCGTACTCGGGAAAACGCGCGATGCGGAAGTACCACGAGCCGTCCTCCGCGCGGTAGGCAATGTCCTGCTCGGCGAGCCGCTGGATGAGCGCGATCATCGCGGGAATATGCTCGGTGGCGCGCGCGACGACCTCAGGGTGTTCGACCTGCAATGCGTCGAGGTCCTCGAAGAATGCCTGCTCGTATTTGCGCGTGTAATCGGCGATCGAAACGCCGGCCGCCGCCGCGTTGCGGATGATCTTGTCGTCCACGTCGGTCACGTTCATCACGTGGCGAACCTCGATGCCGCGCAGGCGCAGGAATCGCCGCAGGACATCGACCTGGAGAAACGTGCGGAAGTTGCCGATGTGGCCGTAGTCGTAGACGGTGGGGCCGCAGGCATACATGCGGAGGGCTTTGCCATCGGACGGGGCGAGGTCCTCGACGCGGCCGGTCATCGTGTTGTAAAGGCGCGGGGTGGGCGCGGGGGCTGTTTCGCCGGAGAGCACCGTCGCTTTCCCGCTAATTTGCTGATTCTGTTCGCTCATTCGCTGTCTTCAGTTTATCAGCGCGGCGCGCCGCCCAAGACCAGAGAGGGCTCCGCGGTGAGGCCGTCGGAGGCGAAGTCGCCGGCGGCGAGCCTGGGCCACGCCGCGGCGGCGATCATGGCGGCGTTGTCCGTCGAGAGGGAGAGCGACGGGAAGGCGATGACAAGATTGCGCTCGGCGGCTTCGGCGGTGAAGCGCACGCGCAGTTCGCGATTGGCCGCCACGCCGCCGGAGACGAGCACGCGATCGACGCCGAATTGCTCGGCGGCGCGAAAGGTCTTGCGGCGCAGATCGTCGACCACGGAGCGCTGGAACGAGGCGATCAGGTCCAGCGTGCGCCTGTCGCAGAGCGGCAAGGCGTCGGCGGGGGTGGGGTTGGGAAGGCCGGCCAGCGCGGCGCGGCGCGTTTCGATGGAGGCTTCCATTTCGTGCACGTGCGTGTAGCGCAGGACCGCCGTCTTGATGCCGCTGTAGGAGAAGTAGGTTGCCGTCGCGGGATCGAGCGCGCCCGGCTCGCCCTTGCGGTGTGCTTTGGCCTTGATCTGCGCGAAGGTGAACGGAACGGCCTCCGGGTCGCCCTGCGGCGCAAGCGCGTCGATCCATGGACCGCCGGGATAACCGAGGCCGAGCAGCTTGGCGACTTTGTCGAAGGCCTCGCCGGCGGCGTCATCGACCGTGCGGCCGACGTTGCGATACGACCACACCGGCTCACCAGCCTCAGATTGCCGTGCCTCGGCGAGATACAGGTGCGTGTGGCCGCCGGAGACGACCAGCGCGAGGAGCGCTGGCCGCGCGGGCGGGCGCCCCTCGGGTAAAAGATCCGAAGCGTTCACCTGGCGGCGAGCTTCTTCCAGCAGCACCGCGTGAATGTGGCCTTCGAGATGATTGACGGCGATCAGCGGCTTCTCGATCGCAAATGCCAGGGACTTGGCAAAGCTGATGCCGACCAGCAGCGCGCCGGCGAGGCCAGGGCCTTGGGTCACGGCGATGGCGGCGAGATCCTGGTAGCCGACGCCGGCCTGCTCGAGCGCGGCGCGAACGACGGGCAGGATGTTGCGCAGATGCTCGCGCGAGGCCAGCTCGGGAACAACGCCGCCGTACGGCGAGTGGATGGGGATCTGCGAGGCCACCACGCTCGAGAGGATCTCCCTGCCCTCGCGCACGACCGCCGCCGCGGTTTCGTCGCAGGAGGTTTCAATGCCGAGGATCAAGGCTCCAGCCACTCTCTCTATAGTATTGGCTGGAAGAGGTTTGATCCCGCATGGCTAAGAATCTCCGGATGAAACCCGGTGAGAGCGTTCGACTCATCGGAATACCGCCAAATCTTCCGGTCGATCCGTCTTTGCCGACAAAGGCGGTGTTTCACCGGTGTCTGGGCCACGTTTTTACCATCGTCTCGTTGAACGAGATCGGGTGGGCTGAGCTTATCGTCGATGCGGTGACAGGAAGCGTGGGAGAGACGATCTGGGTTGAACGAGAGTTCCTCGAGTTACCGGGGCCCCATCCATGACAGCCTACTGCGCACGCTCGAAGACGACAGCCTGCCGACCCTGCCACGCGATTTTCCAGCCTGCATTGTGCGCCAGCAGATACGCCATCTCGCTGCCCTTCGCCAGCAGCGCATAGCGAATCCGGTATCGATCCAGAATTGCGAATGTATCGTCGGCGTGGATGGCGCGAGCGTAATCGTTCAGCACGCCGCTCTCGGCGAAGACGTCCATGCGCGGATCGATGAAGGTCTTCAGCTCCGGCGCCTGCCATTCCAGCCAGCCGCCCCATTCGTATTGGTTGAAGAGATTGCCACGGCCGGTGAGCGTGCGCAGGTACGGCAGCGCAGGTACGGGAAAATCTTCGGCAACGCCGGCCTGGAGTTCCGGCGCGCCGGGCATCTGCGTGCCGATCAGCGCGAGCAGCGCGGCGATGGCGATCGCGGCGGCCCAGCGCAGGTCCTTCGCTTTCGCGCCGGATGGCGGCGGGGCGGGAAGTTTAAGATCCATGGCCAGCACCGGCAGAATCAGAATGCCGGCGAGAAAGACGAACCGCACATAGGTAAAAGCGCCGTAGAGGGCGATGAGCGCGAAGACCAGATCGTGCAGCGGCCAGCGGCGCGGTCGCAATAATTGCAGAACGGCCAGGCCGAGAAAGACGGCCAGCACCTGTTTGCCGAACGCTGTATGCAGGTTCAGGCTGGCCCATTCCGCGATGTACTGCGTGCCCAGGCGATTGCGGAAGACCGCGGCCACGGGATATGCGACGAGCCGCCATCCGTATGGATTGATGAAGAGCACGGCACAGCTTGCGGCGGTCACCAGCAAAAAGCGGCGCTTCTGCTGCGGTGTCCAGCGACGCACACTGAGGCCGCCCCATTCGCCCTGCAACCATCCGCAGGCAAAGAACAGAACCATGAGCACGAAACCGATGAACCACGAACCGTGGACATTGATCCAGAGGAGAAAGAGCAACGGCAACCATGACGTGCGATCGCGGCCGCGCTCGATGCTCCACAGGATGTCCAGCTCAATGACCAGAAACAGCCAGCCGAAGAGCAGCGTCCGCGGAGCGAGCGAGACGATGAAAAAGTGGATGGCGATGAGAGAGACGAAGAGGGCCGCGAGCCAGTCGCGCGAGCGCAGCCATGCGAGACGAAAGACGCCCAGCAGGCTCGCAGCAGAAAGAAGCATCATCGCCAGGTAAAGCCCCCGTTCGCCGAGCCATTTCCAGGCTGCGTAGTACCAAAGCTCGGAAAGCCACTCGAAGTTGATCCAGGGTTTGCCGGCGACGGTGAAGGTCCAGGCATCAGCGTGGGGAAAATGCCCGGTGTGCAGCAGTTCTGCGGCGTTGCGGAGATGCCACCAGATATCGGGATCGGAGATGCCCTGGCTGCGGCCTGCCCAGACCAGCACAAAAATCAAAACCAGGGCCAGCACCACCGGAAAGCTGAACAGGCGCGAGCCTCGGTGCGGCGTGGAACCCGGAGTGGCGTTACCGGACGCGCTCAAAGACCACCGCCTGTGCATCCTGGTAAGTCGTTTTCCATCCCGCACTGTGCGCCAGCAGATATGCCATCGGCGCGTTCCTCTCGAGCAGGACGTAGCGGATCTGATATTTGTCGAGCACCGCGAACGTGTCGTGGAGACTGGTGGCGTTCAGGTAGTCGCCCATGACGCCGCGGTGCACGAAGACGTCCAGCCGGGTATCGGCGAACTCCTTCACGTTGGGCGCATTCCATTCGAAATAACCAGCCCAGTTCACGTCGTTGAAGAGATTTCCCTGCCCGGCCAGCGACTGCACGTATGGAATGGCTTTCTTCGGATATTCTGCAGCGACGCCAGCCTGCAGTTGCTGCTGCGATGGCGCCCAAAACGCAAGGTAGGCGAGCATGAGAGCCATCAGCAGAGCGTTTACTTTTTGCCGGGGCTTATCTGGAAAAGATTCCGGGCCCATGCCGAAGGCCGCTCCCAGCATCGGCGCCAGAAGGATCCCGGCCAGATAAACGAAGCGCACGTACGTGAAGGCGCCGTAGACCGCAATCAGGGCAAAGGCGAGGTCCTGGATGCTCCAGTGGCAGCGGCGCACCAACTGCAGGATGGCAAGGATCGCGAAGACGGCGAGCACCACTTTGCCGCGCAGGCTGTGAAAGTCGAGGCTGGCCCACTCCGCAGCGGACTGGATCATCAGGTTCTGCCCGTAGGCCACGTCCAGCGGATAAGCGACCAGCCTCCAGCCATAAGGATTGACGAAGAGCGCGGCGAAACTGGCTGCGGTGACCAGGAGGAGCTTGCGCTTTTGCGGCGGCGTCCAGCAGCGGGCAATCACGTCGCCCCATGCGCCCTCCATCCATCCGCAGGCGAAGAACACCAGCATGAGCACAAAGCCGATGAACCAGGAACCGTGCGCATTCACCCAGAAGAGAAAGATCATCGGCAGCCACGCGGTATAGTCGCGGCCTTTCTCGAGGTTCCAGAGCACCGCGAGTTCCGCAACCAGGCACAGCCAGCCGAAAAGCAGCGTACGCGGGGCGAGCGAAACCGTCGCGAAGGCCGCGGTGACCACCGCCGCAAGGAACGCTCCCCGCCAGCTCCCGCAGCGCATGTGCGCCAGCCAATAGACGCCGAGCACGATCGCGCTGGTCACGATCATCGTCATCAGGTAGAGTCCGCGGTCGCCGAAGGCGTGGTACGCAAAGGAGTAGGGGAGCTCCGCCAGCCACTCGCCATTCATCCACGGCTGGCCGGCGACGGTGAACGTCCAGTGCGCCGTGTGGGGAAAATGGTGGGTGCGGAGGAGCTCGGCCGCGTTGCGCAGATGCCACCAGATATCCGTGTCCGCGACGATGCGGGCTGTGCCCCGCGCAGGGTTCGAGTAGAAGAACAACAGGTCCAACAACCCCACGCCCATGAGCGCCGGTAAACTAAAGATGCGCGCGCTCCACGTAGATCGCGGTGCGGCGGGAACGGCCGGCTCGGTCGCAATGCTCATGCTGCGAACGATGGTAGCAGCCGCGCATTTGCACGCCGAATCCCACCTTCGTGCGGCGAGGCGGGCGCACAACCGGGCCACCAGAGCGGCGCAACGCGTGATGAAAACAGCGGGCCAAATCGCGGCGGAGCGGATCGTCGACAGGCTGCGTGCGGCCGACTACGAGGCGTACTTTGCCGGCGGCTGCGTGCGCGATCTGCTGCTGGGCGTGGCGCCTAAGGACTTCGATGTGGCTACCAGCGCCCATCCTGACGCGGTGCTGGGCCTTTTCCCCCGCACGTTTGCGGTGGGCGCGCACTTTGGCGTGATTCTGGTCTGCGAAGATGTCGAGGGCCAGGAAATTGTCACCGAAGTGGCGACATTTCGCAGCGACGGCGTTTATCTGGACGGCCGGCATCCCGCGGAGGTGCGTTTTTCGAAGAGCGCGCGCGAGGATGTGCTGCGTCGCGATTTCACCATCAACGGCATGATGCTGGATCCGGTGCTGCAGCGGGAAACCTGCAGCCTGACCTCGTCGCTGCTGGATTATGTTGGCGGACAGAACGATCTGCGCGATGGGATCGTGCGCGCGATTGGCGAGCCGCATCGGCGCTTTGAGGAAGACAAGCTGCGCATGATGCGCGCGGTGCGCTTCGCGGCGCGCTTTGACTATGTGATTGAACCGGCGACGGCGCGGGCCATTCGCGAGCTCGCGCCCGGCATCGCCCAGGTGAGCCGCGAGCGCGTGCGCGACGAACTGACGCGCATGCTGACCGAGGGGCGGGCGCGGCGCGCCTTCGAGCTGCTGGACGAGACGGGCCTGTTGCGCGAGGTGCTGCCGGAGATCGAGAAGCTGCACGGCGTCGAGCAGCCGCCGGAGTACCATCCGGAAGGCGATGTGTGGGTGCACACGCTGCTGCTGCTGGAGAAGTTGCCAGCCGGGGCCTCCCCCACGCTGGCGTGGGGCGCGCTCCTGCACGACGTGGGCAAGCCGGCAACGTTTTCGCACCAGCCGCCGGATCGCATCCGCTTCAACGGGCACGTCGAAATCGGCGTGCGGATCGCGCATGAGATTCTGCGGCGCCTGCGCTTCTCCAATGAGGACTGCACGCAGATCCTCAGCCTGGTCGAGAACCACATGCGCTTCGGCGATGTGGAGAAGATGAAGGACTCGACGCTGAAGCGCTTCTTCCGGCTGCCGCATTTCGACGAGCACCTGGCGCTGCACCGGATCGACTGCCTGTCGAGCCACGGCGATTTGCGGCTGTACGAATTTGCGAAGCGGCGGCGCGACGAGATGCCGGAGGAAGAGGTGCGGCCTGCCCTGCTCGTCACCGGACGCGATCTGATTGCCGCGGGATATGCACCCGGACCCCGCTTCAAGGAGATGCTGGCCCTCGCCGAGGACGCGCAGCTGGAGGGGCGGGTGCGGACGAAGGGCGAGGCGATGAGGCTGATCCGCGAGATCTTTGCGTGAGACAGCCCGTCAGCGGGGCCCTCTCGACCGCCCGTCCGCAGTCCTTCCGAAATGCCCCTGCCCATTACTCAGGCTGTTTCCAGGCTCCGGTCTGCCAGTCGGGAACGCGCAGGACTGCGGTTTGGGCGATGCCGTCCGGTTGATTGTAAGTGAACTCATACAATACACCCGGCTGCAGATCAGTTCCAAACCAGGCAAACCGGCGGACGAGAGGCATGAATTGCGGCTGAGGATTGTCGCGATCGTAATTTGAGTTCGGCTCGAAATTGCAGCAAATGCGATTGTTCTGCACGCGCTTCGGAGGGGGCAGGTTCCGACCGTGAAACCGGCAGAAATCGCCGGTCGAGCGATCGAAATGCATGCAATAGCGGCAATCGAGAGAGCCCTTGCCATTTGCCATGAGCGAACTCCCTAATCGGAGACTGCCTGCGGGGCCGCCGCGCCATGGAACGGCGCCAGCTTCTCCGCGCTGGGCGGAGCCGTCAGCGCGCTGACGATCACCAACCCCAACACAGCAACCACCAATGCGGGGAAAATCGCATCATGCTGCGCGAGCTGCGCGGCGAGATGCGGCGCGACGCCGGCGCGCACGATCCAGTGCGAGACCTTGCCGTCGGGAAATGCGATGTTCCAGAGAACCGTAATGAACGTGCCGAGGCCGATGGCGGTCACCGCGCCGGCGGCATTCGCGCGCTTCGAATAAAACGCCGCCAGAATGACCGGCGTGAGCGCAGCGGAGTAGACCGTGTACGCATAGAGCGTTTGCTGCAGCACGTTGGTGATGGCCATGGTCTGGTAGAGCGCCCAGATGCCCAGCAGCACGACGGTAAGCCGCGAAACGAGCAGGATGCGCTTATCGGAGGCGCCGGGCGAGATGTAGCGGACGTAGACGTCGTTGATGAGGTTGGTCGCGGGCGAAAAGAGAAAATTATTGGCCGTGGACATGATCTTGGCAAAGACGGCGCCCATCAACAGCGCACCCAGCAGCGCCGGAAGGCCGTGCATGGCGGTATAGGCAATGATCTCCCGCGGATAATGCGACACCGGCCCCGTCGGAAACAGGACTGATCCAACCACGGCAATCGCGACAATGACGGTTTCCAGAATGACGGTGCCGATGACCCATCCCACGACGGCGACGCGCGCGTCCCGCTCGGATTTGGCGGAAAAGAATTTCTGGTACATCGCCTGGTTGCCGAGCATAAGCAGCAGCGTAGGCAGCATCAACTCCATCGCGCCGACAAAGGTGAAGTCGCCGAGCACCTCAAAATGCGTCGGCGGCAGCGCATGGTACACCCCACTCCAGCCCCCCGCGGAGTGCAACAGAAACGGGAGCGCCACGCACATCGTGATGGTGGCGAGCAGGCCGATAAAGACGTCCATGTACGCTACCGAGGACATGCCCGCAATGGCAGTGAACGCGATGACGAATACGGCCATGATGTACTTGCCGAGCGTTGCGGAAACGGCCGCGGGAAAGACCAGGTGCAGGATGTCCCCTCCGCCGATGAGCTGATAGCTGGTGATGCCGGTGTAGGCAAACAGGACGGCGATCACGCCCAGCACCCGCGTGGTCTGGCTGTAGCGCGCCTCCAGCAGATCGGGAATGGTGAACTGCGCGAATTTGCGGGCGCGCGGGGCGATGAAGTAGATGAACAGCAGCCCAAACCATCCGCCGGCTGCCAGCCACAGCGCAGCAAATCCGTGCCGGTAGGCGTTTTCCGCGCCGGCCAGGAGAGAGCCGGAACCAATCCAGGAAGAAAGCAGCGTGAAGATGAGCACGAAGGCCGGCAGCGAACGGCCTGCCACCAGATAATCCGCCTTCGTCTTCACCCGGCCGAGGCGCGTAATCGAGACGGCCAGCAGGGTGAGCACAATCGCAACAAGCACGATGACGTAAAGAGACATCGGTTCCCTTCAGCAGAAACGTGTTACGAGTGTATGGGAGGCTGGGCACGGCGAGGAAGTTTTCGCAACCCCATGGGATTTTCAGAGACGGTGTGTCCTCTTCTACTCACTCGGGATCGCCGCTCCCGGCTGATCGCGTCGACTCGACATCGCGGCTTCGAGGAACATCAACTCTGAAAACGCATTAGCTGGTGCGTTTCGTCGTCCGTTTGTGGGAAGGGGTGGTCTTCCTGCGATGGGAGGTGGCCGACGACTTCCGCCGCGCCGTCGTCGTCTTCGTACGCGCATGCGTGGAGCTGCGACGCCGGCCGCGGTAAGAGTGACGATAGCGGCTGCGCGCGTAGACATGTGCCGGCTCCGCCACGTACAGGCGGCGCCCGGCGGTGACGACACTGCCGCGCAGGTGGTTCCAGCGGCGCAACTGAGCCATGGTGACGCCGAAACGATCTGCGATGGTCACCAGCGTGTCACCGCGGCGAACGCGATACAAGGCGCCCCGCAACGCGCCAGGTTCGCTGGAGGGAGCCTCGGGAATGACCAGAAAATCCGTGCCCGTCAGGTCAGCATCGGGGCTGAGCTGATTCACAAACGCCAGGTTCTGCAGGGTGACATGCCAGGTGCGCGCCACACTCGCCAGCGTCTCGCCGGGCTTCACCGCCTGCATCCGCCAATAGCGGCGTTTATCCACGGGGATCTCTGCAATCTCCTTCTGAAACACCGGTCCCGTGCCTGCCGGCAGGTGCAGATCGAAGGAATCGTCCGGCGGAGTGCTCATGCGCAGCAGGCTGGGATTCAGCGACTCGATCTCCTGCACCGGCGCGCCCACGATGTCCGCGACCAGGCGCAGGTTCACTTCGTAATCGGTGGTCACCGTATCGGTGACCAGCGGCGGATCGGGCGTGAGGTCGGTCAGGCCGTATTGCTTCGGATTCTTCGCCATGATCGTGACAGCAAGGATGATGGGGACGTAATTCTTGGTCTCCTGGGGCAGGTTGTTGCGCTGATAGAGCTGCCAGAAGTCGGCGTAGCCGGTGCGCTGCACGGCGCGCTGGACGTTCCCCGCGCCCCAGTCATAGGCGGCCATGGCAAGGTACCAGTCACCAAGCTGGTCGTAGTCGGCTTTGATTTCGCGCGCGTACGCTTCGGTCGACTCCACAGGATCGAAGCGCTGGTCCACCCAGGCGTTGTGCTCCAGACCGTAATTGCCCCATGGCATGAACTGCCACATCCCGCCCGCGCCGGAGCGGCGATTGACGATTTGCGGACGAAAGCCCGACTCAGCCACCGCCTGATAGATCAGATCCTGCGGCAGTCCGGCCTTGCGCAGCACATCCTGGATCATTGACTTGTACCGGCTCATGCGCTCCAGCGAGTCGACGATGGTGGCGTGGCCGCGGGGATTGTTCGTAAAGAAATCAATGTATGCCGCAACGTACGGGTTCATGACCAAAGGCAGATCGGAATGGGTGGTTTTGAGTTCCGCCGTCGCGGCCGCCGTGACGTTCGCGCTCGCCGGCGCGGTAATGTTGCCCGCCACATCAACCGGGGTTTCAGCCTGCGCGCCTTGTACGCCGCCCTGGCGCAGCGCATCCAGTTCCAGCGTATTGACGGCATCCACAATGTGATCGAACTCGTCGGAGAGGGCCTGGTCCTGCCGGATGTCGCAGTTGCAGCGCAGCATCAGATCGACCGCGTAATCGAAGTTGGCGCGCGCCGCCGCGAGTTGGCCCTGCTGATAATTGTCCAGACCGGCGTGGTAGGCCTTCTCAACGGAGGCGATCAGGTCATTGTCGCGCTGCGACTGCGCGGCCGCCGATTGCGACTGCTTTTCAGGAGCTTGCGAAACAGGTGTGGGAGCCGGGGCGGGAATTGCCGGCGCAGTGTTTTGCTCGATCGGGGGAGCCGTGGCGTTCGCCGGAAGGCGCGCCCCCGTTTTCGGCTGCGAAGCACAGCCCGTCAGGGCGAGTAGCGCAGCCAGGCTGCCTGTAAGAAAAGCGGTTTTCGCGACCATGCAAACAAGATCCGGCTGCGGACGGGTACTTCTATTGTATGGCCCTGACCCCGCCGGTGCCGATGATAAACTGAGGCTTCCGGCGAACTTCTCCTCGCAGGTCATCAACCGGCTGCGCCCAGGGGGCGACGCGGCGGAATGGCTCTCCATGGACAACAGGCATATACGCAATTTCGCGATCATCGCGCATATCGATCATGGGAAGTCCACGCTCTCCGACCGTCTGCTGGAGCTGACAGGGGCGCTGACCGCGCGCGAGATGCACGCGCAGGTGCTGGACGCCATGGATCTGGAGCGCGAGCGCGGGATCACGATCAAGGCGCACTCCGTTCGCATGCATTATCCGGCGCGGGACGGCGAGCTGTATCAGCTGAACCTGATCGATACGCCAGGGCACGTGGATTTCTCCTATGAGGTTTCGCGCTCGCTGGCCTCGTGCGAGGGCGCGCTGCTGGTGGTCGACGCGTCCCAGGGGGTCGAGGCGCAAACCCTGGCGAACGCATATCTGGCCATCAATCACGGGCTCGAAATCATCCCGATCATCAACAAGATCGATCTGCCCAGCGCCGACATTCCGCGCACGCAGGAAATGATCGAGCAGACTGTCGGCCTCGATGCGGCGACGGCGATCCCGGTGAGCGCGAAAACGGGCGAGGGCGTGCCGGAGATTCTCGAGGCCATCGTGCACCGCCTGCCGCCGCCCAAGGGCGATCCGGACAAGCCGCTGCAGGCGCTCATCTTCGATTCCTGGTTCGACCCGTATCGCGGCGTGATCGTGCTGGCGCGCGTGGTGAATGGCCAGATGCGCAAAGGCATGAAGATCCGCCTGATGTCCAACGGCCGCGCCTTCGATATCGAGTCGATGGGCGTGCTGACCCCCAAGCCGGTAGAAATCGATTCCCTTTCCGCGGGCGAGGTGGGCTTTTTCGTCGCCACCATCAAAAACGTCTCCGACACGCGCGTGGGCGATACGGTTACCAACGACGCGCATCCTGCCGATGCTCCACTGCCCGGCTTTGAAGAGATCAAGCCGATGGTCTTCGCGGGGCTCTACACCGTGGACTCGCACGAGCATACTCTGCTGCGCGACGCGCTCGAAAAGCTGCGCCTCAACGATTCGTCGTTCTTCTTCGAGCCGGAAAGCTCCGTCGCGCTGGGCTTCGGATTCCGCTGCGGCTTTCTCGGGCTGCTGCACATGGAGATCATCCAGGAGCGTCTGGAGCGCGAATTCGATCTGGACCTGATCACGACAGCGCCCAGCGTGCGCTATCGCATCACGCTGACGGACGGCTCGCTGACTGAAGTCGACAATCCCTCGCGCTGGCCCGATCCCAGCGAGGTGGAGAAAGTCGAGGAGCCGATGATCACCGCGACGATCCTGACGAACGAGGAGTACGTCGGGGGAATCCTGAAGCTGGTCGAAGAAAAGCGCGGACGCCAGAAGAATTTCGAATACGTTTCGCCGACGCGCGTGATGCTGACCTACGAACTGCCGCTCAACGGGATCGTCCTGGACTTCTACGATCGGCTCAAATCCGTGTCGCGCGGCTACGCCTCGCTGGATTATCACCTGTCCGGCACGTGGGAATCGCCCATGGTGAAGATGGACATTCTCGTATCCGGCGAGCCGGTGGACGCGCTGTCAATCATCGTCCATCGCGATTTCGCCTACGAGCGCGGACGCGCCCTGGTCTCGAAGATGCGCGAGCTGATTCCCCGCCAGCAGTTCGAAGTGGCCATCCAGGCGGCGATTGGCGCGAAGATCATCGCGCGCGAAACCGTGTCAGCCCTGCGCAAGAACGTTCTGGCCAAATGCTACGGCGGCGATATCACCCGCAAGCGCAAGCTGCTGGAAAAGCAGAAGGAGGGCAAGAAGCGCATGAAGCGGATCGGCAAGGTCGATATCCCGCAGGAGGCTTTCCTGGCGGTACTGAAGGTGGGCGAAGACAGCGGGCGGTAGGCTGGCGCTCCCGGACCGGTCCAGATTGCTTCCCTACAACTCGCTTTTCCACGCAGGGCATCCCATTAACCAGATCGCTAAATCTGTTGAATGGAGCCGCTATGTCGGACTCATCGAAAATGAGCACTTTCTTCCGCGGCGTCGCGCTTGCGGCGCTGCTTTCGCTGTTCAGCTTTGTTCCCGGGTTCTCGCCGGCAGCGCAGGCACAGGATCACCTTGTCAGCCCGCAGGCCCTGCAGCAGCAGACGCAGGCCGTGACGGCCACACGCCAGGAAAACATCCGAACGCTCACGAATTTCCTCTCCACGCCAACTGCCGCGCAGGCGATGAAAACTGCGAAAGTGGATCCGACGCAGGTGCGCAACGCGATTCCCACGCTCTCCAGCCATGATCTCGCCAGCCTGGCGCAGCGCGCGACGAACGCGCAGCAGCAGTTCGCGGCAGGACGGCTCACCACCGGGATGCTGTTGGTGATCATCGTCGCCATCGTCGTCGTGATCGTGGTGATTGCCGTACACTGACCGCACGCAATGGCACGCTGCACGTTCGTTCTGCTGTTGATTGCCGCGCTGGCCGCCACTCCGGCGGCCGCGCGTGCCGCCCAGGCTGCGGCCCCGCCTGACGTGTGGATTGACGTTCCCTTTGTCCGCCAGCCGGCGGATGGCTGCGGCGCCGCGTCGGTCGCGATGGTGATGGAATACTGGGCGCGGCAGCGGCACCGCGCGCTGACTCCGGCAGACGATGTAACCTCGATCGAGCGCCAGGTCGGCTCGCGGCGCCTGGATGGCGCGACGCCCGCCGCGCTGGAGCACTATCTGGAGCAGCACGGTTTCGTGACCTTCGCGGTGCAGGGGACGTGGAAGGATCTGGAGGAGCAGATCGGCAAAGGCCGGCCGCTGATCGTTGCACTGCGGCCAACGGGCGAGCGGGCGCTGCATTATGTGGTGATTGCCGGAGTCGATTCCGCGCGGGGCACGGTGACGATGAACGATCCGGCGGAACGCAAGCTGCTGACACAGGAGCGTGCAGGATTCGAACGGGACTGGAGCGCCACGCACGACTGGATGCTGCTGGCCGTGCCGCAATCTGCGCAACATTAGGCGTGCCTGGTTTGCGCTGGAGCATTTTGCTCATGCTGGCGCTGCTGGGCGGGTCTGTGGCGCTACCGCAAACGCCTGGCGACCCGAACGCGCAGATCCAGCAGGCTTATGGCCGTAGCCGCTGGGCAGAGGTCGTGCGCCTGACGGAGCCGTTGCCCGCCCGCTCGGCGGAGATCAACTTCGACTACGGTATGGCGCTCGCTCATTTGGGACGACTGAAAGCAGCGCGGGCCGCACTGCTCGCCGGGGAGCGGCAAAACCCGCGCGACAAGCGCTTTCCCATCGAACTCGCCGGCGTTGCCTTCGAGCAGAAGCATTACCCCGAGGCGGCCGCGTGCCTGCGCCGCGGGCTGAAGCTCGATCCCAGCGACCCTTACGCGAACGACTTTGCCGGAACCGTCTACTACCTGATGGGCAATGTGCCGGCAGCGCTGCACTATTGGAATCGCATCGGCAAACCGTACATCGCCGCGTCCCAGGTTCAGGGCAATCTGCGCGTGCATACCCTGCTGCTGCAGCGGGCCTTCACGTTTTCGCCCGCGGCGGTTTTGACGCAGGCGCAGCTCGCGACGAGCGCTGCTCGCCTGGACGCGCTGGGCATTTTTCCGC
>JASHNS010000078.1 GCA_030041515.1 Acidobacteriaceae bacterium | reverse complement strand
GACTTGAGGGCCTTGCTGATCTCCTCCTGGATCCCAAACTGCTCGAAGAGCGGCGTCTCTTTGGTGTAGAGCTTGACGCGGCGGACCAGGGACGGTTCGAAGCGGTTGAGGAAGCGAACAATGCGCTCGTATTCCGACTCGCTGTCGACCCAAATTGTGGAGAAATTGTCGCTGACCTGATCGCGGAGGATGCGCTCGATGAGATTGAGATCGTGATAGATGAGCGCCGGCGCCTTCGCGGCGTCCGAACGCTGCTTGATCTCCGCCCACAGGTTAATGAGGAAACGGATATCGGCGCGAAGATCGTCCTCGTTCGCGTCTTCTGCCGCGGTGCGAACGATGAACCCGCCGGAGGCGCTTCCTTTCTCGCTGACCAGAATGCGCTTCAGGCGCTGGCGCTCCTCGTCGGAGGCGATTTTGCGCGAGACGCCCACGTGGTTGACCGTGGGCATGAAGACCAGGAATCGGCCGGGCAGCGCGATGTGGCTGGTAATGCGCGCGCCCTTGCGGGCGATTGGCTCCTTGGCAATCTGCACCAGGATTTCCTGCCCCTGCTTCAGCAATTCGCTGATGATGGGCAGGCTGGAGGTCTGCATGCTGGGGCGGCGTCCGCCTCCATGGCGGCGACGGCCCATGTCGCGGCTGCCACGGCCCCCGCGGCGGCCAAAACGGCGGTCGGAGCGGCGCCCGGGAGCTTCCGCTCCGGGGGCCTCGCCTGTTTCTGCTGCCGGCTCCTCGGTGTCCTCATCCGCGGATTCCTCCTCCGCGAATTCGTCCTCTTCAGCTTCTGCAAATCCGGTCTCAGCTTCTTCGGTGTCTTCGTCTTCGCTGGCTTCGGCAGGCGTCCCGTAGCCCAGGCGCTGTTCCGCCTGAACCTCGCGGACGGTCTCTCCGACCGTGTCAGCCTGATCGAGCGTTTCCTCTTCCATTTCCTCGGGGCCATGTTCGTCGGCCTCGCCGAGGATGGGCTCGAAGTCGTATTCGTCCTCGTCGATGGTCTCTTCCTCAAGGACGCCCGTGCCAGGCGTGTACCCAAAGAGCTGCCGAACCACCTCAGCCTCAGGAGAAGGCTCGCCGGAAAGTGCCTCGCCCACAGCTTCCCGCTGGCCGACGGCTGGTTCGGGCATTGTCTCCTGCTGCTGGAACTCCTCTTCCTCGATTTCGTCTTCGGTGGGTGCGCTGAAGCGGAATTCACTGCGCGGCATCTCCGCGCGATGAGAAGCCGAGGCTTCCTCCGGCTCATACTCGTGGACTTCCTCCACGATCTCCGTTTCGCTCAAAGTTGGGGCCTGGGCCTCGGAAACGGGTTGTTCATCGAGACCGGGGGTTGCGCCCGCATCAGGTACCCCGACAAAAGCGGTGGCAGATGCCTCGGCCGCTTCGGCATGAGCAGGAGACTCGCTCTCGGATTCCTGACGCACCGGAGCTGGTTGCGACTCGGCTTGCTCACTGCCCCAGGAGGTTTCCTGGCGCGCCGGGTTTTCGCCGCGGCGATGCCGGGAGAGAGTTTCGCCCGGAAGCACAGAGCCGCCGTCCCACCCGGTTGGAACTTCGACCAGCGTGGAGGGTTTGGAGAAAGCGCCATGGGCAGGCTTTGAGCGGCGCTCTGCCGGCGCTTCGCTGGACAGCGCCGACTCATTGCGGCCGCCCCCGTATTTGGAAAGAGATTCACCAGGGAGAACAATAGGAAGGTTTTGCGCCGGGATGCCGCCGGGCGCCCCGCGCTCGGGCCGCGCTACCGGTTCGGCGCTGACAGCTTCGTCGACCACTTCGGGGGATTCGAGAGACTGCTCGTCGCGAGGCCGGTCGCCGCGCTGGCCGCGGCCACGGAAGCGACGGCCACGACGACCGGCCCAGCGCCGGACGCCGCCGTCGCCACCTTCCTCGCGGTGTTCGGAATGCTCGCTGCGGCGAGGCTCCCCATTCTGGTTTTCCGATTCGGATTCCTTCGGCCGCGGACGGGACTCCCGCGCTTCGCGCGGTTCCCTGCTCTCGCGCGGCTCGCGTCCGCGGCGATTGTTCTCGCCGCCCCGGCGGCCGGAGTCGCCCCCGCCATCGACGCCCTCGAACTCCGCTGAGTCCTCTTCCTGTTCTTCCAGAAAGTCCGTGACGTAGAGGAAGGCGTCGCGCTCCAGGCCCAGATCGACAAATGCCGACTGCATGCCTGGCAGGACGCGCGTGACACGGCCCTTGTAGATGGAGCCGGCCAATGTGTACTCGTTTTCGCGCTCGTAATAGATTTCCGCGAGCTGATCGTCTTCAAGAATCGCAAGCCGCGTTTCGTGCGGCGTGCTGGAGATGCAAATTTCCTTTGCCATTCTGCCTCTAATTTGTGCCAGGGCAGAAGGGAGCCGGAGTGCGGGCAGACATCAGGAAATCGAAGCAAAACCGCCGGGATCCCAGACCGCAGCGGCATTCGGCCCCGCGGGCGCTGGGGAGCGACCCGGGTAGAACGCCGGTGATGGGTTGCTGGAGAGGTGCATCTTTGCCGGGGGTTCGCCAGGGCACGCAGGGTTTGTGACCGCTTCAGCCGCAACCTGCGGCGGGGCCGTTACCCATCCTGCTACGCGTTCTGGCACGCTTTTTCCTGATCCTGACCGGCCCGATTCCAAACGCCTGGCCGGTTGTAAATTCGTGAAACTTCAAAAACCTGGGCCCGCTCCGCGGGCCGAGTCCTAATCCTGTCCTCCGGTTAATTCACGAAGCGGCTCATGCGGACGTTCATCACCATGCCGAGAGCCAGGAACGTGAAGAGCACCGAGGATCCCCCGTAGCTCATGAGAGGAAGAGGGATACCGGTAACCGGCATCAACCCCAGAACCATTCCGACGTTGACGGCAATCTGGAAAATCAGAACCGCCACTACGCCCATCACCAGGAACGAGCCCGGCAGGTCTGCGGCTGTCTGAGCGTTTTGAATCAAACGCATCAGTATCAAAAAGTATAGCAGGAGGACGAGAACCGCGCCTACGAAGCCGTGCTCCTCGCTGAATGCGGCAAAGATGAAGTCGGTGTAAGGGATCGGCAGGAAATCCCCCTGCGTCTGGGTGCCCCGGCTGGCGCCCCGGCCGAAAACGCCGCCATCCCCGACGGCGATCTTGGACTGGAGAATCTGGTAACCGCTGCCCCGCGGGTCCGAGTCCGGATTCATGAAACTGGTCAGGCGCGCCTTTTGGTAGGGCTTCAGAACCTTGCCGCTCACCCAGATACTGCCGACGCCGAGAACGGCAATCATCACCAGGACAGAAGCGCGCTTCCACCCGATGCCGCCGAGGAACAGCCCAATCAGCAGAACTGGGGTGTAGGTGAGAGCCGTACCCAGATCGGGCTGCTTCAGAACCAGCAGCATCGGTACCGCCACCAGGGCCAGGGCCTGCAAAATATCCCGCCAGGTCAGTTCGCGCCCGGCAAGATTAGTGAAATAACGTGCCATCACAACGATCAGGATGAGCTTGACCCATTCGGAAGGTTGAAAGTGAATTCCACCGGGAAAACGAATCCACCGTTTGCCGCCCATCACTCGCTGGCCGACCGCCAGGACAGCCACCAGGGAGAGCAGGCAGAAACCATAGAGCCAGTAAATCCAGTTCAGAAGCTTGTGATAGTCAATCACCGACATCCCGAACATCGCCACCACGCCGCCGGCGATCCACAGAATCTGGAGTTTCTGGAATCCGTGAAATTTCGTGTGGAGGGTCGCTGAGTAGATCTCGAAGACGCTGATGACCGACAGGATCATCACAAAGCCGAGCAGCGTCCAGTCGAAATCGCGGAGGGAGAGAAAACGGCGCATAAACCAGCGGGTCCTGAGGGATCCGTAGGGGTGGAGAGTTGAATCGATTATCGCATTCCCGCGCAGATCGCAGGCAGGAATTCGTGGCATAGTTTGCTAGTCTTGCCCCATGTCCGGCCGCTCCCGCTCCCTGCGTGCGCATCTGCTGCTGCTGGGGGTGGTCTGCATCTGGGGTGCGACGTTTGTGGTCGTCAAGGGAGCCCTGAGCGACGTCTCTCCCCTGCTCTTCAATTTGCTGAGAATGGCGCTGGCGTTCGTTTGCCTGGCCGCCATCTACCGCGGACATTTTGGCCGGATGAATCGACGTGCATGGGTCAGCGGGGCGATCGTGGGTCTGTGCCTGGCGCTGGGATACGATTTTCAGACGGCGGGCCTGCGGCTGACGACGCCCTCCAAGTCGGCGTTCATCACGGGGATGGTGGTCGTGCTGGTCCCGCTTTTGTCCGCGGTCCCGGGGCTGCGGGTGCGCCATACCGGCCCACCCCGCTGGAATGCCTGGCTGGGCGCGATGGTGGCGTTTTGGGGAATCGTGCTGCTGACCACGCCTGCGGGGGCCAGCTTCAATTTCCAGTCGATCGGGCTCGGCGACCTCCTGACCTTCGGCTGCGCCGTTGGATTTTCGCTGCACGTACTGGCCCTGGCCCACTGCTCGCCGCGCGTGGACTTTGAGCAACTGGCGATCCTGCAGATTGGTTTCTGCACCGTCTTCATGGGGGCGGGTTTGCCGCTCCTGGAGCATCCCTGGGTACGATGGACACCTCAGGTGTTCGTCGCTCTGGGCATCACGGCGGTACTGGCGACGGCTGTCGCCTTTGCAGTGCAGACCTGGGCGCAGCGCGTGCTGCCGGCCACCCATACAGCGCTGATTCTTGCCCTGGAGCCGGTGTTCGCGTGGTTGACCTCGTGGCTCCTTCTCGGACAGGGGCTGGGACGGCGCGGCAGCGCGGGTGCGCTGCTGATTTTGGCAGGGATTGCGGTTACGGAATTTATCCCGGCACCCGTACAACCAACGGCCCACGAGGGCGTCCCACTCACGTAAGACGACGGATTCGCCTGGATTCCTGGAACTGCAGCGTATTGGATTGCGTCTAACCCGCAGGAATCCGAAGCGTTGAGCCAGGCAGCAGTTTCGCAACATCCGTCTCCGGCTCTATATACCGTCTCCGGCTCTATATACTGGAGCGCGAGACGCGGGTTCCCGGGCATACTAAAGATCGCGAGGTACGATCCCACATGAAATCCTTTTTCGGGCGGTTCCGTTCCAGCCGTCTGGTTTCAAGCTTTACCCTGCTGGGCATCGTGTCGGCGGGCATCCTGATCGGGTCAGTTGTGGTCAACAATGTCCGCGGGCAGGAGTCGCAGGTCAACAGCACCGACGCAACGCCGCTGAAGGTTCCGCCACCGCGCGATCTCAGCACTCCCTTTACGAAGATCGCAAAGGAAACCGCTCCCGCCGTCGTCAATATCGATACGGAGATTCTGCCCAAACAAATGCAGAATCCGCATCGCGGGCCCCATGGCATGATGCCGCCCGGTGGAAATGAAAACGAAAATCCAAATGGCGGCGGCAACGGCGACGACGGCCAGGGTGGCCAGGGTGGCCAGGGTGGTTTTCAGGACTTCTTCAACCGATTCTTCGGGATGGGGCCGGACCTGAATAATCCCGATACTGGCCAGGAAGAGGAGTCACTGGGCTCGGGATTCATCGTTGATCCGCGCGGCTACATCATCACCAATTACCACGTGATTGACAAGGCCGACAAAATCACCGTCCGTTTGGCCAATGATCCCGAAGGCGGCCAGGGACGTCCGGCGCAGGTGGTGGGCTTCGATAAGGCGACCGATCTCGCCGTGCTGAAGATTAAGACCGATGAGCCGCTGCCTGTCGAGAAACTCGGGAACTCCGACGGCGCCCAGGTGGGCGACTGGGTCATCGCCATCGGCGAGCCATTTCAGCTGGAACACACCGTGACCGCGGGCATCATCTCCGCCAGGAATCGAACCATGCCCGGTGCTGCTGCCGAATTCCAGCACTTTCTGCAGACGGACGCGGCCATCAACCCCGGCAACTCGGGCGGACCCCTCATCGATATGGCCGGCGAAGTGATCGGCGTCAACACCGCGATCTATACCCAGACGGACGGCAACGAAGGCATCGGTTTTGCCCTCCCCTCGAATACCGTCGTTAATGTTTACAACCAGCTCATCGGGCCGGAGCACCGCGTGGTGCGGGGCAGCATCGGCATCGTGTTCAATGCCTACCAGAACAGCGCGGTAGCCCGCGTTTATGGGTATAAAACTGGCGTGATGATCAGCCATGTGGACCCGGGCCAGCCTGCCGCCGAGGCCGGGCTGAAGGCCGGGGACGCAATCGTGAGCGTCGACGGACACGCCATCGCCAGCGGTGACGAACTGGTCAATATCATCTCGTCGCACAAGCCCGGCGACAAGGTGGACATCGGCTACGTGCGCAACGGTCAGCTGATGCACACCACCGTCACGATTGGGGATTGGGAAAAGGTGCAGACTGCCGCCCAGGCGAGCGAGCAGCGCAATGAAGGTCCCGAAAGCCAGAATGCTCCGGGGCAGTCAGCGACGCGGCTGGGCATTACGGTGACCGACCTGCCCGCGGGCGTTCCGGAGGGGCTGCACGGCGTCCTCATCCAGTCCGTCAAGCCGGGATCGTTTGCCGACCAGATTGGGGCAGGCGACTTCCAGGGCGGTGCCATCGTGGCGGTGAACCGCCAGCCGATCAACAACGTGCAGGACTTCGAACGGATCGTTTCCGGGCTGCACTCCGGCGACGACGTCGTCTTCGAAGTCGTGGACCCGCAGAATCCCAGCGGAGGGAACAACTACCTGGGCGGTACGATCCCGTAAATTCGGACGCTGGCGGCTGCCATGGAAACGTGGGGGCCGCCTTTGTCCCGGCTGACGGACGGCTCCGGGGCGGCCAGGGCCGCCTGCGCGGACAGCCTACTTCGTTGAAACTGCATCCCATATGGTCAAAAAGTGGTACCCGAAAGTTTGGGAACCCGGGCGCAATTGGTTGATTTTTGCCACGACCGCCTGTAGTCTGCTGCCAGACAAAAGACAACCAGCGTATTTTCATATTTCTGAGGTTTACTAGATGGTTTCCTCCAGGACCTGCCCGGCGCTATTGCTGGGCATTATCCTTTTGGCCACCCCGGCCTTTGCAACCCGCACTCATCGCGCGGCAACGGCCGGACACGCCCACCATTACGTCCACCACCGGCACCGCTATGTGCGGCACCATGTCCTGCGTGGACAGCGCAGCATCGATCCTGCCCGCGCGCAGCAGATCCAGGACGCCCTGATCAAGGCGCACTACCTGAACAGCCCGGCCTCCGGCGCGTGGGATGCGACGACTCAGTCGGCGATGGAGAAATACCAGGCCGATCATGGCTGGCAGACGAAGCTGGTGCCGGACTCCCGGGCGCTGATTGCTCTTGGACTCGGCCCGAAGGACGACAAAAATGTGCCGGTCGTGGGCAGTGCAGCCCCGGTCGCGGCTGCTTCTGCCAAAACGGACGCGAGCCTGCCGGCTCCGATGCCCGGCACGCTGGCGGATGCCCACTCTCTGCCCAACTGAATCGCTTTCAGCAGACACTTCGAGCCGCCCCGCACATGCAGCGGGGCGGTTTTGCGTAGGATAGGCCTTGATGCCTCCATCCACGACGACTGTGCGGGTGCGATACGCCGAAACAGATCAGATGGGCGTGGCCTACTACGCCAATTATTTCGTCTGGTGTGAGGTAGGCCGCGTGGAACTTCTGCGCCAGCTCGGCTTCGAATACAAGCAGATGGAGCTGGGCCACGGTTGCTTTCTCCCCGTGGTGGAAGCTTCTTGCCGCTACAAATCGCCGGCGCGCTACGACGACGTGGTGAGCGTGGAGACGCGCGTCACTGGGCTGCGCAGCTCGGTGATCCGGTTTGCCTACCGGCTGCTCGCGCAACGCGACGAAGTTCCCGAGCCCGTCCTGCTGGCTGAGGCCGAAACCGTGCACGTAGTCGTGGATCGCGAGATGCGGAAATGTGCCCTGCCGGAGCCATATTTTTCTGCGATCCGCCGCATCATGGATGAATGAGCATCGCGCAGGTTAAAATTCTCTGCGAGATTTCCCAGCGAGGCCGCGACCGCGGTTTCGAGCGAACTGGATTGCGGAGGAGTATGAGACGAGCGGCGGCGTTGCTGAGCGCGGGTGTTTTGGCGGTGGGCGTATTGATCCTGGGCGGGTGCGAAACCGGCCGCGCCAACAAGCTGCATTCCGGCTTCGAGTCGGTATCCGATCTGACGACCGTGCCCCATCCAAATCTGCAGTATGCTTCCATCGACACGGGCAATCCGCCTGTGCCGGGGTCGCCGACCGCCGCCGGCCCGAACGGCCTGCAGCCCGTCAACGACAACCAGGCGCGGCCCAGCCCGGGAACGGACGAGGGCGCGGACATGGCGCCGCGCGAGCAGCCGGTGGATTCGTTCGTCGGGCAGTAGCGAGCAGGCAGCGTTCAGCGTCTCTTGCCCATCGGTGAGGACGCTGGCTCTGCAGCTGCGTGCATCAGCGTGGCGACGGCCGATATGGCCGCGAGCGGCGCTATTGAGGATTCCCCATAGAGAACGGGCTGACCGTTCTGCGACGGCTCGTTTTCGATTCCTGGCGCCATCGTGATGCGAATGCGATGCAGGCCGGCGCGAAGATTGGCGCTGACGCGCGTGGCCTGCACAGCATCTCCGGGCGAGCTACACACCTGCGGACGCGGTTCCGGACTGTGCACCGGCGGCAAATCATCAATCTGCAAAGTCGCCTCGCGGCTGGTGAGCAGCGTGAAGGTGTACCCTGCTGTTCCGGTAACGCTGACGAAGCCCGACCAGATCGTTGTGCCGCCGGCCTCAGTCTTCGCAAGGCCGCCACCGAGCGAAGGCGGCGGCGGGGTCGCGGGCAGCGCGCGACTCCCTACCACAACCGATTTCGAGGCCCAGACGTCGCTGTGGCCTGGGCTGGAAGCACGCAGCAGCACACGGAACCGGCCGGAGCCGTCGAGGAGCGTTCCCTCGGTATCGGGAAACGCGTGGCGGACGATCGTCCCCGTAGCAGACGTTCCGTCGCCGAAGAGCCACTCGTAGCGCCAGCGGGGTGCGGGACGAACGACATGGAAGGTAACGGTCTCGCGCGGGTGGACAAGGCTCGGCCAGTACTCCCAACTCGCTTCACCCGAGCCCCGGCGAAATTCTGGCTGTGCTGTCCCGGCCTTCACATCGAGCGAAATTTGTGAATCTTGCCAGGCGTGGGAGCCGAGGGTACGAACCCCGCCAAGTGTCACGCCATGAACGTCCGGACCGCTGAGGACCGATGGCACCATCGGCGGACCATCCATGGCGGTGATGTTGGAGAAGGTGATGCCGTCGACGCTCGAATTCGGCTGGCGAATCTGAAAGAGCGAGTAATAGTCCTCGAGCCGGATATCGCTGATGTGATAGTTCGAGTGGGTCTCGACGCCGAACGGATCGGTCCACATCTCGAAGAACGCGAACGGGACCATGCAGGCGCCGTAACCGGTGTTCACGACGTCCAGGTTGCGAAACGTGATGTTCGCGCTCTGAAAGGTCTTCTCCGGCCATCCCACGCGAATCGTATTCGAGATGCTGGTCGAGAGGACGTCATTCTCGATGTCGATGTTGGAGACGAGGCCGCCGGGTTTGCGCATTGCCTCCTGTGTGTAACCGTCCCAATTACCGATCAGGGCGAAATTGTCGTCGGACGCGCGGATAAAGGAGTCCCGCACGGTAGCATCGCGCGTGGCCAGGAAGTCCATGCCGTCCTGATTGGCGTTGTTGGGATTGCCGCCGATCACGTTGACGTTGTAGAAGCCGACGTGGCGCGAGCCGGTCATCTGGATTTGCCAGGTGCGGCTGTGCACGATGCAGGTGATGCCGTCGATCTCGATGTTGTGCGCGTGGTCCATCACGATGCAGTGCCAGTTGGGGCGGTGAATCCAGCCGGTGTCGTCGTGGGGATTCTGCGGGCCGTTGTAGTCGAGGATGCCGCGGCCAAAAACGCGAACGTCGTGCACCTGCCAGAGATTGAGAGCGCCGAAGACCACCGCGCCTGGGGCGAGGTAGATGCGATCGCCGGAATGGGCGTCGATGTTTTCGTGGTGGACGCCGGGTCCGTAGTAGCGAACGCCGAGCGTGGAGGCCGTCACGTGCGACTCGTCCGGCGGATTGCCGAAGAGAAAGAGCATCTGCGAGTCGACAAAGTGGTCGCCGGGGCGTGCGATGACGAGCTTCACGGGTCCGTTCTGCGGGCCGGGGATGGGGAAGGTGATGACGGCTCCGCGGCGCACCGGACGGATGCCGTAGCGCATGGGCTGCACTTCGACGCCGCGATCCCAGTAGTGAGGATCGGGGGCGCGGACGGAGATGATGGCAGGGCCGTCGTAATCGAAGCTGAGGAAATAGTAGTTGCTGACGGCGTGGACGACAGGCGTGGTGTGTCCGTTCACAGAGATTGTGAAATAGCCAGAGCGAATGGGCGCGGGGATAGGAGCGATGGAGACCTGAGTGGCAGCCGCGGATGCCAGAGAGCCAGTCAACGCAGCGAAAACCAGCACGCGAAACGGGAATCTCATCATCGAAGAGAACGGCCAGACCTTTCAGATTTCGCTAAACTCTACACCCTACACCCTGTCCCCTGCCTTCCCTACATCACCTCCGGTGCGCTGATGCCGAGCCAGGCCAGCGAGCGGATCAGCTCCCGGTGAGTGACAGCCGCCGTGGCCAGCAGCAGCGCCTTCCGGGCGGGATCCTCTTCGCTGAGGATGTGATGGAGGCGGTAGAAATTGCTGAAGTCCTGCGCCAGCTGGAAGGCGTGTTTGGCCAGATACGCGGGCTCGGCCGTCTGAATGCACTGGTCGAGCAGCAGGGTGGTTTTCGCGGTGCGCAGCCAGACGTCCCAAATGCCTTCCGTTCCCGGGCCTGACAGATACGGCGCAAGATCAAGCCCGCGCAGACCCGCCAGCGCGGCCTCGGGCGTGGTTCCCGCTTTGCGGAAGATGCTGCGGGTGCGGACGACAGCGTATTGGAGATACGGTCCGGTCTCGCCTTCGAAGCTGAGCGCGTCTTTGAAGTCGAAGGCGATCACGGAATTGCGAGTGAAGCGCAGCATGAAGTAGCGCAGCGCACCGACGGCAATGGCACGGGCCGTCGCATCGCGTTCGGCCTCGCTCAGCTCGGGATGCCGCGAGTCCACTTCGGCCCGCGTGGCGGCGATGAGCTTGTCGATGAGGTCGTCGGCTTTGACGCCGAAGCCTTTGCGCCCCGACACTTCGATGTACGGCCGCGCCTGATCTTCCGGGGCGACTTCGTACCCCAGCTCCATCGCGCAGCGCGGCGTCAGCGCCACCATCTCATACGAAAAATGCGTGTAATGCGCGGCCTGCTCTGTATAGCCGAGTCCGCGCAGGGCTTCGATGACGTTGGCCTGCGGATCGGCCTGGCGCGAGTCGATGACGTTGTAGATGGCCTGCGCGCCGCCAAAATGCGGATGGTTCGCCTCGCCCGTTTCCGCGGAGATCCAGCACTCGCGGTCGGCATAGCGGAAAAACGGACGATAAGCAAAATCACGTCCCAGCAGGCCGAATTTCCAAAGGTGATAGGCAATGTCCTTGCCGACATAGGTGACGGTGCCGTTCGAGCGGACGATCACCTTGGCATCTTCGTCGGGGCCCCCGTCCGGCTCGGTCTCTGCCGTCCCGGGCCTCTTCATCACCCAGCAGCCCTTGTTCTTCCCTTCCGTCTCGAAGTAAAGAACGCCTTTGGCCTTGAGCTGCTCGAACGCAAGGTCCCAGAAGTGCAGATGAAGAATCTCACTCTCCCGCGGAAGCAGATCGTATTCGATGCCAAGGCGGAGCATGGTTTCGAGATGCCGGCGCAGGATCGCCGTCGAGATCAGCTCGGCAATCCGCGCGACATCGTTGCCGCCGGCCTCGATGGCATGCAGGGTGTCGAGACGAATCTTCTTGCGGGCCTCGGTCTGGTCCGGGTCGCCCGCGTACCACAGCGAAACGCGCGCATACAGATCCCAGCAGGCATAGTCGATCCTCTCGCCGGTCGCGGCCAGTTCGGCCACCCACTCCTCCACGCCGCGCAGCGTCAGCCCTTCCAGGTGCATGAGGCCGACGACAACATCGGCCACCTGCACGCCGGTGTTATCGATGTAGTTCTGCACGTCCACCTGATGGCCGGCGGCGCGCAACAGGCGGACAAACGTATCGCCGAGAATGGCATTGCGCAGATGGCCGACATGCGCAGCCTTGTTGGGATTGATGCTGGTGTGTTCGACGAGCTCATGCAAACGCTGGCGCGGCGGCGGAACATCACCGCTCATCGCATACGACTCGACGGCCGCGGCGCGGTCGAGGCGAGCATTGATGTATCCGCCGCCGGCGACTTCAAAGCCGGCGAAACCCGGCACCGGCCCCAACGCAGCCACGATCTCTTCGGCAATTTTGCGCGGAGCTTTGCGCAGCCGACGCGCCAGCTCAAACGCCAGGGGCGTCGCATATTCGCCGAAGGCGAGCTCCGGGGGCTGCTCCAGCACGACCGTGTCCACTTCGATCTGGTACAGGCTGCGGAGCGCCTCACGCAGGCCCGCTTCGAGCTGCTTTTGCTGGTTCAGATACACGCTTCGATCACCTTGCATCAAGGGTACAGGGTGCAGGGTACCGGGTACAGGAGAGCGCTGAATCCCCCGCGCTGCCTGATACCATTTTGAGAGAGACAAGAATCTGCCCTGGTTCGCTTCCTATGCCGGAAAAGTTCTACCTGACCACCCCGATCTATTACGTGAACGCGCGCCCGCACATCGGGACCACCTACACCACGGTGGTGGCCGACGCGATCGCGCGGCGCAGGCGGTCGCTGGGGATCGATACGTTTTTTCTGACCGGCACCGACGAACATGGGCAAAAAATCGAGCGCTCGGCCGAGAAAGCCGGCTGCACACCGCAGGAATTCACCGACCGCGTTTCGGCGGAGTTTCGCGGCTTGTGGGACCGGATGGGCCTCACCTATGACGATTTCATCCGCACCACCGAGCCCAGGCACAAGCAGACCGTGCAGAAGCTGTTCGCGCTGCTGCGCGATCGGGGATACATCTACAAAGGCTCCTACACCGGCCAGTATTGCGTCTCCGACGAAGCCTACGTCGACGTGCCGCCGGGTGCGCCCTGCCCCGACTGCGGCCGCATCACCGAGACGGTGAACGAGGAGAACTACTACTTCAAGCTGTCGGCGTTCGAGCGGAAGTTGCTGGAGTTTTACGACGAACATCCGGAGTTCATCGAGCCGGAGACGCGGCGCAACGAAGTCATCTCGTT
>JASHNS010000006.1 GCA_030041515.1 Acidobacteriaceae bacterium | reverse complement strand
ACCTCGGCTACGTGGGATTCAGCGTGCCCTTCGCCTTCGCCCTTGGCGCGCTCATGATGCGCTATCCCGGCGAGAAGTGGATCCATATCACGCGTCGCTGGACCATGGTCACCTGGCTCTTCCTCACCGTGGGCATCTTCCTCGGTATGCACTGGGCCTACAACGTGCTCGGGTGGGGCGGCTACTGGGGCTGGGATCCCGTCGAGAACGCCTCGCTGATGCCATGGCTCACAGGCACCGCCTTCCTGCACTCCGTCATGATGCAGGAGAAGCGCGGCATGATGAAGAGCTGGAATGTCTGGCTCATCTTCTCCACCTTCCTGCTCTCGATTCTTGGCACTCTGCTTACCCGATCCGGCCTGGTCAGTTCGGTCCATGCTTTCGCACAGTCCTCCATCGGCACATGGTTTTGGGTTTTCCTGGTTATCGTGCTCGCGGTCTGTGTCTTCACGTATATCCTCCAACGGGATCATCTGGCGACTGAGCACAAGCTGGAATCGCTGGTTTCCCGCGAATCCAGCTTTGCCTTCAACAATCTGGTGCTGCTGCTGGCCTGCTTCACCATCCTGTGGGGCACGTTGTTCCCGATCCTCTCGGAATTCGTGCAGGGCAATAAAGTAACGGTCAGTGCGCCGTTCTATAACCGAGTTGCTGTTCCAGTCGGCATCTTTCTGCTCTTCCTTACCGGCATTGGACCTCTTCTGGCATGGCGCAGCACCTCCATGCGCAGCATCCGGAAGAACTTCGTCATCCCCGGCATCGTCGCGCTCGTGGTGGCCATTGCCGTCGTTCCACTTGGCGTACATCCGTGGACCATCTTTACCACCGATCATCAGGGCAGCTTCTATGCGTGGGTGACCTTCGCACTGGCGGCCTTCGTCATCACGGCCATCTTCGCGGAGTTTTTCCGCGGCGCGCGCGTCATCCAGAAGCACACAGGACAGAATCTCCTCAATTCGACCGTGCAGCTGACGCGCCGCAATACGCGCCGCTACGGGGGATACATCGTTCACTTCGGCGTCGTGCTGATCTTCATCGGCATCTCCGGCCAGGCGTTCAACACCAGCGTCGAGCAGACGATGAACTACAAGCAAACCATGAGCATCGGTCCCTACCAGATCGAGTGCCTGGATTACTCGCAGGATACAAACGCAAACTACGATTCGACCTACGCGATTTTGAACGTCTTTCGCGATGGCCACCGCGTCACCCAGCTCGACCCCGCCATCCGCTTCTACCAGGCCAGCCAGCAGCCTGAAACCATGGTCGCAAATCACTCCACGCCGCTGTGGGACCTTTACGTGGTCTATGCGGGCACAGATCCGCAGTCGGGCCAGCCCATCATTAAGGCATTTCTCAATCCCCTGGTCATGTGGATCTGGATTGGCCTGCTCGTGACCATCTTCGGTACTGCCGTAGCGCTCTTCCCGAACCTCACCGCGGCCCTGGCGGCGCAGCGCAGCCGCGTCCCGATCACAACCCACGAAGAGCCCGTTGCTGCGGGAAGGGCAGGGGACTGATGAGCCGCATTAACCGTTTCGCTCTGTTGCCGCTGCTGGTTGTCGCCTGCGTTCTCACCCTGGGAACCGCCGACACCCAGGGCCGCTTCAACGATCTGGGCCACAAGCTGATGTGCATGTGTGGCTGCGATCAGATTCTGCTCGAGTGCAACCACCTCGGCTGCCCGGATGCCGCCAGGGAGTCGCAGGAATTACAGGCAGCCATCGGCACCGGTGAGAGCGATACCGCGGTCATGGAAGCCTTCCAGACCGAATATGGTCCCACCGTTCTGGCCGCTCCGTGGCTCTCACGCTTCAACATCGTTGCCTGGGTGGTTCCACCCGCCTTGCTGCTGCTCGGGCTTCTCGGAACCTTTGCCCTGGTCCGCAAATGGCGGCTGCGCGCCGCCTCCATGCCTGCCGTCCCCGACGATCCGGCCTCGAGAGATCTGCGTGAGAGGATCCGCAAGGAGACTCAGTTATGACTATTTTTGCCTGTGCGGTCCTGTTGATTGGGTCGTTCCTTTACGTTTTTTGGCCTGAGCGCGACATCGCCGCGCAAAGCGCCAAGACACGTCTCGAGTATCTGCGCGAGCGCCAGGACACGCTCTACGACAATCTGCGCGATCTGAATTTCGAATACAACTCCGGAAAATATCCTGAGGAAGATTACGTGGCGCAGCGCGCCACGCTGGAAAACGAAGCTGCCGAAGTTCTGGCCGAGATCGACCTGCTGGAGTCGGGCATCTACGGAACTCACGGTGCTGCGGCCCAGCACTCCTGAGTTTTAAAGAACACGGACTGGATACCCATGAAGCTCCTCGCTCGACTGTCCCTTTTCGCTCTGGCAGCTTTGCCTGCTTCCCTCGCTGCAGCCACCATCTCCGGCACCGTCATTGACCGGACCACCAACAAGCCGGCGGCCGGTGATACCGCCGTCCTGCTCGATCTCACCCAGGGCATGCAGCAGTCGGCGCAGACCACCATCGATGCGCAGGGACACTATTCCTTCACCGTCCCTGCTCTTACCGGCATGCATCTGGTCCGCGTCGACCACCAGAACGCAGACTATTACGGTTCAGTCCCCCCCAACACCTCAACGGTGAACATCGACGTTTATGACGTCGCCGCCAAAGTGAAAGGCGTGCATGTGTACGCCGACGTGGTCCGCATACAGACGGACTCCCAGGGACTCAATGTCACCGAGAATTACTTTATTCGCAACGAGTCAAAACCTCCGCTTACTCAATACAGTGATCATGCCTTTCAGTTCAGCCTCCCCCCGGGCGCAGCTGTCCAGGGCGGCGGAGCCACTGGCCCGGGCGGCATGGAAGTCGCCGCTACCCCAGTGGCCCTCAAGCAGAAGAACCAATACGCCTTCGTCTTTCCCATGCGCCCCGGCGAAACCGAGTTCCAGGTCGCCTACACGCTGCCGTACAGCGGCAGCCTCGCCTTCCATCCCTCGGTTTCCATGCCCACCGACAACTTCGCCGTCATGATCCCCACCAGCATGAGCTTCAGCGGCGGACCCTTATTCCAGCCGCTGCACGGCGATGCGGATGAGCCCGGTACCCAGACGTACCTGGCTTCGAATGTGAACCCCGGCACGACACTCGCCTACACCGTCTCCGGGACCGGATCCATGCCGCGCGAGGCGCAGAACGCCCAGGGCGGCAATGCTCAGGGCGGACAGGCGATGGGCGGGAACCAAACCGCGCAGGATCAGCCCACCGTGCAACAAGGCGTTCCCGGTGGCGGGCTGGGGCCGCCGTCCGATACCCCGGACCCTCTGCAGAAATACAAATGGTGGATCGTCAGCGGGGTCGGCCTCGCGTTGGTGATTGTGGCCGCATTCATGCTGCGTTCAAAGCCGGGACTGCAGCCGGCGGGTGGCGCGCCATTGCCTGCGCAACCCTCAGCTCTCACGCCAACAGTGCCATCCGGGATGAAGGCCACGGCCCTTCGGGCGGAACTGGCCGCCCACGCGCCTCCCCCTCCGCCGCAGAAGGCTTCCACCGCCCGGCCGGCTGCGCACGCGGCTCCCGCCACGGATTCCTCCATGCTCAATGCCATCAAGGAAGAGCTTTTCGCTCTGGAAACGGAGCGCCTGGAAGGCAAGATCTCTGAGGCTGACTACGCGCAGTCCAAAGCCGCGCTGGAAGTCGTGTTGCGCCGCGCGCTTGGCCGGCAGGCGCCTACACGCTAAACCAGGTCAGTAACAGGATCATCGCGGCGGCCACGATGGCAATGCGGTAGGCATACTCCGGCTTGCGGCTGGATGGCGCCAGGCTGGATCCGTGCGAATGGCTCTGCATCGAAGTGCCTCGAAACCCTGTTGCGTGCTTAGACTCATCTTTCGGCAAAAGCGATGCGGAAGATTAAATAAATTATGCGCGACGGGGACGTGGGTATTTGCCTCGCCAACGGGTCTCCGTCAAAGCCGATCCCGCGCCAATGACCGTGGTCGCGAACGGTGGTTTACAATCGCCTCGATGAGCGCCTCCGGTCAGCAACCCGGCATATTTCCTTCCCAGCGCCCAGAGGCGCGCGAACCTCGCTCCCTGGTCCCGTGGATTGTTGCCGGCCTGGTGATCGTGGCGGCCGTCGTCGGTCTCATCATCTCCGCTCGCCATCCGGCCCCGGCAAATCCTGGCGGAGCCTATCTGGCGCCTGCTGCTCCTTACGCTGCGAAGCTCTCCATCACCAATCTACAAATGAGTCAGGCCGGCAGCATGGTGGGTGGCCAGAACACCTATCTCGACGGCCAGATCACAAACCAGGGCGACAAAACCGTCACCGGCATCACCGTCCAGGTCGGGTTCTGGGGGTTCACCAAACAGCTCGTTGGGAAACCCACCATGCCTCTCGCCCTGATCCGCACGCGAGAGCCTTATGTCGATACGGAACCAGTCAGCGCCGACCCCATCCTCCCCGGCCAAAGCCGGCAGTTCCGCCTGATCTTCGACAGCGTACCTCAGGACTGGAACCAGAACTACCCCGAAATCCGCATGATTCAGGTGACTACCCATTAGTAATCCCCCAGCCGTCACCTGCGGCAAATAGTTCTCGGTCGCTCGTCGCGCCGGAGTGCATTTTTTTCCGGGTGACCTCCCGATGGCCTTTCCGGGCTGCAAGCTCCCAGGGCCCGGCTTGCAGCATCGCCTGCACCAATCTCACTGAAAATCATTGGCTTATGCGATCCGCCACGCTCAAGCAACCTGCTGCCAGGCCTTTGGCACGGCAAGTGCTCATTCTCCTGTGTCACGGACGCTGCGCAGCCTTGACGGACGTTAACGATAAACAGAGAAAAGAGCCATGAAAACCTTTCTGAGTCCCGGATCGATGCTGGCAATTCTGGTTACAGCCAGTCTCAGTTTGCCGGCTGTCGCACAATCGAATTCTCCGCAGACGCCGCCGCAGCAGAACCCGCAGGTCCAGACGGGCGCTTCCACCAGCCCTAACCCCAATTCTCCTCAAACCCAGAATCCGAGTTCCCAGGTGACCGCGACGGGTCAGGCGCCGTTGCCGGTGAAAGAGCATGAGGGCTTCTGGGGACACATGAATCCCTTCGCCCGCAAGAAGTGGGTGAATAATCAGCTCAACCCCGTGAAGACGCGCCTGAATGAACTCGATGAGCTGCAGGCGAAGAATCAGCAGGATATTCAGGATGTCGATCGGCGCGCACAAAACGGGATTCGTGCCGCACAGTCCACCGCCAACGAGGCGAACCAGACCGCCAGTTCGGCCAGCCAGACTGCCGGCCAGGCGCAGCAGCTTGCGCAACAGGCCAACGATACCACCACCCAGCTGACCCAGACGGTCGCTAATCTCGATCAATATCACCCCGTGAATAACCTGGAGATCCGGTACTACGCCGGCGAGCGCATGCTGAATCAGAAGTCGCAGGCTGCTCTGGACCAAATTGTTACCCAGATGCAGGGGCAGAAGGGCTATGTCGTCGAGGTCCAGGGTTACTCGCGCAGCCACGGCATGGCTGGGGTTGAAAACTCCCAGCGCATGTCTCAGGCCGTCGTCCGGTATCTGGCCGAGCACCAGATTCCGATCTGGCGGATTCACGAAATCGCGATGGGCAATGCGGGCGATAACAACGGCAACGTGGTCCGCATCAGCCTTGAGGAAAACAGTTTAGCGGGCTTGAACCCCGGCACAAACGGTGGTTCGCCGATTGGTGCGACGCAGCCTAATTCCGCGCAACCCTCCCCTCAGGGTGCTGCGTCGCAACCAGCGGCCCCTCAGCGGTAACGAAGGGAAGACGCAATCAAGCTCTCACAACGAGAGAACCAAGGCAGATTGGCCCCTCATCCGAGGGGCCCTTTTTTTGCTATTTGTGCAGCCGCCCCACGATCCAGAACACCAGCGTCAGCACCACGCTGAGCACGATGCACGTCCCCAGCGGGAAATACACCGCCGTGTGCTTGCCGCGCCATGAGAAATCTCCCGGCAGCCGCCCCAGCGGCACGCCAGCCCGCCCCAGCAGCAGCACCACCATGCCCGCCGCCAGAAGCAGCAGGCCCAGCCCGATCAGCAGCCGGCCGAGATCATTCATGCTCCCAGTCTAGCGAGAAGCCCAGGGCTCAGCATCGGTGAGTCGACCCCTCCCGCGAAGGCGAGGGTCTGACCACGCCCCGTTCTGCATGCGGTTACTCCTGCCGCAGTACCTGAGTGGGCTCCGTCCGTGCCGCTCGCCATGCCGGAAGCACTGAAGATGCAGCCGCCACCAGAAGAATCAGGCCCAGTACGCCGAGATACGTGCTCGGATCGACGGTGGAGACTCCGTAGAGCATGCCCTTCAGCAGCTGGTCTGTGAACAGGCTGAGCAGCAGGCCGGCCACACAGCCCACGCACGCGACGCGAATTCCCTGGAGCAGAAAGCCGCGGAGGATCTGGCCGCGCAGCGCGCCCAGCGCCAGGCGCACTCCCACCTCGCGCTGGCGCATTCGCCCCAGATAACTGAGCGTGCCGTACAGCCCGAGGCACGCCAGCACCACCGCCGAGACGGCAAACAGGCTCAGAAGAATCGTTCGCAGCCGGCCGTTGAATGAGGCGTCGCTGAGGTGCTCCTGCAATGTCGAGATCCCGTAGACGGATCGGTTCGGCTCAAGTTGATGGATCCGTCGGCGGATCGCATCCGCCATGGTCAGCGGCGCCCCATGCGTCCGCACCAGGTAATACGAGAATGGACCGCCCGCGCTCAGGCACAAATAAATGGTGGGAACCGGCAGCGTATTCATGCCCTCCTCACGATCATTGCCCGCAACGCCGACAACTCTGCCCTCCACCGGGTTCGGCGTATTCGTGATCTGTGTCAGAACGTGTCCCACCTCGGGCGAGTCACCGAAATACAGAGCGGCAAAACTGCGGTTGACCACCATGTCGCTGGTGGGCGATCCTGCGCGGCACGTCCTACCCGTCAGCATCGGAATCTGCATGGTCTGGAAATATCCCTGTGAAACAACACGGAGATCCGCCAGGATTTTACGATTCGGGTCCTGCTCGCCGTCCACGCTGAACTGCACCTGGTATTTGGCGGGAACCCCGGGAAGAAACGTCGCCGTCGCTGCGTGTTCAACGCCCGGAATGGCACGCAGGGCGTCGAGAGTCGTGTCGATGCGCCGTTGCAGCGCCGCCATGTCACTGGTTTCCGCCCACGAGCCGGTGATCTGGAAGGTGAGCACGTGGCTGGCGTCGAATCCCGGCGACACACGGTCCAGATTTTGCAGGCTGCGCAGCAGCAGTCCCGCGCCGGTCAGCAGCGTTACTGCCAGCATCACCTGAACTCCCACCAGGAACCACTGCAACCGGCTCCGCGCGGATGCCTGGGTGCGGTTGGTCTGCGCCAGCGAGTGCGCCAGTGGACGACGGGTCCCGCGCAGCGCCGGAATCAGCCCGCAAGCCAGTGCGGTTGCTACCGCGCACGCCAGCGAATACGCCACGATTCGCCAGTTCAGGGAAATCTCCTGCGCTCGCGGCAGGGTTTTTGCCAACAGATGGAACTCGTGCGCCGCCGCGGCGGCGATGCCGAGTCCCAGCAACGAACCTGCCAATGTCAGCGCCAGAACCTCGCTCAGTAGTTGAATCACAATCGCGCGCCGCGATGCGCCCAGCGAAAAACGAATCGAAATTTCGTGCTCGCGGTCGGCGGTTCGAGCCAGCAGCAGCGCCGCAATATTGGAGCACGCGATCAGCAGCAGCAGCGTGACCGATCCGTACAGCATCCACAGCGAGCCCTGAATTCCGCCGATAACTGTCTCTTTGAGCGGTTCGCTGTTCACCGTCAGGTCGGCGTCGGGATCGGGAAACTGCCGTCCCAGCCCCTGCTGGACCAAAGCCAGATCGGTCTGCGCCTGTCTGATCGTGATGCCCGGTTTCATCCGTCCGATCGCCTGGAACCAGGTCTCGTTGCGGTCCTGCGCGTAGGGCGCGTCGGGAGGGCTTGGTGTCCACAACTCCACGTCGCGATCCGGAAACGCGAACGATTCAGGCATGACGCCGACGATGGAAAAGGAGAAGCTGCCCACATGCAGCTTCTGCCCGATCGCGTCGGGATCGCCGTGGAAATGGCTTTGCCAGAACGCATAGCTGATCAGCACCGCCTCCGGGCCGCCAAAATGCTCTTCCCGCGCCGTGAAGTCGCGGCCGAGCATCGGCGCGACCTCCAGCACCTGAAGAAACCGCGGGGCCACCAGCGCCAGCTTCACCCGCTCCGGCAATGAGCCGGAAGTTTCCGACATATCGTCGGTGTAATAGCCGCTGATCGCTGTAAAGGTCGAGTTCAGGTGGTTCCAGTCTTCCAGCCGGACGGGTGCGACGAACGTGTTGCCGTTTTGATGCTTCGAGTCGTGCTGATACAGCGCAACCAGCCGGTTCGCGTGCGGATAATCAAGAGGCTGCAGCACGACCGCGTCCATCGCGGAGAACACCGCGCTGTCCGCTCCGATGCCGATGGCAAGAATCAGGATGACGGCAGCGGAAAATGATGGGGATCGGCGCAGAAAGCGCAGCGCGGCGCGAAGGTTGAACCGCGCGCTTTCCATCGCCTGGGAGGTGTGAACTTCGCGCATCTCCTGCTTCACCTGCTCGCGTCCGCCAAACTCGAGCTGTGCCTGGCGCCGCGCTTCCTCGGGGGTCATGCCGCGAGCAACGTTGGCACGGGTCAACTCGTCGATGTGAAACGCGATCTCCCGATCCAGCTCTTCGTCGCGTCCTGCGCCGCTTCCTCTGCGATCTCGCATGACGATTCTGTCCTATGCCTGCTGCTCGGCAGTCTGCAGAATCAGCGCGACCGCCTCCGACAGCCGGTTCCAGCTCGCCTCTTCCGCCGTGAGCTGCCTGCGCCCCTTCGCCGAGAGCCGATAGAACTTGGCCTGCCGCCCGTTCTCCGATTCGCCCCACTCCGCCGTCAGCCAGCCTCGCTTTTCCAGCCGGTGCAGCGCCGGATACAGCGATCCCTGCTGCACATGGAGCACTTCCCGGGAGATCTGCCGGATGCGCAGGGAGATTGCATAGCCGTGAACCGGCCCCATCGATACGACCTTCAGGATCAGCATGTCGAGCGTGCCCTGCAGAAGATCGGTCTTGTCCGTCGGCGGCATTCAGATAGCTCTTCCTCTATGACGTTCTACATATTGAGCCGACCATAGGTAGAATGTCAAGGAGAGATTTCGGCGTCCAGGCTTCCGGAGAATCCTCATGGATCGCCAGGTGTGTCTTCTGGTGGGAGCGCCGCTTCGGGTGTGAGCTACCGAGCGCGATGCGCCGGCGCAAACTCGCTGCGGTGCCGCGAATAGAGGAAGTAGATCACCAGCCCGATCAGCAGCCAGATGAAGAATGCCGTCCAGGTCAGGATCTCCAGCCCCATCATCAGCAGGATGCAAAAGATGATGCTGAGCACCGGAAACACTGGCCCCAGCGGCACCCGGAAACCGCGCGGCCGCTCCGGCTCGCGAAACCGCAGCAGGATCACCGCAATCGAAACCAGCACGAACGCAAAGAGCGTGCCGATATTCGACAGGTTCGCCACGGTCCCGATATCCAGCAGCCCCGCAGGAATCCCCACAACAAATCCAGCCACCCACGTCGCCACCGCCGGCGTGCGAAATGCCGGGTGCACCTTGCTGAACGCATCCGGCAGCAGCCGGTCCCGCGACATCGCAAACCACACGCGCGCCTGACCCAGCTGGAAGACCAGAATCGACGAGATCATGCCGAGCATTGCGCCGATCAGCACAATCAGCTCAATCCAGTGCAGCGGGTGGCCGCCCGGTTGCAGCGACAGCCTCCGCATGGCATTCACCACCGGCGCTGCGTCGCCCATCAGCGACTGCCACGGCACGATTCCGCTCAGCACAATCGCGACGCCGCCGTAGAGCAGCGTGCAGGCGACGAGCGTGGCCAGGATGCCAATCGGCATGTCCCGCTGCGGATTCTTGCATTCCTCCGCCGCCGTCGAAACCGAATCGAATCCGATGTACGTGAAGAAGATGATCGACCCGCCCGAGAGCAGGCCTGCCCAGCCGTTCGGCATAAACGGATGCCAGTAGCGCGGCTTAATGAACTCAGAGGCCGCAAAGATAAACGCCAGAATCGCGGCCAGCTTCACCAGCACCAGGATATTATTCGTCCGCGCCGATTCCCGAATCCCCCGCACCAGCACCACGGTCAGGATCATCACGATCAGGAAGGCCGGAATGTTGAATCCGAAATGCCAGCCAGGGTTGTAGAGCGTTTTCCCCGAGAAATCCTGGAGGCCCGTGGGCAGATATGCGGGCGAAATCCATCGCAGCGGCGGATGGATCCCGAACCACTCCATGAATGCTTCAATGTGCGCCGCGAACCCCACGCTGACGCTCATGTTCGAGAAGGCGTATTCCAGAATCAAATCCCACCCAATGATCCACGCCACCAGCTCGCCCAGCGTCGCGTACGTGTAGGTGTAGGCTGACCCCGCAATCGGGATCATCGAGGCCAGCTCTGCATAGCACAACCCCGTAAAGACGCACACAATCGCCACCAGCACCAGCGACACCGCCAGCGCCGGCCCCGCGCCGGGACGACCCGCCATGGCCGTATGCGCGATCAGATAATGCAGCAGCGGAGTATTGGCCAGCTCCGGCGTGTCGAACTTCTGGCCGGCCATCGCCGTGCCGATCACGGTGAATATGCCCGATCCGATGACCGCGCCAATCCCCAGCGCCGTCAGCGACACCGGCCCCAGCGTCTTCCTCAGGCTTTGCGTGGGATCTTCTGAATCGGCAATCAGCTTGTCGATGGACTTACGCGCGAAAAGCTGCGAACGGGTTCCGGTGGGCCGGGGTGGAATCACTGGCTGATCCGGCAAACGACGGCTCCTGGGTGGGGAAAGTTGATGCAGAGAGTGTAGCTGTTCCAGAGTAACCGGCGAAAGGGAATTCGCCGCCGAGCCTGGGAAGACGGGTTAACCCCGTCCAGGCTTCTGCCGCAAACGCTGCAGGTGTTCGTTCACGGCAGGCCAGTCGGCCGCGACAATCGAATACCGCGCCGAATCGCGGGCGATGAAGTCGGAAGCCAGGCGATGCGAGTAAAGAATCCCCTCAAACCGCCCGCCGATCCGCTCGATCGCCGCACGCGATCGCTCGTTGCGCGCGTCGGTATGCAGGCAGACCCGCAGCACCTTCCATTGTTCGAAGGCATGCGCGAGCATCAGAGATTTGGCCTCAGTATTCGCGCCGGTGCGAATGGCCGTTGCGCTTAGCCAGGTGTAGCCGATCTCACAGGCATCCGGCAGACCACGGCCGAACCGCAGATGATCCTTCGGCCACCCCCAAAACTCGAGGTTGAAGAAGCGAGTCGATCCGATCACTTCGCCGTCCGCCGCTCGCAGCACGGCGAAGGGAACAGCCGTTCCTGCCCGCTGGGCGGCGAGAGCCGTCTCGACGTATTCCGCCATCTCGCGCTCAGTCTGCGGAGCGAAGGTCCAGCGGTACAGCGACGGGTTCAGCCGCGCGGCCGCCAGCAGCCCGGGCACGTGCTGCGGCCCGAGCGGGACCAGCGTGACCTGTTCTCCCTGGAGAGAAAAGTTTTCGAGCATCCGGGCGATTCCGGGAGGGTTGGAAAGCAGAGCCGGGCAGACAGGCCACCCGGCTCCGCTCGGGCTTTACCGCTTGCTCTGTCCGCGTGCCAGCTTCCGAACCTTCTTCTTCTGCGAACCTCGAGCAGCCGTCCGCTTCGGTTTGGGGGCAGCCTTTTTGCGGGCCGCGCGCTTCAGCTTCTTCCGTTCCGCCTTATCCTTCGTTGACTTCGTATTTGCCATGAAAATCCTTTCCAGAGCCCTTTCAAGCGCCCGTTAGAGCCGCTCGAGCTGCGCGAATTTCTCCACCAGCTTTTTTACGCCGAATCCTGAAAATTGTACCGTAACCTTCGCGTCGTCTCCCTCGCCTTCGCGCCGGAAGACAATCCCTTCGCCGTATTTCGGATGCCGCACACGCTGTCCGGACCTGAATCCCGTCGCGCCCTTCGTTTCCGGCACGTCCAGCTTCGGCCGTCCGCTCTTCGGCGGAACACCGCCTCGTCCGGAAAAGAATCGCGCGATGTTGTCCACGGAGTCCGCTTTCACTCCCGCCGGCGGCCGAATCACCCGTTGAGGCGGCGGATTCCCGCGTCTGCCGAACCCTGCGCTCTGGTCCTCATCCTCATAGCTGTAGTGCCGGCTTGTGAAATCCTCGCCCCCGCGGCGCGACCACTGCGAAGGCGACTCGCTGTAGCGCGCCGCATAACCACCCCACGAGTTCTCCCGTCCGCGCCCGCCACTCAGGTCCTCGATCAGCTGCTGCGGAATCTCCGCCAAAAACCGCGAGGGAACCGTCGGCTCCGGCATGTCATTGCCGTACCGGCGCCGGTACCGCGCCCGCGTCACCACCAGCGCGTCCATCGCGCGCGTCAGTCCCACGTAGCACAGCCGCCGCTCCTCCTCCATCTGAGGCGGATCGTTCAGCGTCCGTGAATGCGGAAACAGCCCTTCTTCCATCCCGGCCAGCACCACCAGCGGGAACTCCAGGCCCTTTGCGGCGTGCAGTGTCATCAACGTCACTCGCGCCTCCGGATCGTACTGGTCGGCATCGCTCACCAGCGCCGCATGATCCAGAAACTCCGCCAGCGTCTCGCCGCGTTCCTGCGCATCCTGCGCCGCGTTGGCCAGTTCCTTCAGGTTCTCAATCCGCGAGAAGGCTTCCGGCGTCCCTTCTTCTTCGAGCGACCGGATATAGCCCGTGCGATCGATGAGGAACTTGATCAGCTCCGGGAGCGTGGCCGCCCCGCCCGGGGCACGGAATCCCGGCACCGCCTCTTCGCTCTCCGGGGCCGCGGCCGCATGCGGCACCGGCGCCTCTTCGCTGAACACGCTGAATCGTGCCGGAGTGAAATCCGTTCCCTCGGCGATATCGTCGCCATGCGTCAGCGTCGCCTGCGTTGCGCTGCCAAAGTCGAAGCTCGTATCGGATTCCGCCGAAGCAGCCAGCGTCTCCACAGCCGGCTCCCCCGCAGCGATATCCTCCGCCAGCTTCTCCGCGAATCCGGCCGCGACCATCGCCTGCGCATCGCTGATGATCCGCTGGAAACCCTCCAGCGCCGCCAGCGCCCGCGCCGGCAGGAGCTTTGCCTCAATCGCCCGCCCGATCGCCGTCCACAGGCTCGCGCCCGTCTCCAGCGCGATCCGCTCCACCGTCTCCATCGTCGTCTTGCCGATGCCGCGCGCCGGCGTATTCACCACCCGCTGCAGCGCGATCGAGTCATGCGGATTTTGCGCCAGCTTCAGATAGCTCAGCAGGTCCTTGATCTCCGCGCGCTCATAAAAGGAGAAGCCGCCCACCATCGTGTAAGCAATGTTGTACCGTCGCATCGCCTCTTCCACCAGCCGCGACTGCGAATTCGTCCGGTAGAGCACCGCGCATTTCGGCTCCGCCTGCTCCTCCGCCGCTTTGCGCAGATATTTCTGGATGTAGTCCGCAAGGAACAGCGCCTCGTTTTCACCGTCCGGCGCCTCGTAGTACCCGATCAGCGCCCCGCCCTCGCGGGAGGTCCACAGCCGCTTGCCCTTGCGCTGCGCATTCCGCGCTACCACCGACGAAGCCGCTTCCAGAATGATCTGCGTCGATCGGTAATTCTGCTCCAGCCGCACCGTCTTCGCGCCCGGAAAATCCTTCTCGAACTCCAGAATGTTGCGGATATCGGCCCCGCGCCATGAGTAGATGCTCTGATCCTCGTCGCCCACCACGCACACGTTCTGGTGCTCACCGGCCAGCAGCTTCATCAGCTCGTACTGCGGTCGGTTCGTGTCCTGGTACTCGTCCACCATCACCCACCGCCAGCGCCGCTGGCAGCGTTCGCGCACTTCCTGCGAAACCTTCAGCAGCCGTACCGCCTCCAGCAGCAGATCGTCGAAGTCGAGCGCGTTCGCCTTGCGCAGCTCCTTCCGATAGCCCTCGAAAACATGCGCCACCTTCTCGCTGATCGGGTCCGCCGACTGCAGAAAATACTCCTGCGGATCGATCATGTGGTTCTTCGCCCAGGAAATCTTCGAGAGCACCACGCGCGGCGTCAGTTGCTTGTCGTCCAGCCCCATCCGCCGCATCACGGCCTTCACCACGGCCTGCTGATCCGTCTCGTCGTAGATGGCAAAGCTGCGCGTCAATCCTTCACTCCCCACGCGCAGAGCCTCGATATCCCGCCGCAGCAGCCGCACGCAAAAGGAGTGGAACGTCGAGATCAGCGGCTTCGCCAGCGAACCGTGCCCGATCAGCTTCTCCACCCGCTCGCCCATTTCCGCCGCGGCCTTGTTGGTAAACGTCACGGCCAGAATCGCATCCGGCGCCGCGCTGCGCTCCTCGATCAGGTACGCGATTCGATGCGTGATCACGCGCGTCTTCCCGGAGCCGGCGCCGGCCAGAATCAGCACCGGCCCATCGACGGCCTCGACGGCTTCACGCTGCTGCGGATTGAGTTTGTTGAGGAGTTGCTGCAAAGGATTCTCTGAACTGCGTCACGGAATTGGAGAGCGCGACCACACAGGATGCGGAGGCCCTGTGGGGCGAACGCCTTGTATCAGGGCACGACTTGAGTCGTGCCGAAAACTGCCAAAAATCAATGGGCTTTAGCCCCTGAGGTTGTCCTGGCGAATCCGCTGATAATTCCCAGCGATCCGCTCTCTTCTATTTTAATCGCGGAATCGGCCTGCTACTTTTCTCCTATGCCTCTGTTGGCCGCGACCGAGCTGACCAAAACCTACGGCCACGCTGACCAGGGAACCCGCGTCGTTGATCGAGTTTCGTTCGCCATTGAGCGAGGCGAAACCCTCGGCCTCGTCGGCGAATCCGGCTCCGGCAAAAGCACCATCGCCCGCATGGTCCTCGGTCTGATCGAGCCCACCCGCGGCACGGTCCTCTTCGACGGAAATCCCATCACGGGCGTCCCGCAGAGTAAGCTCCGCCCGCTCCGCCGCCGTATGCAGCCCGTCTTTCAGGATCCCTACGCCGCCCTCAATCCCCGCATGACCGTCGAGCAAATCGTCACCGAGCCGCTGGTCATCCACGAACGCACAAGTCGCACCCAACGCCGCCGCCGCTGCCAGGACCTCCTCCGCCAGGTCGGCCTCGATGACTCGGCCCTCCGCCGCTATCCGCACGAATTCTCCGGAGGCCAGCGCCAGCGCATCAACATCGCCCGCGCTCTGGCCCTCCAGCCGGAGCTGCTCGTCCTCGACGAGCCGGTCTCCGCTCTCGATGTCAGCGTCGGCGCCCAGATCGTCAATCTCCTCCGCGACCTGCAACGCGAGTTCTCCCTCACCTACCTCTTCATCTCCCACTCCATGCCGCTCGTGCGCTATCTGGCGACAAATATCGCCGTGCTCCAGGGCGGCAAGCTCGTCGAATTCGGCACCCGCGACCAGATCTGCGACTCGCCCCGCGAGGACTACACGCGCAATCTGGTCGCTGCCACGCCGGAGATGAAAGCCGGATAGGCGTCAGGCGGGCTGGCTGGAATCCTGCGGCTGCTCGCCCGGCGGAAGCAGGAAATTCAGGATCCCTGGACCGCACTTCCAGAACAGAGCAAACACAAAAAGGTTATAGAAGATTAGCCAGAGTGTTCCTGCTAAAGCGCTGGACATCAAAGGCCCGGTCGGGCCAGACGGGTGATAGGCCAGGGAGGGAGAGATCAGCAGGAGCCGAATGATTGCAAGAAGGCCCTGGCCAACCGCAATCAGCATCAGCGTCGCAATCGCCCGGCTCACCAGCACAACCGATTCTCGTTTGGACATCGTTCTCTCCTCCCGGTTCCGATTTTTGCCGAACAGATTAACATTAAGCGCTGGCTGCTGGCTGCTGGCTGCTGAACGCTGGCCGTCGGCTGCTGGCCGCCGGCTGCTGGCGGCCCGATAAAATCGCCACAGTGCACACCACCCTCGGCTACTACTTCTTCCTCGCTGGCGCAGCCCTCCTCGGCGGTCTCGTCAACTCCGTCGCCGGAGGCGGCGGCTTCATCGCTTTTCCCGCGCTCCTCAAAGCCGGACTGCTGCCCATCCAGGCCAACGCCACCAACACCGTCGCCCTCTGGCCCGGCCAGTTCACCTCCATTGCCGGCTATCGCGAAGACCTGAAGAAGAACCTCCGTCTCGTGATCCCCGTCATGCTCGTCGCCGTCATCGGCGGCCTGGCCGGCTCGCTCACCCTGCTGCATGGCAGCCAGCATTCCTTCCTGCGCCTCGTCCCGTATCTCTTCCTCCTCGGCGCCACCAGCTTCGCCCTCAGCGGACCTCTGCGTCGCCGCATGCAGCGCCAACTGACGGAATCCACCCAGCACCCCGAGCGCCATCGCCGCGTTCATCTCATCCCGCTGCTGCTGTCGCTGCTCGCGATCACGTATTACATCGGCTACTTCGGCGCCGGAGCCGGCCTGCTCACCATGTCCGCGCTGTCGCTCTGCGGCGTGGAGCGCATCGCCGAAATCAACGCCCTCAAAACCGTCATCACCACAACCGCAAACGCCGTCGCCTGCATCACTTTCATCACCGGTGCCGCCGTGGAGTGGCGCTACTGCTGGATGATGATGATTTCCTGCGCCATCGGCGGCTACGTGGGAGCCCGCAACGCGCGCCGCATCAGCGATCGCATTTTGCGGCCCTTCATCATCGCCCTGGGCTTCGGTCTGGCGATCTTCTTCTTCCTGCACAAAGGAGCGCTGTGATGCGCCGCCTGCTTTCTCTTGCCGCGATCCTGTTCTTGCTCGGAGCGCCCGCGTTTTTCGACGCAGCCGCACAGACTTCTCACTCCATTCCCTCCTGGTATGGCTTCGACAAGGACGCCTATCCCGGTGACGCCCTGCTGTCCCAGTTGCACCGCACCTTCGCTTTCATCGGATTCTGGCTGAACAACCCGCCGGGCATGACGACCAATCCCTGGACTGGAAAGCGCGCCATCATGCGCGCTACCGGCTTCGGCTTCCTCATTCTCTTCAACGGCCGGCTCGACAAAGGCCTGAGGCATCGCGATGCGGCCACGCTCGGACGCGCAGACGGCGCAGCAGCCATCGCCGCCGCGCGCCGTGAAGGCTTCCCTCCCGGAGCCATCCTCTTTCTCGATCAGGAAGAAGGTGGCCCGCTCCTCGGTGAACAGGCCGCTTATCTCGGCGCATGGATCGCCGCAGTCAATGCTTCAGCTTTCCGCCCCGGCGTCTACGCCTCTGCCATTCCCGTCCCCGCCGGGCGCGGCGTTCGCCTGTCGACGGCGCTGGACATCGAAAAGCGCTTCCCCGGCACCCAGCTTTGGATCTGGGACGACCGCTGCCCGCCCGCGCCTGGCTGCGTCGCCCCCGGCACCAGCCTCAGCCTCACCCAGAGCCCCGTCTCCCACACTCTTGCCTGGCAGTACGCTCAGTCGCCGCTTCGCAAAGCGGACACAAGGGCCTGCCGCCGTACCTATGCCGCCGATGGAAACTGCTACGCGCCGGGTCTGCCCCACTCTGACGCCACCTATATTGACCTCGACCTGAGCGCTTCCCCCGATCCCTCTCACGGGCGCTGAAGGAGGCGCGGAACAATGCTGCGGCGGTACCTCCGTAACTGCGCGCATCCGATTTCTCTTGCTCCCGTTCTGCGCGCGCCCTATGCTGGAAATCGAAAAGCTCTGTCCTCGCGGCAGAGCTTTTCCTGTTCATTTGTCTCGCGTCCGCCCAGGCGGATGGCCGGGCTCTTTGAGAATCGGATGATCGTTACCACTTGGTAACCCGCAGCGATCCAGCCCAAATGGGCGGCGCAAATGCCGTGCAATCAGGCGTTTGCCGCCGTCCTGCGACCCACCCCCGCAACCCTCCCGGAATCAGAGGTTTGCCAGCGGCTCGAGCGACAGGGGGGTACCCCCTCCTCACACCTCGAACGGATCCAGCTTCACTTCTTCAATCACCGGCGGACGCTGGTCGAAGTCGCTGTACCGGATCCACCGCGGCCGCACGACCAGGAACGTAATCGCCGGCGACTGCATCCGCTCGCGCCCTCCCGGCCACGCTTCAAAATAAATCTCCTGGTATCGCGCGCGCTCCTCGCCCACCGGCTCGAACGTCTCCCCCTCGTACTGCACCGTCTGCTCCCCGCTCCATCCCCCGATCACCAGCGAGCACACCGGTCGCGCCGTCAGGTTCGCATACTTCCGTGAGGCCTTCAGCATGTCGAAGATCACTTCCAGCTTCGTCGTCACCGCGATTCCCAGCAGCGCGGACTGCGGTGTCCCCACCTCCGACAGGCTCGAAACCACCGCATAGCGGTTGCTCTGCATGAATTGCAAAACCTGCGCTCGATCCATCGCTATTTCTCCTGCGTCCCCGCAAGGAGGCTGCGGTGATAACTCTCCGGAGGCCCCAGATAGCTCGCCGGCGCAGCCGGTTCCGCCGGCCTGGGCTCGCCGGGGAACTGGGGAGCCTCCGGATTCGCAAACGCCACCACCAGCTTCTCCAGCACCACTCCCGGATCCACCATCCGAATCTTCAGCGTGTGGTAACCCGGCGAGGACACGTTCAGCGTCGTCGTCACCTTGAGCACGCCATCGCTTACTGCCGTCGCCCACGCCTGTTCCGAGTTGTCAGCCAGCGCATCCACAATCACCGGCGGCTGATCGTCGAACGAAACGGCATACCGCAGGCCGCGCCCCGGCACAAAATTCTCCGTCGGCGCCAGAATCGCCTGCACACTGCATGGTCCGCTGTCGAACAAATACATCCGGTATTCAAGCGTCGCCGCAGGATCTGGCGGCAGCACGCTCGCCGCCGTTACCGGCAGGATCGTCATCGCCGAAAGCGTCTCGCCGTAATCCGGAATATTCACCCATCGCACTCCGCCGACCGCAGTCTCGCTCGTAATATGCGCCGCGTTAATTGAGACGTAATGCCGCGCCTCCACAAATCCCTGCAAGTCGTCCCGCGCCGGCGTCGCCGGAGCGAACTCCTTCACCTGCACCGTGACCGCCGGCCCATCCTTCTGCTGGATCACGATGTCGCCGTCGTTGTGGCCCCGCGGCGCCTGCGCCCAGCCAATGCTCGCTAAAATGCGCTGCTCTTTCGTCACCATTCCCGATGTGGCGCTCAACCGGATCCACGGCTCATCGGCTTTCGCCGCCCACGCGAAAGGCTGATCCCCGCGATTGAAAATGTCGATCCACCGCGTCTGCCGATTGAAATTGTCAAAGGTCGGCAGCCGCAAAGGCGGGAATGCTCCGTCAACCGCGAACGCCGTGCCTTCCACGGCAATCGCCATGTGCGGCCCCGTCAGCGGCTGCACCCACGTCACCGCCGGCATCGCGTTCACCGGCGGCTCGTTCCAGTAGGTGTAGCCGATGTGCGTCTGGTCCATCATGTGGTCCCATTTGCCGTGCGCCAGCACGTGATTGTACTGGTACGTCAGCGCTGCATCCTCGGCAAACAGCTTTCGCGCGCGGTCCGCCAGATCGTTCGTGCTCACCCTCCCCTGCGTGGCGTAGAGCGCATTCTCGCCCGCCGTGATGTACAGCTCGTTCACTGCCGCCGACGCCTTCAGCGGATACAGCACCAGTTCGAAGTACGCATCCTGATCCGCCGCCGGCAGTTTCTCCCCCAGCTTCTCGGCCTCATCCGTCAGCGATTGCCACTCGTCGTACACGCGCTCCGCCTCGTCAAAGTGAATCAGGCTGAACGTATTCGGCTCCAGCAGCTCCGGCTTCCGGCGCCCGTTCAGCTTCGTGTACCCGGTCAGCAGTTTCGCAATCTCCGCCGCGTGTTCCAGACCAAACTGCTGCGCCGCCCAATCCTCGGTATATTGCTGCAGGTTGTCCGGATGGAATCGCGCCGGATTCCACGCCATATCCAGGAAGAAAGAAATGGGGAACTCCATCGGCTTCAGGTCCCCGACATTGACCACCCAGATCCGCGTCGCGCCGTACTGCCACGCCAGGTTCATCTGCTCCCAGATCTTCGGTACATAATTCGTGTTCAGCCACTTATAGCTGCGCGGGGCGCCAACATAATCGAAGTGGTAATAAATCCCCGCGCCGCCTGATCGCTTCCGTTCCGCCGCCGTGGGCAACCGCCGCAGATCGCCCCAGTTGTCGTCGCTCCATAGCAGCGTCACGTCGCCGGGCACGCGCATGCCCGCGTTGTAGTAGTCTTCGACCTCCTTATAGAGCGCCCACACCTGCGGAACCTTCTCGAGATCCGGATTCACCGTCTGCTCCAGGATCTTCCGCTGATCCGCGACGATCTTCTCCATCAGCGCGATGTTGTCTCCGGTCGACATCGGCGTGTCGTTGTGCCCGCGCATCCCCAGCGTCACCACTTGCTCGTAGTTCTTGTCGCGCTCCATGCAACCGCGCCAGAACGCGTCGATGCGCTTCTGGTTCGTGACGTAATTCCACGCGCCGTCGCTCGGCTTCCACTCCTTTTCCGCGCACATCATCGGCTCTTCGTGTGAGGTCCCCATCACGATTCCATAATCGTTCGCCAGCTTCGCGTTCAGCGGATCGTCCGCCGCAAACGCGCTGTTCCACATCGCTGGCCACAGATAATTCGCCCGCAGCCGCAGCAGCAGATCGAAGACCTTCGTGTAGAACAGGTGATTGTACCCGCCGTACTTCTCATTCACCCACCCCGTCAGCGCCGGAGCTTCATCGTTCAGAAAGATTCCGCGATACTTCACCACCGGCGACGCCACAATCCAGCGTCCAGCCTCGGTGTACAGTGCATCCTGGTGCCGCACCGGCACATCCGCCCACCAATACCACGGTGATACCCCGATATCCGCCGACAAATCGTAGATGCCGTAGATCGTCCCGCGCTTGTCGCTGCCCGCAATCACCAGCGCCCGCGCAACGCCCGGCAGCGGATGATCCACCACCTCAGTCAGCGTCGCCTCCCATTGCCCGCGAATCGCACTCACGTCGATCTTGCGTTCCTGAATCAGTTCGTCAATCGCCCGGCTCTTCCCGATTGTCCCGATCAGAATGACATTGCCGCTGGGCGGCGCGGCAGTCTCCACCAGCTTCGGCGTCACGCCGGTGACGCGCCGGAAATCCCCCTGTAAATCCTCGGCCGCATGCTGCACACCCCACCAGTCGCCAGGGTCGACATAAATCTCCGCCGTCTTGCCATTCCGCGTCAACGAGACTCCCCCTGCAACCGGCGAGCTGCGCACATACTGCGGCTGCCCCAGCGCCAGTCCGCGCATCGGCAGCGCTGGCATCGCCACCACTGCCAGCCAGCAGCAGTAGCGCCGCGCGCTCCGACAGAAAGGGAAGTGAGTCATCGAATGCATCCGCGAGAAAATTGCCATCCCGAACAAAGATAGACCAGGGCCGCGCCCGCAGGCCGGCTTCCAGATTCTCGCCGGTAAAATGAGACCAAATGCCGCGCTCTGCCAACCAGCCCACCGAGGTCCAGGCCATCGACGCCCTGCTCGTCCGTGGCGGTCTCCAGCCCACGCGCCGCCGCCTCCGCGCCCAGCGCCCGCCGAAGCGCGAGGGCCTCGACGAAGTCCGTCCGCAGAAGGCCGTCCGCGTCGTCAAGTCGCTCATCCATATCGTCCGCGCCCCCGCTTTCGAGCGCGTTCCCTGGGTCCTTCACGGGTTCAGCACGCGTACCGGTGGCGTGAGCCACGCCTACGCGCCCGGCCAGCGCGCCGGCGAGCTGAACCTCGGCTTCACCGCATCCGATTCCCGCGAAAACGTCCTCGAAAATCGGCGGCGCTTCCTCGAAGCCCTCGGCGCGCCTCCGAATGCAACCCTCGTCACGCTGAAACAGATTCACTCATCCGTCGTCCGCCGCGTCACCCGGCAGGATGCCGCTCGCACCGTCCGCGGCGATGGCCTCCTCACCAATGAGCCTGGTGTCGTTCTCGCCATCCAGACCGCCGACTGCATTCCCGTTCTCCTCGCCGACACAAAAAAGAAGGCCGTCGCCGCCTTCCACGCCGGCTGGCGCGGAACGCTCAAGCGCATCGTCGAAAATGGCGTCGGCCGCATGCGCACCGAGTTCGGCAGCCGGCCTCAAGACCTCATCGCCGCCATCGGCCCGGGCATCGCCCTGTGCTGCTACGCCGTCGGCGAAGAAGTTCGCAGCGAATTCGTCTCGCAGTTCACTTACGCGCCCGACCTATTCCGCGAGCTGTCCGAATCCGATCCGATCCGGGAAAAGTATCCTCTGCTCTTCCTCACAGCGCGGGCTCCAGGCCACAGCAATCTGGGTCCGCAGCTGCACCTGGATCTGATGGAGGCCAATCGCCGCCAGCTCCTCGATGCCGGACTGCGTCCCGAATCCATCACCGTCATCGGCCACTGTACCCGCTGCCAGCACAATCGCTATTTTTCGTATCGCGCCGAGCAGGGATTCACTGGGCGCCTGCTCTCTGTAATTGGTATGCGTCGCTGAAGGCGCTCCACCGCCGTAAAGGGACACGGCTTCACGGCGTCCCAAAGATCTCGGGGACTGGCAAGTCAGTTTGGAGGGACCGGGCTTCAGACGGGGAGAAAATGTCGTGCAACCAAATCAGCTTGAGGCGCAGAAGACGTTTTGGAATTCTTCAGAGGCTTGCTTCACCACAGAGCGAGTCGTCTCACTCCCCCCGTCCAGGCGATCGCCGGAAGCTTAGTACAGGCGACTTCGCGCTGGCAATGATGTCGTATACGGTATCGTCGCCGCGGATGGGCCAGAACGTCACGTCCTTACTTACGCCCAGGACGATCAGATCCGCGGCAATCTCGGCGGCTGCACTCAGGACCTCTTCGACAACATCCCCAATCTCCACCTTGACGGTCGTCCGGCTCCACAGATCCGCTTCTGGCGGCACCATCCGCTTTAGTTCGGATTTGGTCCACTCCACAATGCGCCCGGTGTCCTGCTGGTGCTTCGCATCCTTGCTCAGGACGTGCAGCAGAGTGATGTCGGCTCGATAGAATTCCGCCAGTTCGATCGCGATGCGCGCGGTGTCCTCACATCCCTCGCAGAGCGACACGGGATGCAAAATTTTACGCGGGGCGCCGAACGAAGAGGCTGCGTGGGCATGAGGTCCAATAGTGCACACCGGGATGTTGGCGGCACACAGGATATCGTGGGCCACCGAGCCGAGGAAGAATCGTTTCAGGTGCCGGCGCCCGTGGGTCCCCGCCAGAATGCGCCCTGCCTGGAGATCGCGGGCCAGTGTCGCGATCTGATCGCTCGGGTGACCTTCGGCCACCAGCACGTCGCAGGGAATCCCACTGTCGCGCAGCGGTTCCGCAGCGTGTTCCAGCGTTTGTTTGGCCTCTTCCCGCAGCGACGCGACATCCAGGTAAGGAATCGCGCTCGCGTCCAGAGGCATCGCCTCGCCGGGTGGGATTACATGCGCCAGGGTAAGCGTGGCTCCACAGGCGCGGGCCTGCGCGGCTGCGTGGGGTATCAGGTATTCAATGTCGTCCAGATCGCTCGCGACCAGGATCTTTTCCGGAACCACAAATGTGCGCGCCCTGCGGCTGAGTTCTTCAGCAACGTTCATGGAGGGATCACCTCCTGAAAGAAGTCTCCCGCGGTCCTTCCGCGCTGACTGTGACTGTCGGCACAAACTGGTGTGACGGGGGTCACGCGGTGACCGGCCACGCCGGTGCATGATGACTTCAGCCATGACCCTGGCCGCAAAAATGTTCGCGGTGTGATTGCGGTCACATACAGCTCCTTTTCCCCAACGGTACGGTCTCTCTGCAAATCCCCGGAAAGTCGCAATCAGAGGGAGCCAAATGCCCGACGCTCAAACGGTTTTGGAAATCTGTAAGGTACGAGGATTCTCACGCCGGCGGTTCATGCAATTCTGCGGCACCATGGCCGCAACCCTGGCGCTGCCGACCTCCTACGCGCAGACCATCGCTGATGCTTTAAGCACAAAGCGTAAGCCCACCCTGGTGTGGCTCGAGTTCCAGGATTGCGCCGGGAATACCGAGTCGATGCTGCGCTCGCCGCACCCCACTATTGAGGACATCGTTCTCGAAGCCGTCTCGCTCGAATACCACGAGACCATCATGGCTGGCTACGGCAAGCACGCTGAAGCCGCCCTTCAGCGTGTAGTGAAGGAAGAGACCGGCAAGTACCTTGTCATCGTCGAAGGTGCCATCCCCACCGCCGACGATGGCATCTACTGCACCGTCAACGGGCGTACCGCGCTCTCGATCGTGCAGGAAGTTTGCACCGGAGCCGCCGCGGTCATCGCCGTCGGCGCCTGTGCCTGGGACGGCGGCCTGGTTCGCTCCAAACCCAATCCCACCGGCGCGGTGGGCCTGCAGGAAGCCGTCCCGGGCGTGAACGTTGTCAACCTGCCCGGCTGTCCGCACAATTCCGTCAACACCGCCGCGGTGTTGGTCCATTACCTCACCTTCGGCGCGTTGCCCGCTCTCGACGCTGAAAACCGCCCGCTCTTCGCCTATGGCCAGATCATTCACGACCAGTGCGAGCGCCGTGCCCATTACGACGCCGGCCGCTATGTGCAGGCGTGGGGCGACGAGGGCCATCGCAAAGGCTGGTGTCTCTTCAAAATGGGCTGCAAAGGCCCTGAGGCGAATTACAACTGCCCCACGGTGCGCTGGAACAACGCTACCAGTTGGCCCGTCAAGTCCGGCCACGGCTGCATTGCGTGCGCCTCTTCGCGATTCTGGGACACCAAATCGCCTTTCTACTCCCGCTTGCCGCACCCACCCGGCTTCGGTGTGGATGTCACCGCAAGCGAAATCGGATGGACCGTCGTCGGAGCCGTCGCTGCTGCTACTGCGGTGCACGCCACCGGCCATGTGATCCGCGATCACTCCCATCCCGGCGGTACTGCCGAGCCCCACAAAGATCAAGCCGCTGAGCGCCAGACCACGGAGGTGCGCTGATGTCCCGCGTCGTCATCGATCCCGTAACGCGCATTGAAGGCCACCTTCGAATCGAGACGGAAGTCAACGGAGGCCGCGTCACGGACGCCTGGAGCTCCGGCACCATGTTCCGCGGCATCGAGCTCATCCTGCGCGGCCGCGACCCGCGCGAGGCCTGGATCTGGGCTCAGCGCATTTGCGGCGTCTGCACCACCGTGCACGCGCTCGCTTCCGTCCGCGCCGTCGAGAACGCTCTCAACATTCAAATTCCTGACAATGCCCGCCTGGTCCGTAATCTGATCGCCGGCTCGCAGAACGTCCAGGACCATGTTGTCCACTTCTACCACCTTCACGCGCTCGACTGGGTCGATGTCACCCTGGCCCTGAAGGCCGATCCCGCGAAGACTTCGCAACTCGCGCAGTCTATCTCGGAATGGCCCAAATCGAGCGCAACCTACTTTAAGGGAGTCCAGGACCGCGTCAAGGCCCTTGTGGCCTCGCGGCAGTTGAGCCTCTTTAGCAGCGGTGACTGGGGACACCCTGCTTACCAACTGCCGCCGGAAGCGAACCTGCTTGCTGTCGCGCATTACATCGAGGCGCTTGATATGCAGCGGGACTTCATTCGCATCCACGCGGTCCTGGGCGGTAAGAATCCTCACCTGCAGACCTTTCTTGTAGGTGGGATGGCTACCGCAATCGACGGCACGGAGCCGGAGGCGGTCATCAATCCGGAGCGCATCACCCTTTTCAATGAGTTGGTGACCCGCGCGCAGACCTTCGTCAATCAGGTCTATATCCCGGATGTGCTCGCCGTCGCCGGCTTCTACAAGGAGTGGTTTGGCTACGGCGAGGGCCTCGGCAATTTCATGGCCTACGGCGATTATCCTGCCGGCAGCATCAACGATCCGTCGCGCTTCTTCTTCCCGCGCGGCGTGATCCTCGGCCGCGACCTTTCCACCGTGCATCCGCTGGATCCCGGCAAGATCGCCGAATATGTCAGCCATTCGTATTACGACTATTCCGTCGGCGACCAGGCCAGTCTGCCTCCGGCCAGGGGCGAAACGCAACCGCATTATTCCGGCCCAAAGCCGCCCTACGAATACCTCAATACCGACGCCAAGTATTCCTGGCTCAAGGCGCCGCGTTACGACGACAAAGCCGTCGAAGTCGGCCCGCTGGCGCGCACCCTCATCGCCTACGCGTCGGGCAACGCCGCCGTCAAACAAGCCGTCGATGGCGTGCTGGGACACTTCAACGCGCCGCCTACGGTCCTCTTTTCCACGCTTGGCCGCATCGCCGCCCGCGCTGTCGAAGCGCAGATCGTGGCCGGCCAGTTGGGGAACTGGGTCGCGGAGCTGGACGACAACATGTCCCGTGGCGATGTCCGCATTCACGACGGCTCCATGTGGGATCCCGAGAGCTGGCCGAAATCCTGCGCCGGGTTTGGCCTCGAAGAAGCACCCCGCGGCTCGCTCGGCCACTGGGTCGAAATTGAAAACAAGCACATCGTCAACTATCAGGCAGTGGTGCCATCCACATGGAACGCCGGCCCCCGCGACGCCCACGGCCAGCGCGGCGCGTACGAAGCCGCCCTGCTTAACACGCCCATCGCCGATCCTGAGCGGCCGCTCGAAGTGCTGCGCACCGTCCACTCCTTCGACCCCTGCCTGGCCTGCGCCGTCCACGTCATCGACGGCCAGGGCCATCGCTACGGCCACGAGTCCGTGACGGTCCCGGATCTGCCCGCTCCGGCCTGCTCGGCTGCGGAGATGGGAGGCCTGTGATGGCCGCCGTACTCACTCCTGTCCACGAAGAGAAGCACGTCGCCGCGGCCGAGGAGCATCTCGTCCCCGTCTACGTCTGGGAGCTGCCCGTCCGCCTCAGCCACTGGGGCATCGTTGCCGCCGTTACTGTTCTGACCTGGACCGGCTTGTACCTGCACACGCCGTTCCTCATTTTCCCGGGCCCGCGCTCCTGGACCATGGGAACCGTGCGCTTCATCCACGAGCTGGCCGGCTTCGAGCTCATCGGCGCCCTCATCGTTCGCATTTACTGGTTCTTCGCCGGCAATCACTGGGCGCGCTGGCGTCAGTTCCTGCCTCTCACCCGGCGCCAATGGCACAGCCTGAAGGCGATGGTGCGGTACTACACTTTCCAGCAGCGCAAGCCCTTCGAGCAGATCGGCCACAACACCCTTGCCGGACTTACCTACATCGTCGTCTACTTCCTGATCGCCTGTGAGTGCGTTACCGGCCTGGTGCTCCTCGCCACGGTCGAGGGCTCGCCCACGCTCCGCTTCTTCGTCGGCTGGATTCCGCGCGTCATCGACATCCAGTGGATTCGTCTCATTCACTTCATGTTCATGTTCTTCCTCATGGCCTTCTTTATCCATCACGTGTATAGCGCCGTACTGGTGGCCATGACCGAGCGCAACGCAGAAATGGAAAGCATCTTCAGCGGTTACAAATTCGTCGATGACGAAACGATCGACGAGGAGCTGGAGATCGCTCACCTCGAGCCCCGGCACATTTTCAACCCGCGCCGGATTCACCGCGACCGCCATTGGGATCGATGAGCGCCGCGCGCATCGCCGTCCTCGGTCTCGGCAATCTCATGCGCGCCGACGACGCCCTCGGCATGCTCGCCGTCCAGCGCCTGCGCTCGGACCCGCGCATGCCGCCCTCCGTTCTGCTCATCGAAGGTGGCACCCTCGGGCTTGATCTGCTGCACCCCCTCGACGGCATCACCCATCTCCTCGCGCTCGACGCTGTCGAAGCCGGAGTCCCGTCCGGCACCCTCCTGCGCTTCGCCGGCAGCGACATCGACATGATCCCCATTGGCAAAAGCGTCCATCTCCTCGGCTTCTCCGATCTCATCGGCGCGCTGCGCCTCACCGGCAGCGCTCCGCGCGAGATCGTCGTGCTCGGCATTCAGCCCCAGGTCATCGGCTGGGGCACCGATCTCACGTCCTCGGTCGATGCGGCTGTTCCCGAGCTGCTCGATGCCGCCCTCGAGCAGATTGCGGCGTGGACCGAAGCTACCCTGGTCCCAGCTTCGGCTCCCTCCCTGTGCGCGGCCATGGCTGAACCAAAGTAACGCCGCTGCCGCGTGCGCTCTTCCCGTGCTTCAGATTTTGGATGTGCCACTCAAAGCCCACATAAAGAGCGACTTTCCGGCCACCGCTAGCCAGCATCCACGCAGTCTGCCTCCCTGGCGACGGCCCGAATCGGGAAAAATGAAGGGATTGTAACCACTTTGAATCCAGCAGGATCGCCCTGTGACATTGATCACTGAGTCAGCCTTCCGCCCGCCGATATTCTCCCCATGTACAGGGTGCAGTCAATCCAGCCCGCTGACGGTGTCGCAAAGTTCAAGGCCCCCTGGCAGGCTGCGCGAGGTGAATGCTCATGCGTCGTTTTGTCATCAGCACAGCTTGTCTTTTGCTGCTGACCGGGTTCGCTGGAACCCGGCTGGCGCGGGCCGCGGATCACGGGCCTCAGCAGGCGGCTGCTTCTCCAACAGGAGCGCCCACCCCGGCCGGATTCGTCGGCCAGGAAATGTGCGCAACCTGCCATCAGGATGTGGTGAACAAGTTTTCCGGCAACCCCCACTCCCGTCTTGCCCTGGAACATAACGGCCACGGCGTCACCTGCGAAAGCTGCCATGGTCCCGGCCAGGCTCACGTGGAAGGCGGCGGCGACGTCACCAAGATCCGCCGCTTCGATAAGCTTACCCCGCAGCAGATCAATGAGACCTGCCTCGGCTGCCACGCCGGGGTTCACCCGAACTACCAGCGCTCGCCCCATGCCAAAGCCGGGCTCAGCTGCCTGAGCTGCCACAGCGTGCACAAGGCGAAGGTTCCGGAAAATCTTCTCGTCGCCGCGCAGCCGCAGCTCTGCTTCCAGTGCCACACCGATGTGAAGCCGAACTTCGACATGCCCTTCCACCACCCGGTGAATGAGGGCGTCGTCAAGTGCAGCGACTGCCACGATGTACACGGCAGCTTCCTGCCGAATAACCTGCGCGCTACCGCCGATCAGAACCAGATCTGCACAAAGTGCCACACGGATGTGCGCGGGCCGTTCGTCTACGAGCACGCCGCTGTCCGCGCCGAGGGCTGCATGGGTTGCCATTCGCCGCATGGCTCTGAGAACGCGCGGATGCTCAACATGCCGTCGATCAATACGCTGTGCAACCAGTGCCACAGCCGCGTCGCCGCCGGAACCGTTCACAGCATGGGCGCCGGCTCCGACGAACTCGCTCCCTGCACCAGCTGCCACACGTACATCCACGGCTCGAACATCAACGCGGCGTTCCTTCGCTAGCAGGCACGGAGCCGGGCCACGCTCGCGCGCCCCGGCTCCCGAAGAGGTTGATATGCGGACTTTTTCTCATGTGAGGTTTTTTATGAAGAACCCAGGCTGGTTTTCTTCCCTTACGATTCAACGCATGGCCGCGAGCCTTGGGGTCGCCGCTCTGATGGCCACGACCGGCGCCGCCATCGCTCAGGATGCGACCACCACCGCGCAGCCGGTGGCTCCCAACGGTTACGCGCTTCACGAATCCATCGATCTCGGCGGCCACGTGGTCGGCGTCAACGGCAGCGGTCCGATGTATGACACGATGGTCGACCTCGAGGCCGGCCCGCGCGTTCTGGGCGAGACCTTCGAACTCCATGCTCTCCCCGGCACCAAACATACGCTCGTTGACTCGCTTAGCGCCTTCTCGAATGGATGGGGCGGCGATCCCGACAATTACGCCCGCATGGACTTCTTCAAAGGCAATCTCTACCAGTTCTCCGGCAATTTTTTCCGCGATCGCCAGTACTTTGACTACGATCTCCTCGGCAACCCCAATATTCCTTTCGGCCAGAGCATCCCCGTGACCGGAAGCACCACCCCTTATGCCTGGCAGCAGGTGGACCAGTCGCCCTTCCTCTACAACACTGTGCGCCGTCGCACCAATGCGAACGTCACGTTCTTCCCGGTCTCGAAACTGTCGTATCAGGCGGGCTACTCGCAGGACGTATTTCAGGGCCCCAGCCTCACGCCCAGCGGCTATCAGGTTGCGGGTTCCTACGATATCCTCCTCCAGGAAATGCAGCGCAACAGCACGGACGATTTCACTGGCGAAGTCGACTGGAAGCCGGTGGCGCTCACGCGCCTCACCTTCGAGGAGGTCGTCGACCATTATAAAAACGATTCGTATTTCACCCTGGACCCGAGTTACTTCCGCCTGCAGGAGGCGAATGGAGCCCGCGTGGCGCTGCTGGCCGATTACGACAGCCTCGCTCCCACCAGCGCCTGCAACACCACCTCCGCGCCTGTTCTTACGGCTCCTCCCACGCCCGGCGGCGCGCCTATCATCAACCCAGCCTGCGGCGTCATCACCAGCTACTTCCGCTCGGCGCCCACGCGCATCCTCTACCCCACTGAGATCTTTCGCTTCCAGAGTTCCAGCATCCGGAACATCGCCATGAACGGCGATATCCGTTACACCAAAGCCAATATGAGCCTGCCCCTCTACCAGGACATCTTCCAGGGCCTGACGAAATACTCGGTCTCCTCCTCGGGCACCGTCACTCCTGCCTATCGCTCTGAGGACTACACGGCCACCGCGTCCGCCTCCCGCCAGGTCACCGCCGTTGACTACGCTGCGGAATGGCAGGCCACCCGCAACGTCAGCTTCGACGATCAGTTCAGCTTCTCGAACGAGCAGGAGCCGGGCGTCTCCACGATGACCAGCCTGAACACGACCGCGCTGAATATCGGCACCGCCGCAGCGCCCGGACCCTGCTACGGACCCAATAACGAGACCATCAACTGTCCCAACCAGACTTCCGCCACCGCCGCTGCTGGCGCGGGCACCTTCGAGGGCAGCGGCGCCATCGGCACGCCCGTGCATGACTTCTTCGGCCAGCGCTTCATCACCAACGATCTCACCGCAACCTGGGATGGCTGGTCCCGGGCCACGCTCTCGCTTGGCTGGCGTCACGTCAATCACGTCATCGCCGAAGGCATTCCGCACGACGCTCCGCTGGCCCTTGGCGCCACCACCGACGGCACCGTCACCATCAATCAGAATGGCGGCGTCTTCAACGCGGCTCTCCGCCCTAACGACCAGTGGAACATCGACGGCAGCGCCGAGATCCTATACGCCGACAACGTCTTCACTCCTGTCGCGCCGCGTCAGCAGCAGCACTATCGTATCCACGCTCTTTATCGCCCGAGGACCTGGGCCACGCTCTCCGGCGCCTTCAATGACATGGAGCTGCACAACAACACCAACAACAACCAGGCGGATATCGTCCCGCCCTTCGCCGGCACTCCAGTCAGCAATCCGGGTGCCGTCGCTTATGCGGGTCCCCTCGACCACGTGGCGCACAGCCGCGTAGCGTCGGTCGGCGCGCAGCTTTCGCCCACCCAGCACTACGCTCTCAATCTCAACTACGCCTATAGCGACGTCTACACCGCGACGAACATCTGCTATCTTGCCGGCGCGAGCGCCACGCTGCCTGGCGCAGCCACATCAACTGGCACCGTCTGTCCGGCGACCGGTGCCAATCGCGGTAACACCTGGGACTTCGGCCCCGCGAAGGATTTCGAAGACGCTCCCACGAACTCTCTCCAGGCTGCGCTCACGTATTCGGGTAAAACCTTCCACTCCAACGTCGGCGAAAACCTCAACGCCGTCGACGGCACCCGCTTCTACAACGATGCCCGGGACGTGGCTGGATCGCTGAACTCCAATTACCAGTCGCCGTTCTTCGGAGCCTCCTGGACCCTCCATCCTGGCTTCATCTGGAGTGCTCGGTACAATTACTACCGCTACCGCGAGGGAGGTCCTTCCGGTGCGCCCTTCTGCACCACCGCGGGGCCCACCCCGACCACTCCCTCCACCGTCGTTCCCTGCAACTCCCCCTCGCTCGCCGGCCTGCAGACCGGTCTCACCCTGCCGAATTCCGGCGAGACCGCTTTGCGTGATTTCCGCGCCAACATCGTTACCCTGGGATTTCACTACGAATTCTGAGGTCATTCAACAGGGACCAGTATGGCCGGGGTTCGCCCCGGCCATCTCTCTGTTCGTTCCCACCGTAACTCCCGCAAGCTCCTCCTGTGCCGGTCGTCACTGACCGCCTCCCTCGCGCGATTTCATATGGTGACGGGAACTTACCGATTGTTTTACATCCGGAGGTCATCATGATGAAGTTTCGTTCGGCTGCGACGGCTCTGTTTCTGGCAGCTTCCCTGCCTGTGCTGGCTCAGCAGCCCGGTCAGACCACCTACGCCGCCAAATGCGCCATGTGCCACGGCGCCGATGGAACAGGCAGTACCCCCGTTGGCAAAGGTATGAAGCTGCGCTCCTTCAAATCGCCCGAAGACGTAAAAGCCACTGACGCCGAGTTGTTTAAGGACACCAAAGATGGCATTGGCAGGATGCAGGGCTATGCGGGCAAGCTGACCGACGCCCAGATTCAGGAAGTTGTGGCCTACATCCGCGCTCTGCAGAAGTAGACCCGCGTTACGCAACGTTCCTCACCGGCCGGCGTCCCTCGGCTGGCGAGGCTTTTCACGCGTGCTGAGCCGCATCCGCCCGGCCCGCCAGAACCGGCCTTCGGCATCATGCCGGGTCCGGAACGCTCCACGCCCGATTTAGTCGCCGCGCGGAGCAGGGAAGAAGGCAAGTGATGGGGACCCACGCGCAGCAGCTGCTCGCGGATCGTTCGCGTTGCACGGATCGAAGCGGCAAACTTCTTTTGGGGGCTCCGGTTCTCTTTCTTTGTCTGTTCGCCGTTTCCTTTTCCGCTCGCGCTCAGGTCCAGCAAACTCCCGACTGTCTGACCTGTCATGGGACATCCATTGGGCTCAAGAACAGTGCCGGCAAGGACATCAGCGTCAACGCCGCGACCCACATGCGCGGCCCTCACGCGAGCCTGAGTTGCCTGGATTGCCACGCCGGCGCTTCGGCCCAGACGCACAACGCCAAAACCGCCTCTGCCTCCTGCGTCGCCTGCCACTCTGATGCCGCCAAAGCCCTTGCGGCCAGTGCTCACGCGGCCCTCGGCGATCCCAACAGCTCCGCCACCTGCATCGCCTGCCACGGCACCGGCAACACGCAGCGAGCCGTCGCCGGCACGCAGTTTTGCGCCACCTGCCATGCCACCGAGGTTGAGCAATACCAGGCCAGCATCCACGGCCGCGCACGCGATCACGGCAACGGCGATGTCCCTACCTGCCAAAGCTGCCACGGCTCCACGCACATGGTTCTCTCTGCCTCCGACCCCCGCTCCCCCGTCAGCAAGCAGCGCCTGCCCGACACCTGCGGCTCGTGCCACTCCGATCCGAAGCTCGCCGCCAAATACATGTTTGCCGAAGTCCGCCCCGTCGACGCCTGGCGCCAGGGCGTGCACGGACGCGCCATCGCTGCCGGCAATCTCAACGCCGCTTCCTGCAGCGATTGCCACGGCACCCACGACATCCTCCCCGTCTCCGATCCGCGCTCGAGAGTCTGGAAGCAGAACGTCGCTTCCACCTGCGGCCACTGCCACGCCGGGGTCTACCGGACCTATGCCACCAGCATTCACGGCCAGGCCGTCGCCCGCGGCGTTCTGCAGGCTGCCACCTGCACTGACTGCCACAGCGAGCACAGGATCCTCGCCCCCGGTAATCCTGGGTCGCCCGTCTATATGGCCAACGTCTCCCAGGAAGCCTGTTCCCGCTGCCACGCTGACACCCAGCTCATGGCCGGCTTCAACCTGCCCCAGGATCGCGTCCCCACGTACGAAGACAGCTACCACGGTCTCGCCGCCCGCGAGGGGCGCCAGACCGTCGCCAACTGCGCGAGTTGCCACGGCGTCCACAACATCTACCCCTCCAGCGATCCGCGCTCCACCGTCAACCGCGCCAATCTCGGCAAGACCTGCGGCCAGTGTCACGCCGACGCCGGCAGCCGCTTCGCTATCGGCCCCGTGCACGTCCTTGCCTCCACCACCCCCGGCGGCCGCGTGCTCGATTTCGTCAAGCTCTTCTACTTCATCGTCATTCCCGTCACGCTGGGCCTCATGTTCCTCCACAACTTCCTCGACTGGCGCCGCAAAGCCCTGGCCGCTCTGGCGCAATATCGCCGCGTCCCCGGCCAGTTGCGCCTCAATCGCAGCGAGCGCATCCAGCACGTGCTCCTGCTCACGAGCTTCATCGTTCTCGTTATCACCGGATTCGCCCTCAAGTTCCCCCACGCTTTCTGGGTCGATCCCATTGTTCGCTGGGAGCATCACGTTCCCATCCGCGGCTGGGTTCATCGCGCTGCCGGTGTCGTGCTCATCGGAACGTCCATCTGGCACATTCTCTATCTCTCCGCAAAACGCTCCGGCCGCCGCTGGTTCCGCGACATGGTTCCTGACCTGCGCGACGCCAAAGAAGCCGTCCAGACCGTTAAATATAACCTCGGTCGTCGCGACAGCCTGCCACCCTACCGCCGCTTCAATTACGCCGAAAAGGCCGAGTACTGGGCGCTGGTCTGGGGCACGATTGTCATGGCCGTCACCGGCATCCTGCTCTGGCTCAATAACTGGATCCTCGCGCACCTGCCCCATCCCGCGGCCATCCTTGCGGTTTCCACCGCGGTTCACTTCTACGAGGCGATCCTGGCCACGCTGGCCATCGTCATCTGGCACTTCTACGCGGTCCTCTTCGACCCCGACATCTATCCCATCAAGTGGACCTTCCTCACCGGTCGCGCGCCGGAGCATGAGCATCGCGAGGTGAAGGATGGCGAAACCGATCCGCCGCTCGCGCCGGTTTCTCCACTTCCGCCCGTTTCCGGCGAAACCGGCCAGCCCGATGCGCCAGGTGCGCCATAACACCAAGCGCCGAAGGCGCAATGGAGGTTAGCCCAGCACTTCAGTACTGGGATTATCGCCCATGAAGTAAGGAGTTCCCGAGAGATGACGCCCGGCGCCTGCAGCCTGGTCCGGGCGAGGACGCCGTGGCGGCTGCCCGGTTTTGGCAGACGTGGGAAAGCTGATCAACCCGCGCGCTGCCCTCCTTTTCTACTCCGCACCCGCGCTGTTACCGTCGTTTCGCCCCATTGTGCCCGCTATCACAGACTGCCTGCCCACAACGGTTTTATCTCAAAGATGTGCCTGGGATCCCGAAGCCCCCGGGCCAGGAGTTAATCCATGAAGAACCGCATCCGTGCCGCGGCACTCATCCTGCTCGCCGCCTCCATCGCGGCGCCTGTCTTTGCGCAGAGCGCCGGCGAAGCCACCTACAAAGCCAAGTGCGCCATGTGCCACGGTCCTGACGGCACCGCCGCCACCCCCGTCGGCAAGATGATGAAGGTCCCTTCCTTCAAAGATCCCGCCGTAAAGTCGGCTTCTGAAGCTTCGCTCATCGCCATCACCAAAGACGGCAAAGGCAAGATGCCTGCCTACAACGGCAAGCTCACCGACGCCCAAATCAAGGAAGTCGTCTCCTACATCCGTACCCTGCAGTAGGTACGGAACGGAAACGCAGGCTGCCACGGCGCGGCCGGGAAAGGCTCAGGCCTTTTCCGACGCGGCGGTGCGGCCCGCAGCAGAAATGGAGCTGCCATGAAGAAGCATTTCTCCATCGGCCTGAGTCTTGTTGTGTTCGCGCTGTTCCCGGTCTGGACCGCCCGCCCACTGCATGCCCAATCCGATTGTCTCTCCTGCCACGGCACGCCCGGCATGACGGACTCCTCGGGCAAATCCATCTCCATCGACGCGGACAAGTTCCACTCCAGCATTCACGGCAGCCTCACCTGCACGAATTGCCACACGAACGTCAAAGGCTACCCGCACGCGGCGAACGCCGCGCAGGTCGACTGCTCCACCTGCCACGCCGACGAAGCCTCCGGTCTTGGAGCCAGCGTGCATGCCAAAGCGAGCGACCATCCCTGCCTCTCGTGCCACGGCGACCCGCATCAGATTGTTCCCAAAACCGACGCCTCCTCGCCCGTCTATCCGCTGAATATCCCGAAGACCTGCGGCAACTGCCACGGCAATCCCGCCCTCGCGAAACAGCACGGCCTCGCCAACGTCTACGGCTCCTACATGGATTCCATCCATGGCTTCGCCGTCAGCAAAGAGGGCCTGCTCGTCGCCGCCAACTGCACCAGTTGTCATGGTTCCCACGGCATTCTCAGCCACAAGGATCCCAAAAGCCCCACCTACCGCACCAACATTCCCGGCACCTGCGGAAAATGCCACGTCGGCATCAACCAGCAGTATCAGGCCGGCATCCACGGCCAACTGGCCGCCAAAGGCAATCCCGACGTTCCGGTCTGCACCGACTGCCACACCGCGCACACAATTCTGGAGCCCACCTCCGCCGAGTTCCGCATGCAGTCCACGCCGGTCTGCGGTAACTGCCATCGAGACAAATTCTCGACCTATCGCGACACTTTCCATTCCCAGCTTGGCTTGCTCGGCGGCTACGTGCAGACCGCCCGCTGCTGGGATTGCCATCAGGCCCATGACGTTCGCCCTGCCTCCGATCCCGCGTCGCCCATCGCGCCCGCGAATCTCATCGTCACCTGCGGCAAATGTCACACCGGCGCCAATGCCAGCTTCGTCCAGTACCAGCCCCACGCCAACCCCCGCAATCGCAGGCTCAGCCCGGCGCTCTATTACATTCGCCTTTTCATGAACCTGCTGCTGGCCAGCGTCCTTACTTTCTTCCTCATCCACACCGTGCTCTGGCTCGTCCGCTCGCACCTCGCGCGCGGCAACGGAGGGAAACATGCCTGAACCGACTGCAACCATCCCCGTCGCCTCTGTCCCTGAACCGGAGCCGTCGCCCGCTCTCCCTCCGGAACCGCCGCGCCAGCGCTGGTTCCTGCGCTTCACCCTCGCCCAACGCTACCTCCACGCCGTGCTTTTCACCACGTTCCTGGTGCTGGCTGCCACGGGCATGGTCATGCGCTTCAGCGGCTCTATCTGGGCTATCCGCCTCGCCCGCCAGGTCGGCGGATTCGGCGCTATCCTCTTCTTCCACAAATTCTGCGCGCTCATCCTCACCCTCGCCTTCCTCATCCACGTTCGCGACATTTTCGCGCGAGGCCTATTCAAGCGGGAGAAAGGCATCTTCTGGGGACCCACCTCCATGGTCGCCAACTGGAAGGACGTGAAGGATCTCTTCGCCCACTTCCGCTGGTTCCTCGGCATGGGCCCCAAGCCGAAATTCGAGCGCTACGCTTACTGGGAGAAGTTCGACTACTGGGCCGTGTTCTGGGGGATGGTCGTCATCGGCTTCTCCGGCTATGCCATGTGGTTTGCGCCCACCTTCGCCCGTTTCCTCCCAGGCTGGGCTCTCAACGCCGCCCTCATCATTCACAGCGAGGAAGGCCTGCTCGCTATCCTCTTCATCTTCGCTATCCACTTCGTCAATACCCACCTCCGCCCCGACAGCTTTCCCATGGACTATGTGATCTTCACCGGCCGCGAGAGCGAAGAGGAGTTCAAACATCGCCGCCCCCTCGAATATCAGCGCATGCTCGCCGAAGGAAGGTCTGCGACAAGGATCACAGACGCTCCCCCTAAGTGGTTGATAAATTTCAGTCGAGTGGTGGGGTTTACGGCTATTCTGATAGGCCTCACCCTCCTGATTCTCGCGCTCAGCGCGTATTTTGTGGGATAAGAGCCGTCGCATGCCGAATCTGAAAAGCATTGAGAAAAACCTGCGCCCCATCCTGTTCTACGGGAACAATCCCCTCAGCCTCCTCGGCGGAGCCCTGACCACAGCTTCCGCCCTCGTGCTCATCGGCTTCTGGGTTGTCACCATCTTTGGCCATGGCGGTCCCGCCAATCCCTACATTGGCCTGATCTTCGATCTGTGTCTGCCGGGCCTCTTCGTCGTCGGACTGATTCTCATCCCCATCGGCATTGTTCTGCGCCGTCGCAGGCTCATCGCCATCGGCCAGGTCCCCGCGACCTATCCTCAGATCGACCTCCAGAACGCCGTCTTTCGGCGCGGCATCGAAATCGTTTTGCTGGCCACTTTCGTCAATTTCGTCATCGTCGGCACCGCTTCCTACCGCGGCGTCGCTTACATGGACTCCAGCCGCTTCTGCGGCACCTCCTGCCACGTCATGGCCCCGCAGTGGGCCGCCTACCAGGCCTCGCCCCACTCCCACGTGGAGTGCGTCGAGTGCCACGTCGGCTCCGGCATGAAGTCCTACGTCCAGGCCAAGGTCAACGGCACCAGGCAACTCGTTGAAGTCGCTTTCCACGACTACCCCACCCCCATCACCGCCCCGCTCAACGCCCTCCGCCCGGCGCGCCAAACCTGCGAAGAATGCCATTCCCCCACTCACTTCACCGGGGAAAAACTCCTCGTCAAAACGACCTTCAGCGACGACGAGAAGAACTCCATCACCCGCACTGTGCTCGTCCTCCATCTCGGCGGAGTCGACTCGCTTTCCCACCAGACCGGCATCCACGGCCACCACCTCAACCACTTCGAATACGTCTCCACTGACCCGGACGCCCAGCACATTATCGCTGTCACCGCCACCAATCCCGACGGCACCACCACCCAGTACGTCGACTCCACCTGGAAAGGCCCCATCCAGGGCTACACCCGCACCATGGACTGCATGGACTGCCACAACCAGGCCACCCACGTCTTCCAGACCGCCGAGGACGCCGTCGACGAAGCCATGGTCGACGGCACGCCCAGCGACACTCTGCCCTTCGTCCATAAGGAAGGCCTCGCCCTCATCCAGGCCACCTACACCTCGCAGGCCCAGGCCGGCCAAAAGATCACCTCGAGCCTCGATGACTTCTACCGCACGCAGTACCCGCAGGTCTGGGCTACCCAGCGTCCGGCCGTCGACGCCGCCGCCCGCCGCCTCGTCACCATCTACGACCGCAACGTCTTTCCGGACATGAAGGTCACCTGGGGCACCTACCCCAACAACATCGGGCACATGGCCTTTCCTGGGTGCTTCCGCTGCCACGACGGCAACCACACCTCAAAGAGCGGCAAGACCCTCTCGAACGACTGCGCCCTGTGCCACAACCTGCTCGCCGTCGATGAAACCAACCCCCAGGTCCTGAACGACCTGAGCCTCCAGAACGAGCTGCACTTGCAGTAAATCGGGGAACGGTAGTCGATGGGGTATAGCAAGAGGGCAATTATCCCTTGACAACAAGTAAGCCAACTGCCATACTGTCTTTGCTATGAAACATGCGCGTAAGCCAAAGCGGAAGCAGAGACAGAGCGTGCCTGGCTGCCAGCGGTACACGTTCAAAGACTTCGACACGGAGTTCCCGGACGATGACGCCTGCATGGAGTTCATTAAAGAGCAGCGTTGGCCAGATGGTCGG
>JASHNS010000077.1 GCA_030041515.1 Acidobacteriaceae bacterium | reverse complement strand
CGTAAACGTGCAAACACTCTGCGTGTGATTCCGCGAAACGACAGCTTCGAACTGGACAGCATGCAACGACTTCTCCCATCCATACAGTTCGTGAGTGGATTCGGAGTCGAATGGCCAAAGACCCCGTCCCGGTCGCCCGGCTCCAGAAAAATAGACGTCAGAAGTGCGCGACGGTTCCGATTTTGTCTGTGAATATTTCTCAAACGATACAACGCGCCGGCGACATGCCCAGGATCGATTCCTCTTTTGTAGACCTGTCATCAGCTATTGGACGGATCCACATCGGCAAGCGCCAGGTCACCCGTCCAGCCTCCGCCATCATTTTCCATGCGCCACCCGACTGGAAAAGCAGGATAATTGTGCACGGACTCTCTCGCATCAGCGAAAATGTGAGTCCCGGCCGCGGGGTCCAGCGCGCCTCGATGCGGAGCGCCCGGAGGGTCATCTCGTGATTATCCAGTTGCTCGGCCTCACTCTGCTCCTGTCGCTCATGGTGGCGGGGCTCGTCGCTTGGTTCTTCCGCAACTCCATCAGCGCCATCATGAGTCGCATTGTGGGCGAGCCGTTGAGCTCCGCCTGGGTGCGCTACATGACGGTGGCCATGGTAGTCGTTGGCGTAGGCGGCGGTGTTCGCCCCTGGGATTACGAAAAATACATCACGCCTTTGAAAGACCAGCCCATTCTCATCCTCAACTCTAATCGCTGGATTCTCGAGCTCTATCGCACGGCCATCGGAACCGCCCAGGCTGAAATCTGGTTGCTGCTTGTCTTCTTCGTCTTTGCACTCGTCGCTTATGTGCTGGTGCGGGGTGCGGAATTGAGACACGGAAAGGCGGTGCAGCCATAGGGAACCGATCCGTGACCTTCGCCGCCCCTCTTCCTGTGCTTTTCGTTCGCCCCGTTCTCGCCGGGAACCCACGCTTGAAGATGGAAGGGACCGTCTGTGTGGCGATCCCTTTTCCTTTCTCCTCACGAGGAATCCCGACAGATCTTTCTCATCGCCGGTCGCCGAACGAATGAGTACTACCGGTGCCGCCGCGTGTCGGCGCTTTCCACGGCAAAGCAATCGCCAATGGAATTCAATGCCTGCGCATATCGGCATAAATATACTTGAAACACCTGGACTTACGGGCAACTGACGCACCGAGAAAACGGGCATTTTTGAAAACCCGTGCTACTGTATGCGTGCTATGAACGCCGCATTATGCAAGCAGGAATCGCACGCATGGCGCAGCCGGGAAACCGGGAGCGCCGGAGATATAACCCTCGACAGATCGCCGCTGGGTGTTGAGAATGGCTTCCACCGCATCGGGAGCGTTTGGGAAGTGCTGGAAGTCCACGCAGCGGGATTCGTTCACAACACGGAGGCGCTGGCGTTCCTTCGGGAAGACATGGAGCGCAGGCTCCGGACTGCGATTGAAACGTATGATCCGGTGCTTACGGAGATTACCGCCCAGGACCGCGACAACTTCGCTGTGCTGTTCGAGAACTGGAGCGGCTGGCTAAAGTCGCACGAGCTGGACGCATCGCTGGACTGCCTGAAGCGATTACAGGAGGAATACCGGCAGGACGAGCCGCAAATTCGCGAGATCATCCGCCACATGAAAGCGATTGTGGAGACTCTGGAAGGCGAGTTGCGGCGGCGCGTGTTCCTGTTCGTGGTGTCCGAGGATGCCAACCTCTACCGGAACCCGGTAGCCAGTTTTCCGCTGGCCTGGGCTGCGTATCCATCCGCGCGCCGGGACATTGAGGAAGCCTGCCGCTGCTATGCGCTGGGCCGGTATACAGCCTGCGTTTTTCACTCGATGGCAATCCTTCAGGTGGGGCTCTACGCCCTGGCACATAAGGCGAATGTGACCCTGCGCTATCCGGTTGAACTGGCGGAATGGAACGAAGTGCTGTCCGCCATCGAGAGATACGCGGAATCTCTGAGAAATCAGCCCCGGAGTGCGGCGCGGGATGAACGGCTGACATTTTTCTCGGAGTGCGCCGCGCAATTCCGGTATTTCAAGGACGCATGGCGCAACCACGTTGCCCACATGCGGGAAAGCTATGACCGCGACCAGGCGCACAGCATTTTGCTGCACGTTCGGGACTTCATGGAGAAGGCGTCCACGCGAGTTGGGGAAACTCCGTCAGTCCAGACCTGGACCGGAACGGAATCGAAGGCGCAATAGCAGCCTGCCCAGAACCAGAAGCGCGATCCACCCGGCGGCGAACCACCAGAGCAGATGCCACGCGCTGACATTCAGCCAGACAACGAGCACGACCCCGGCCAGTTGCCAGACGTAGACCCAGCCAGCCACGTCCATGATTCCCTGGGCGCCGGGAGCGGGAGAGAGAAGGCGGCCGATCATTGAGCGCCCGTCTTCTTTGCTGAGGAGGACGGCGACGCAGGCAACGACATTGAAGGCGAGGAACGCCCACCGAAGCCAAAGCATCCATCACCTCTTCTCGGAAGTAAAGCAATCGCGGGAGTATGATAACCCCATGAAGACGCCGCCGGACACGCCGGAGTTCCGAGAGTTCACGGTCGCCATGCAGGACATCATGAAGGTGTCCAAGCAGGAACTGGATCGGCGTATAGAAGCAGAAAAGCGAAAGCCTAACGCTTCCGCTTCCCGCGCCCCTGGCGGCGATGCCACGAAGCAACATTAGAAGGCTTCCGCTGGCCTCGCGTCTTTGCCGGTCAGTTCCGCGTAAGTCAGGCGTTTTCCTGAAATCTGCGACACAGCCAGCA
>JASHNS010000005.1 GCA_030041515.1 Acidobacteriaceae bacterium | reverse complement strand
TCCACGCGCGAGTGCGCGCCTTTGTCTTTTATCGTTTCAGAACTAGAATTTAAAGAGACTTGAGACGCGCTCGGGGTGCGTGGGCGGGGCAGACCCTGCTTCGCTTGCGGTATCGCCCTGACCCCTGATTTTCTTCATGGTTAAAGACGGATACTTTTACGGGCTGGCGCTGGCGGCAGTGGCCGGCATTGTGTGGGCGCTGGCGGGCTGGCCGTGGGCGCTGGCGCCGCTGCTGCTGGCCGGCTTCTTTCTGTGGTTCTTTCGCGATCCGGAGCGGGCGATCGACCAGGAGCCTGGGCTGATTGTGTCGCCGGCGGACGGCAAGGTGACGGAGGTCGCGCGGATCGCGACGCCCGAGGGGGAACGGCTGCGGGTGAGCATCTTTCTGAGCGTGTTTGACGTGCACGTGAACCGGTCGCCGGTGGCGGGCGTGGTGCGCGAGGTGCGGTACCGGAAGGGCGAGTATCTGAACGCGATGAATCCGGAGTCGGCAGTGCGCAACGAGCAGAACCTGGCGGTGGTGGAGTGCGATGAAGGATACCAGGTGACGTTTGTGCAGATAGCGGGGCTGCTGGCGCGGCGTATCGTGTTTACGAAGCGCGTGGGCGAGCGGCTGCGGCGCGGAGAGCGGGTGGGGCTGATCAAGTTCGGCTCGCGGACGGACCTGGTGCTGCCGGGGCACGCCGAGGTACTGGTGAAGGTGGGCGACCGGGTGCGCGGGGCGGCGAGCGTGGTGGCGCGGGTGAGCGCGCCGGAGACGCCGGGGCAGCCGGAACGGGAGATGGCGGAGTTGCGAGCGTGAGCAGCGGCGAGCAGCGGTTCCTGCGGGGCATTCCCGGATTGCGCGCGGACGAGAGCGCACGGTCCCGGCCGCGGCCGCGCGGGATGTATCTGCTGCCCTCGATGTTCACGGCGATGAATATCGCCCTCGGTTTCTACGCGATTCTGCAAAGCCTGGAAGGGTCGGCACAGGCGCCGCACTATTTCGACCACGCGGCGATTGCGATTCTGTTCGCGATTCCGTTCGACGCGCTGGATGGGCGGATTGCGCGGCTGACAAACACGGCCAGCGAATTCGGGCGGGAGCTGGACTCGCTGGCGGACGTAATCACGTACGGCGTGGCGCCGGCGCTGCTGGCGTTTTCCTGGGGCTTCCGCTCGCTGCCGGAGTGGATGCCGCCCGACTATCGCGTGCGGCTGGTGCAGTTTGGCGGATTCGTCTGCTTCCTGTTTCTGCTGTGCGGGGCGAGCCGCCTGGCGCGCTTCAACATCAGCGTGAATCCGGTGCCGAAAAATCCAGGGCGGCCAGGACGAAAGTATTTTGTCGGCATGCCGATTCCGGCGGCGGCGGGGGTTGTCGCCGCCATTGTGCACGGTTTCATTGGCTACCCCATCTTCAACTGGTGGATTGCGATTATCTGGGCGCTGTTGGTGGCGTTCATCGGCTTCCTGATGGTGAGCACGTGGCGCTTCTGGAGCGGTAAGGAAATCAATTTGACGGGCCGCCAGCCGATTCGACTGGTGGTTCTGGTCGGGCTCAGCATCTATCTGCTGGTCTTTTTCTCGCGCGAAGTGCTGCTGGCGCTGGCCTTCGCGTATCTGTTTTCAGGAGTGATTGCGAGGCTGGCGTATTCATGGCAGCGGCGGCACCATCGGCCGCACGTATCACCTCCTCCTATGGAAGGATTTTGAGGCGTGGCGGAAACTGCAAAGATCGCGATTGTCGGGGCCGGCTCCCTGAGCGGCAAGGAACTGAACGACGTGCTGGGCGAGTCGCCTTTTGCCGGAGCCGACTTCCAGTTGATGGACGACGAAGAAGAACTGGGTACGCTGGAGTCCGTCGGCGACGAGGTGACGTTCATCCAGAGGATTGAGCCGTCGTCGTTCCAGCGCGTGGATCTTGTCTTCTTTGCCGGCGATGAGGCGCTGACCAAACGGCACTGGGCGGACGCGCATCGCGCCGGAGCCAGCGTGGTGGATTTGTCGGGCGCGCTGGAGGGCCAGACGGGCGTGCTGGTGCGCGCTCCATGGGTAGAAGAGGAGCTGGGCGCCAATCCTGCGCAGCCGGCTCCGGGCCTTGAGACCCCGGCCGTGGTGCCCGCGCATCCGGTGTCGCTGGCCATCGCGCTGCTGCTCGGACGGATGTCGCAGGCGGCGCCCGTACGAAGTGCCTCCGCCACCGTGCTGGAGCCGGCTTCGCAATACGGGCGCGCGGCGATGGATGAGCTGCACCAGCAGACGGTGAAGCTCCTCAATTTTCAGGACCTCCCGAAGCAGGTCTACGACACGCAGGTGGCATTTAATGCAACGCCGGCGTTTGGCGAGTCGGCAAAGTTCAGTATGGCGGAAGGCGAAAGCCGCATGCGGCGCCATTACGCGCTGCTCGTGGGCGATCGATTGCCGGATGCAGGCATCCAGGTGCTGCATGCTCCTGTCTTTCACGGTTACGGAATCTCGATGGCTGTGGAGTTGGCACACCCGCTCTCGGTCGATCAGATGGAAGCGGCACTGGCGGGGGAGCACGTGGATGTGGTCACCGCCGACGGCGATCCGCCAACCAACCTGAGCGTGGCTGGCCAGGCGGAAATACTGGTGCGCGCGCGGCCTCAGGGCGGCCACGATTCGAACGGAACCCGGTTCTGGATCTGGGCGGGATTGGACAACCTGCGCATCGCTACGCTGAACGCGCTGGCTTGCGGGCTGGAGCTGAACCGGCTGCGGCCGCAAGGGAAAGTGCAGTAGAGGGCGCCCTCGCTTCTGCAGGGCCCTTCGCCCGTCTGACGGCGGCCGGGGTCGCCAAAGCGGACATCGCTGTACCGGACATTTTCTGTATCGATTCGCCTGTCGATGACAGGACGTTCAGGAAGTTCTCGACCCGGGAACGCTGCGGGGACTTGCGATCCTGATGACATTCCTGGCGATTTCGCGACGCCGAGGTTCCGCCTGAGTTCCCTGCGTGAGACGCGGAACAGAAAAGGACAGCCTCAGGTCCCTTTCGACTCTTCTTCGATTCCCATCGATCGGGCCGGGCTCTGCGCGCCGTGGTCCTCCGAATTCCGAATGGAGAGTCATTGGAACCGGCATGAAATGCGCGGTGTCTAATTGCGCAGCGGGTGGGTGCTCCGGCGCCCCCCGCCGGCGGTCCCTGTTCGCAGCACGCAAGGGTGGCTCACCACAGGTGGGAGCCTGTATGCTGGAACGCCTGGAGATGGCGTCATGCGCGCGATTCGCCTTGTCCTGATTGTGCTGTGCGCGGCACTTTCCGCATGGGCCCAGCAGCCTGAGATACCGGGCACGCCGGCAGGGCGCACGCTGGCGGCCTGGCTGAGTGCGTTCAACAGCGGAGACCGCGCGCAGATCGCGAACTACGTGAAGACAATCGATCCGAGCGAGAATATCGATGGATTGATGGACTTCCGCGGACACACCGGGGGCTTCGATCTGCTCTCGATTGAGTCGAGCAAGCCTCTGGATATTCGTTTTCGCGTGAAGGAGAAGGACAGCGAAACCACCGCAGTCGGTGACCTTCTGGTGAAGGACGGCAACCCGCCCACCGTAGTTTCGTTTGGCCTGCGGGCCGTGCCGCCCGGCGTGAAGCCGGTAAACGTGCTGCTGGATGGCGCGCTTCGCCGGCGCGTGATCGACGGGATTGAGGGCGATCTGACGGCTTACTATATCGATTCCCGTGTTGCAGCAAGGATGAATGGAGCTCTCGAAGAGCACTTGAAAGCGGGCGATTACAACACCATCACGGACGGTAATGTATTCGCGGGGAGGTTGACGAGCGACCTGCGGGCGATCAGCCATGACGGCCATTTGCGAGTGGATTTTAGCCCGTTCAAAATGCCGCCTCTGCAAAAGCCAACGGCCGCGGACCTGGCACGCATGCGGACGCAGATGCTGAGCGATAACTGTGCCTTCGATAAGGTCGAAGTGTTGCCGGGTAACATCGGCTATATAAAATTTGACGCATTTCTGGACGCCGATGTCTGTGGGCCAACAGTAGCGGCAGCAATGGCCTTTGTGGCGCACACGAACGCTCTGATCTTCGACCTGCGGGACAACGGCGGAGGCCAGCCGGCGATGGTGAGCCTGATCGCGAGCTATCTGTTCGCCCAGCCGACTCACCTGAACGATTTGTATAACCGGCATGAGAACACGACGACCCAGTACTGGACAAACGCGTGGGTTCCGGGCGCGCGCATGACGAAGCAGCCGGTGTACGTGCTGACGTCGCATCGGACTTTCTCCGGAGGCGAGGAGTTCACGTACGATCTGCAAACACAGAAGCGCGCGATCGTTGTGGGAGAGGTGACCGGAGGCGGCGCGCACCCGGTGAGCGGGCATCTGGTGGCGGATTACTTCATGGTCGGCGTGCCTTTCGCGACAGCGATTAACCCCATCACGAAAACGAATTGGGAGGGCACCGGCGTGACCCCTGACGTGAAGGTCGCAGCCGTAGATGCGCTGGCAACTGCGGAGAAACTGGCGACGGAGAAGATTCAGGCCGAGAGAGCTGCAGACCATGCGCCGCCGTCGAAGCAGGTGATGGCGGCCCCTCCGCCTCCTCCGACGTCATAGCCGAGCCAACCGGACCCTCTGCGGAGAGGAAAGCGCCGTTGCGGATGACTTCCTGCTGGTGAGGGGGGATCACCGCGACTCTCGCTGGGAGTTTTGCGAGATCCTAGTGGCGTTGTGCGCCGCGCTCCCGAACGGTGAATGGCCGCCCGGGAAGTCAGGCGCCGGTTTGCCGAGAGACAGTCTGGAGCGTAGTTCTGCTCCGTCGAGCGGCGTGCGGCGCAGTTTGGTTCGAGCCGCGGTCACCGGTCGGGAGCACTTTTCGCGAGAGGCGAGGAGTCGGCGCCCGGCTCATCCATGTTTCCGGGGGGCTTGTTACCTCCGCCGACCGGAACCGGTCCGGCGTTCATGGGAACCACCGTCAGGAGCTGGCGAGAAATCGTCTCCAGCACTTCCAGAAGCTCGCGTCTGGCTTTCAGGCGATCTATCTCCGCATCAATCTCTTTCATCCCGGCACGCGCCTCAGACGCAGCCTGCTCAAACACGGCGAATCTCATGAAAGCTCCAGTCAAAATAGAGGCGGGTATCGACCGGAACAGGGGGGAGGGAGTTGCAAGGCAATTCCGGACATCACTACGTTATCACCGCTGAGCGGTTGTGCAAAACGGGGAGAGCTGCGAAGTCTTTTTTGGTTGTGCGGGCCAGAACGCGTGCAGAACCGGCTGGGGTCGCCGGGAACAAATGGACCGCGCGACCCGCAACTCGGATGTTGCACGGGCTCTGTCAGCCGTGTAGTCGCGCCTGACGCCGTTCCGCTTCAGCGGGACTCAGGCAGGGGAAACGGCAAAAACCCTGCGCCACGGGACGACAGATCCCTCACAGGCTAAGATGCACCGGGAACACACCAGGGACCGGACGCAACGCGAAGGCGGCGTTCGGGAAAGGTCCGATGTCCCATAAGGAGTGTGATGGAAACGTGGTAGCGTTGCCACGATTCGCATGCCAGCCAAGCCGGCACGGTGAGGCGCGGTGAGGCTGGGAGGGCCACATTTCCCAAGAAAAAACGGATTTTCAACTTTCACTTGACAACCTGACAGAGCCGGAGTTTAATCGCCAGGCAAGCGTGGAATCGATACCACTGCCGTAATCAAGCTCGATTTCCAGAGGTCGGCGATCCGCCGGGCGGACTATTCCGGCGAGATTTTCCGCTACGCGATGCACTGCACGCTCCTTCCCTGTTCTGCCGAGTCGTCTCCGGTTTCCTGTTTCGAAGCAGCCCCAACTCGATCAGCCTCTCCGCAAAAGGACGGTTTGCCATGACCCACTCCAGCAGAATCTCCCGCAGGTGCCGGCAATTCGCGGCAGCCTTTGCCGCCACGATCGTACTTCCGGCATCGTTTGCACAGGCCCCACAGCGCCTGCTCACGCGCCACACTCGCGATGTAGTGCTGGACGGGCGTGCTCCGCGGGTAGGTCAGCTGCCGCCGGATCGCGTGCTCAGGCTGGCGATCATGCTCCCGCTGCGCAATCAGGCAGCGCTCACTCAGCTGCTCAGCGACCTCCACAATCCGCAGAGCCCCAGGTACCTGCATTACCTGTCAGTCGAGGAATTCACGAACGAGTTCGGGCCGACGCAGGCGGACGTGAATACGGTGGTCGAGTTCCTCAAAGCAAACGGCATGACGGTGACGCGGACAACGGCGAATCACATGGTGGTGGATGTAGAGGCTCCTGTGTCCAGCATCCAGAAAGCGTTCCATGTGACGATGGGGGTGTATCAGCACCCAACGGAAAATCGCACGTTCTACGCCGTCGATCGGGAGCCGACAGCTGCGCTCCACGTGCAACTGTGGCATATCGCGGGACTCGATGACTACTCCCCGCCGCGGCCGCTGCTGCGGTTTGCTCCGAAGGGGAACGTGCGCACCGATCAGACCGGCTCAGGGCCCAGCGGACAGTACCTGGGCAGCGACATGCGCGCCGCGTACTACGGCCGGACGACGCTGACCGGGGCCGGGCAGACGATCGGGATCTTCGGGCTGAATTTCAACCTGAGCGACGTGGAAGCGTACTTCAGCTCGATTGGACAGCCGTTCAATCCGAGCGTGGTGATCACGGATTCGATCAACGGGTATGACACGTCGTGCCCGGTGAGCTCGTGCAACGACGGCGAGCCGGTTGCGGACATCGTGCAGTCTCTCTCGATGGCGCCCGGCGTGAATGCGGTGATCGAGTACGAGGCGTCGAACGATGTGGATACGTTCACGCAGATGGCGACGGACGATATCGCGAAGCAGCTGAGCGCGTCGGTGGGATGGCTGCCGGCCGATCCCACGTCAGACGAACCGATCTTCGAGGAATTCGCGGCGCAGGGACAGAATCTGTTTGTGGCCAGCGGAGACAGCGGCGCGTATTCGCTGCCGGGCTGCACAGGCAATGACTGCAATCCTGCGTATTATCCGGCGGACGATCCGTACGTGACCGCGGTGGGCGGGACGCACATCACGACGACCGGACCGGGCGGGAGCTGGGTGTCGGAGATTGCGTGGGGCGGCACAAATCCGGTGCTGGCGTGCGCGAACCCGACGGGCGGAAGCAGCGGCGGATACAGCACGAATGGGTTTGCGATCCCGGCATATCAGCAGTTGCCGGGGGTGGTGAATGCGGCGAACCAGGGATCGACGACGCTGCGCAACATTCCCGACGTTGCCGCGGAGGCGGACTGCGATAACTGGTGGTGCGCGGACGGCAGCTGCCAGGGCGGGATTGGAGGGACGAGCCTGTCCACGCCGCGGTGGGCGGGATTCATGGCGCTGGTGAACGAGCAGGCAGCCAACAGCGACGCGCCATCGGCGACGTTTCTGAATCCGCAGCTGTACGCTCTGGGGACGAGTGCGAATTACAGCACGTACTTTCACGACATCACCAGCGGCAGCAATGCCAACGGCTACGGGCAGCAGTATTTTGCTGTGACGGGCTACGATCTGGTCACGGGATGGGGCAGTCCGAACGGGCAGGCGCTGATTAACACGCTGACGCCCGCGGCGACCGCGCCCTGGTTCGCGCTTGCGGCTACGCCGGCGACCGTGACGATTCCAACGGGAGAAACCAGCACGACCAGCACAATCTCGATGACGTCGGGAAATGGATTCAGCGGGACGGTGAACCTGAGCGTGAACGTGCTGGGTTCGCCGGCGGGGGTGTCGGCGTCGCTGAGTCCTGCTTCGATTTCCGGATCCGAAACGTCGACGCTGACGCTGACGCTGAGCGGATCAGGCTCGGGCGGGACGCTGGTGGTGGCGGTGACGGGGCAGAGCGCGGGCGGCGTGGAGACGCAGCCGGCGTACCTGACGCTGGCGCTGCCGACGTTCGGGCTGGCGGCATCGCCGAGCGCGATTTACATCAATCAGAATGCGTCGGCGACATCGACGCTGACGATTACGCCGGAAAACGGATTTGAGGGGAAGGTGAAGTTCTCGGCTGTCATGGGGCTGCCGAGTGGCGTGATGGCGGCGATCGATCCGGCGCAGACGGCGACGAGCAGCACGCTGCGGCTAACGGCGCGGAGCACGACGCCGACGGGGCCCGGGGTGCCGCTGACGCTGACGGCCAGCTCGGGGAACATTACGCAGAGCGCGTCGTCGCTGACGCTGGCAGTGAGCGCGGCGACGGGGACGGGCGGCGCGGGATGGCCTGTGGATCTGTCGTCGGCGTGGAACACAGATGCGATCTCAACCGACGGGAGCGGCAACAACACGGGCGGCCTGGATGGGCTGGGCGACACGTACTCGTCGAATTTGCTGACGCCGCATCGGATTCTGAACGATGTGCAGTTTGCCTTCGGGCCGGCGAATAAGCCGGATGCGATCAGCAGCAGCGGGCAGACGATTGCGCTGCCGCGCGGGCCGTTCGCGACGCTGCAACTACTGGGAACCGGATTCAACGGCGACCAGGCAGGGCAGACGGTGACGGTGACGTATATGGATGGCACGACTGCGACGTTCACGCAGGGCTTCAGCGACTGGTTTGCGCCGCAATACAACAACGACGAAAGCTTTGCGGTGGTGATGCCGTACCGGAACCTGGCGAACGGCGCGCAGGACAACCGGGTCTTCAACCTGTACGCGTATATCTTCCCGCTGGACACGCACAAGCTGGTGAAGAGCGTGACGCTGCCGAATGATCCGAACGTGATTGTGCTGGCGGCGACGGTGACCGGGCAGATGATCGAGAGCCCGGTGAACCTCATGCGGGAGTTCAACACGGGCGGGATTTTCAACAACGGCGTGACCTTTTCCGCAACCGGCGGGATGGATGGCGGCGGGGACGGCTGCACGCTGGCAAACGGATGCTCGGATGCGTATTCGGCGCAGCAACTGGGGATTTCCGGGCCGCTGCCGCAGTTGACGATCAACGGCGCGCTGTTTGGGTTTGGCGCCATCAACGGGAAGGACTGCACGACGAACTGCGTAGCGGACATGGTCGCGCTGCCGGGGAAGGGCGCGACGTTTGCGGTTCCGTGGTACCAGCAGCGGCCGTACACGACGATGACGCTGCTGGGCACGGGCGTGCAGGGGAGCCACACCGGAACGGTGACGGTGAATTACGCGTACGGGCCGAGCGACACGTTCCAGCAGACGTTCAGCGACTGGTGCAGTTTCGGGGCGAACGCGAACGAGAGCATAGCGGTGGGCGGGATTAACCGCATCAACAGCGACGGAACGCTGAACGGGGCGACCTGCAACCTCTACTCGTACACGTATGCGCTGGATCCGCGGCGGGCAGTGCGCAGCGTGACGCTGACGAACACGGACCAGACGAGCTTCTCGTTCGTGCTGTCGGCGACGTTCCACTCGGCGGCGTGGGGAAGTTGGCACAGCTACTGAAGGATCGCCACGCGACTCGGCTGCGAGTCGTCTAAAAGGGTTCTCCTGCGGGCGTCGTTCCACGGGGCGGCGCCCGATTTTCTTTGCCAGCGGAACGGGTCTACGCGGGCCTGCGATTGCGGGTCCGATGGGGACAGCCGGGCCAGCAGCAGGGACGGCGCATGCCTTCTTTCAGTTCGGAGCAGACCCGCTGGACGTGCTCTTTTCTGGTTTCCGGCTTTTTGACGGAGGTGGTCCAGCAGATCCATTCATTGCGGGCGAGCGGGGTGATGTCCTCCCACCTGGCGCGGGCGCCGGGGTCGGCGAGGAGGGCGTCGCGGAGGTCGGGCGGGATGGGATGGAGGACGCCCGAGGAGAGTTTGCCGGTCATGCCGCTACTCTAACCTGGCGTGCGGCAGCAGCGGGTTAGTCGATGAAGTAGCCGATGTCGGTGAGCACCGAATCGCTGAGATCGACGCCGGTGATCTGGGCGGCCAGCGTGGCGCGAACCTTCATGGCAAAGGCTTCGAGTTCATAGCCGGGGAGATCGGTTTGGGTGCGGAGCAGGCGCAGCAGCGTCGCGCTGTCCATTTTGCACTCATAGTCGCCGGGAACTTTGCAGGTAGGGCGAATGGTGAGCAGGACGGGCATGGAGCCGGCCCGCGATGCCGATCGTCTGGAGGGGCGGGTGCTGAGGTTGACTCGCATGCCGGAATGGTCGCGCCGGTGGGGAGGAAGCGGCAATGACGCGGTTGGGGAAGGGGGGCGGACGAACAGGGGAGGAATTGCGCGGCGGGTAACGTCGAGAGGGTGACGACAGTCGTAGGCAGAGCTATGAGGCGGGGATGCTATGCTGTGAGCGCCCGGCGCTTCCTGCCATCTCGATGCCCCCCGCTGCTCCCCCATCGCGCCTGCCCGGGCTGGACACCCTGCGCGCAGCTGCCATCCTTGCAGTGATGTTTTTCCACCTGACAATATTCGGCGAGCTGCCGGAAGGTATTTTGCCGCTTCCATGGTTTGGCTGGATGGGCGTGGACCTGTTCTTCGTCCTGAGCGGCTTTTTAATCGGGCAGCAACTCCTGCGCGGGTGGACCGAAGAGCAGCGCCCCTCGTTCGGCCGTTTTTATTTGCGCCGGGCCGCCCGCATCCTGCCGGCGTATTGGTTTGTGCTGCTCTTGTACTTCCTCGTGCCAGCTTGGCGCGAGTCCAGCGGGCTACCGCCGCTGTGGACGTTTCTTACCTTTACGCTGAACCTGGATGTGAATCTGAGGCAGCACGCTTTCTCTCATGCATGGTCGCTGTGCGTTGAGGAGCATTTTTACCTGCTGCTGCCGTTGCTCCTGGCTCTGCTGATGCGGCGACCGTCGGCGCGGAAGGCCGTCGCCACGGTGGCGCTGATGGTGGCGGGCGGAGTGATTCTGCGCGGAGCTGATTGCCCACTTTCCCAACGATGTGTTCGCCCTGATCTACTATCCTTCCTGGACGCGCCTCGATGGGCTGACGTTTGGCGTGGGACTGGCGGTGCTGCGCACATTCCGCCCTGTGGCGTGGAGCCGGTGGATGGAGCACTGCCATGCGCTGCTGGCTGCCGGGATTGTTTTGGTGGGCGGAGCAGTGTGGCTTTTTCAGGGCCGGGATCAGGGCGGCTGCGGGACTTGCCTGGTGGGCGCAGGTGTTCGGGTTTCCTTTGCTGGATGCCGGACTCGCGCTGGTGACCGCGTCGGCCATGAGCCCGAAGGGGCTGCTGGGGCGCAGGCGGATTCCGGGAGCGGGCCTGCTGGCCGCGCTGGCGTACACGCTCTACCTGACCCACAAGGAAGTTGCGCACTTTGTGATGCGGCATTTCCCCGGCGTCACGGCAAGCCGGGGACCAGAGTCATGGTGCCTGTATGCGGCGGCGTGCCTGAGCGTGGCGGGGCTGCTGCACCTGCTGGTGGAGCGGCCTGTGCTGCGACTCAGAGATCGATTTGTGCGGCAAACCTATGTGGAGCGCGATGAATCGCATGCGGTAGCGTTGGCGGTGGCGGGTGAAACCGGCGAATCGCCGGGAACGTAGGCCGCTGGCGGGCGGCTTTGCCTGGGCTGGCGCAAAGTGCTGCAGGAAGCGGAGAAGCGTGTGAATCCGCCGATAACAGAGCCAGGGGTGGAAGGAACGTGGCGGGGTGGGTACCGGGCGAGGGCGAATTCGCAGGGGATTCACCGAAAAGGCATTGACGCGGGCGGAGGGGCGGGTTACTCTGGCGCCAATTACACCTTTGGCGGCTATAGCCAACCCGCTTCGTTTGCCCGCTCTCCGGCATCTAATGAGTGTGGAGCGAGATACGCTGCGGCGACCGCCAACCCCCTCGACAATCCCAATTGAAACGCGTGGCCTGCGCCTGGCCGCGTTTGGAGGTCCCTTTCTTTCCTGATGAGAAAACATCTGGAGCTGACTCCGAATCTTGAGCCCCTGTTCGGGACCCGCGACGAAAATCTGAGACTCATGGAGGACGCTCTCCATGTGAGGATCGACCTTGAATCCGACTCCGTGCGCGTGGAGGGTGCGGAGGTGGCGGTCGCGCACGTGGAGCGCATCTTCAAGGACTTTGAAGCGCTGCGGCAGCGGGGCATCCTGCTGCAGAACGGCGAGCTGAACGGGATGCTGCGGCTGGTGACGGCCGATCCCGCGGTTTCGCTGCGCAGCCTGGCGGAGAGCGGGAAGCAGCGATCGGCGGGCATTAAGCGCATGGTGCAGCCGCGGTCTCTGAATCAGCGGCGCTACGTGGAAGCCATTGAGCAGAACGACATGGTCTTCGGCATCGGGCCGGCGGGTACGGGGAAAACGTATCTGGCGGTGGCGATGGCGGCGGCGGCGCTGCTGGCGAAAAAGATCAGCCGCATCGTGCTGGTGCGGCCGGCCGTAGAAGCCGGCGAGCGTCTGGGATTTCTGCCGGGCACGCTGCAGGAGAAGGTGGATCCGTATCTGCGGCCGCTGTACGATGCGCTCTACGATCTGCTGGAGCCGGAGCGGGTGGATAAGATGCTGGAGAAGAACGTGATCGAGATTGCGCCGCTGGCATTCATGCGCGGGCGGACGCTGAACGATGGGTTCATCATTATGGACGAGGCGCAGAACACCACCAGCGAGCAGATGAAGATGTTCCTCACCCGCATGGGGAACAACGCGAAGGCGGTGATTACGGGCGACATCACGCAGATCGATCTGCCAAATCCGCGCAAGTCGGGTCTGGTAGAGGCGCTGAGCGTGCTCGAAGGCGTGGACGGAATCGGGTTCGTGCGCTTCGAAGACGGCGACGTGGTGCGGCACCAGCTGGTGCAGCGGATCATCCGTGCCTACGAAGGCTTTGGCCGCGCTCGGCAGGAGGAACTGCCGCTGGCCCTGGACGAGGGCGAGATGCGCGTTGCGCGGCAGCCGCAGTAGCGTAGCCAGTATTCGGTAGCCGGCGCGAGTGCGCTGTACCATCAGTGCAGGAGGGTGGAAACACCCTCCTGCTGTTTTTGCGACAGGCTGGTGAAAGGCCTGCCGCTCGACCATGATCCTGATCGAGCCCCCAATACAGGCGAAGTTCGGCCGCGCGCTGCAGCAGCGTGCGCTGGGCTTGTTTCTGCGCGAGGCCGCGCAGGCGGCGAAGCTGACGGGGAATGTGTCCGTGCTTCTGACCGGGGACAGAGAGATTCGGCGGCTGAATCGGAAGTTTCTCCACAAGGACAAGGCAACAGATGTGCTGTCGTTTCCGGCGAACCCGCATCTGCCAAAGCCGGACACATATGAGGCACAAGGTTCTTCTTCGGCCGGCGACCTGGCCATTTCGGTCGAAACAGCGGCGCGGCAGGCCGATGAGGCCGGGCACGCGCTGTTTACGGAACTCGAGATTTTGCTGCTGCACGGAGTGTTGCATCTGGCGGGATATGATCACGAGACGGATCAGGGCGAGATGGCGCGGAAAGAAACCGCGCTGCGGAAGCGGTTCGGACTGGAAATCGGCCTGATTGAGCGCAGTGGAACGGCAAAGCCGCGAAGGCGTGGGCGATGAGCGCAATCTCCGCAGGACTGATTCTGTTTTTGCTGGTCGTGCTCATGCTGGCCTCCTACGTGGACCGGCTGTACTCGGAGATGGGCAAGTTTCTGTCCCGCGAGTTCCAGGAAAACATCGACGTGTGGGAGCAGCGAGTCGAGCCGAAGCTGGGCATGAAGCGCGACCGGATCGCGCTTTCGGCGGCGATCCTGACGCTGCTGGCGTTGGCATTTCTCACCCTGATCTTCGGCATGCTGCTGTTCGATCGCGGGCGGGCGGGCGGACGTCCCGCAGCGGCGGAGATCGCTCAGGTACTGCTGGGCATCGTTCTCGTCATCGTGCTCTTCAACCGCTTCCTGCCATTTGCCTTCTTCACACGCACCCGCGGCGAGTGGATTCTGCGCTGGAGCTGGTTTCTGCGCCTGTTGCTGTGGCTGGTTCTGCCCATCACGTTGTTCCTGCAGTTCCTGTTGTCGATCGCGGCGCTCGCCGAGTCTGCGCCGGTCGAGAGCGAGAATCCTACTGCGGAAGCCGTGGACGCCCTGATTGAGGCAGGCGAAGAAGAAGGCATCCTGGAGGCGAGCGATCGTGAGCTGGTGCGCTCGGCCGTGGAGTTCGGCGACAAAATTGTGCGCGAGGTGATGACGCCGCGGCCAGCAATTTTTGCAGTTTCGGGAACGATCACCCTGGAGCAGTTCCTGGAGCAGATTCGCGCCCACCCTTATTCGCGCGTGCCCGTCTATGCGGGAACCCTGGACAACATTACAGGGATTGCCTTCGCCCATGATTTGCTGCAAATCTCCGACGTGGAGATGCTCGCTCGCACCGTCGCTTCCATCCAGCGCGCGGTGGCGTTTGTGCCGGAGACGAAGAAGGTGAACGAACTGCTGCGCGAGATGCAGCACGAAAAGCAGCACATGCGCATTGTCATTGACGAGTACGGCGGCGTGGCGGGGCTGGTAACCATTGAGGATCTGCTCGAGGAATTGGTGGGCGCGATCCGCGATGAGCACGAGGGCGAGGATCAATCCGTGGTCAAAGAAGGCGCCGGCACGTGGGTGGTGCCGGGGAATTTCGAAATTGCGGAGATGGATCGGATTCTGCCCGGTTTGGAATTGCCGGAAGATGTTGAGGCAACGACCCTCGGCGGACTGGTGAGCGAGATCGCAGGGCGGATTCCGCAAACGGGCGAAGTCGTGGTGGGCGACGGCCTGCGTTTCGAGATTCTGGCCTCGACCGACCGGCGCGTAAACCGGCTGCGCGTGGCGCGGGTCGCCGGGAGTTGAAAAAGCTTCGCCGCAGAGGATGACGGGGCCTGCCGCAGAGGGCACGGAGAACATAGAAAATGAAATGAGTTCATCGTTGCGCGCTGACTGGATCGGATGCTCGCCTGCATCTGCCAGTCCGGCATCTCCGGGTTCAGATACACCGTAAGGGCGCGACAAACCGATCGAACCACCATGTCCGGGGCCTTTGTGTTCTCTGTGGTGAAGAGTTGTGTGCTCTCCGCGGTGAGGGATTTACTCTGGAAGCAGCTATGAAACTGCGCTCCGGGTTTGTTTCCATCATCGGGCGGCCCAACGCGGGCAAATCGACGCTGCTGAACGCGCTGATTGGCGAGAAGGTCGCCATCGTGACGGCGAAGCCGCAGACCACGCGCACGCGCATTCACGGCATCGTTGAGGTGCCGGAGCGAAGAGCAAAACATCCAGCCGCGCAGATTGTCTTCGTTGACACGCCGGGAATCCATCGGCCTGCATCGCAGCTCGATCGCAGCATGATGCACGAGATCCACGAGGCGCTGGAGACGCGCGACGTGGTCCTCCTCCTCGTCGATGCGGTGCGCCGCCAGCCCCGGGCGAAGGCGGCCAGCCCGGCAGCGGAAGGGACGGCGGGCACGGCGGAGAAACCGCAACTCGAGCGAGCCAGCGAGGAAGCGCTGGCGTTTGAAATGGTCCGCAAGCTGGATTGCCCGGTGTTTCTCGTGATCACAAAAATCGATCTGGTGGCGAAGGACCGGCTGCTCCCGCTGATGGAAGGGCTGAGCCAGTTGCATAAGTTCGACGAGGTGATTCCCATATCGGCGAAAAAGGGCGACGGGCTGAAGCTGCTGCTGCACAAACTGGCCGAGTATCTGCCGGAGGGTCAGCGATGGTATCCGAAGGACCAGTTCACCGATCAGCCGGAGCGGTTCCTGGTGGCGGAGCTGATTCGGGAGCGGATTTTGCAGGAGACTGGCGAGGAAGTTCCGTACGCAACAGCGGTCGTGGTCGAGCGATTCGAAGAGCCGGAGCCGCGGACGAAAAGGCGTGGCGGCCAGCCCGCAGTCACGCGCATAGCGGCGGCCATCTATTGTGAACGTGACGGCCAGAAGGCGATCCTGATCGGCAAGGGCGGCAGCAAACTGCGCGAGATTGGTTCCGGCGCGCGCAGGGAGATCGAGGCGCTGCTGGGAACGCGCGTCTATCTGGAGCTGCACGTGCTGGTGCGCGAGCGCTGGCGCGACTCCCGGGTGTTTGTGGAGTCGCTGGACTGGCGGAAGCAGCTGAAAGAGATCGCCGAAAAGGAAGCGGAGCAGGAGTAAGGCGACAGATCTGCGAGTTACTCCACGGAAGCGCGCACCATCCTTGCCCGCATGGCTTTTACTTTGTCGTGCAGGTCGAGCGCCGCGATTTTCCGCTCGGAATAGACGAGCGCTTGCGGGTAAAACTCCACCTCGGCGGCAATCCCCGCGCGTCCCAGCGTGTGCAGCAGATGGCGCGCAAACGAGATATTGCCGTAATAACAAAGCTCTCGCTCTTCACCGCCGTGCAGCCTGTAGGCAATGGCCGCGGGGACAATCTCCATGCCCTTCCGGATCGCGGGCTCGAGCAGCGTGGGATGGAAACGAAGTACCTCGGAGCCGTCGGTGCTCGTGCCTTCCGGAAAGAGCAGCACGGGTACGCCGCTCTCCATCGCTTCCGCCATGGCCGTCGCCGCGGCATCGGTGCTGGTGCGGTTCTGGCGATCGAGAAAGATGGTTCCCGCGCACCGCGCAAAGAAACCGAAGGCCGGCCAGCTATTCACCTCGCGCTTTGAGACAAAGACGCAGGGTGTAGCTGCCGCGCAGACGGCGATATCGAGATAGCTCAGGTGATTGGCACAGATAAGACCACCCGCAGGACGGGGGCCGCGGCCGTCAATTTTCAAACGCAGGCGGCGCAACAGCAACCGGCAGGAGATATGCAGCCACTCCACGCGATCGCGCAAGGTCATGCGCGAACCACGGCGCAGACGAAGCAGAATAAACCGGACGGCAATCTCCAGGAGGCTAAGAAACAGCACCAGCAGGCGCAGCACAGCCAGACCAGATTTCCCAACCCCGGCCGACAACAATGTGAACTGGCGGACGACTGCGGAAGGGCGGCCTTCGGCGAATCGGCTTTCCTGGATACCTGATCCCATCGTGCGACGACGATTTTGTCCCACCCAGCAATATACGCGCGAACAGAGACCTACCTCCGGCATAACGCTGGTTTGGCATCGAGGCAACCTCCAGGAGCGGTTTTAGGAAAGCCGGTAGCTTCGGTTTGTAACGTTTCACATCATTTGCTATGGTTGACGGAGACGTTGGTCGTACCGTTGGTCGTTCCCCGGAATAACTTGCTGTCAAAAAATCATCAGAGAGAAAAAGAAAACCCTATGTCTCGTGAAGAATTAATTGCGGCAGTGGATGAAGAGATCAGCCGGCTTGAGAAGGTGCGTGCCCTGCTGCAGAGCAGTGGCGGTTCGCGGATCAGCACATCGTTTGGCAACCGTCCGCGCAAAAAGCGGGTTCTGAGCGCGGATGCCCGCGCGCGCATCGCAGCCGCGCAGAAGCGGCGCTGGGCCAAACAGAAGGCTGGGCAGAGCGCGAAAAAGTAGTCGTGCTCTGTACGCCACCTGGAACACGCTTCCCCAGCCGTGCTCGAAGTGCGCCCTACGGCGTTGAGCCGGTTTCCAGGTGGTTACCAGATCTCTGCAATACAAGAATGAGAGTGAGCTCGCCTGATCAGTTCTTCTTGCCGCAGGCTGCGCAGATCTGTGCCTCCCAGGCGGTCAATCGCATCGCGGCGTCAAGCCGGAACATTCCTGCGCAGATCGGATGCTGGGCAGGATGAAGCTGTTCCTGAACGAAGACTGGGCTGCGGGAACGCAACCGCTATAAGGATTGATGGAGTATGCCAGGAACTGCTTCGCTACGCCTGCCGCGTAACTCCCTATCCAGCTAACCAGCCGGACTTCAGCGACGGCCGTGATCATCGTGAGCTCTGGCAGAGGCGCGCGCGCTGTCTTTCATCTCGGGAATTGCCCACGCTCCATGACAACGACTTCCACCGCGACCGGGAACTCCCATTCGTCGACATTCACCGCTCGAGCGGCGTTTTCTGCGCTCGCGCTGTCCAGCATTGCAAAGCATTCCACCAGCTCTCCGCTGGAGTCTTCTCGAATGCACACCCAAAAGAGCTCATCCATCTTACAGGCGAGTGTAGGATCGTCCGCAGCGTGGAAAGGTTACGGTTCGCCGGCTGGCCGAAAGATATGGCCGTTCAATCCGCCCTCTCATCCGCGCACCCACGCACTTAGAAACGATCTCCGGCCCTGATCCAGGTTTTCACAGATGCGGCGTCGCCCGGTCGCGGTTTCAATGGACTACCTTGTTTCTCGCCGCCCATTACGCGGCAGCCATTTTCGCGCTGGGCTATCCAGCGAGTGGTTACACGGACTGACGCTGACACCTAAAAGAGAACATTCGGACGACTCTGCGCCCTTAGACTCAATGAATACCTCTTGTCTCCCGCAGGCGCATCCTCCCGTGCCCTTCCGCTCGCTCCGCCCGCTCACGACAGGCTTGAGCCTTCACCCGCGGGAGGGACTGACCTTCAGGATCTCGCGCCCGATCACCATGCGCTGGATCTCCGACGTTCCTTCCCCGATGGTGCATAGCTTCACGTCCCGGTAGAACTTCTCCACCGGGTAGTCCTTGATGAAGCCGTAGCCGCCGTGGAGCTGCACCGCCTCGTCGCAGATGCGGACGGCGACCTCGCTGGCGTAGAGCTTGGCCATCGCCGACTCCTGCGTGACGCGGCGCCCGGCGTCCTTGAGCACCGCGGCCCGCAGTGTCAGGAGGCGCGCGGCGTCGAGCTCCGTGGCCATGTCGGCCAGCTTCCACTGGATGCCCTGAAACTCCGCGATGGCCTTGCCAAACTGCCGCCGCTGTTTGACGTACTTCACGCTGGCGTCGAGCGCGCCGCGGCCGATACCGAGCGCCAGCGCGGCGATGGAGATGCGGCCGCCGTCGAGCGTCCGCATCGCGTCCACGAAGCCCTCGCCCAACTCGCCCAGCAGGTTCTCAGCCGGGATGGCGCAGTCCTCGAAGATCAGCTCCGAGGTGTCGGAGGCGCGCAGGCCGAGCTTGTTCTCCTTCTTGCCAGGGCGGAAGCCGGGCGTGCCCTTCTCGACGATAAAGGCCGAAAGGCCGTGCGTACCCTGGCTCTTGTCAGTCACGGCGATGACCACGGAGACGTCGGCGTAGTGGCCGTTGGTGATGAAGGTCTTGTTGCCGTTGAGGATCCAGTGGTCGCCCTGGCGGACGGCGGCCGTCCGCGCACCGGCGGCATCGGAGCCGGAGCCTGGCTCCGTCAGTCCCCACGCGCCCAGCCACTCGCCGCTGGCGAGCTTTGGGATGTATTTGCGGCGCTGCGCCTCGTTGCCCGCCAAAAAGATGTGATTGGTGCAGAGCGAGTTGTGCGCGGCGACGATAATGCCGATGGAGCCGTCCACCGCGGAGAGCTCCTCGATAGCCAGCATGTAGTCGACGTAGCCGAGGCCGGCGCCGCCCAGTTCCGTCGGGAAAATGATGCCGAGCAGACCCATCTGTCCCAGCTGCTTCACGACGTCGGCGGGAAACTCGGAGGCCTCGTCCCAGCGCGAAACGTTAGGAGCGATTTCCCGGGCGGCGAAGTCGCGGATTTCGCGGCGCAGGGCTTCCTGGTCTTCTGTGAGGGTGAAGGGGTAGGTGTTCGGTTCAGTGGATTCGGCGGCAGGTTTGGCGACGGCGCTCATTGGGGCTCCGAAAGGAGAGATGCAAAAACCCGTTAGGGTAGCAAAGATGAGGCGGAGTTGTCGCGCAGAGGTTCCCCATCCGTATCCGCAGCTTCATCGCAGGGAAGGCCGGATTCCCAGTCGCGATGGGCCTGTTCGACTACCGCAGGCTCGCCGGGGGCGGGTCAAAGTCCGAAAGACGGTGGAAGGCCGAGATCGGCAGCTGCAGGCCGGCCGCGGCGATGTTCTCCTCCAGGTGCTGTGGAGACGAAGTCCCAGGGATGGGCAGCATCACCGGCGAGCGGCGCAAGAGCCACGCCAATGCGACCTGGAGCGGCGATGCGCTGAGCTCGGAGGCGATGGTCTCCAGCAGCTTGTGCGCCTCGCGCAACTGCCCGAGCGGCGCCCAGGGAATGAAGGCGATGCCGTGCTTCTCGCAGAAGTCGACCAGGAAGTCCCACTCGCGGTCGGCGAAGCTGTAGCGGTTCTGGACCGAAACGATGGGGGCGATCTTGCGGGCGCGCTCCACGTATTCGAGAGCGCAGTTGGAGAGCGCAAGATGCCGGATCTTGCCCTGTTCGCGCAGCCGGGCCAGCGTCTCGATGGACGCGGTGAAGGAGACGGCCGGATCCGGGACGTGCAGCTGGTAGACGGCGATGCAGTCCAGCTTCAGGCGCCGCAGGCTGCCCTCGACAGCTTCCTTGAGGTGTTTGGGGCTGGCGTTGTGCACCCACTGGCCGGGGCCGACGCGCTCCCACCCGCCCTTGGTGGCGATCACCAGGTCCTTCGGATACGGGTGCAACGCCTCGGCAATCAGCTCTTCCGAGACATTCGGCCCGTAGGAATCGGCGGTGTCGATGAAGTTGACGCCCAGCTCGACGGCGCGGCGCAGGGTCCGCAGCGCAGCGTCGCGGTCGGCGGGAGGTCCCCAGACGCCTTTGCCAGTGATGCGCATAGCGCCGTAGCCCAGACGATGGACGGCCAGGTCGCCGAGGTTGACGGTTCCGGCGGCGGCAGCCGAGACAGAAGAAGAGCTGGAAGCAGTGGGAGGCATCGGTTCTCCTTATTCACGTTATATCTCGTTGGATGAGGACTCGCCGTCCGGAGGAGCAGTCGTCCAGGCGGCCGTGCTTCGCGAAGATACGGCTCGCAGAACCATTTTTGCCGGATCAAATCTGTCCGCACCCCCCGGCCTGAATTGCGTATGCCCGGTGCGCCGGGAGTGTCCGGCAGGAGCGTGCTGCATCGGCCCGGCGCGGGCAACCGGAATGGCGCGGGCGACGAAGCGCGCTCAGGGAGGGCGCCATGGAAGGCTACTGGCTTGCGCATTATGACTCCGGCGCGCGGCATGGCGAGGGCATGGTGATGCTGCGCGGCGGCGATCTGCGGGGCGGCGACCTGGAGCACCTGTGGTCCGGCACCTACGAAGAGGAGTCGCCCAAACTGTACGCGCGCATCCGGATTGTGCCCTTCGTTTCCTGCGCCGAAGAGCGGACGATGGCGCGGGAGCAGCCCGTGATCGTGAACCTGAGCGGCTTCTGCACCGACCAGTTTGCCACGCTCGAAGGTTGTCCGGAAGGGCGCGACGGTGAGTCTTTCCACGTCGAGATGCGGAAGTGCAAATCGATGCGGCCCCTGGAAGAATCGGAGCGGAAGGCAGCCTGAGGGGCCACCCCCTGGAGAGCGTGGGCACACTCTGCGAAATCGCTTTCGTCCGATCAAAAAGAGCATGTCGCAGCCTGTGTGCTGCGGAGTATGCTGCCTCGCGTCAATGGGAAGCAACTGCTTCCGGGAGAGGAGAGTGGGCCCGATGAACGGAATCATGAATGGATTATGGATCGCACACTTCGACGCAGGCGCGGCGCACGGCAAAGGGCTTGCCGTGCTCCACAGTGGAGAGATCCTGGGAGGAGATTTGTCGCATACGTGGGTCGGCTCCTACCGGCAGGACGGTTCCAGTGTCTACGCCAAGGTTCGAGTGGCCCCGTACAACGGCCATGCCTCGCAGGAAGAACATCCTGAGCGGCCGATCATGATCACGCTAACGGGGTCCTGCACGGAAGAGGAAGCCACCCTGGCGGGACACGCTGACGCGAACGACGTGGCGGTGAGCATTGAGATGCGCAAGGCGGCCGGTTGCCAATAAGCAGCCGTGGGAGTCGGTCACGCCTCGACGGGCTTGTCGGGCTGGGAGGCGTAAATCTCCTCGACACGCCGGAGCGTGTCGATTTCGCCCACCGGCTTGTCGGTGCGGAGGCGCAGGATGCGCGGGAAACGCAGCGCGAAGCCGCTCGAGTGGCGCGTGGAGCGCATCACGTTGTTGAATGCCACTTCGAGGACGACCAGCGGTTCGACGGTGCGGAAGTGGCCGTAGTCTTCGAGCGTGTGGGCGCGGAAGAAGGCGGTCAGGTCGGCGATTTCCTGGTCGGTGAGGCCGGAATAGGCTTTGCCGATGTTCCTGAGGGTGGGTGGCGCGCCGGGGTTTTCGGCGCTCGTGTCGCGGACCGCGAAAGTGTAATCGCTCAGCACCTGGGCGCGGCGGCCGTTGCCGAATTCCACACCGGTCACGACCACGTCCAGCGTGGCCAGCTCGCGCTTGAGCTTGAGCCAGGCAAGACCGCGGCGGCCCGGCTGGTACGCGCTGCCCAGGGATTTGATCATCACGCCCTCGTTGCCGCGGGAGCGCGCACCCAGGTAGGCGTCTGCCAGCTGCGCGGCGGATGCGAGGCGCGTGGCGGAGGCAAGGATGAGTCGAGGAAAAGATGGGGCTTGCTGCAAATTGAAGAGATCGCTCTGGGCACGGACCAGCGTTGACTCGGTGAAGGGACACCAGCGCGAACAGAAGTCTTCGAGGACCGAGCGGCGCTGGGCCAGAGGCTCCGTCAGAAGCAGCTGGTCTCCGCGATAGAGAATGTCGAAGACGACGAGCGCGACGGGAACCTCACGGAGCATCTCCGCGCTGACGCGCTTGCGGCCGAGGCGCTGCTGGAGGACGGAAAACGGCAGTGCGCGGCTGTCCGCCGGATTCCACGCGAGGATTTCGCCGTCAAGAATGGCGGGTTCCGCGATGGAGGAGAACGCCTCCACGAGTTCCGGAAAGGATTCGCTGAGGTCTTCGCGGTTACGGGAGTAGAGCGCGACGCGCGAGCGGCCATCCGGCTCCGGCGCGGCGTGAAGCTGGGCGCGGATGCCGTCGAATTTGTCTTCGAGCTGGACTTCGCGCAGGGCGGTCTCAGCAACGATCGGCGCGCCCTGCTCCCGTTCAGCGGCAACTTCTTCCGTGAAGCGGGCGATGGCTTCCTCGACGGACGGGACGGGGCTGGCCAGCATAAAGCCGAGCGGGTGGAAGAGCTTCATCCGGGCGTCGCCGATGCGGCCCGCGGCCGCGAGCGCGACGACCTCGGGCAGCGACCCGAGCAGCATGTCACCACGCCGCACGTCGGCCACGGGTGCCGACCACGCTTCGGCAATGGCCTCTTCCACCAGTGCCTGCTTGACGCCGGTTCGCATATCGCCGGTGATGAGCTTGATGAGATACTTCGCTTCTTCCGGCGTGGCGCGGGCCAGGAGATCAAGCAGCAGGCGCAGCTTCGCGTCGGGCCCGCGGGCCGCGGCCAGAGCGGCGAGCGCCGCTTCAACATCAGCAAGAGTGAGCGAGCCCCGCGCCGGCGCGCGTCCGTAGAGCAGGTCCGCCGCCGCCGCGCCCAGGTCGCCGGAGCGGCGATACGCTTCGCTGAGCGCTTCCTGACCGGCGCCGGAGAGCTGCAGAATGGCCTTCGAAAGCAGCGATCCGCCAACGTTGAGCACACGGACGTCAGTTTCGGGAAAGGGCGTGCCGCAGAGCCAGAGCGCAGCACGGCCGGCGTCTTCAACGGGCAGCGTCTGCAGATACGTCGCGATCAGCGCGCGCTTTTCCAGCTTCTTCGTCGTAGCGGCGAGGGCGTCGGCGACTTCTGCGAACTGGAGAAAGAGAGACACAGCGAACAGCGTACAGCGTTCGGGGCGTCCTGGCGCCATCCCGCACCCGGCAAATTCGGGTAGATGCAGGGCGCCCGGCGTTGCCGGGATGATGATAGAACGATGCTGAGAGGACGAGGGGGACAGCCATGGAGCAACGCATCAGCGTAGTGACGCTGGGAGTGGCGGATCTGCAACGGAGCCGGGAGTTTTACGAGCGGTTGGGATGGCGGCGATCGCTGCGAGAGGTTGAGGAGATTGTCTGGTTTCAGACAGGGGGTCTCGCGCTGGCGCTGTATCCCCGTGTAGAGCTGGCCAGCGATGCGGCCGTTGCGGCGGAGGGACAGGGATTTGCCGGGATCACCCTGGCCTGGAATGGCCGCAGCCGCGAGGACGTGGACGCTGCGATGCGGGAAGCAGAGGCCGCCGGCGCGAAGATCGTGAAGCGGGCCGAATTGGCATTCTGGGGCGGCTATTCGGGATACTTTGCCGATCCCGACGGCTTCATTTGGGAGGTCGCGTGGAACCCGGCGTTCGAGGTGCGGGAAGACGGGAGTCTGCGGCTTCCGGAGTGATGGGCAGCGTCTTTTTCGTCAATGCGGCATCGAAAAGAACGTAAAATAAAGCTGATGCAGCAGCTCTTCCCCATCGGCGTCCTCCTCTAGCGGCTCCCGCCGCCTTCGCCTCGCTGCGCCCCATTTCTGAATCAACTTCATTACGAACCCGCTCTGCGCCGGGAGGACCCCATGTTTGAACGCCTGGAACAAATTGAAGCCCGCTTTCACGATCTGTCGTCGCAGATGGCCGACCCGGAAGTGCTGGGCGACCACGAGAAATATCAGAAGATCGCCAAACAGCACCGCGAGCTGGAGCCCGTAGTGGAGAAGTTCCGCGAGTTCCGCCAGGTCAAGACCGGGCTGGCCGACGCGCGCGCCATGCTGAACGAGAGCGACGCCGACCTGCGCGCCATGGCGCAGGAAGAGATCGCGCAGCTCGAAGAGCGCGAGCCGAAGATCGAGGAAGAGCTGAAGCTGCTGCTGCTGCCGAAGGATCCCAATGACGAGAAGAACGTCGTCCTCGAGATCCGCGCAGGCACCGGCGGCGATGAGGCCAGCCTCTTCGCGGCGGAGATCTTCCGCATGTACACGCGCTTTGCCGAGCAGCACCGCTGGAAGGTGGAGGTGCTGTCGTCATCGGAGTCGTCCGTCGGCGGCTTGAAGGAAGTGATCGCCATCATCGAGGGCAACCGCGTCTACTCGCAGCTGAAATACGAGAGCGGCGTACACCGCGTGCAGCGGGTTCCGGCAACGGAAACGCAGGGGCGCGTCCACACCAGCGCCGTCACCGTGGCTGTGCTGCCCGAGGCCGAAGACGTTGACGTGAAGATCGAGGCGAAGGACATTCGCATCGACACGTTCTGCTCGTCGGGGCCGGGCGGCCAGAGCGTGAACACGACCTACTCCGCGGTGCGCATCACGCACCTGCCGACCAACACGGTGGTGAGCTGCCAGGACGAAAAATCCCAGATCAAGAATCGCGAAAAAGGGATGCGCGTCCTCCGCGCGCGGCTCTACGAGATGGAGATGGAGAAGCAGCAGGCGGCGCTGGCGAAGGAGCGCAGGCAGATGGTCGGCTCCGGCGACCGCAGCGAGAAGATCCGCACGTATAACTTCCCGCAGAACCGGCTCACCGATCATCGCATCGGGCTGACCATCCATCAGCTCGCCGAGATCATGGAAGGCAAGCTGCAGCCGGTGGTCGACGCGCTGACGGCGCACTTCAATGCGGAGCGATTGAAGGGGCAAGCCGAGGCGATCGCGTAAAGAAGAGATTACGGTCTACGGTTTACGGTTTACGGGATAGAAGGCAAGGCCAATGCGAATCAGAGAGGCGAGGCCGGAAGACGCGCCGAGGATTGCGTGGGTGCATCTGGAGAGCTGGAGGACCACGTATCCCGGGATCATTCCCCAGGCGTATATCGACAGCCTGACGGTGGAGAACGGAACGAAAAACTGGCAGGAGCGGCTCGCCGCGGCCGATGGTCCCATCGTCTTCGTGGCTGAAGACGAGGCCGGCATCTTCGGGTTTGCGGCGGGCGGCGCGATCATGCATCCCGTGGAAGGCTTCGACGGCGAACTGGGCGCGATCTATCTGCTGGCGACGCATCAGCAGCGCGCCGCGGGCGCGGCACTGGTGCGACAGATCGCGGGCTCACTGGTGGAGCAGGGATTCGCGAGCATGGCCGTCTGGGTGCTGCGCGACAATCCGGCGTGCCGGTTTTACGAGCGGATGGGCGGCGTGCGGGTCGCGGAGCAGGGGATCCGGATTGGCGGTGTCACGCTGCCCGAGGTGGCGTACGGGTGGAGAGATGTGCGCACGCTCGCGCCCGAGGTCGCCCGGTGAGATGCCGATCCTCACAGTGAAAGAAATGCTCGACGAAACCGCGGCAATGCTGACTCCGTCGAACACGGCGCGCCGCGATGCGGAGCTGCTGTTGCTGCGCGTGCTGGGGCGGGATCGGGCGTGGCTGCTCACACACCCTGAGGCGGAGCTGACGCCGGAGCAGGCGCAGCAATACGAGACCTGGATTGCGCGGCGGGCGCGGCATGAGCCCGTGCAGTACATCCTGGGCGAGCAGGAATTTTTCGGCCTCGCGATGCGCGTCACGCCGGCGGTGCTGATTCCGCGTCCGGAAACGGAGCATTTGGTGGAGGCGCTGCTGGAGCGCGTTCCCAACCACGCGCCGCTGCGAATTTGCGACGTGGGCACAGGCTCCGGCGCGATTGCCGTGGCGCTGGCGCACGCGCTGCCGCGGGCACAGGTGACCGCGCTGGATGTGTCGGCTGCGGCGCTTGAAGTGGCGCGGGAAAACGCCGAGCGGCATCGCGTCGCAGAGCGGGTGAGGTTCGTTGAGTCGGACTTGCTCGACGCGGTGCGCGGAGAGCGGTTCGATGCGATTGTGTCGAATCCGCCGTATATCGCCGAGTCGGAGATTCTGGAGCCGCAGGTGCGCGACTACGAACCGCACGCGGCTCTTTACGCGGGCGAGACCGGCCTCGAAGTGTATCGCCGGCTGATCCCGGAGGCGCAGGAGGCGCTCATTCCGGGAGGTTGGCTGCTGCTGGAGATCGGCCACGGGCAGCGTGAGGCGCTGGCTTCTCTGCTGTCGTCCCACCCAGGGTCGTTCGGCGGGGGTCCCGGCGCCGCCTGGGACGCCGTGGAATTTGTCAATGACCTTGCCGGCATCCCCCGCGTTGCCATCGCGCGCCGCCGCGTCCGACAATAGAAGCATGAACTCTGAACCGACGTCCGCAGCCGCGACCGATGCCGCCGAGACCCTCCCCCTGAACGCCGATTTTGCGCAGAAGCTGGACCGCCTGGCGCAGATCGCGGTGCACAACGGCCTGGGGCTCGCGCCTGGACAGGAAGTGGTCATGACCGCCTCCGTGGAGGCGCTGCCCCTGGTGCGGCGCATTACCGAGCACGCATACAAAGCCGGCGCAAAGCTGGTGACGGCGCTGCTGACCGATGAGGAGTCGACGCTGCTGCGCTTCCGCCACGGCGCAGATGGCAGTTTCGATGCGGCCGCGGGATGGCTCTATGAGGGGATGGCGGCGGCGTATCGCAGCGGCGCGGCGCGGCTGGCGATCACCGGCGGCGATCCCTCGCTGCTGTCAAAGGAAGATCCGGAAAAGGTGGGCCGCTCGAATCGCGCGCAGTCGAAGGCATACCGGCCGGCGCTGGAGCTGATCACGCGCCACGACATCAACTGGACGATTGTGGCGGCGGCAACGCCGAAGTGGGCGAAGGCCGTCTTTCCCGAACTGCCCGCGGATCGGGCTCTGGCGAAGCTGTGGGACGCGATCTTTGCGGCGAGCCGCGCCGACCGCGCCGATCCGGTGACCGCGTGGAAGGAGCACGATGCGGGGCTGCACCAGCGCGCGGATTTCCTGAACACGATGCGCTACTCCGCGCTGCACTTTCGCGGCCCGGGGACAGACCTGCGCGTGGGCCTGGCCGACGATCATGAGTGGGAAGGCGGCGGCATGATGGCCGGCAACGGGCGCTATTGCATCCCCAACATGCCAACCGAAGAGGTCTTCACCACCCCGCATAAGGATCGCGTGAGCGGCACGGTCGCGAGCACCAAGCCTCTCTCCTACCAGGGAACGATGATCGAGGACATTCGCGTGCGCTTCGACGCGGGGCGCATTGTGGAGGCGCACGCGGCCAGGGGCGAGCAGGTGCTGCAAAACATGATTTCGACCGACGACGGTGCGCGGCGGCTCGGTGAGGTGTCGCTGGTGCCGCACTCGTCGCCGATCTCTGCGAGCGGCCTGCTCTTCTTCAACACGCTCTTCGACGAGAACGCCGCGTGCCACATCGCGCTCGGCCAGGCGTATTCGAGCTGCCTCAAGGATGGCGACAAGATGACACCGGAGGAGCTGGCCGCGCACGGCGCCAACGACAGCCTGATCCACGTGGACTGGATGATCGGGTCCAACCAGATCGATGTGGACGGGATCACGGCCACCGGCGGCGCGGAGCCGCTGCTGCGCCGCGGGGAGTGGGTCGGCTAGAGCAGCTCAATCCATCGGATCAGGCTTTGCATCAGGGCGCGACTTCACCGTACGCGGAACATGCCGTTGCCTTGAAAAGGCGCCGCTTCACTGACTGCATAAAGCCCCTCCTGAATCGTGGCTTTGTATCAGGGCACGGCTTCAGAGACCTCGGACAGACTCTCCCGAATCCGCGCCTTGTATCAGGGCGCGGCTTCAGAGACCTCGGACAGACCTTCCCGAATCCGGGCCCTGTATCAGGGCACGAGTTTACTCGTGCCGAAACAGCCGCAAAATCTGTGCGGCTTTAGCCGCTGTGCGGTTCTGCACCTCCGCCTCTGCGCCCTTCGCCGCAGTAGAATGCCGCAATGTCAGAAAGCGTTCGAATGGCGCGCGCCGTGTTGCGGATTGGCCTGATCGCCGGGACGCTGGACATCGGCGAGAATCTCGTCTTCAACGCCTTCCGGCACATCACGCCGGCCATGGTCTTTCGCTACATCGCCAGCGGACTCACCGGTCCGTGGGCATTTCATGCTGGGGCGGCATCGATCGCTCTCGGCGTGGCGATGCACTACGCAATCGCGATGTTTTGGACCGCGCTCTTTTATCTCGCGAGCCGACGCATAACGGTGCTGGTGCGGCGGCCGGTGGTCTGCGGACTGGCGTATGGCGCGGTGGTGTATCTCATCATGAATATCGTGGTGCTGCCGCTGACGCGGGTGGCGCGCGCGCACGCCGCCATGACGCTGGCCTCGCGGGTGAGCGGCGTGCTGGCGCTGGTGTTCTGTATTGGGCTAACGGTTGCGCTGCTGACGCGGCTCGATCGGAAGCCGCGACAACTCGCCATCCGGGAAACGCCTTAGATGTGGCAGCTCACTGCGCCGCGCTTCTCCAGGTATTTCTGGTGGTATTCCTCGGCGCGCCAAAACGTCTGCGCGGGGACAACCTGGGTCACGATCGGCTTCGGGAAGCGCTTCTCCTCGGTCAGGCGCGCGATGAACGCTTTCGCAGCCAGCTCCTGCTCCGGCGAGTGAAAGAAGATGGCGCTGCGGTACTGCGTGCCCCAGTCCGGCCCCTGGCGGTTCATCTGCGTGGGATCGTGCAGCGCGAAGAACGCCTCAAGCAGCTGCTCGTAGGTGATCTTGTCCGGGTCGTAGTCGATCTCGACAGCCTCGGCGTGGCCGGTGCGGTCGGTGCAGACGTCGTGATAGGTGGGGCGCTCCAGCGTCCCGCCCTCGTAACCCACGGCGGTCGCGGTAACGCCGGGCAACTGCTGGAACCGCGCTTCAACACCCCAGAAACATCCGGCGGCAAACGTGGCTTTGGCCATCATCAGGAGGCTCCTCGAAAGATTAGATTACCTTTCGCGCCTTCGGGTGCGCTGGCGAGTGCGTTGTTCCCTGCCCTGCGCGCTCGATTCGCTGCGGGTCCCGGTTGTCTGCTTGCGGCGAAACTCCGGCTTTTTGCCCGGAGCGGGCATCTTCTTCCGGGGTTTTTGGCCTTTGCCCTCCGCAGCGCGGCGCAACGCGGCGACTTCGTCGAGCGTCAGCTCGCGGGTGCGGCCGGGTTCGAGATCAAGCACCAGCGGGCCGTAGCCCACGCGGCGAATCTTCTCGACGTGGTGGCCGACCTCCTCGAACATTTTGCGAATTTCGCGGTTGCGGCCCTCGATGAGCACCATCTCATACCAGGGATTGTCTGCGTCGCGTAGCAGGCGCAGGCGCGCGGGAGCCGTCATCACGCGGCCGTGATCGCGCTGGGGCGCGCCGGGGCGGCCGATTTGGGTGCCGCGATCGATCATTACGCCGTGGCGGAGCTGGTTGAGCGCGGCTTCAGACGGCTTGCCGCTGACCTTGACCAGATAGGTCTTCTCCACGCGCGCCGCGGCGCGGGTCAGCGCGTTGGCCAGCGCGCCGTCGTTGGTCATCAGCAGCAGGCCCTCGCTGGAGAAGTCCAGACGGCCGACGGGAAAGACGCGCTCCTTGCCTGCAAAAAATTGTGCCACCGTGGGGCGGCCTTCGGGATCGCTCGCGGTCGTCACGTAGCCGCGCGGCTTGTTCAGGACGAAGTAGCGGGGGCGTTCCGCGGTGTGGAGCAGCTTGCCATCCACGCGGATGTGATCGTGCGCCGGATCGGCTTTCGTGCCCAGTTGGGTCACCACCTGCCCGTTCACCTGCACGCGACCGGAGGCGATAAGCTCCTCGGCCTTGCGGCGCGAGGTGATGCCCGCGGCGGCAATAATTTTCTGCAGGCGCTCCTGCACGCCGGCTCCCGTTTCCTCGGTCACGACGGGTCCTTGCGAGCGGCCGGCTCGCCCTCAGCGCTCGTGGTTGGCGAGAGGTCTTCCGCCGCGGGCTCGGCGGCCTCTTCGGCGCGCACCTCATCGGCGGCCTGCTCCACGGCTTCGTCTTCGGCAAACTGCAGCTCGCCTTCCGTAGCGGGAGGCGCGGCATTTGCTTCCTCGGCTTCGGCCAGCTCGCCGGCCATCTTCTCAAACTCCTCCATCGAAGGCAGCTCGGCCAGATCCTTCAGGCCAAAGCGCAGAAGGAATTCCTTCGTTGTTTTATAGAGGATGGGGCGGCCGAGTACCTGCTTGCGGCCGGCCGTGGAGATGAGCTTGCGCGCGATCAGCGAGCCGAGCACGCCGGAGGAGTCGACACCGCGAATGTCGCCAATTTCGGGCGCGGTCACGGGCTGCTTATAGGCGATCACCGCCAGCGTCTCCAGCGCCTGCAGCGAGAGCTTCATCGGCGGCTTGAGCGTCTTGATGAAGGCGCGCACCGCGTCGTGATACTCGGCGCGGGTGGCCATGCGATAGCCGCCGGCGACTTCGCGGATTTCGATACCGCGGTCGGCGGCCGCGTATTCGGCGCGGAGCTCGTCGAGCAGGCGGCGGATTTCGTCGCGCGCTTCGCGGTCGCGCTGGCGCGCGGCCTTCTTTTCGTCCTCCGGCGCCGGTGTTGCGGGCGGTTGCTCATCGGCAGCAGACGAGGTCAAATCCGATTGTTGCGCTTCGCCAGCCTGGCTTGATTCCTCGGCACTCGCGTCGGCGACCGGCTGGGGCTCGACCGCGAAGTCCGGTGTGGCTACTTCGGCGTCGGCTGAATCCCTGGCAAGAGCTTCCGCAGGCGCTGCGGCGAGCCGCTCGGCGCGCACGGCGAGGGCTTCGTCGCGAAAGAGGGAGGCGAGGGCGGCAAGCGTGACGGGCTCTTCCGCGGCGTAGATGACAGCTTCGATTCGGGCCTTCAGGCTCATGTCGTAAGTTTGCGCCCAGGGGAACGGCGCTTTATGGATGATATCGGAGGTCTGGCGTTGGATGCCGAGGATCAGCCGATCAGATGCAGGACCCAGAAGATGGCCGCGGCCAGCAGTGCCGCGGCGGGCAGCGTGAGAACCCATGCCAGTGCGATATTGCGGATGGTGATCTTGCGCAGGCCGCTGCCGTTGGCGGTCATGGTCCCGGCGACGCCGGAGGACAGCACGTGCGTGGTGGAGACGGGCATGTTCGCGCCAATAATCGTCGCGGCGGCTACGATTTCCGCCACCGCGCCCTGCGCGTAGGTCAGGTGCTGCTTGCCGATGCGCTCGCCCACAGTGACGACAATGCGCCTCCACCCCACCATGGTGCCGAGCCCGAGCGCCAGCGCCACGGCAACCTTCACCCACGTGGGAATGAAGCGGGTGGCATCGTCGAGCTGGCCGCGGTAGCTCTCGAGCGCGTGCGACTGCGCGGGCGTGAACCTGGCCTGCGGGGCGCGATCGAGCAGATGCAGCGCGTCGCTGGTGACGTACATGTCGTTGCGGAGCTGCCGCTGTTCGCTCGCCGGCACCTGGGTGAGCGAGTGGTACCGCGCCACTTCGGTCTGGATCTGCGACGTCATCGTGGCGGCCGCGGCGAGCGTCTCCGGCGTGAACTGCCGGCTGCGGATGTAGCTGGAGAGCACAACCTGCGGCGGCGGGTCCGGCACAGAGGGGTCGAGCGGCGGCAGATGACTGACGAGAATCTCCTCGGCTCGCTGGGAAACCGTTGCGAAGCGCTGGAGCTGCGCCTGGCCCATGGTGTGGTTCAGCGAGTAGGCCGTGGGCACGGTGCCGATGAGGATGAGCATGATCAGGCCCATCCCCTTTTGTCCGTCGTTGGAACCGTGGCCGAAGCTCACGCCGGTGCAGGTGAGGATGAGAAGGCAGCGAATCCAGAACGGCGGGGGCTCGTCGCCTTTGGGCGCCTGGTAGAGCGCGGGATTATGCACGAAGCGGCGCAGCAGCAGGAGCAGCAGCGCGGCGCCGCCGAATCCGACGATAGGTGAAATGAGAAGAACCTCGAAGACGCTCCGGGCCTGTCCCCAGTTCACGCCACTGGCGCCGGGATGCGCGCCCAGAAACTGGTTGGCGAGGCCGACGCCGATGATGGATCCGATGAGCGTGTGCGAGCTGGAGACGGGCAGGCCGAGCCACCACGTGCCGAGGTTCCAGACGAGCGCGGCAATGAGCAGCGCAAACAAAATCGAGAAGCCGGCGCGGCTGCCCGCCTGCAGGATCGTGTCCGCCGGCAGCAGCGCGAGGATGGCGAAGGCCACCGCGCCCGACGACGTGAGCACGCCGACCAGGTTCCAGATGCCCGACCAGACGACCGCCGGGCCGGGGCGCAGCGTGTTCGTGTAGATGACGGTAGCGACGGCGTTGGCGGTGTCGTGGAATCCGTTGACGAAGTGAAAGCCCAGCGCAATGGTCAGCGCCGCGCCCAGCACCACCCAGGTCCACGGAGATACCGCCGCGGCGGAGGCAAGATCGCGATGGAACTGGACGGCGACAAAACCAAAGCCGACGACCAACGCCAGCAGAAAAACAAATGTTCCAGCTTTGCCGGTAGGCCGGCTCAGCTTCGTTTCTCGCTGGTGCGAGCCCACCTCCATCAGTTGCGGAGGGGGCTCGGCGATGGCTAGCGCCGGGTCCATGAAGGGTCCGAAGTCCATTCTAGGTCGGCGGAGCGGGTTGGGCCAAATTACCAACGGGGATTATCGGCAGAGATTGGATGCAAGCTGCCTTAATTCTGCGACTTGGAGTACAGAGTGGGGCCTGCTGGCCGACCGGGCATGGACCGGGTTATGCACAGGAACAGCACGCATTTTGATTGCTTCAGTCGGTTGATTTTGTGCGGGTTACGGACTCATCAGCGGCAGGCAAAATTGCCCGCATCCTGCGTATTGCCTTCCCCTTTGTACTGGGCGTGTTGTGGATAGGGGCACAGAGGACGGCTGCGGCCCGGAAATGCCTTTCCCGTGGCGATCACCGATTGCGGCGTCACGCCTTTCTCTACCCAGTTGGAGAGCGCGGTGAGCAGGTCGAAGCGATCCAGCGAAGGGCCGCCGCCGCAATGGCTCATGCCCGGAACGAAATAGAACTGGCTCCATTGCGACACCGCGGCAAGGCCGCCGTTGGCCGCAGCCATTTCTTTGAAGTAGTCGACAGTATCGAGGGGCGAGAACCACGGATCGCTGTCGCCGTGGTAAAAAATCAGCTTTCCGCCGTGCGCGGCAAAGGTGGAGAGGTTGGTCGCCATGGAGTCGACGAGCGGCTGCACGGCTTTCAGAGCCTCAGCCTCGACGTCGACATGCGTGGCCGTCGGCGGAGGCCCGAAGATGCCCGGGCCCGGCACCAGAATTCCCGGGATGCCCGACGTAGCCGCAATGCCGGCATCGTAGAGGAAGCCGGGATAGACCTGGATTCCCTGGGACGTTTTCGGTCCCCCGAAGGCTTTCCTGATCGCGGCCACTTTGGCGGGCGCCAGACACGAACCGGTTTCGCCGGGCTTGCACGTGAGGACCGCGGGATCGAAATGGCAGGCGAGCGGATTGGAGATCATGCCGTCCACGACGCCATCGACGCCATCGCATTGCTTCATGAGCGCATCGACAATCAGCTTGCGATCGGCATCCGTGATGGCCTCGGCGATGACGGGCTTTCCCTCGGCATCGCGCGGCGCGATTTGGTTGAACGCGGCCGGGATCCACTGCCCGATCGCCAGATTCGACAGGCCGGTGCGCATCGCGGGATCGCCAACAATAATCCCGTTGAACACGGTGGGAAAGCGCTGGGAGAGAATCATTCCTTCGCGCCCGCCGGTGGAGCAGCCCACAAAATACGAATAAGCAGCGGGCCTGCCGTAGTGCTGCGCGATGATCTGTTTAGCCAGCGCGGCCACTTCGGGATTCGCCTGATACGCAAAGTCCAGATAAGCCTGCTGATCTTTCACGAAGCTGAAGTCGAAGGCGCCATTGTGGCTGGTGTGGCCGGTATCCGTGCTCACGACTGCGTAGCCGCGCAGCAGCGCGGGCGTGTCTCCGGCGGCGGTGAGGCCAATCGGCGCGTACACAATTCCATTGCCGCCCGCGCCGCCCTGCATCAGGAAATCGCCGTTCCAGCGGTCGGGCATGGCCAGCGCGAAGTGAATGCCGAACGGCTGGCTGCCGGCGCCGATGCGCTGGTCGATGACGCCCTCAACGCGGCAGTAGGCGGGCGCGACCACGTACTGCGGCGGCGCGGTGAACGGAATGGGCATTCTGCTGCCGGCGGGAAGGGCCTGGGCTTTGCTGATCGCGACCCCCGGCGCGGTGAAATGCGCGAGGTCCGCGCAGGAACGCGCGCGCTGCGCCCATCCACAGGGGACGAAGACGAGCAGGAGCCCGATCGCTGGTTGCAGGAATCTCGTACGCATCACGCCTCACTTTCCCAGGCTGCTCCACAAGGGCCATACGGCCGGATACCACTCAGCTTACGTCCAGTCGTCGCGCACGCTCAGACGGTCCTGAATCGCCTGCTCGAACTGCTCGTCCTTCTTGATGTAGATCTCCGCGAAGGCGCGGTCCTGGCGCAGCAGGATGGCCTGCAGCCGCACCAGCTCCAGCAGCGCCAGAAACATGGCGATGACCGCGCCGGTGGAGCGCGTGTGCGCGAGCAGCTTCGAGAGCGCGACCGGGCGGTCTTCCATCATCAGGCGGCGGCGCACGAACTCGATCATCTGGCGCACGGTGACCGCGTCCTCCTGCACGTCGAGGATGGGACGGCTCTTCGCGCGCTCCAGCACCTGGCGGAAGACGCGGACGAGATCGAGCGTGTCGGCGGCGATTTCCTGATCGTCTTCGGCCTCTTTGCGGAACTCGCGGATGCCGGGATTGGTCCACGTCGCTTCTTCCAGCTGGCGCTTCTGCTGCAGCATCTGCGCGGCGTTGCGGAAGCGCTCGTGCTCGAGCAACCGCTCCACCAGTTCGCGGCGCGGATCCTCGGCTTCTTCGGCGGTCTCGGCGGGCGAGCGCGGCAGCAGCATCTTGCTCTTGATGTGGATCAGCAGCGCCGACATGTAGATGAACTCGCCGGCGGTGTCGACGTCGGAGGCCTTGAGGTGCTCGACGTAGGCGAGAAACTGCGCCGTGATTTTGGCGATGGGGATGTCGTAGATATCGATGTTCTGCTTGCGCACGAGATCGAGCAGCAGGTCCAGCGGCCCGTCGTAGACCTGGCCGACGGTGACGGAAAAGGGGAAGGCCGAGTCTTCTTCCGCCTTCTTTTTAGGGAACGCGACCGGAACCGCGTCGGACGCGGGCGCGGTGGCGTCGGACGACTGCGGCGCTTCGGGCTGGCTGGAAGGCGTAGGGGTATCTTCCGTCATGGAGCAACAACCCCCTGCGTGGATTCGGCGAGCCCCATGGCGGCGCGGACTTCCTGCATGGTCTGCTCGGCGCGGGTACGGGCGCGTTCATCGCCGGCCGCAAGGATTTCCTTCACCAGCGCCGGCTTCTGCTCGAACTGCGCGCGGCGCTCCTGGATGGGCGCGAGATGCGCAACGATTGCGTCGGCCACCCATGTTTTGCACTCGATGCAACCAATGCCCGCTGTGGTGCAGCCGTCGTAGACCTTCGCCACCGTCTCCTGGCTCGAAAAGATTTTGTGCAGATCGCCGACCGGGCACTTGTCGGGATTGCCAGGATCCTTACGGCGAATGCGCGCGGGATCGGTGACCATGGGTTTGAGCTTGGCACGAATCTCCGGCTCGGGATCGCTGAGCAGGATCGTGTTGCCGTAGCTTTTCGACATCTTGCGGCCGTCGGTGCCCGGCAGCTTGGGCGAGGGCGTCAGGAGCACCTGCGGCTCGGGGAGGATTGGCTCGTCATTGGAAGACTCGGCGCGGCCCGCTGGCTGCTTCTTGTAGAACTGGTTGAACCGCCGCGCCACTTCGCGCGTCAGTTCCACATGCGCGGCCTGATCCTGGCCGACGGGAACGAAATCCGGCTGGTAGATCAGAATGTCCGCTGCCTGGAGCAACGGATACCCGAGGAAGCCGTAGGTGCTCAGATCCTTGCCGGTCAGGTTTTCCTGCTGCTCCTTGTAGCTGGGGACGCGCTCCAGCCAGCCCAGCGGCGTAATCATCGACAGCAGCAGATGAAACTCGGCGTGCTGTTTGACCTTGCTCTGGACGAAGAGGACAGATTTCTCCGGGTCAAGACCGGCGGCGAGGTAGTCGAGGATGACCTCGCGGGTGTTGGCCGGAATCTGCGACGGATCGGCGTAGTCGGTGGTGAGCGCATGCCAGTCGGCGATGAAGAAGTAGCACTCGTACTGGTCCTGCAGGCGCACCCAGTTGTGCAGCGCTCCCATGTAATTGCCCAGGTGGAGCTTGCCGGTGGGGCGCATGCCGCTCAGCACGCGCTTACGAGGAGAAGATGAGTTCGACACGGGATCCATTGCGTAAAAAGGCTTTGGTTATTGTACGGGATGGTGCGCCCGAATCCGTTCGCTGCCCGAAAGCCCTTCAGCGGTAAGCTAATACCCAATGAAGCCTGCCATCAGCGTCTCCCGCGAAGACTACCTCAAGGCGATCCTGGAAGCCGCGAGCGAGGGGCAGACCGTCATCTCGGCGACGCTCGCACACTGGCTCGCCGTCTCCCCCCCGGCCGTCTCGATGGCGCTGCGGCGGCTCACGCGCGATGGCTACGTCGAGGTCAAGGCCGACGGCGTGGTGAAGCTGACGCCCAAAGGCCACGAGGCCGCGTATCGCACCGCGCTGCGGCATCACCTCATCGAGCGCATGCTGTCTGAGATCTTCGGCATGCCGTGGTACGAGGTCCACGACGAAGCGGAGCGCCTGGAGCACGCCGTCTCGCCGGCCTTCGAGGCGCTGCTCAGCCGCAAGCTCGGCGAGAAAGGCTCGTGTCCCCACGGCAACGCGGTGCTGCCTGAGAGCCCGGAAACGCGCAGGCGCCGCGGCGTGCGTCCGCTGGCCGAAGCGCCCGAGGGCGCTGCCTACACGGTGACCAGCCTCTACGAGCGCGACCCGGGGCTGCTCAGGTTCCTGCATCGCACCGGCATTGAGCCCGGCGGCACCGTGCGCGTGCTCGCATGCAATTATGACAAGACGCTGGCCATCGAGACCTCTGCCGGCCGTTTCACCATTGGACCCGCGGCAGCGGAAAAAGTGCAGGTGCGGCGTTCCTCTGACGGCCGCAAGCGCAGGCAGTAACCGGCGAAGCGTCCGCGCGAGCAGGCCTTGCATCGGGATGTAGCATCATTGCAGGCACTCTTCATGCTCAGGCTGCGGGCGTTTCCGGCAGGATTTTCGGCCATACTCGGCGTGTTGCTCGCACTCGCGGCCCTGCCTGCGTTCGCCCTCGACCCGCATACGGCGCTGGCTCACTATGGCTATCAGTCGTGGCAAACGGACTCCGGTTTGCCCCAGAGCACCGTGCATGCCATCGTGCAGGCGCGCGATGGCTTCCTGTGGATCGCCACCGAGGGCGGCCTGGTGCGCTTCGACGGCGCGGAGTTCGCGGTCTTCAACCATGCCAACACGCCAGCGTTGCCCAGCGATTTGATCGACGGCCTGACCGACGATGCGACGGGCGCTTTGTGGATCAGCACTTCCGGCGGCCTGGCGGTCCTGCGCAACGGCAGAATCGAAAGATTCGGGCCGGAGCATGGCGTGCCCGCTACGCAGATCTGGCGGACGTGGTGCGATACGAGCTCGGAGGCGCCGGAGAGCGAACGCGGATCGGTGTGGGTGCTCAGCGCAGCGGGACTCTTCCGCATCGATCGCGGCGCTTCACACGCGGTGGCGGTCCCCCTCGGCCAATACAATCTGACGGAAAGCAGCGCAATGGCTGCGGGCCCACATGGCACTCTCTGGCTCGGAGCGGAACAGGGGCTGATGCGGGCCTCCGCCGGCCAGGGATTCCGGCCAGTCGGCATAGCCGGCGAAGTGCATGCTCTCGCCGTGGATGGCAGCGGCATGGCCTGGGCGGGGTTGCGCTCCGGGCTGGAAGCCTGCTCGACGACAGCCTGCCGCACCGTGGATGTTCCCGGTACGGTGCAGATGCTGGCCGCGGACGGCTCCGGGCGCATATGGATCGCGACCGCGAGCGGGCTCTATGTTGCTGGAAGCGAAGGCGTCCGCGCAGTGGGCGCAGCGACGGGCGCTGTCACGTTTCTCTTCTGTGATCGCGAAGGCATGATGTGGGCCGCCACCGCGCAGGGACTCATGAGAATCACGCCCGATGGCAACAGTTCAGCGTTGCCGCGCGAGACCGAATCGATCCTGGCGGCGGCTGAGGATCGCGAGGGCGATCTCTGGCTGGGCACCGCATCCAGCGGGCTGGCAGTGCTGCGCGACCGGAAGTTTTTCACACTGACAGCGCAGGAAGGCCTCACGCAGGAGAACGTCCTGGCCCTGGCGCAAAGTCCAGACGGAGACGTGGCTGCAGGCACCAACGGCGGCGGCCTGAACGTCTGGCATCAGGGCCATTTCCACGCGGTCACGACGGCGCAGGGACTGGACAGCAACATAGTGCTGGCCCTGGCAGCCGACGCGAATGGCGATGTATGGGTGGGTACGCCCGACGGGCTGGACCTGGTGCGAGGCTCGAACGTGGACAGTTACACCACCGCCGACGGGCTGGCCGACGACTTCATCCGTTCCCTGCACTTTGGTCCGCATGGCGCGTTGTGGATTGGGACGAGCCACGGGCTTTCGCGCTACGCGAACGGCACGTTCACCACCTGGACCACGCTCGACGGCCTGGGCAGCGACCTCATCGGCGCCATGGCCAACGATCGCGTCGGTAATTTGTGGATCGGCACGCGGGGCGGCCTCACGCGCTATCGCAACGGACAATTCCGCAACTTCACAACGAAGGATGGCCTATCCAGCGATGTCGTCACCTCGCTCTACGCGGATCGCGAGGGCACACTGTGGATCGGAACCAACGACGCCGGTCTGGATCGCATGGCGGACGGGCATATCGTCGCGGTCAAATCAGATGAACTGCCGCAGCGGGTGCTGGGGATTCTGGAAGACAGTCGCGCGTATCTGTGGCTCAGTTCGAAC